>DAOTVO010000025.1:0-104730 GCA_034436335.1 Anaerolineales bacterium | reverse complement strand
CATCCCAGACACACAAACTTTGACTCGCGAAATCGCTGCCTGGGAAACGGCTCGAAACTCGCAACACACTGCCATCGACTGGCAATTTAACATGGACAATGCTCGCACCAAGCTCAAACGCCTCTATCCCAACTTATCAATATTAGATTGATAAGGTACTAGTCATGTTGGCAAATATTACGCTGGATAGTGAACAACGCCCCATCAACTCCCTGCTGGTCAAAGAACTGCCCCAATTTTTGCAAGAAACCGCCTTCCTCGACCGTCTGCGGGGCATTATCCCCGGCTGGAAGGTGCGCAAACTGAGCGGCGACTCGTTTGCTCAGGGTTTGGGGCTGAAATCAGATTTCTTCGGCGATGCCCTGCTGGCCCTGCGTGAAGACATGACCGCCAACCAGTATGCTCAAAACGCCATTACCCTGGCAGGCGAAAAACGCTACAAACGAAACGAAGACGCTGTGCGCCTGATTGCCAGTGGGTTAATGAAATTGCAATTCCCAAACGGTCAGGTTTCTCCTGAAGATTTTGAAGTCTATTGCCTGCGACCCGCGATTGAACTTCGTCAACTGATATGGGAGCAGTTATACCGGCTTGATGCCGAATACCGACAATACGATGAGGAAATCCGTGTAGTACAAAATTAAGCGTGGGGCAAGCCTCTGACCTGCCCGCGTAAATCGGAGATTTGCGCCGCCATGACCGCCATCTACCTCGACTACAACGCCACGACCCCCTGCGACCCGCGCGTGTTGCAGGCCATGTTGCCCTACTTTAGCGAACTCTACGGCAACCCGGCGAATGGACTACATGTTCTGGGGCGCAAAGCCGCCCGCGCGGTTGAAACTGCCCGTGAGCAGGCAGCCGCGCTGCTCCAGGCGCGCCCCGGCGAGATTTTCTTCACATCCGGCGCAACCGAAAGCAATCACCTGGCTATTTTAGGCGCTGCCGAATATGCTCCCGTCTCGCGCCGCAAAATCATCACCTGCGCTATCGAACACAAAGCCGTACTTGCCCCCGTCAATCGCCTGCAAGAAGACGGCTTTCAGGTCATCATTTTACCCGTAGATGAAAACGGACAGATTTCTCTCTCTGACCTTGAAAATGCCCTTGATGATGAGACTTTCCTCGTCTCCATTCAGGCTGCCAACAACGAAATCGGCACGATTCAGCCGATTGCAGACATCACCGCTCTTGCTCATCAGCGCGGCGCGCTCATCCACACCGACGCTGCGCAGGCAGTGGGCAAAATTCCGGTTGATGTGAATGCCTGGGGCGTAGATTTACTCTCTTTCAGCGCGCACAAAATGTATGGTCCGAAAGGAATCGGCGGGTTGTATGTGCGCGGCGGCAAGCGCGAAATTCCCATCCGCCCGATGCTGGAAGGCGGGGGGCAGGAACACGGTCTGCGGGCAGGGACCTCCAACGTGCCGGGGATTGTGGGCTTTGGGGCAGCCTGTCAGATTGCCTGCGAAGAGCTACCGACTGAATCCGTCCGCCTGCAAACGCTGCGCGACCAACTGGAAAACTCATTGCGTGAGAACGTGCCTGGACTAAAAATCAATGCTTGTTCTGCGCCACGCTTGCCAAACACAAGCAGCCTGACCATCGAGAGCATAGAGTCAGATGCCTTGTTGTTGCGTCTTCCTAATCTGATGATGAGCACCGGCTCTGCCTGCAACACTGGCGCAGTAGAGCCTTCACACGTTCTGCAAGCGATTGGCTTAAGCCGCGTTCAGGCGGCTTCGTCTATTCGCATTTCTTTGGGGCGAATGACTAGAGAAGAAGAAATCTATGAAACAGTGCGCCAGATTCACGCTGCCGTGTAAGAGCAAATGCTCTTCCTCTTTAGTCATGTTCAACCAATAGCTGTGCTTGGGGTTGAAGCGCAATTCAAATTGCGGGGTGCGTTTGGCAAATTTAACGGGGCGATGATGCCGTCAGGCGTCACTTGACCGGAAAGAAAGCCTCCACAATCAGCCGCGTGGCATCGAGATTGCGGCTCTGCGCCCCGGCGGCGGGCAATTGAGGGGGACGCGGCGGCCAGATGTGTCCGCCGTTGTGGACGATGTAGGCCGTCACCTGCGCGCCGCTTGAACAATGGATGTAGGTCTGCTGTTCAACGAACGTGCCATCTTCCACGTCCACCGGCAAATTGACCGATTGTGGGGCGGGGTCGCAGCCGTTGGCGGAGGCAAAGCGCCCGACCGATTCGGCTTGCGAGACTACCTGCCCGCCTGCGCAGCCAAAGCGGATGTCCTCGCACACCGCGCCGCCCTGCAGCGGGACGAGCAGGTCGGCGCTGCCGTTGATGGCGAGAAAATGAAGCGGCGCGGCAGGGGCGCAGGTCTCGAAAATCGGTTCGGGAACATTGGCAATCACCGGGGCAATTCCGGCGAAGACGCCCGCCGTCTCGCAACCCAGGCGGTAGGTCATCATCCCGCCGTTGGAGGCGCCGGTGACGTAGATGCGGCGCTCGTCCAGCGGGACGCGGCGGCCAATTTCGGCAATCATCTCCAGCAGGAATTTCACATCGTCCACGCCGGAGGTCACTTCCGTGCCGCGTCCATCGTTCCAGTGGGCGGCGCGCTGCCCGGCGGAGCGGTACGAATCGGGATAGGCGACATAGAAGCCGCGCGCATCGGCGTAGTCATCGAAGCCCAAAAAACGCTGCATTTTCTGCCCGCTGCCGCCCCCGCCATGCAAGACGAGGAGCAGGGGCAGCGGCTGTCCCTGCCGCGCAGCCGGCGGGACGTGTAAGATGAACGTCCGTTCCAGGTCGTCTACGGTCATGGCGAGGTCGTGATTGCCGGGGCGCAGGGCGCCGGATTGGGGGCGGACGCAGGCGGTCAAGATGAGCAAAAATGGCAGGGAAAAGAGAAAAAGCCGTTTCATGGCTGCTCCTGTCGCAGCGGGGTTTCGGCGCGGTACAAATGCCAGAGCGCGTCCAGGGCGTTGCTGCCTTCTGCCACATTGTAAAACACCCATACCTGCGTCGCACCGACGAAGGGCTCCGGCTCGGCTTTGGCGGTCAGCGAATCGGTCAGCAGCCATTGCTGCGGCGGCGATTGGAGCAGCGTCGCCAGCCAGATTTCGCCTGGTTTGCCAAAGGTTACGTCCCAAAAATTGCGCCCGGACTGGTTGATTTGATAGGCAACGTAAGCCTGCCCGTCGAACAGAATCGGCTCCGCCGATTGCGCCAGCGCCGGTTGGGATAGGCCGGAGGCCGGCGGGACGATGGTCTCGGCGAGAGTGAAGCGGGATTCGCCGGGGGCGCGGGTATAGACGTGCGGCCGCGCCTGGGCGTCTATGCCGGGGATGAGAATCTCCTGTCTGTTCCAGAACAAGCCGTAGGGGTCTATCTTGTCGCCAGGGTCGTCTGTCACGGCTTGCGGGACGGGGTCGGGCAGGGTCAGGTCGAGCATGCGCACCTGAAGCGTGCCGTCTTCGGCCTGAAAGCCGTAGGTCAGGGTGGGTTTGCCCTTCATCCAGCGCGCAAAGCCCGCATCCAGCGGCGCAAAGCCGAGACCGGGCGGGCGCGTCTGCCGTTCAACGATGTGGATTTGTTCCGGCGCGTCCAGCGCGATGTATTGCAATTCCACCCAGTGGTTGCGCGGATTGGTAGCGCCGGGCGCGGTTTCGTCCCGAATCCAGAAGACGTAGCCACCCGCCTGCCCCGGCAGGACGGTGGGATAGATAGCGCG
The DNA here is from genome assembly GCA_034436335.1 of Anaerolineales bacterium. GTDB lineage: Bacteria > Chloroflexota > Anaerolineae > Anaerolineales > Villigracilaceae > UBA877. The sequence continues at coordinate 101,029 of DAOTVO010000025.1, read as the reverse complement.
GCGCAGCGCATCGGGCGGGGTGGGCAGCGATTGAATCTCGCCGGACGTGGGGCCGGTGGGGCGGACGAGGAGCAGACTCCCGGCCCGGTCTGCGCCGACATAGTACGCGCCGTCGGCGTCCAGGCCGGGGTTGGCGCGCCCGTAGAGGGTACTTTCAAAAGCGCGGAAGCCCTTGCCGTCGGCGGGAATCAGGTCGCCGGTTTGCGGGTCCACACCGCAGTGCCAGACGATGCCGTTGCCGCGGCGGTCGGTCAACTCGAACCAGACCATGTATTGCCCATCGGCGGTGAACTCGAGGTTGGCATAATTGACCGCCGGGTCGCCGACCATGACCGTGCGCGGCGTGAAGGCTGCGGACGGCGGGGAAGCGGTCGGGGGGGTGGCTTCGGCTGGGGTGGGCAAAACAGGCGCGGGTGGGGAGTCCGAGGCGCTGAAGCGGCAGGCGGAGAGGAGCAGGACAAGAAGCAAGACGGCAGTCGTCCGCATGGCAGATTCCTTGCAGGCGATTAAGCGCTCAAAGATAGCGTACTGCGTTGAGTAACTATATCACGACACAAGGTTAAAACAGGCGCGGTTGAGCGGGTTTTGGGGGCAGGGCGCAGGCGTTTGCCTGAAGCCATTGTGCCAGTCTGGCAGGTGGCTCTTTGAACGGATGCGGGAAAGGGCACGCGCCTTTTTGTAGCAGCAGTTTATTCCCCTCGGGCATCTTGCCGTGCTCCAAAACAAAGATCGGAATCCAGTTATTTCTGAGCGCTTCGCTCGCGCCCGCCCAGGTGCCGCCCGTCTCTGCGTCCGAGGCGACCACAATGGCATAATCAGCAAGACAATAGATAAGACGGTTGCGTCCCATCGCCGCGCCCACGGAAAATCCTGCGTTCGGATGGTAGGGTGTGAGGAGGCAAAGGTCTCCCCGATTGAGCGCTTCTTTTTGACTTTTGACGGCTTTCGTCAAACTATCCGCCAGGACAGCGACAGCAGTCCCACGCGCTTCTAAAGCCGCCTCCATACTGAGGGTATCCACACCCTTCGCTCCACCCGAATACAAGACCTGTCCCGAAAGGCCGCAGGCATTCCCAACGAAACGCGCACACTCTTGCCCAGCCTCGTCCAGATGACGCGAGCCGACGACAGCAATGCCAGGCTGCCCGAGAAGAGCATTTTCGCCGGCGTAGAATAACACCGCAGGCGCGGCGTCTTTGAGGCGTTGGCGATACTTTTCGGGATAGTCGCTATCGGCGCGGGTGAGGGGGTAAATGCCGAGGGACGCAAGATGATTTAGATGAGGTTGAAGGTCGCGGGAGAGAAGTCCCGTAATACGTGAGGCGTATTCGGCGTCCAGGTCAAAAAGGGTTTGAAGGTCTTTCATCGAGAAGGTTAGCAAGTCGCAGGGCTGGAGCGATGCGGCTTGCATTTTTCGCACGAGGGAATTCCATTCGCGCAGGGTTAAGGGCTTAACCGAATCGTTGTCCAATCCGAGTTGGGAGCAAAGAAGAAGGAGGGCGAGAGAGTCGGGAGAGAGCGTCATGGATCAAATGGTCAGGTTTACTTGTTTGTGTGTACGCATGTACCTATGCGTCGGCATGGATGGTTTTGGTTAAGGTCAAGACGTTAACGCGTGCGGCTTTATGCCGGAACAACACTTTTGTAATTTCTTCCAGCGTCGCGCCTGAGTCGAAAAGGTCGTCAACCAGCAAAATGCTTCTGCTGCTTATATCCCCGTCCACTGCAAAGGCGCCGGCGACGTTATCGCGTTTTTGCGGCAGGGTTTTCATTTCCTTTTGCGGCCTGGTCTGCCGTGTTTTGACGAGGCAGGGCCGCATAGGTTTGTTCAGCGCATGAGAAAGCGCTTTGCAAAACTCATACACGGGGTTGAACTTGCGCGGCGTGGAGGAAGGAACGGGAACGATGAGATCAAATTGACTCATCTCTGGGTGCGCGGCGAAGAGATTACGGGCGTGTTCAATCAGTGTTGGAAGCGCGGAAGCGTCCGACTCATACTTGAGACGATAGACCAGGTCGCCGATGCCACTGCGATTCCACTCTGCGCCTTGATAAGCGCTGTGGAAGTCGAGGGCGAAGCCAACGTTCCAATTACCATGAAGTGGACGGGGATGAGGGGAGACGAGGAAGGATGAAATTGCGTCAATATCTTTTGTAGCAGCAGTCGAGAGAGACGAGGGGAATTGGCCTAAAACCAGATTGCCTCTCTCTGTTTTTCGCAATAGACCGTTTTCCAAAAGTTTATCCACACGCGCCATCACTTCTGAATGGGATTGCCCTCGCAGCCGGGCATAAAGTGGATGAGAGCAAAACTCTTCTACTCTCTTGGACGGCGAACCGACCAAAATCTTGGCAACGCCGCTGCGCGGCAATTGGTCAGGCAATGATTTCACGCATTCCAAGATGAGTTCATCCCAGCCTTCTAAAGCATTAGAGGCTCCGGAAGTCTGAGGAGTCTGAGAGGCTGCCACCACACAGCGAATCATCCCATACGTAATTTCTTCAGGCAGGAGAGATTTGATGGGCGAGAGCGCTTGTGTCGAGCCGACTTTTTGAACAGCGTGCTCGATTTGGCGACGCGCCTCTGGCGGCACCACATCCTCTACGTTCAACTTGCCGGCTGCAATCTCCTTCGCCAGATGAACATAGATGGTAGAGAGCGCCAAGCCGCGTTCCTGCGCAATCTGTTCGGGATTCTTTCCCTCGCTGAAAAGTCTCGCAGTGTATTCTACCGTCCTGCCCGCTTCCAGTTTGGCTTTGGTGCGCACGACTTTCGAAGTCTTGAGAGACTTGGGAAGTTTGATGGCAATTCTTTCTTTTTGCTGAATTGCATTTTCGCCGCGCGGGGTGAGGGCAAGGATAGGATATTCGCCGCCGATGACCTTGAGATATTTCATCTCGAGCAGCTGCTCAATCAGGTTTTCGATGTCGCTCTGCTTTACAGTAGCCAGCCTGCCGTAATAGGGGTTCTTGTCGTAATGAAATCGAAGAATGTTCTGTGCCTTTGAGCCATGAAGGATTTTGGCTAACTTTTCGCGTCCGACCTTGGTTTTGAGACGGTGGATACAATCGAGGACGACCAACGCGGCGCGTTCCTCATGACTTATCTGCTCCACGTTACCGCTTTCGGCTGCGGGTGTGGACTTGCGCGCCTGGCAGTTGTCACAGCAGATGGGCGCGTCGGGAGGGGCGGAATCGCCGAAGTGTTGCAGGATGATGCGGCGGCGGCAGGCATTCGTCTCGGCGTAGTCAATCATGCGCTCAAGCTGTTCAATGCGGTGGGCAATATGTTGTTCGCTGCGCCGCGCGGCTTGCTGAATGGCAGAGGGATTCCACGTCCCGCGCCGGAGTAGCATCCGCACGTTATCGTTCCCCAAATGCTCGAGCGCCCCGACGCGTTCCAATTCAGCCAGACCCACCTTGGTTTTGACGGGATTGAGGCCGGTGCGGCGCTGGAAGTCTTCAAGGGTCATCCAGAATTCATCCTTGCGGTCATCGAGGGCGCGGTAGAGCAGGTGAAGTTCTTCGGGCGAAATGACACTGTTTTGAATGAAAAATTCCTGCAGGGCACGGTCTTGCGGAGCATAGAGCAGGACGGCGCGAGCAGGCAGGCCATCGCGTCCGGCGCGCCCAGCCTCCTGATAGTACGCTTCGAGCGAGCCGGGCAGCGAATAGTGGATGACCTGACGCACATCGGCGCGGTCAATGCCCATGCCGAAGGCATTCGTCGCCACAATGACGGGACTTGTCCCATTGACGAATCGCTCTTGAATTCGGGCGCGGTCTTCCGCGAGCAGGCCGGCATGGTAATACTCGACCGGCAAGTTGCAGACAACGCGCACGAACTCGGCTACCTCTTCTGTGTCGCGACGCGTGCCGGTATAGATGATAGTAGCGCCATTCGAAAACTGCGAATTTGCGCTACACAAATCGCTCAAAACGCGCAGTTTCGCTTTGGTATCCGCCGTGTATTTGACCTCCAGCGTCAGGGTGGGACGGTTGAAGCCGGTGACGATGCGCTTGGTTGACTCGGGTAGTCCAAGCAGGCGGATGATGTCATCCTGCACTTTGGGGGTGGCGGTCGCGGTCAAAGCAACGGTGAGCGGATTGCCCAACGCCTGACGCGCTTCGGCGATGTAGAGATAGTCGGGGCGGAAGTCGTGACCCCACTCCGAGATGCAATGTGCCTCGTCCACGGCGAGCAGGCTCACGGTCAAGGATTGAAGCACTCGCAGGAAGGTCACATTGCGCAGGCGTTCGGGCGCAACGTAGACAAGTCGAAATTTGCCTTGTGCGAGAAGAGACAGACGCTGTTGTTGTTCAGAAACGGAGATAGCGCTGTTGATGAACGTAGCGGGGATACCCTTGCGGTTGAGTGCGTCTACCTGGTCTTTCATCAGCGCAATGAGCGGCGAGATGACGAGAGTGATGCCTTCCATCTGCAGGGCAGCGAATTGATAGATGAGCGATTTGCCCGCCCCAGTAGGCATGATGGCGAGGGTGTGTTGCTGAGAAAGCAGGACGCGGATGGCCTCTTCCTGTCCGGCGCGGAAGGAGTCGAAGCCGAAACGAGAGCGAAGGAAGGAGACAAGGGAAGTGGTTGTCATCAGTATAAGTTTATCACTCAGAATGGTTCAACGCCCAGCACAAAACCTGGGCGGGGTGGATGGGTTGACGCTGTGCGCCGTGTGCGATTTGTTCGCTGCAACTGACCCCGGCAGCCACAATCAGGGTGTCTTCACTTTGGGCGCGGACGGCAGGCCAGGCTGAGGAGCAGCAGGGCAAACGGGAGGAGCAGTCGGCTCGGTTTCGTGTCAGCGTCTCCACAAAAAATTTGCGTTATTTTATACCACGCCCAACACATGCTTCGGACGCGACGAGAGCGTCCCCGGCCCGCAGCGTCGGACAATCAGGACGAACGCCAGGATGACCGCCGCCGTGACCGCCGCTGCCACCGCGCCTTCGCTGCCCGCCACAACTGCATTGTACGTGCCGTGCCACAAGATGGTCGCCAGCACGCTGCCGCCGGTGCTGTTGTAGAGCCAGGTCAAAACCATCGCGCCGGCGAGAATTCCCACCACGAAGGCCAGCACGGAAAAGAGCGAGAGTTCGTAGTTGTAGAAAAAGGCCGGGGCGTGCCAGCCAGCCCACAGCAAGCCCAGGATGAACGAGGCGTCGCGCGCGCTGTAGTGTGCCTGCAGCCGCGGCAGGGCAAAACCGCGCCAGCCGGTCTCTTCGCCCAGCCCGGAGATGAGAATCCACGCCAGCCAGCCCGCCGCCCAGTTCAGGCCGGGCAGTTCCGCCACCTGACCGAATCCAGCCGCCGCCTGCCAGGTCCCCGTCACCAGGCGCATGACCAGCACGACCACGCCAAACACGGCCAGCGGACTGAAGGCCGCCGCCAGCCAGACCCAGCCGATGCGCCAGCGCGTCAGCCGGCTGAGCAGTTCGCGCAGCCCTGCGCCGCCGCCCGTCCAGGCGGTGACGATGACCGCCGCCAGCAGCGGCCCGTAGCCCGCCGCCAGGTGCAGCCAGTTCGGGATGCCGCTCAGCAGTCCCTGCCCCTGAAGCGCCAGCGGCACATAGGCGCACCAACTGATGAGGTAGGCCAGAACAAAGTAAACGAGGGTGGATTTGCTCATTTTTTCCTATCCCTGAAACAGGCGATATATCTCCAGCGCGCGGTTGATGCGTTGAGTCATCTGCGCCGGGTCGCTCGGCTTGAAGCCCGGCAGGGTTTCGGCAAAGGTGAACAGATTGCCGCCCGCGTGAACGTTGTAGTACTCCGTTTTGGCAAAATAGCGCGCCTTGTCTTCATCGAAGAAGCGCCGCGCGGCTTCGGGGTCGCTGGAGGTGACGGCGTAGCGCGCCTGAAAGGCCGGAAATTCGGGGAACGGGACGGGAGTCCCGGCCTGGGCGGCGCCCCATTCCACCAGGGCGTTTGCCAGACCGCCCAGCCCGTATTTGGCGGCGTCCACTTTGGGGGACATCTGAAACGGCGGCAGGCGCAGATTCTCGGAGCGGATGGCGACCGCCTGGCGTTCTATCCACGAATCGCTTTCGATGTCACGGTCCACCAGGTCGAACAGGAACAGTTCGCCATCCGGCAGGGCGCGGCGGCTGACGTTGTGCAGGGAATAGCGCGGCTTATCCGCCGCCTTTGCGGTTGGATAAACGGCGGCAATCTGCGCCAGGAGGGTTTTGTCCGGCTCAACCGGCGTCACGCCCAGGGTTTGGGCGATTTGCGCCTGAACCTGCCTGGTCTTGCGCCCGGCGCGGATGGAGAAAATGAGCAGGGCGGTGAAGGCCAGCAGGATGAACAAGAGGACGAGGAGGGTGACGGTTTCCATCGGGTAGTCCTTTCTGGGGCGCAAATGTCCGATTTGCGCGAGCAGTTGGCAGGTCAAAGACCTGCCCTACCGTATCCATACCAGCCACAGACAAATCGGCAGCAAAACCGCCCAAACCCAGACCAAATCCGCCCGCAGCGGCGGGGGCGTGGGCTGGTCGGTCGGCTCGAAGATGACCAGGGTGAAGCGTTCCTTTTCGGCGATGAACTGCTCCGCGCTCATGGCGAACCCTGCCAGTTTCATCATGCGCTGCATGGTGGAGTTCGATTGCGCCCAGGCGAAGGCACGGCGCAACTCTTCGTCCGAGTCGATGCGCCGGGCGCGGACGGACTGCGCCCCGCGCCAGGTCTGCACGGTGGCGAGCGGGTCCGCGTCGAGGTTGCGATACCAATCCGTTCGCTCGCCCCAGCCGCTCATCACGGTCGGCTTGCCTTCGAACTCGTGAAATTCGATGGCCGTGCGGCGCGGCACGCCGCTCCGGCGCCCGGTGGTGGTCAAGACCATGAACAGGCGCCCAACCAAAACGCCCAATCCGAGCCGATAGAGCAGGATGGGCGTTTTGAACAGGAGTTTGACGAGACCTTTGGGGTAGGGCAGGGTCTCGACCCAGGTTTTTTCAGGCATGGGAAGGTTCCATTTTCCGCTTTGAGCGCGCCAGCCACAGGGCGGCTATCGGCATCACCAGCAGCGGCAGGTGCATCACGCCCAGCCACATTCGCTCCGGCGCGGCCCAATGGTTCAGGTTGAACAGGCCATAGAGGAGACCGTTAAAGGCCGTCACGCGCAGGGCAAACTTATCCACCTGTGGCCAGGCCAGGATGAGCAGGAACAAGAAAACCGGCGTCAGGAAGCAGTAGGCCAGGCCGTAATCGGGCGAGGTGAGCAGGAGCAGGGGATTGAAGTCGAAGACAAAGCGCCCACCCTCGTAGGCAATCGGCGACCAGAAGACCAGCAGCGCAAACGGCAGGAGCAGCCAGCGCCCGCGCGGAATGGCCTGCCAGTCGAGCCGCAAGCCATCCTTCCACGCCACCCACAGCCAGAGCAGGCCCAGCAGCGCCTCGGCGGCCAGCGCGCCGGTATGCACGGCATAGCCGTAGGTGGGAGTCTCGGCGCGGGTTTGCGTGGCGGCGATGACCAGATAGTTCAACCCAAAGTAAGCGGCCATCACCCGCCCGCCGAGCGCCGGTTTCCAGACCGAAAGCCCAATCACCGCCAGGGTCAGAACGTGGAAGACCCAGCCCCAGGCGGCATAGGGCCGGGTGGCGCGCTGGAGAATCTCGAAGATGACCTGCGAGGTCTCACTGCGCGGGTCATAGGGCTGCGCGGTGGAGAGCGGCAGGAAGGCAAGGAAGACGAGCAGGAAATAGACCAGCGGGTAGAACCATTTGCGTTCAGTCAGTTTCATTGTTCCTCCTTATGGAGCAAAGGCATTCATCCGTTTACTTGCGCCGGGCGATAAACGTCCCGTTTGTACCATCCTCGCGCCGCCAAGTTCCGCTCATCGTGTTTTCGTCTTCAATCGTCCCTTGCCAGGTTTCCTGACCGGTGAGTCGGAGCGCGGCGCCGCTGACGGTGTACTCGCCCTCGTATTCGACTTGATAGAAGTTGACCTGGCGATATGTCCCGCGTTCGGCTCGGCCCTCGAAGGTGATTGTCCCGGCGTCGTAGGTGTTGCCGTCGCTGGCGGTCATGGTGTATTCCCATGCGCCGCGAATGTCGAAGGCCGGCTGGGACGCGCTCTCCGGCGCGGAGAGACAGGCGGTCAGCGCCAGACAGGCGGCCAACAAAACGAGAACGAAATTGTATTTTGGCATGGGATTCATCCTTGAACTCGCCTGAAGTGCTCTCTGGCCGCCGCAATCAGGGACGGCAGGACGGGCGTTTCGCGGCGGGGGGCAAATTGGAGCGGGCGGGCAAAGCGTATCGAAGGGCTGACGAGCAACTGCCCCGCAAAGAGCGTTTGCTGAATGACCTGGAAGAACTCGGCCACGCGCTGCTGATTGCGCCGTCCGCTTCGCAAGCGGATGAGTGGACTGCGCGCCCAGAGCGGATGCAGGACGCCGCTGACGAAGGTAATCAGGACGCGCGCCGAGGGGACGCGGCGCAGGATGACCTCCAGGCTGGGCGACCAGTTTTCTAACTCTTCGAGCGCGCCCGGCATCACCGCCGGGTCGGGGTCCAGGCCGCCGCTCGGAAAGAGCAGCACCGCCCCGCCGTCTTCCAGGTGACGAATCGACTCCCGCACAACCCTCATGCGCTCGAAGGTATCCAAACTGGAATAAATCAGGTGCTTGGCGCTGGCGCGCAACTGACGGATGAACGGCACGCCCGAAACGACGATTTTCAGGTCAGAACGAGGCAGATGGCCGGCAATCGCCAGTCCGTCAATCGTGCCGGGATGGTTCGAGACGACCAGCAGCGGCCCCTCGGCGGGGACGTCTTCCGCGCCGCGGATTTGAATCTCACGCACGAAGCGCGGCAAGAGCCGCCGGGCTGCTTCGCGGAATCCACACTCGGCGACATCCCGGTCAAAACGGACGGCAATCTGGGCGAAGCGGCGGCAGGCGAGCGCAAAGAACGGCGACAACGGCGCGTGCAAGGGATGACCTGCGTCCCACCCAAGGGCTTTGAACACTTCTGCGAGTAATTTCTGGCTCAGTTCGTGTTCGTTCATAGGCAGTCACCAGGACGCAAAGAACGTCAAGGATCTTCCTGAATCCGTCAAGAAGAGCCCTTGGCGAATTCCAAATCAGATTGGCGCTGTGGCGTCTTGGCGGTAAAGAGGATTGCAGATAAAACCCATTTCATTATAACGCTTGAGAAAATTCGCGCAAGTTAGGGTAAGTTAATGTCTTGTAAACAAATCGGCGCCGCAGGCATTTGCTCAGGCGGGTCTCAAAGTCGGCATCATCGAACGCGAACACAACTTAAACATGCGCTTAACATGCCCTTAAAAACCAGCGGTTATAGTTTGGCCATAGGAGTTTAAAGACGATATGGGTTTTGCTGACTTGCATATTCATTCGATTCACAGTTGGGACGGAACGGCAACGATTTCTGCCATTCTGAATTACGCCGTCTCGAAGACACCGTTGAACGTGATTGCCATTACCGATCACGATGAAATTAAGGGCGCGTTGCAGGCGGAGAAAGTCGCTCATCGTTATGGGATCGAGGTCATTGTCGGCAGCGAGGTTTCGACGGCCGAAGGACATCTCCTGGCGCTGTTTATTCGTGAGAAAATCCCAACCGGGATGTCGCTCGTCGAAACGGTGCGCCACGTTGGGAAACTCGGCGGTCTCTGCATTGCCGCTCATCCGATGGCAAACGGTTCCTCCAGCCTTTCGGGGGAATCCATTCGCCAGGCCTTACAATTCCCGGACGTCGCCCAGACGCTGGTGGGAATCGAGGCCGTCAACGCCGGCTTGTTTCACCAAAGCAGCAACCTTCTAGCCAGCGCCTTGGCCCGCTCGCTGCCAGTGGCGCAGGTTGCCAATAGCGATTCACACATTCTGGAGACCATCGGCTTTGGCATGACTGAATTCGAGGGGACGACCGCGGCGGACTTGCGCCGGGCGTTGGAAGCCCATCAAACGCGCGCCATCGTCTGTCGCCGCGCCACGCCCTCGCTGGTGGCGCCGGTTTGGCTGCGCTCTTTTCTGTTGAAGAAAGCCGGTCTGGTGCTGTGGACGCCTCATCCCCGCCAACCGATGCGCCTGGGACGAGCCGGGCTCGTCATCTAGACTTGGAGCATAAGCATAATGAGTCGCAACGTCCTCTTTATCGGTGGCTCGCTCAACCAAACGACCATGATGCACCAGATTGCCCAACGGCTGGAGGGGTGTACTGCCTACTTTACCCCTTTCTTCGCCGATGGCCTGCTTGGCTTGCTGGCCAAGGCCGGCCTGCTCGATTTCACCATTCTAGGCGGACGGCATCGCCGCGAGACGCTGCGTTACTTGCAGGAAAATAACTTGCCGATAGACGAAGGGGGAAAGAGCCGGCGCTATGACCTGATCGTCACCTGCACCGACCTGATTACGCAAAACATCCTGCGCACTGCGCCGGTCGTTCTGGTGCAGGAAGGCATCATGGAACCGGAAGACTGGACCTTCGCCCTGGTCAAGTATCTCAAATTCCCGCGTTATCTGGCCAACACAGCGGCGACCGGACTTTCGGACTGCTACGAGACCTTTTGCGTTGCCTCCGAGGGGTATCGCGACTTGTTCATCCGCAAAGGGGTCAAGCCGCACAAAATCGCCGTCACGGGCGTGCCGAATCTTGACAATTTCGAATCGTTCCGCGACAACGATTTTCCTCTGCAGGGCTATGTGCTGGTCGCCACCTCCTGCGCGCGCGAAACCTTCAAGCGCGATGCCCGCATCGTCTTTCTGCACCAGGTCAGGAAAATTGCCGCCGGACGGCCTATTCTGATCAAACTGCATCCCAACGAAAACCGCCGGCGGGCCGTTAGCGAAATCCAACGTATCCTGCCAGAAGCGCAGATTTTCACAGACGGCAACATCTATCCCATGATCGCCAATTGCGACGTGCTGATCACCCAATACTCCACGGTCACCTTTGCCGGTCTCCTGCTCGGCAAAAAAACGCACTCCTACCTGAATCTGGACGAATTGAGAAGATTGCTGCCGCTGCAAAACGGCGGCCGGTCGGCGCAGCGCATTGCGGCCATCTGCCAGGATTTGCTGAACCGCCCGCGCCTGGAAAGAGCCAAGACGCGTCCCATCTGGCAGCCCAAGCCGCAATTCATCTTTTCCCGCAACTTGGGGCAATAAACGTCATTTTATCGGCGCGCTTTTTTCGATAGCGGTCATTTTTTAAGCGATGTCAAGAGCAGCGCTTACTTTTGCGCCGCTCCATTTTTGTCATGTCCCCTTATTGCCAGCCCATCCGTTTTGCACTACAATCGTCCTGCCATGCAACTTCAGGACTTGGTCATCCAGAGCCAGTTACAGCCTCCAAAGCCGCGCCGCTCTCTCCTGCGCCGGCCGCGGCTGGAGCAATTGCTAGAAAGGGTGTTCGATTACCCGCTTACCATCGTCCAGGCCGGAACCGGCTACGGCAAAAGCACTGCCCTCGCCTCGCTGGGCGGCGCGGGACGGGAGTTATTCTGGTACACGATTACCGAACCCGACTGCGAGCCGCTTCTCTTCCTTGTCCACCTGCTCTCGGCTTTTGGCGACTATGGCTCGGCTGCACTGCGATCGCTGGAAGCCAACAACGGCCTGGTCACTCCCGCCTCCCTCACGCCCCTCCTGAATGCTCTTACCCGCTCGATCAAAGGTCAGGCCGTCCTGGTGCTGGACGATTTCCACCTCGTCGCCCATGTTGAAGAAATTTCCGCCCTGCTCCGCAAACTGGTGGATTACTGCCCGCCGCACCTGCACGTTATCCTTTCAACGCGGCAGATGCCGGCCCTCCCCGACCTCAACCGCTGGCGGGTGAAAGGCATTCTCCAGATCATTGGCCCGACCGACCTGGCTTTCACAGCCGAGGAAATCGAAAGCCTTTTTCGTGAACAATATCATTTGCCGATTACCCCCTCCCAGGCGCAGACCCTTGTCGCCGAGACGGAAGGCTGGGTGATTGCCCTGCAGATGATTTGGCAGGGCATTCAATCCGGTACGGTGCCGGACCTCGACTCTGCCCTGCAAAAACTCCCCTCCGCCTTTGACCGGCTCTTCGATTACCTTGCTCCCGAAGTGCTCAACCGTCAGCCGCCGCATCTGCAGAAGTTTTTGCTCACTACCGCCATCCTGCGCGAACTGACCGGCCCGGCCTGCGATGCCCTGCTCGATGCCGCAGACAGCCTTGACACTTTGCGCCAACTGCACGAGATGGGCTTGTTCGTGGACCGGGTAGGGGAGGATACCTATCGCTACCAGCGTCTTTTTCATGACTTTCTCCTCAGCCAGATTCAACGCCGGCCGAACGAAAAAATGACCCTTCATGCCCGCGCTGCGGCCTACTTCCTGCAGGGCGGCCATCCCGAAGAAGCCCTGCACCACCTGTTGGAGGCCCACCAGTATTCCCAGGCCGCCGACCTGATTGAAAAAATCGGCCCCGCTCTGCTCGAAGCGGGGCGGCTCGACAGCCTCAACAACTGGCTGACGCGCCTGCCTGACGAGACCTGCCACCAGCGTCCGCAGTTGGAAATTCTGCGTGGAGATGTCTGCCGCCTGCGCGCCAACTTCGAGGAGGCTCTTCAGCACTACGCCGCCGCCGGGCGCTTCTACTGCCAGGCAGATGACCCACTCGGTCAGAGCCGCGCCCTGCGCGGCCAGGCCCAGGTGTACTTGGATACCGTCCGCCCCCTGCAGGCCGCCGCCATCCTTTCCGAAGCCCTCGACCTCCTCGACCCCGTGACCCACCGCGCCGAGACCGCCCGTCTTCTCGAACAACTGGCCGAGAACAAACTCAATTCCGGCTTCCCCGACCAGGCGCGCGACCTGCATCGCGAAGCCCTCCAATTGCGCGGCGAAACCCTCGCCACCGACATCTACCTCGAAGCGCGCATCCTTCTCCGAACCGGCAAACTGAACGAAGCCCGCCGCCTGCTCGAAAGTTACGAACTGGATGAGCCAAAGGCCGGCCTGCCCCGCCCCCAGCATTTTCACCGCGAAAAGCAGTTGCTCCTTTCTCTTTTATGCAGTCTACAGGGCGACCGCCAAAACGCCGAAGAATACGCCCGCCAGGGCATTGCTATCGGGCAGAAAATTCAATCCGAATTCGTCGAAGCCGTCGGCTTCATGCGCCTCGGCCACGCCCTGCAACTGGACGCCGATTCTCCCTGGGACCGTCCCTGGCAGCAGGCGGCTATCCGTTGTTATCAGGGCGCAATTGAAACCGTGCGTCCTTTCAAAGTGCCGCGGGTGAGTCTTGAGCCGCTTTGGGGACTTTGCCGCGCCTACGGCTACGCCGGCGATGTGGAAGCCGCCGAAAGCAACGCCCTGCGCGCCCTCGATATGGCCCGCGCCGCCGGGGACGAGTGGATTGGCAATCTCGTCCGCGTCAGCATGGGCGCGGTTCTCTCGCTGGACGGACGCCATGCCACCGCCGCCCGCTGGCTCAAGGAAGCCGCCGAAGGCCTCGACCGCGTGCAGGACTCCTTCGGCTGGTGCGCGGCGCAGTTGTGGCTGGCCGTCAACGCATGGGAACAGGGCGAGCAGGAAACCGCTCTGCGGCATCTTTCAGCCCTTCTGCCGGTCGCCGCCGAAAACGGCTACAATTTCCTCCTCACCCGCCGCACCCACCTCGGCCTGCGCGACGACCAGATGGCCATCCCCCTCCTGCTCGAAGCCTACCACCAGAACATCGAACGCGACTTCGTGATAAAACTCCTCTCCCAAGCCGGCAAGCGCGGTCTGGGCTATCACCCCGGCTACACCCTCTGGGTGCGTACGCTGGGCCCCTTCCAGGTATGGCGCGGCAGAACTCCGCTCCCGGCCGCCGAGTGGCAGCGAGAAAAAGCCCGTCAGTTGTTCCAGTTGTTCCTTGCCACGCGCGGCCAATGGCTGCTGCGCGAGCAAATTACCGACATGCTCTGGCCAGACCTGCCTGCCGAGTCTGCCGTCCGCGACTTCAAGGTGGCCCTCAACGCCCTCCAGCGCGCCCTCGACCCGCGCCGGCCGCGTAGCGCGCCGCCCTATTTTGTCATCCGCAAAGGCAGCGCCTACGGCCTCAACCCGCAAGCCGCCCTGGTCACCGATGCCGACCTGTTCGACCGTCTCGCCGACTCCGACGACCCGGAAAAACTCCAGGCCGCCTTCTCTCTCTATGAAGACGATTTTTTACCCGAATGCTGCTACTACGATTGGGCCTCCCTGGAACGCGACGCCCGCCGCCGCAAATTCCTCGACATCGCCGAAAAACTGGCGCGGCGCTCCCTCCAAACCCAGCAATGGGAGATGGCGCTGACGGTTTGTCAGACCGCCCTGCGGCGCGAGAAATGCTGGGAGCCGGGTTACGCCCTCTCGATGCAGGCCTACGCCGCGCAGGGCAACCTGCCGCAAGCCCGGCAGACATATCAACGCTGCGCCGCCGTCCTGAAAGAGGAACTGGGGCTGGATGCACCCTCCGAAGAAACACAGCGCATTTACCAATTGATTACCAGGGGTTTCTAATAAAAACCGATTTGTTGGATGAACAGCCGCTCATCCAACGATCCCATTTCTCTTTGTTCGTCTCCGTTTGGTTTTCGACCCTGCCCCTGTAACTCTCGTGTAACTGCCCTGTAACGGCCCTCTGCTACCATTTATGTGCAGAGGGCTTTTGCTCTCTGCGCTGGCATGATTCATTCGATCATCCAAGTCACTCGAAAGGAGATTCAAAATGCGGCTGAAAGACAAAGTTACTCTCATCACCGGCGGCGCGGCCGGAATCGGAAAGGCCACCGCCCTGCGCTTTGCCGAAGAAGGCGCGAAAGTGGTCATCTGCGACATCAACGAAGAGGCCGGGGCGGCGCTCCTCCCGGACCTCGGGCCTGCGGCGCGTTTCGACAAGGTCAACGTGGCCGACCGGAAAGAGGTGCAAGCGTGGGTCGAGTCGGTCGTCGCCCAGTACGGGCGTGTGGACGTGCTGATCAACAATGCCGGCATCACCCGTGACGCTCTCTTCGTCAAGATGAAGGACGGCGAACTGGTCAAGCAGATGGACGAGAGCGCCTTCGACCTGGTCGTGCTGGTCAACCTGAAGGGCGTCTTCAACTGCACCCAGGCTGTGGTCCCGTTCATGATTAAGCAGGGCGGCGGCGTCATTGTCAATGCCTCTTCGGTCGTCGGCCTGTACGGCAACTTCGGCCAGACCAACTACGTCGCCACCAAAGCGGGCGTCATCGGCATGACCAAAGTCTGGGCGCGCGAACTGGGCAGGTTCGGCGTGCGCGTCAACGCGGTCGCGCCGGGCTTCATCCTGACCGAGATGGTGCAGAAGATGCCCGAAAATGTCCTCGCTGACATGAAAGCCCACACCCCGCTCGGCCGCCTCGGCGACCCGCGCGATATCGCCAACGCCTATCTCTGGCTGGCGAGCGATGAGGCTTCCTTCGTCCACGGCGCAACTATCAGTGTGGACGGCGGCATCGTCATCGGCACTTAAGGGAGGCGCCCCATGACCCGCTACGCTACCATCATCGGTTCCGGCATCTACGTCCCACCCATCGAGCGGACGAACGCCTCGATGCGCGAAAAATTCGGCGAACCGGTGGACAAATTCGAGGCCTCCACCGGCATCAAAACCCGCTGGTATGCTCCCGACGACTGGGCCACCTCCGACCTGGCCGCCGAGGCCGCTCGCGCCGCCCTCAAGGAAACCGGCCTGCAGGCGACCGACCTGGACATGATCCTGCTCGGCACCGACAGCCCCGATTACATTACCCCGGCCACCTCGGTCGTTGTCCAGCACAAAATTGGCGCCACCAACGCCGGGACCTTCGACATCGGCTGCGCTTGCGCCTCCTTCCCCACCGGCCTGAACACGGCCGCGGGGCTGATTCAGGCCAATCCGCACATCAAGTATGTGATGGTCATCGGCGCGTACATGATGCACAAACTCTCAGACTGGCAGAACGACCTGATGTCCTTCTTCTACGGCGACGGCGCCGGAGCGGCCATCCTGACCGCCAGCGACAAACCGGGCTTCGTTTCCGGTACGTTCTTCGCCGACGGCTCTTATCACAAGAACTGGGGCATCTACTCCGGCGGCACGTATGAACCTGCTACCGTGGAAAGCGTCACCGCCGGACGGACGCAGGTGCGCTTCCTCATCCCCTTCCCGGCCGAAGTTAACAACGAAGGCTGGCCGGCGCGCATGCGCGAACTGGCGAAAAACGGTAATTTCGACCTGAATGACGTGGACATGGCCCTCTACACGCAGGTTCGCCTGAACAGCATCCACATCGTCCAGCAGGCGCTGGGACTGCCCATCGAGAAGGCTCATTGGGTGATGGACAAGTGGGGCTACACCGGCTCGGCCTGCATCCCGATGGCCTTCCACGACGCCCGTCAGCAGGGCAAAATCAAATCCGGCGACCTGGTAACCTTTGTTGGCTCAGGCGTGGGATACAACCAGGCCGGCTCCGCGTTCATTATGCCGTAGCAGGCTCGAGGTCCGGGAAGAAACGCCATGACGCCTCAAGAAACATACAAGAAGAAACTCATCAGCATTCCCGAAGCCGTCTCCCTGCTCCAGTCGCATCAGTCGCTGGGCGTGGCGATGGCCGCCTCAGAACCGCCCGGTCTGCTGACCGAACTAGGCCGCCACAAAGACCGCCTCGAAGACGTGACCGTTTGGGTCTGCCTGCCGCTGCGCATCTACGATTTCATCCAGAAGCCGGAAATGACCGGCCACTTCTTCGTGGAAAACTGGTTCTACGGCGCGCCCGACCGCAAGGTGCATCCCGAAGGGCGCGTTTCGTATATCCCAAACAATCTGCACCAGGCGGCGACCAACAAACTGCTGGCCGCCGGGAACAAGGTCAACGTTTTCTGGGGGACGGCCACCCCGCCCGATGCACGCGGCTACATGTCGCTTTCGCTGGGGCTGGTTCTTGAGAAGCAACTCATCGAGGCCGCCGACCTGGTCATCATCGAGGTCAACGAAAATCTGCCCTGGACGCTGGGCGATACGCAACTGCACATTGATGATGTGGATTACGTCGTCGAGAACCATGTCCCGCTCTTCGAACTGCCGTCTGCTCCGCCCACCGAGGCCGAGCAGGCCATCGGCGGTTACATCGCCGAACTCATCGAGGACGGCTCGACCCTGCAACTGGGCATCGGCGGCATTCCCAACGCCATCACTCCCTTCCTGATGAAGCGCCGCGACCTCGGCATTCACACGGAGATGTTCACCGACGGCATGGTGGACCTCTACGAGGCGGGCGTGGTCACCAACAAGCGCAAGACGCTCTGGAAAGGCAAAATGGTCGGCGCGTTTGCGCTCGGCACGCAGAAACTCTACGATTTCGTCAATAACAACCTGGGCGTCGAATTCCAGCAGGGCAAAGTGACCAACAATCCCTACATCATCGGTCAGAACTACAAGATGGTCAGCGTCAACACGGCCCTGCAGGTGGACATCTTCGGACAGGTCTGCTCACAAAGCATCGGCTACAAACATTTCAGCGGCACCGGCGGTCAGTTGGATACGCACCGCGGCGCGCAACTTTCCCCCGGCGGGCGCGGCATCATCGCCTTGCGCTCCACTGCCAAGGATGGGACGATTTCAACCATCGTGCCGATCCTCTCTGAGGGCGCGGAAGTGACCGTCCCCAGTCAGGATGTGGATACCATCGTCACCGAGTATGGCGTCGCCGAATTGAAAGGTCTATGCGTGCGCGACCGCATGGAAGCGCTCATCCGCATTGCCCATCCGAACTTCCGCGACTGGCTGCGCGAGGAAGCCCACCGGTTGGGCATCGTCCCAAAAAAAGTTTCGTAGGACAGACTTTCAGTCTGTCCCATGATGAGGCAAGCAAAAAATTTGCCCAACACAGGAGGACCCTATGAATGACATTCTCGGAAAATGGCAGCAGCCGAAGGGACAGCCCTTCCCCGGTCTGTGGTTCGAGTTCCGCGCTGATGGTACCTACCAGGCGGCGCTCGAAGAAATGGGCATTACTTCTAGCGGAACCTATCGCGCCGAAAACGGTCAGATTGACATGGAGCAGACCCAGCATACCCTCGGCCTGCTCGGCAAGTTCCAGGGACTGTATTCCATCGAAGGCGACACGATGATTATGACCCTCAGCGACCCCGGCGGCCCGCGCCCCGAAAGTCTCGACAGCAAAAACCGCCGCGTCTACAAGAAGATCGGTTGATTCATCAGGATAAACGGAGATGAACTAGAGTTTATCCCGTTTCTCAATGGTTCTCTCGCTCACAAAAGGAGCCTTATGGACAAGCCTTTGCCTTTGAAGGGTATTGCCAACAAAATGGTGGAGACCGCCCGCCTGAGCCAGAACGTGTACTTCTCCGGCCCCGAGACCGGCATTCCGGTTGTCTTCCTGCATGGAAACTTTTCCGCCGCGCTCTACTGGGAAGAGACCATGCTCGCCTTGCCGGAGGCCTACCGGGGCATTGCCCCCGACCTGCGCGGCTACGGCTGGACGGAGGACAAGCCTATCAACTCGACCCGCGGCCTGCGCGACCTTTCGGACGATGTCGCCGCTCTGCTGGATGCCTTAAACATTCAGAAGGCGCACTTCGTCGGTTGGTCCATGGGGGCAGGGGTGCTCTACCGCTTCATCATTGACTATCCCGGCCGCGCCCACTCGCTGACGCTCATCTGCCCCGTCTCGCCCTACGGCTTCGGCGGGACGAAAGATATCGAAGGGACGTCTTGCTACGAGGATTTCGCCGGTTCCGGCGGCGGGGTGGTCAACCCGATGTTCGTCCAGTTCATCCAGCAAGGCGACCGCAGCCAGGACGATCCGAACTCGCCGCGCAACGTTATCAATGCTTTTTACTACAAGCCGCCCTTCCGCGCCGCCCGCGAAGAGGACTTCCTGACCGCCTCGCTGGCCCAGAAGACCGGCCCCGATGCCTACCCCGGCGATTTCGTCCCCTCGCCCAACTGGCCGAATGTCGCTCCGGGGACGAAGGGCATCGTCAACTGCTGGTCGCCCAAATACCTGCGCCAGGATGTTCCCGACCTGCTGGCCGTGACCCCCAAGCCGCCCGTCCTGTGGGTGCGCGGCGACAGCGACAGCATTGTCTCCGACAACTCGATGTTCGACTTCGGCACTCTCGGCAAACTGGGCTTCATCCCAGGCTGGCCGGGCGAGGACGTGTATCCGCCCCAGCCGATGATTGCGCAGACCCGCGCCGTGCTGGAAAAATACGCTGCCGCCGGAGGCAGTTTCGAAGAGCATGTCATCGCCGACACGGCGCACAGCCCGCACATCGAGAAACCAGCAGAATTCAACCTCCTCTTCCATGCTTTTTTGAAGAAGGCGTAGTTTTAGCAATCACAGATGAACGCAGATTAGTTAGATCACCCTCGTTGTCCATCCGCGTTTCTCTGCGGCCAAATGGAAATCTTATCAAGGAGTGAAAGCATGACCAAACGCAAACTAGGCCGGGGAGTGGCTATCGTTGGGACAGGGATGTCCAAATTCGGTGCTTTTCCCGGCAAATCCAGCCGTGACCTGTTTGTAGATGCCTTTCAGGAGATGCTGGCCTCGGTGGACAAGGGCTTCGACCCCCGAGACATCGAAGCGCTCTTCATCGGCAACTTCAGCAGCGACCTGTTTGAGAACCAGGCTCACACTGCCCCCATCATGGCCGACTGGGTCGGCCTGACGCCGCGTCCTGCCACCCGCATCGAGGATGCCTGCGCATCGGGCGGCGCGGCTCTACGCCAGGGCATTCTGGCGATTGCTTCCGGTCTCTATGACATCGTGCTGGTGGGCGGCATCGAGAAGATGACCGACCTGCCCACCGAGCGCGTCACCGATTCCCTCGCCATCGCTGCCGACTCCCTATACGAGGTCCCGGCTGGTTTTACCTTCCCCGGTCTCTATGCCTCGATGGCGACCGCCTACATGCATGACTACGGCGCAAACATGGATGTCTTCCTGAAGGTCGGTTACAAGAACCACGAGAACGGTTCGCTCAATGACAAAGCCCAGTTTGGCCAGCGCATTGCCGACATCATGGAAATCCGCAAGAAGAGCGCTGCCAAGAAGGGGCTGCCCATCCCTGAATGGGCAGATGAGATGGCCTTTCTCAAGGATGACCGCGCCAACCCGATCATTGCCTGGCCGATGCGCCTCTACGACTGCTCACCGGTCTCGGACGGCGCGGCAGCGGTGATTCTTGTCAGCGAGGACCTCGCCCGCCGCTTCACCGACAAGCCAATCTACATCATTGGCTCCGGTCAGGCCAGCGATTCCGCCACCCACGACCGCCCCACGCTGACCTCCCTGCCTTCGGCCAAACGCGCGGCCCAGATTGCCTACGAGATGGCCGGTGTGCGGCCTGCCGATATTCAGGTTGTCGAAGTTCACGATTGCTTCACGATTGCCGAAATCATCGCCAGCGAAGACCTGGGCTTCTTCGAGCCGGGGCAAGGCTGGCGGGCGGTGGAAGAGGGGCAGACGGCCCGCGGCGGGTCGCGCCCCATCAACACATCCGGCGGGCTCAAGTCCAAGGGGCACCCGGTCGGCGCTTCGGGCGTGGGTCAGGTGGTGGAAATCTGGAAGCAGTTGCGCGGCGAAGCCGGGGCGCGCCAGTTGCCCGGCGACCCCCACCTTGGCCTGACGCACAACGTCGGCGGCACCGGCCAGACCTGCACGGTGCATATCTTCGAACGGAGATAAATCATGAGCGACATCGAATTTACCCACACCAGTTATTACCAGGCGCTCGGCGAGCACAAACTGATCGCCAGCCGCTGCAAGGCCTGCGGCAGCCTCTACTTCCCGGCCCGCCCGATGTGTCCCGAATGTTACGGCAAGGACATGGAAGCCGTTGAACTTTCTGGCAAAGGTTATCTTGCCGCTTACTCGGTCATCTATATCGCCCCCACGGCCATGCTCCAGGCCGGCTACGACCGCAAGAATCCCTACTGCGCGGCGGTGGTCAAACTGGAGGAAGGCCCCAGCATCTGCGCCCAACTGGTCGGCGTGGATGTGGTTCACCCAGAAAGCATCCAGATCGGCATGCCGGTCGCGGCGACGTTCCTGACGCGCGGCGAAGGTGAGTCTGCCAAGACCTTTCTCGGCTTCCAACCCTGATTGACGCAGACGGCCTTCATTCTCAAACGAGAGTCATCGTGAGCAAAGGAGGTGATTCCTGCAAATTGATTTTCTTCTGGATTGTCTAATTGCCGAACACCCAATTTCAAATCTTTTAGGAGGAGTAAGTCCATGAAAACCGCTCGTTTCTTGCTGTTCGTTGTCCTGCTTGGCTCGCTCGTTCTCTCGGCCTGCGGCCCAACTGAAACCCCTGCTCCCACAGAGCCGCCTGCCACCGAACCCCCGGCCACCGAGCCGCCCGCTCCCACCGGCCTGACCTGCGCCGAGCCGATTAAGGTCGGCCTGATTACCGACGCCTCCGGCGCGCTGGCCATCTACGGTCAGATGATTCTGCGCTCCTTCATGCTCGGCATGGAATACGCCACCGGCGCTCCCGGCACGGCCGGTGAGAAGTTCGATTTCACCGCCACCCAGGAAAACACCTTCACCCTGGAGAATTGCCAGATTATCGTCTATGTGGCCGATGACCAGAGCAATGCCGATACCACTGCCACCATCGCCCGCGAGATGATTGAGGTCAAAGGCGTGGACATCCTGGTCGGCACGGTCTCTTCGGGCGCGACGGCCACCTTGCAGGGCATCGCTGCCGAGAACAAAATTCCACTGATTGTGGCCCCCGCTGCCGCCAACGATATTACCGGCGCAAACTTCAACGAGTACACCTTCCGCGTCAGCCGCAACAACTACCAGGATGCCATGAACCTGTGCGCCTACCTGCCAACGCAATACAAGACCTTCGTCCAGATTGCCCCGGACTATGCGTTTGGACGCGGCTCAGCGGCCGCCTTCCGCGATTCCTGCACGCTCAACGGCGGCACTTTCGTGGCCGATGATATCTTCGCCCCGGCCACCACAACTGATTTCACCCCCTACATGGAACAAATCAAAGCCTCCGGCGCCGAATCCTGGATCGTCACCTGGGCTGGCGGCGGCTTCATTGCCATGATGCAGGCTGCGGCCGATCAGGGCGTCAACGAGACCATGACTCTTGGCTCGACCTTCATTGATAACGCCCTGATGCCGATCTTCTTCTCAAACGCGGTTGGCACCACCTCCGGCATTCTCTATCATTACACCGCTCCGCAGGACAACCCCATCAACGGCTGGCTGGTCTTCGAGACCCGCGCTCGCTATGGCGTGCCGCCCGACTTGTTCGATGCGGACGGCATGAACGCCGCCCTCATGCTCGTGGAAGCCATCAAAGCCACCAATGGCGACACCACCGCCTCGGCGCTGATTGCAGCGATGGAAGGCATGACCTTCGACGGCCCTAAAGGCACAATTTACATCCGCCCCGAAGACCATGTCGCCATTCAGGATATGTATATCCTGAAACTGACCAACGTCACCGACCCGGAATTCAAGTATTACGAATATGTCGGCACCAACCGTCCGGAGCCTCCGTGCCTCCTGCCCGAGACTCTTAAAGACCGCTGCGGCTCCCTGCCCTATGGCAGCCTGAGCGGCAAGTAATCGGTTCTTCATTCCCTGGGGCGGGCGCAGCCATTGCGCCTGCCCCGTTTTGCAATTATCATTTTCGCACCTTTTGCTTGTCCCTTGGCTCCTCTCCCGGGTGCGGGAGGATGATGCCGTTCTCTTAAGAGAGCGTTTTGAAAGTCAAAAAATTTAATCGGTGATGAACGGAGATAAACAGGATTTGTTTGATGAACACCGCCTTTCGGCTGTCGAAAGGCCAAAATACCCTTGTTCATCTCTGTTTCTCTCTGGTGAATCAGAATTTCTCAAACATTCTCTAAAGCGATCTTGTATTCCAAGCCGAGAGAAGATTCCATGGATGATTCCGTCATTCTAGAAGCCCGTGCCCTGCGCAAAGAATTCGGCGCCCTGGTGGCCGTGGACAATGTTGACCTGCGCGTGCAGGCCAATACCATTCACGCCATCATCGGGCCGAACGGAGCCGGGAAAACAACCCTGTTCAACCTGTTGAGCAACGCCTTCGAGCCGACTGCTGGTCGGGTCTTTTTCGAAGGCCGCGAGCTTACCCGCCTGCCGATGCACCGCATCGCGCATTTGGGTATTGGGCGTTCGTTCCAGATTACCAATCTCTTCCCCAACCTGACCGCCTTCGAGAATGTCCGGCTGGCTGTGCAGGCGCTGGGGAAGGATAACTTTCGCTTCCTGCGCCCGGCCGGTTACTTCAAGCACTATGAAGAGCGCGCTTGGGAAGCGCTGACCCTCGTCGGCTTGGCGGAACGCGCGCTCATGCCGGCGCGCGCCCTGCCGCACGGCGACCAGCGCAAACTCGAACTGGCCATCCTCCTCGCCCCCGACCCGAAACTCATCCTGCTCGATGAACCGACGGCAGGCATGGCCGCCGAACAGGTCCCCGAGATGATGGCCCTCATCGGCAAGATCAAGGCAGCGGGCGGAAAGACCATCATCCTGGTGGAACACAACATGAGCGTTGTCATGAACATTTCCGACCGCATCACCGTCATGCATCAGGGGCGCATCCTGGCCGAGGGAACGCCTGCCGAAATCGCCGCCAATCCCGAAGTCCAGAGCGCCTATCTGGGTAAACTTTACGGCGACCTGCAGGGGAAGGAGGCCTAGGCATGGAAACCCTGCTCGAAGTACGCGATATCCACACCTTCATCGGCCAATATCACATCCTTCAGGGCGTCAGTCTCTCGGTGCGCCGCGGCGGAATCACCGCTTTGCTGGGACGCAACGGCGCAGGCAAGACGACCACACTCAAGTCTATCCTCGGCCTGACGCCGCCCCGCCAGGGCGAAGTGATTTTCGACAGCCGCCCCATCCACGAAATGCGCAGTTTCGACATTGCCGCTCTTGGCATCGGCTTCGTCCCCGAACAGCGCGCCATCTTCCGCGACTTGAGCGTGGAGGAGAACCTGAAGATTGCCGAGCGCAAACGCGGCGACCTGCGCCGCAAGCAGGAGATGATTTTCGGCCTCTTCCCCGACCTCCAGCGGTTGATTCACCTGCCCGGCAACCATCTCTCCGGCGGTCAGCAGCAGATGCTGGCAATTGCCCGTGCCCTCGTAGCCGACAACCGCCTGCTCCTGATTGACGAGCCGACCGAAGGCCTCGCCCCGGTCATCATCGAACAACTCATCCTCGCCATCCGCCAACTCTCAGCTGAGACGACCATCCTGCTGGTCGAGCAGAACTTCATCGTCGCCAGCCAGTTGGCCGAAGAGTACGTCATCATCGAGGAAGGCAAGTCGGTCAAATCTGGAAAAATGGCCGACCTGGTCAAGGATGAGGCCGCCATCCACCGCTATCTCGGCGCGGCGTAGGAGGTCTTTCATGAAATCGTTCTTGCTCTATTTGCGGCGTAACCGCTCCCTGCTCATCACGACTGCTGTCCTGCTCTCCCTGCTTCTCCTTGCCATTCAGGGCATGGAAACTCAGGACTGGGTGGTGACGCTCCTGCGCAGTTTGTCGGTCGCTGCCGTGACCTTCCTGGTGGCCTCTGGCTTTTCGCTCATCTTCGGCCTGCTGGACGTACTCAACCTGGCGCACGGGACGCTGTTCATGATTGGCGCGTACGTGGCCTGGACCGTTTATGTGCGCCCTGATACCTTCATTGACTTGCTGACCCCGCTCTGCCTGGCCGCGGCCGGGTTCGTCCTCCTGCCGCTGTGGGATTTCCTCGCCAGCCGCCTGGCAGGGAAGAGTCTGCCAGCGCGGTTGTGGCCCTGGGCGGGACTGCTCACTGCCGGCGCCCTGCTTTTCTTCAACCTGCGCGCCTACCCGGTGACGATTTGGAATCCCGCCGTGTACACCCAAAGCCCGGGCACCTATTCGCTCTTTGCCGACAGCGGCACGCGCCTCATCCCGCCGCCGGAGACCTTCGGGGAGAAAAATCCGGCGCTCGTGTTGAGCGGCATTCTTCTGGGCGGCTTCCTGTTTGCCTTCAGTTTGGCCGGATTGCAGAACAGCCGCCGGGCAGGCGGGGCGCGCAAGAGTCTGCGCCTGTCGTGGTCATACCTGGCCTCCTTTGCCGTGCTTCTTGCCGCCGGTCTGCTGGTTTTCTTTTTCAATACTCCGCTCACCGACGCGCTGGTCAAACTCGGGTCCAACTGGCTATTCTTCATTGCTGTTCTGGTTGCCTTGCTGACGGGTTTCGGGCTTGGCGCCCTCATCGAGTCCTCGCTCATCCGGCCGCTGTATTCGCGCCCCATTTACCAGTTGATGATTACGCTTGGCCTGAGCGCGATGGGCATCGAACTGGCGCGTGCCATTTGGGGCCGCCCGGAGTTCACCATGCCCAAACCGGCAGTTTTCAACGGCAGCGGCCCGAATTGCCCGGCGACCACGCTGGCGGGCATCTTCCGCGACAACTGCTCGACAATTGTCTTCATGGGAAGCCGCATCCGCGTCTACAACGAGATTTTCATCCCGCTGGTGGGACTCATCGTGCTGATCGGCATCTGGATTCTCCTCCAGCGGACGCGCATCGGCATGATTATCCGCGCCGGCGTTCAGGACCGCGAGATGGTGGAGGCGCTGGGAATCAACGTCCGGCGCGTCTTCACCTTCGTCTTTGCCCTGGGGGTGGGGCTGGCGGCCCTCGGCGGTGCGCTGGCGGGGCCCTCGATGGGCATTTCCACGGCCATGGGCGAAAGTCTCCTGCTGAACGCCCTGATTGCCCTCGCCATCGGCGGCCTGACCAGTTACCCCGGCGCGGCGCTTGGCTCGCTGCTGGTGGGGCTGATGCAGCAGTTCATCATCAAGTACGGGCAGATAGGTATCCAGTTGCCGTTCCTGACCGAACCGTTCAAACCTACCCCGCCGCTCGTCCCGGCCTCGACCGTCCTGCTGATGGTCATTATCCTGCTGGTGCTGCCGCGTGGCCTGCTGGGACGGAAGGAGTGACGCCATGAGCCAGACAACAGTCAATTTGTCGAAAACGGCTTCCCGGCTCCGCGACGTGTTCGCCAAAGTCGGCGGCGGCTGGGTGCTGCTGGTCATGATTCTCCTGCCGTTCCTCACCGCCATCGTCACCGGTCAGCCTATCTCCGATCTGCTCGCCAACGGAACGGGGACGGCCAAGTTTGTACAGGGGCTGGCCATCGAGATTTTCATCCTGGCGTTGTTTGCCCTGAGTTACGACCTCATCCTGGGCGTGACGGGCCTGCTTTCGTTCGGTCATGCCATGTTCTTCGCGGTCGGCGCTTACCTGACCGGTGTGATGCTCAAGAGTTTTGGCTGGTCGCTGTGGGCCACGCTGGGGCTGGTACTGTTGGCGGCAATCGTGCAGGCGCTCCTGTTTGCCGTTGTCCTGCCGCGCGTCCAGGGCGTGACCTTTGCGTTGGTCACGCTGGGGATTGCGTCGGTGTTCTACATCGTCGTTCAGTCGCACGAGTTGAGCGCCTACACCGGCGCGGATGTGGGCCTGCAGGGGGTGATTGCTCCAGAGTTCATCAATGCCGCCGTCCATCGCATGCGCTTCTACTATGTCTCGCTCGGCCTGCTCACGGCGTTCTATCTGCTCTTCCGGCGTTTCGTCAACTCTCCGACCGGTCGCGTCTGTGTCGCCATTCGCGAGAACGAGATGCGGGCGCGTATGCTCGGGTACAACACGTTTTATTTCAAACTGATTTCGCTGATTCTGGCGAGCGTCACGGCGGCCATTGCGGGCATGCTGCATACGCTCTTCCAGCCCATCGTCAGCCCGCACATTGCGGGCATGGGCTTTACGATTGCGGCGCTGTTGATGACGCTCATCGGCGGGGTCGGGACGTTGAGCGGCGCGTTGGTGGGAGCGGCCATCTACCGTTTGCTGGAATATGGGCTGAAGAGTCTCGTTGGCGAGCAGTCCACCTTCCTGATAGGTGTGGTTTATGTGCTAATTGTCCTCTTCTTGCCCTACGGCATCATCGGCACCTGGAGGTTAAAATCTTTCCAGATTCGCTCCGGCTGGGAGCGTCTGCTGGGGCTGTTTGGGGGCAAGCCGAAGCAGCAATAAGGGTGGGTGAAATACTCTTTATGAAAATAGGGGCTGCCCCATCTGTTGGGACAGCCCTTGCCCATATGTCTTGTCTGTGGCGCGAGCAAAATTCGCGCCATTGGCGGCGAAACTATCTGGAGTTGATGGATTTCCGCGCTTTTTTCTACGTCTCTTGTTTAACGCTTCCTCTCCCCACCCTTACGTGTATCCCCCCGTTGACCAGCGCCAGCGACGTGTCCAGGTCCAGCCGCATCTGCCCGAGCAGAGCCAGGTCGTTGCACAGCACAGCAACCTGCCAGCCGGGACATTTGGTGCGCAGTACGTCGCCGAAGCGGGCGTAGAGGTCGCGCAGGTCGCGGCCGCCGCGGATGCGCTCCCCGTAGGGCGGGTTGGTGACCACCCAGCCCGGCCCCGGCGGCGGCTCGAGGGCCGAAACGGCGCGCTGACTGAACTGGATGCACTCGGCCACCCCGGCGCGCTCGGCATTCTCCCGTGCCATCTTGATGGCCCCTGCGTCGCGGTCCGACGCCAGAATCACCGGCCTTTCCCGGCCCTCTGACGGTTGAACACTGACTGCTGAACACTGCTCCCTGAACACTGTCTCATCATACCCAGGCCAGTCCATGAACGCAAAACGCCGTCTGCTGCCCGGCGGGATGCCGAGCGCCATCAGCGCCGCCTCGATGGGAATCGTCCCCGAGCCGCAGAAGGGATCGAGCAGCGGCGAGCGCAGGTCCCAGCCGGAGGCCAGCAGGAGACCTGCCGCTAGGGTCTCGCGCAGGGGCGCTTTGGCCGAGGCCAGGCGGTAGCCGCGCTTGTGCAGGATTGTCCCGGACGAATCCATG
This sequence comes from Anaerolineales bacterium, assembly GCA_034436335.1. Taxonomy (GTDB): domain Bacteria; phylum Chloroflexota; class Anaerolineae; order Anaerolineales; family Villigracilaceae; genus UBA877. The sequence continues at coordinate 73,117 of DAOTVO010000025.1, read as the reverse complement.
CTGACGGTGACGCGGTCTTCGGCCAGGCGGACGACAATCAACTGTGGCGGCTGGGCGGATTCCTCGTCGGCTTTGACAAGGGGAGAGGGCCGTCCCAAGCGGTTGGCGAGGGCGGAGGCGAGGGTGCGGGCGACCGCGTCCGAGTGGTAGAGTTTCGACTTGTGGCAGGTGACGCGCAGGGCGACGGGCTGTCCGGGCGTGAGAAAACGCTCCCAGGGCAGACGGGCGGCTTTGGCGCGCAGTTCGTCGAAGTCACGCGCCAGGAAGGGCATGCCGAGGCGGGCGAGGAGGCGGCTGGCGGTGCGCAGGTGCAGGTTGGCGCGCACGAGGTCAGCGAAATCGCCGCGGAAGGTCACGCCGCCCGCTTCGGACGCGGCAGGCTCACGGTCCGGGAAGAGGCGGGAGAGTTCGAGAGCGGTAAACGGCTCGAGACCGGGAGCGGTTACGGCGAAGAAGATGTCCAAGTCAAGACCTTTTCAACACGAAAGGGACGCGAAGGTTTGTTTGGGTTTTTAACACGAAGGGCGCGAAGGGGACACAAAGGTTCACGAAGGTTTGTTTGGGTTTTTAACACGAAGGGCGCGAAGGGGGCACAAAGGCTCACGAAGAAAGCCTTTGAGTTTTTGTTTTACCGGAGATAACCAGAGATAAACCGACTTTGTTCATCTCCGTTTATCCCTGGTTTGTTCATCTCCGTTCATCTCTGGTTCATCTCCGTTTATCTCTGGTTTGTTCATCTCCGGTCACCACTTCCTTCTGCCGCGCTTTGCGGCGCAGGTCTTTCTCCACGAAGAGCGGCTCGCCCGTGAACGGGTCGCGCTCGGTGTAGTACATCAGGCTGGAGTAGGTGGACGGGGTGGGGGTGAAGACCTGTACCTGCTCCGGGTGAATCTTGAGTTCACGGCTGGCGAAGTGTTTGACGCGCTGCATGTCGGCCTCGCTGCAGCCGGGGTGGGCGGCGATGAGGTAGTAGGTCAGAAACTGCCGCTTGCCCGCCTGGCGGTTCAGGGCGTCGAAGCGGCGCTTGAACTCCAGCAGGGATTGACTCCCCGGTTTGCCCATCAGCCCCAGGACGCGGTCGTCCACGTGTTCCGGGGCGACTTTGAGTTGCCCGGAGACGTGATGCGCCACCAGTTCGCGCAGGTAGGCGTCGCCGTGGTCGCGGTCGCACAGCAGCAGGTCGTAGCGCAGGCCGGAGGCGACGAACACTTTCTTCACGCCGGGGATGCGGCGCACTTTCTTCAGCAGTTCGGTCTGCGGCTGGTGATTCACCGGCAGGAGCGGGCAGACTTCGGGGAAGACGCAGCGCTTGGCGGTGCAGATGCCCTTGGCGAGTTTCTTGGGGCATTCAAAGCCGTACATGTTGGCTGTCGGGCCGCCCAGGTCTTGGATGTAGCCCTTGAAGTCCGGGTGGCGCGTCAGGCGCTCGGCCTCGGCCAGGATGGACTCGGGGCTGCGCCAGCGGACGGTCGTCCCCTCGTGGACGGAGATGGCGCAGAAGTTGCACTCACCGTAGCAGCCGCGATGGGTGGCGATGGAGAAGCCGATGGTTTCGAGCGCCCTGACCTTGCCCTGCTGCTCGTAGAAGGGATGCTGGCGGCGCTCGAAGTCGAGGGCGTAGATGGCGTCCAGTTCGGCCTGCGTCTCGGTGAGAGCGGGCGGGTTCTGGACCAGGTAGCGGTCGGCGTGTTTCTGGGCGAGGCCGCGGGCGCTGACGGGGTCGTTGTTGCGGTAGAAGGTGTGGAACATCTGCGTGAAGGCTTCTTTGTCGGCGGCAACGGTCTCGTAGGCGGGCAGTTCCAGGTAGCCGGCGGGCGGCTCTTTGGCGATGTAGCACAGGCCGCGCACGCCGCGCGGGTCGCGTCCGTCGCGCAGACAGGCCGCCAGGTCCAGGACGCTGCGCTCGGCCATGCCGTAGAGGAGATAGTCGGCTTTGGCGTCGAAGAGAATCGAGCGGCGGATGGCGTCGTCCCAGTAGTCGTAGTGCGCCACGCGCCGCAGACTGGCTTCGATTCCGCCCAGGACGATGGGGATGGCAGGTCCCCTCTCCCCTCGGGAGAGAGTGGAGGGGGAGGGGACGGATTTCATGAACCTGCGAATCAAATTGCTGTACACGATTGTCGCCCGGTCGGGGCGGCGGGTATTCTCGCCGCCGGGGGTGTAATCGTCCGAGCGGCGTTTCTTTTTCAGGGCGGTGTAGTTGGCGACCATCGAGTCGACACAGCCGGCGGTCACGCCCCAGAAGAGACGCGGCAGGCCGAGGCGTCCGATGTCGCCCGTGTCCAAAACGTCCGGCTGGGCGATGATGCCGACCCGGTAGCCGGCGTTCCACAGCACCTTGCCGATGACCGCCGCCCCGATGAAGGGGCTGTCAATGTACGAGTCGCCGGTCACCAGGATGACGTCGAGCGCATCCCAGCCCAGGCGGCGGACTTCTTCGGGGGTCGTTGGCAGGAACATGCAGTGGATTATAATCGTGATTTATGGACAGAATTTACCTGGATTACGCTGCCACCACGCCCGTGGACGAACGCGTCTTCGAGGCGATGCGGCCCTTCTTCAGCGAAACGTTCGGCAACCCGTCGTCGGTTCACCGCTACGGACAGCGCGCCGAGGCGGCTGTGGACGAGGCCCACGAGACGGTTGCCGCCGTCCTGAACTGCCGTCCGGACGAGATCATCTTCACCTCCTGCGGCTCGGAAGCGGACAACCTGGCCCTGCGCGGCGCGGCCCTGGCCGTGCGCGAACAGACCGGTGCCGACCGGATTCTGACCAGCCGCGCCGAGCATCCCGCCGTCAGCAAGACCGCCGCCGACCTGGAGCAGCATTACGGCTTCCGCGTCGAGTGGCTGCCGGTGGACGAATTCGGCCGCCTCTCGCCTGAGACGGTGGAGCGGGCGATTGACCGAAAGACGGCCCTCGTCTCGGTTATGTACGCCAATAACGAGATCGGCACGGTCAACCCGATTGCCGAAATTGCCGCCGTCTGCCGCGCCCGCGGCGTCCTCTTCCACACCGACGCGGTGCAGGCGGCGGCCTACCTGCCGCTGGATGTGCAGGCTCTGGGCGTGGATTTGCTCTCGCTGGGCGCGCACAAGTTCTATGGCCCGAAGGGCGTCGGCGCGCTCTACGTCCGTGCCGGGACGCCGCTCCTGCCGCAATTGACCGGTGGCGGGCAGGAGGGCGGTCGCCGCGCCGGGACCTCGAACGTGCCGTACCTGGTCGGCCTGGCCGAGGCCCTGCGCCTGACGGCGGAGGAGCGCGAGGCCCGCGCGGCTCACGTCCGCCCGCTGCGCGACCATCTCATCGGCGCGGTGCTGGAGTCCGTGCCGGAGGCCCGTTTGACCGGCCATCCCTTTGAGCGGCTGCCCAATCACGCCTCGTTCGTTTTCCAGGGCGCCGACGGCAACTACTTGCTGCAATTGCTCGATGCCGCCGGCTTTGCCTGTTCCTCCGGCTCGGCCTGCAAGAGCGGCAACCCGCAGCCGAGCGAGGTCATGACCGCCCTCGGCCTGCCGCGCGAGTGGGGTCTCGGCTCACTGCGCGTCACCCTCGGTGCCGGGACGACCACCGCGCAAATTGAAGCCTTTCTCTCTGCCCTGCCTGGCCTGGTCGAGAAGGCGAACCGGAACCGGAGATGAACCAGAGATGAACGGAGATAAACGGAGATGAACGGAGATGAACCAGAGATGAACGGAGATGAACGGAGATGAACCAGAGATGAACGGAGATGAACCAGAGATGAACGGAGATGAACCAGAGATGAACGGAGATGAACCAGAGATGAACGGAGATAAACGGAGATGAACCAGAGATGAACCAGAGATGAACGGAGATAAACGGAGATGAACGGAGATAAACGTTTTTGGTTTGATGAACGAGGTCGAAGATGGCAGACGCAACGCTCGATGAACTGACCAAGAGGATGATTGCTTGCGCGTTTGAGGTCAGCAATGCGCTGGGCATCGGCTTTGTGGAAAAAGTTTACGAAAATGCCTATGCCCATCGGATGAGAAAAGAGGGGCTGAAGGTGATTCAGCAGTATCCCATCAAAGTGGTGTATGATGGTGTCATTGTTGGCGATTTCTTTGCGGATATGTTTGTCGAAGATCGAATCCTTGTCGAGTTGAAGGCTGTTTCCGAATTGACCGATGATCATCTGGCGCAAGCGCTCAATTACCTGCGCGCCAGCGGACTAGAGATTTGCCTGCTCATCAACTTTGGCAAGTCCCGCATCCAGATTCGCCGCCTCTACCCCTCCCCAAATTGGAAGTCCTCCCGCTCTTGATTCTTACCTCCTCATCTTGTTTATCTCGGGTTAGTTATGAAAGTTGTCGTTGCCATGTCTGGAGGCGTAGATTCCTCCGTCGCCGCCGCCCTGCTCAAACAGCAAGGCTATGAAGTCATCGGCATCATGCTGCGGCTGTGGTCCGAACCGGGCAAAGAAGACTCCAACCGCTGCTGCACGCCCGACGCGATGACTCTCGCCCGCCGCGTCGCCGCCAAACTCGACATCCCCTTCTACGTGCTGGATGCCAAAGACCTCTTCCGCCAAACCGTCGTCGAGTACTTCTTGGAAGGCTACGCTGCCGGTCAAACCCCGAACCCCTGCCTGGTCTGCAACCGCCTCATCCGCTGGGACTTCCTCCTCCGCCGCGCCCTCGACATGGGCGCCGACTTCATGGCCACCGGTCACTACGTGCGACGGAAGACCGTAGACGGCGGCCGGCATCAGTTGCTGCGCGCCGTGGACCGCGCCAAAGACCAGTCCTACGTTCTGCACGTCCTCAGCCAGGAGCAACTCGCCCGCGCCCTCTTCCCGGTGGGCGAGTACTCCAAGCCCGAAATCCGCGCCCTGGCCCAGACCTTCGGCCTGCCCACCGCCCACCGTCCCGATAGCCAAGACCTGTGCTTCCTCGCCGGCGAGGATTACCGCGCCTTCTTGCGCCGTCATGCCCCGCAGACGCTCATCCCCGGCCCCATCCTGACCCGCGATGGCCGGACGCTCGGCACCCACACCGGCCTGGCCGACTACACCATCGGCCAGCGCAAGGGGATGGGAATCGCCTCGCCCGTGCCGCTCTATGTGCTGGAAAAAGACGTTGCCCGCAATGCCCTCATCGTCGGCGCGGCGGAGCAACTGGGCGTGCAGGAATGCCTGGTGACGAACGTGAACTGGGCCTCGGTGGCGCCGCCCGCCGCCTCCTTCCGCGCCGAGGTCAAGACGCGTTACACCGCTCGCGAAGTCCCGGCGGAGGTGACGCCGCTCGAAGCGGGGAGCCGGGCGCGGGTCCGCTTCGACGCGCCGGTGCGCGACCTGACGCCGGGCCAGGCGGCCGTCTTCTACGAGGGCGACCTCGTCCTCGGCGGCGGGATGATAGTTAGAAACTTCGTATAGCCAGTTCGTGGTATAATTTCTCCCAATTGAGACCTCCCTGGAGTTCGCATGACTGTTCCCGCCCTGATTTTTGGCATCCTTCTCGCGGCGCTCTATGGCGCGGCGTTCCACTTCTGGCGCGCTGAAACGCTCAAGAAATTGCTCCTTTTCATCTTGTTTGCCGAAATCGGCTTCTGGGCCGGGCATTTTTTGGCCACCTCCCTGGGCTGGAATTTCGTACAGATTGGGCCGCTGAACGCCGGCCTGGGGACGCTGGGGAGCGTCCTCTTCCTGTTTGTGGGCGACTGGCTCAGCCAGGTGGAGATCAACCCGCGTAAATCCTGACTTTTTTATTAGCCGAATCGAAAATCCCTCCCCAGCACGGGAAGGGATTTTTAATTTGCAATTCTTCGAATTACATCGGCTTGACTTTGGCCGCCTGCAGGCCTTTGGGTCCCTGTTCGATTTCGAACTCAACTTCCTGGCCTTCGTTGAGGGTTTTGAAGCCCTCGTTCTGAATTGCGCTGAAATGGACGAAAACGTCCGGGCCGCCTTCGCGCTCGATGAAGCCGTAGCCCTTCGAGGCGTTGAACCATTTGACCTTGCCGGTCACACGTTCTGACATTGTACTTCTCCTTGCTTTTGCAAAAAAGAGTGAAATTGTTGCTTGTATCTGCCGGATAAGAAAACGGCCTGAACATTGGTGCTTTGTTCCGGCCGGTCATTCTCTTCCAGCATGAACACATGCAAACCTGGACAGCAGTTTATCAGGCGGAGCGGAATCCGTCAAGTTTTTCGTGATAAGATTAATCCCTAGGAGAGTGTCATATGCCCTATCGCATCGAATCCTTTCTCTCGGCTCGTCTGCATCTCTCGCCGCAAATTGTCGAAGATCGCATTTTCTTCGTCAGCAGCCTGTCGGGCAAACTCAGTCTCTATGCCATGTACTACGGCGGATCGGTTCCGGAGCCGCTCCTGCCGCCGCATCTGGCCCTGCAGAACCCCGACCTGATCGGCGGTTACGCGTTCTACGTCTTCCCCCTGCTCGATAAAATCCTGGTCATGCTCGACCGCGACGGCGACGAGAACTATCAGCCGATGCTCATCCCGCTCGACGGCGGCTACCCCGAACCAGCCTTCGACAATTTCTTCGCCGACCACCGCGTCCATTTGGTCGAGTGCGACATCGAGAAGAATATCGTCTATTTCAACGCCGAGCGGCGCGACAAACCCGTCCAGGAGGCCTACCGCGGCGACCTGCGCACCGGCAAACTGGAGAAACTGGACGAATCAGCCTGGGGCGCCTACCCGGGCGGGCCGGATAAAGATCACCGCCGCCTGTTCCTGGTGGATGGCTACACCCTGGGCGATTCGGTGCTCTCCCTGTGGGAGGCCGGCCGCAAGACCCTGCTGCTGGGCAAGCCCCTCGAGCAGCGCGCCGAGGGCGAGGTCGTCCCGCCCAACGGCCTGGGGAGCGTCGAGTGGACTCCTTCTGAGAGCAGCGTGCTCATCTCCTCGGCCCTCTTCGATGACAAGTACAGCCTCGGCCTGATTGCCCTTGACCAACCCGGCCAGGTCGAGCCGGTCAAACTCGAAGGCGTCCGGCACAGCGGCGTGGGCGTGATGGAAGGCTTCCGCCATCTGAAAGGGACTCACTATGCCGTCCAGTTCAACATTGACGGCTGTTCCTGGCTCTACGAAGGCGTCTTCAACGAGGAGAAGCGCCTCATGTCCCTGCGGCATGTCCTGGTCGGCGAGGGCGACCTCTCGGACGGCGTCCTCCAGCACTGGCACTACGACAAGGCCAAAGACCGCTTCGTGATCTCCTTCTCCACCGCCACCAGCCCGACCCAAATCTACACCCTCGAGGGCAAGGAGCGCGAGGTCATCGTCATGCACACCGAGGAGCGGATTCTCGGCATCCCCGAAACGCTGCTCTCGAAGGGCGAGGACGCCTCGTTCACCTCCTTCGACGGGACGCGCGTCTCGGCCCGCCTCTACCTGCCCGCGCCCGAACTCGGTTTCACCGGTCCGCGCCCGCTCGTCTATTACATCCACGGCGGCCCGCAAAGCCAAGAGCGCCCCGATTTCGCCTGGTTCTCCATGCCGCTCATCCAATTCCTGACCCTGCGCGGCTTCGCCGTCTTCGTCCCGAATGTGCGCGGCTCGACCGGCTACGGCCTCTCTTACACCAAGCAGGTGGACCGCGACTGGGGCGGCAACGACCGCCTCGACCACGTCCACGCCATGACCAAAGTCCTGCCCAAGGACAAGCGCCTGGACGTGAGCCGCGCCGCCGTCGTCGGCCGCTCCTACGGCGGCTACATGACCCTGACCCTGGTCGGGCGGCATCCCGAACTCTGGAAAGCCGCCTGCGACATGTTCGGCCCCTACGACCTGCTCACCTTCTCGGCGCGCATCCCGGAGACCTGGAAGCCCTACTTCAAGGTGGCGCTCGGCGACCCCGAAACGCCCGAGGGCCGCGCCTTCCTGACCGAACGCTCGCCCAAGACCTACCTCGACCACCTCGCCTGTCCCCTGCTCGTCATCCAGGGGCGCAACGACCCGCGCGTGGTGGCCAAGGAGTCCGAGGAACTGGTCGCCGACCTGCGCGCCAAAGGCAAACAGGTCGAACTGCTGCTCTTCGATGACGAAGGCCACGATGTGCTGAAATATGCCAACCGCGTCGCCTGCTACAATGCCATCACCGAATTCTTCGTTAACACGTTGACACGTTGAAACGTTGACACATTCAAACTTGCAAACGTAAACCATGCCCTGGAATCTCTCCTCTACCCACGCCCAGCCCGGCGACTTGGCCCTTCTGGTCGGCCTGCGGCACAAATACTACATCTTTCCGCTCGTCCCCGGCGGGGTGATGCACACCCATCGCGGCATGCTCAACCACGATGACCTCATCGGCAAGCCCTGGGGCAGCCAGGTCTTCAGTCATCAGGGCAGCCCGTTCTTCCTGCTTCAGCCCTCGCTGGCCGATATTCTCACCGACCTGAAACGCAGCACGCAAATCATGTACCCGAAGGACATCGGCTACATCCTGACGCGTCTCTCGGTCGGGCCGGGGCAGACCGTCCTCGAAGCGGGGACCGGCTCCGGGTCCATGACCGTGGCGCTGGCCTTCGCCGTCGGGCCGGGCGGGCGCGTCGTCAGTTACGAGAAGCGTCCCGAATTCCAGAATCTGGCGCGCAAGAATCTGGAACGTCTCGGCCTCGATTCCCGTGTCGAATTCAAACTGCGCGACATCGCCGCAGGCTTCGACGAAAGCGACGCCGACGCCTTTTTCCTGGACGTGCCCAATCCCTGGGATTATGTCGCTCACGTGCGCGCTGCCCTCAAGCCGGGCGGTTTCTTCGCCGGGCTGCTGCCGACCTTCAACCAGGTGGAAACGCTGCTGCATGCCCTGCGGCGCGAGAATTTTGCCTTTATCGAAGTATGTGAAATCCTGCTGCGCTTCTACAAACCCGAACCGACCCGCCTGCGTCCCACCGACCGCATGGTGGCCCACACCGGCTTCCTGATTTTCGCCCGCCGCGTTGAACCGGCAGAGGATGCCCGCGTGCAGGAGTTGCTGGAGGAGCAGGGGAGCGGCGAATCTGTTTCAGAAGGAGAGGAGTAATGTTCCGCAGACGACCCTTTGTGCGTCCTTTTCGGCGGGCGGTCATGCCGACCATCCCGCCGGCGCTGATGCGCGCCAACGAACTGCTGGCCGCCGGCAACTATCCGGCTGCCGCCGAGGCCTTCGAACAACTGGCGCGCGGCGCCCAGACCCGCGCTCTGCCGCACGATGCCCAACTCTTCCTCCAGGCCGGGCGCTGTCGCATTCTTGCTGGGCAAGTTCCGGCCGGGATGGCGGACCTGAAGCAGGGGCTGTCCATCTTGGCGCAGCGCGGCAACTGGCGGCGCTTCCAGAACGCCGCTCAGCGGGCGGTGGCCGACCTGAACCAGCGCGGCCTGACCGCCGAAGCAGCCGAGATCGAGGCCCTGTTCAAGGCTTCGCTCCCCGCCTCGTTCGTGGCCGGTCCCGCCCCGAAGCGCCGCTTGCCGACCACCTGTCCCGCCTGCGGCGCGCCGCTCCACGCCGACGAGGTCGAATGGGAAGACGAGTTCACCGCCGAGTGTCCCTACTGCGGCGGCGCCGTCCAAGCCGAATGAATCCGTGCAATCCGTGTACTCTGTGGCCTCATTTCCAAAAATCCGTGCAATCCGTGTAATCTGTGGCAACTTTTCTCAAATCCGTGTAATCCGTGTACTCTGTGGCTCTCCTTACTGAAGATGAAATCTCCTCCTGCCTCCAGCGCTTCTATCGTCCCGGCGTGATTGCCTCCACCGACGGCTACGCCGAGATGTATGAAAATGTCCCGCTCACCTGCGCGGCGGTGCTGATGCCGCTTGTCTGGCGCGAAGACGGCTGGCATCTGGTCTTCACCCGCCGCGCCGAGACGATGGAGCATCACAAAGGCCAGGTCTCCTTCCCCGGCGGGGCCTGCGACCCTGGCGATTCCGGCCCCGAAGCGACCGCCCTGCGCGAGGCCGAGGAGGAAATTGGGCTGAAGCCGGAGGATGTCCGCTTGCTGGGGCGGCTGAATGATATAGTCACCAGCACCCGCTACCGCGTGACGCCTGTGGTGGGAGTGCTTCCTTGGCCGTATCCCTTGCGGCCTGCGCCGAACGAAGTGGCGCGGGTATTCACCATCCCCCTGAGGTGGTTGGCGCAGCGTGAAAATTATTCCGAGCAGCCGTTCACGCCGGCCGGCCGACCGCGTCCTTTCCCGGTGGTAGTTTACCGTGAGTATAACGGTGAGGTGCTTTGGGGAGCCAGCGCGCGCATCGTCCTGAATTTCTTGCAAGTAGTGCTATAATGCCGCCCTAAGTTGAAAGAGCCTCTGGCATTATATTTCTTGCTCGAAGCATATTCAAATGACGCAAATGCCTTCCACGATTGTCCTGAAAACATCAAAAATACCTACTTTGCTGTTATTGTTCTGACCCTAATCAGCCTATGCGCCGGGCTGGTGATTGGCCTGGCAGCGATCGCGGAATATCAAAACAATCGTCCCTCTGGCAGTTTGCTTGGCCTGGCTTTGTTTTTCTTATTGCTGGGGCTGTTTGCGCTCATAGCCATCCCCGTACAGAGTTTGATTGAAGCCGATTCGGCTCAACATAAACTCCCGGCCTTTGCAACAGCCGGGAGTTGTGATTCTGATGAGCGGCGAACTATTTATTCTTCGCCTTCTTCTTCCTTCTTGCCCTTCTCGATGACCTCGGGCTCGGCGCCTTCGCCTTCCACAGCCTCGGCGACGGCCTCTTCCTCCTGGGCAGAGGTAGCAAGGACAATCATTTCTGTCGGGTTATTCAGCACCTTGACTTTGTCTGAAAGCACCAGATCGCGAACGTAAATCCCATCCCCAACCTTGGCCAGGCTGGAGACATCTACCACGATGCGCTCCGGCAGGTCCTGCGGGAAGCACTCGACTTCGAGCGAGTCCAAACCAGTGACCAGGACGGCGTTGTAGTCCTTGACTGCCGGGGAAACGCCCGCAATCTCGATGCCGATGCTGGCGCGAATCTTCTCGGTCAGCGAAACAGCCTGGAAATCAATGTGGACGAACGTCCGCTTGACCGGGTTGCGCTGTTTCTCGCGTACCAGAGTTGGATATTCCTTGCCTTCCAGGTCAATAGTGATGAGACTGGAAGCCGTGGTGCGGGCCAGAATCAGCGACGCGTCGTGTGCGTTCATCGAGATGCTGATTGGCTCCATGTTGCGCCCGTAGATGACGCCGGGCAGTTCGCCAGCGCGGCGCAGAGCGCGCACCTGTTTACCGGTGACGCTGCGCCTGGTGGCCTTGATGATAACTTTCTCCATTTTTCCTTCCTCGAGCGCCTCTCACCCCGATTCCATCGGGATTACCTTCGCTCTACAGTGAATTTACTCCGGCCGGGCCGGAAGCGGGCGGAATTGTAGACGAGGAAGCGGAAATCGTCAAGGAAAAGGCCCCTGTAGGGCGGGATTCTATCCCCGCCGACGGGATTCCACCCCCTTCCCGCCGTTTCTTGACGGTATAATCGGCCCATCATGCGCAAATACATCTACTTTACCGTCTTCATCTCCGGTATGACCAGCCTGGCGGCCGAGTTTGGCGCTTCGCGTCTGCTTGGCAATGTCTTCGGGACGAGCAACATCGTCTGGGCGGTTATCATCGGGCTGATTCTCATCTACCTGACTGCCGGTTACTTCATCGGCGGCAGGTGGGCCGATAAATCCCCGTATCCGCGCACCATGTACGTCCTCCTGGCCTGGGCGGCGTTCACCCTCGGCGTTGTGCCGTATCTCTCGACCCCGGTTCTGCGCGCCGCGGCCGACGCGTTCGACCATCTTCAGATTGGTGTGCTGGCCGGGGCCTTTGTTGGCGTGCTGGCACTGTTCACCGTCCCGGTGACACTGCTGGGCATGATTTCGCCCTTCGCCATCCGTATTTGCATGGACGATACCTCCCGCGCCGGCAATGTGGCCGGAACCATCTACGGCGTCTCGACCATCGGCTCGTTCCTCGGTTCGTTCCTCCCGACCCTGCTCCTGATTCCCACCATTGGCACAACGCGCACCTTCCTCGTTTTTAGCATTGTCCTCCTCCTCGTCGCGCTGGCAGGCCTCGGCTTCAGCGCCGGAGTGAAGAAGACGTTCCCTTACCTGTTGCTGCTCATTGCCCTGATTCTGCTGGCCGTCTTCGGCAAGGGTGGAATCAAACGCTCGGCAGGGCAAATCTACGAGGCCGAGTCCGCCTATAACTACATCCAGGTGCTGGAAGACGCCAACGGGACGCGTTATCTGCGCCTGAACGAGGGACAGGGCGTCCACTCGGAATACAACCCCGCGACGCTCTCCTACGGCGGCCCCTGGCAGCAATTCCTCGTCGGGCCGTTCTTCTACGCCGACCGGGAGCCGGCCTCCGTGACCCGCATCGGCATCGTCGGCCTGGCCGCCGGGACGACGGCGCGGCAGGCGGCGGCGGTTTTCCCGAATGTCGTCATTGATGGCTGGGAAATTGACCCCCAAATCGTCCAGGCCGGCCGCGACTACTTCGGTATGACCCTGCCCAACCTGAACATCTACGTGCAGGACGGACGCTGGGGACTGGAGCAAAGCCCGCAGACCTACGACCTGATTATCGTGGACGCCTACCGCCCGCCCTACATCCCCCCGCACCTGACCACGCAGGAGTTCTTCCAGATTGCCGCCGACCATCTCCAGCCGGACGGCGTGCTGGCCATCAACGTCGGCCGCGCCCCCAACGACCGGCGGCTGATTGACGGCCTGGCAACCACCATTGGGACGCTGTTCCCGTCCATCTACGTGATGGACATTCCCGGCACGTTCAACTCGATCCTCTACGCCACCCTCCAGCCGACATCGGCGGAAGCCTTGTTCAATAACCTGGTGCGCCTGCAGGCGCGCGGCGACGTTCACCCCCTGCTGGTCGAGTCCATGTACCTGGCCTGGAGCAACCTCGCCCCCGCCCCGCAGCAGACGGTGGTCTTCACCGACGACCTCAGCCCCATCGAGTGGCTGACGAACAATCTCATCCTCAACTTCCTGCTCGAAAGCGGGACGGAAGTGTTGGAATAACATGAAAAATACCCTCTCGAAACTGTCCAAGCCCTGGGGCGTAGCCGCCTCCTGGATCGCTACCCTGCTCATCCCGGTGGTGCTGTTATTTTTCGGCTTGCGCATCGTGGCAAGCAACTTCTTCCTCGATGTCGAATACCGCCTGCCAGATTTTCCCGCCGATGACTACGGCTTCACGCTGGAACAGCGCCTCGAATACGCCGGCCTGTGTCTGCGCTATTTGACCACCAACGCCGACATCAGCCTGCTCGGCGACCTGACCTTCGAGGACGGTTCCCCGCTTTTCAAAGCCGAGGAACTCAGCCACATGGAGGATGTGAAGGCGGTGTTCGTCCCGGCCACCAACCTCGGCTTCGGCCTGACCCTGGTGCTGTTCGGCCTGTTGCTGGTGGCCCAGCGCCGCCCCTGGCGGGCGGACGTGATCATGGGCATCCGGCGCGGCGGCTGGCTGACCTTTGGCCTGATCGCCGCCATCGGCATTTTTGCTGCCCTCAGTTTCTGGACCTTCTTCGAGTCCTTCCACACCCTCTTCTTTGAAGGCGACTCGTGGATATTCCTGTATTCCGACACCCTCATCCGCCTCTTCCCGGTGCGCTTCTGGCAGGATGCCGCCCTGTGGCTGTTTGGCATCGCCGGCGGACTGGGACTGCTGCTTGGGCTTCTGCTGCGGCCCCGGAGGAGTGGGAATAAATGACTTGGGAATCAACCTCCCGCGGGTTCGAACCCGCGGGAGGCTTTTTTTTGATCCGCGTCAAGGTTGTATTCTATGGCACACTGCATGCTGGTTGGCTTAAGAGCCAGTTTTTCACTTATTACAACAAATCCTCAAGCAAGTTTCAAGAACCTTCGCGCCTGTTTGTAGCATTCAATTTGTTAATCTTCAATACCCTACTGAAGCAACATCAGATTTTCTCTATCTAGCAATAAAGCGTTCCGTGGAGCGAAGTAGAAGAGTGGAAATTAGAATAAAAGCCATACCCATACTGGCCAGGGCTAATTTGTTCAGAAACCATGCCTCTGTTCCAATGTTCTCCCTGATACTAAACCACAGGTAAAATAGATACAAACGAGGTCCGAGGATATCAAACGCAAACCTGTCAGCTATTAAGCATATAGACCACATAAAAATTCCAATGAGATAACCGGCATTCATCTCCCTTAGGATCAATGCAATCACATTGGACACGCCAATGAGTGCCAGCGATACAGATATAGAGGCCAAGAGCATTTGGCTTATCGATAACGGAAGGTAAAACAAGCGATAGATTATCAGTAGAATACTTAGCCAAAAGGTAGATGTAAGTAATAAGGCGCCAAGCCGTCGCAACCAAAGCGTCACTAGTGATGAGCGAACTGCCACAAAAACAAGCGTATTCTCATCCAATTCGCGAAGGATTAGTCCGCTAGATAGAAACATTACCCCAAGGGGAATTATAATTTCTACTAACGCAAAGACATACTCGTAACGCATCGGATTGTCCGATTGGGTATCCGCTAATAGAAAAAGTCCTCCGCTTACAAGCAAAGGTGGTAACCACTTCGTTGTTGGCGAAGCAACCGCGATTTCGCGCCATATCAATTTGAACCGATTTGTTCGCATGTTTGTGTAGGATAACCTTATACTATACTGCTATGTTGGCGCATCGTTTCATGGCAAAGTTATGCCGGTCATCTGCTTGACAAAATGGCCGAATTCTTCTACGGAGATGGATATGTCACCATATAAGCGGTGGTACTCTCGTATCAATCGCCAGAAAGACTGTGCGCCAGCTTCCTCCCAAACTTTGTCCAACACCACTATCAGGCGATTGATCTCTGTCGGATAGAATGCCCAGGGTAACCCTAATCTTTCTACTAACATCTCGCCACTTGCCACACGATAGTGCAAGGCCATCTCTTCGGTGACAAATTCTTGCCCTACCAATGGCTCTGATAGCCGAAGAGCAGTATAAAAGAGTAATGCGTTTAAAACAGTTCTGTTATCCTCATTCGCGTTGGAAAGCCATCTGGACGAACCATAGCTGGCCACCTGAGGCACTGTGCAAATGTCATCACTACACCACCACAAGCGAACCATTCGTTCAGCAACCCAGCGTTTATAGAGTAGATCTGGAGAGTCGATTTTCCTATCCGTAAAAGATAATCCTTGGTATCGCATGGGTAGATAATCTGTTTCAGGTAAAAAAAGGATTCCTGATGAGGGGTCGTATTTCCCGTATCCAATAAGCGGTATCATGACGACCTGAATTCTACTGTTGGATGTTCCCTCTTGTTGGAGATAGACATCTATTTGTTGCATTAGCACAAAATAGGGGGCAAAAACTCTCTCTATCTCGTCAGAAGAAATAGATGCTGGGGCTGTCAGCAGTACACCCTCTCCCAACTGCGTTTCCTGATAATATGGCGATGTGCTAAATAATGCTAATGGAGGGCGTCTTTCCCAGGCTAAAATACTGCGACCGGAGGAATATACTACAACATCCGCCGTGTGCGCGATTGGCGAATACAAGGGCATCCCCTTTAGCACAACTTTGAGAGCATCCAGAGGGCAACCCGGGAAAGGATGCCAGTTCCCATCGCGTGTTAAAAACAATGCCTTTCCATGCACATAACCGCCAGGCCAGAAGTAAGGTTCAATTGTAAGTTCAATTTCAGGGCGAAAAAGGCGGTCATAAAGATAGCGCGGTATCTGTAAGGCCCCCACGTATTCTAACGTGACTGAGGTACTCTGCTCTGCCATCCCAAATAATAATGTGTTCTCGTCTACTTTCACTGTAATGTCCCGCGGGGAAGTTGTTGCGTTAGTTATTTGAAGCCCATCATTCAAGTCAAAGGGCAATCTTGAAGATGGCACTTGATTCAATTCGATATAGGCCTCTCCCTCTACGTGTCCCGTTTGATAATCTATGCTAAGTTCTACGCGGTAAGAGCGAAAATTGGAGCAGTCCTGTAACAACCATCCTCGCTGGTATGAGGCAGGGTTGGGTTCCACAGAAATTGCGTCGCTTTCATGTTGGAAGTTGATCCCCACATAAAAAATCACTGCCAACACCCCAATTGACAATGCTCCCCAAGCAATCCTATTACATCGCTGCGCTTTTTTTCCTTCCAATCGCGGCGCAGTAAAGCTAACTGTCAGTAACCCCAGCAGGAGATTGAAGACTGAAACAAAAAAGTAGAAGGCCCTATGAGACTCTAACAAACGACTATCTGGGCCATAGCCTATGAGAGGTGACACATAGATGTTGTAAGGTGCAACGCTTAGCAAATGTGTTATATCCAGACTAGCCGCCAAGACACCGCCGGTAATAAGAACCATCAGTAGAGAAACCCACAATGAACGACGGATAACCAAGCCGATCAACAAGGTGACGGAGAAAATGCTCAGGAACGTAGGCGCAAGGATGAAAGTCCATAGCTGAGCCTGAATAACAATACCTTGAGAACCATACTGCCCGATTTCCACGGCAGCCACCCACAAGCCAACAGGTATCAATGCTGTGCTTATTACCATCCAGATACCAAGAAATTTCCCCACTATGTAACTATTTACGGAAAACGTACGTGACCAAAAGAAATCATTAGAAATACGAAATTCGCGCGAAAAACCCGACGCTGCAAGAACAACTGCGAACAGGCCTCCAAACCCACCCAACCCCTCAGCCGTGCTTCTCGCGATAGAGGCTGCCGAAAGGAGAGGAAGCGACTCGCGATCAACTGACAACCAACCAACCAGGAACAACAGACCAGCCAACATCCATGTTGAAAGTTGGCGGACCTGAATGCTCCATTCAATATACGCTGTTTTTATCAGTGTTTGGAAATGGCGTATCATTATCAAGAATTCCCTGCCTGAATGAGTGACAAATAGGCGTCTTCGATGGTAGGAGAAACTGGTTCTGCATTGCTGGTTGGTTGAGAATTTCGCTTGAGAAACCTCACCTCTATCAGACTGGACTGCTCCGCAGGTCGAGAAGAGATAACGTAGTGAGCGTCACGGAAATAATTCCACTCATCTGTGTGTATCGTGGCCTTCCATACTCTTCCTTTAGCGAGGGCAACCAGATCTTCTACACTTCCTTGGTAAGCAATACAACCCTCATGGAGAACAGCCATTTGTTTACAGGTAGCAGAAACATCTTCGACAATGTGAGTGGAGAGAAGTATTGTTCGCTCTCGCCCCAACTCAGCCAGCAAGTTGCGAAATTTAACACGTTCAACGGGGTCCAAGCCGGCAGTAGGTTCGTCCACCAACAGAACTTGGGGGCTATGTAATAGTGCTTGAGCAATTACCACACGCTGTTTCATGCCTCCTGAGAAATTGTTAAGACGTCGACGGGCGACGGTTAATAGTCCTACTTGGGCAAGTACCCGCTCCACTTGCTGACGGATGCGTTGCACCCCACTCAACGTTCCCATATAATCTAAAAACTCCCACGCTGTCAAATGAGAGTATAAGGCATATTCTTGAGGCACATATCCGATCAGCGAACGCACCAGATGTGGTTTATCCACAACATCATAGCCTTGCACAGTTACCCGGCCTGAGGTGGGTAAAATCAGGGTGGCAAGAATGCGCATGAGGGTTGTTTTTCCCGCGCCATTTGGTCCCAATAGGCCGAAAACGCCGTAATCACAGGTTAATGAAACTTGATGAAGCGCATCGCGGGCTGTACCTCGATAGCGTTTGACGACATCTTTAATCACAATCGAGTTTGTTCTGGCCATTTTTATTCCATCTCCACAAAACTGAATCGGGGCTTATCAGTTTGGGCAGAAAAACTCATTTTACTTGGAATACGCTATTAGGGACAGATTGTGAAGATAGGACATATCCACTCTGTCCAAGGATCGGAACATCCTCCAGTCCAGCAATTTTGACATATCCGGTATTTTAAATCCTGGTGGAAGGGCCAATAGGGGTTGTCACAGCATTGCCCACTCTCGAGCCAGGGGTCACAATTTGTTACTGCCTCTACAGGGCTGGCAAATACTGCTGATATTGTTAGAGCAACAAGCGTGCTCACCAGCACTAAAGAGACAACACGCTGTAGAGATTTACTTGAAGGCAAAAACGGTAGAGAAGTCATTGGCACTCTCCTTTCTCAGTCATTGACTATTTGCTGATAAGCCCCGATATTTGTTCTGCGGTTATGGCATAACCGGTATTCAAAATTGATCCATCTGTGTCAATCACAACAAAAGTGGGCGTGCCTTTGATAAGGTATTTCTCAACCACCTCTCTTGTCGTGGACAACACGCGTAGATTTACATAGTTGGTGAGATTGAACTCCTCAAGAAAGGTTTGATTCTCTAAAGTGGTGTTCGTTGATAGAATCATAACTTGAATATCAGGATTGCTGTCTAAAAATTGGCGTAGGCCAGGGTACATATCACGGCAAAAGGGACAAGTATGAGATGTAAATACCAACAACACAAGATAACCTTTATATTCGGAAAGCGTCACCAAATCCCCTTTTTCATCGGGTAACGTAAAATCTGGTGCCTGTTTGCCGATGAGAGATGCAGATGGATCATTTTGGGATATCGCCCCTGCCGCTATCGTCTGTCTCATAACCTTCAAATTTATAAGCACAAGTATCAGCAGTAGCGTTTGCACGACAAGGAGTGCTGTTACTAAGACAGAAACCATATTCTGTAGCTGAAGACCATGGTGCTTCATGAAGAAATCTCCTCATGTCGAAATAATTTGGTATTCTGAACCGAACGATACACCTGGAAGACAAACTAACTAAAATATAGCCTACAGTAGGCTCCAAAACAGGCTCCAAAAAGGCCATTAGTTGAAGGCAAACTAAACCTCCGGCAGTGACGAAACTCCGCTGACAGTGTTATTCCTGAACAAGAGACGCAATGTGCGTTTCGCAAGGTGTTATAATTTCGCCATCCCTTTAGGAGGTAGCATGACCAGCGACTATCATTCCCCCGGAAAGACCACCCTGACCCCCGATGTGCTGCTCACCATCGCCCGCCAGTCTGCGCTGGAGGTCGAGGGCGTGCACGGCATGGCGCCCGTCCGGGTGGCGGTGAAAGACCTGTTGGGCCACCGCAGCGACGGCGTCCGCGTGAGCATCGAGGATGGCCAGGTATTTCTCGACCTTTTCCTCGTCCTCGAAAGTGATGTCAATGTCCGCGATGTCAGCCGCACGGTTCAGGCGGCGGTGGCGCGCGCCATCACCGAGATGACCGGCCTCCACGCCGGGCACGTCAACGTCCACATCGAAGATATTTTCTACAAAGCTGAGGCATAAGACGCAATGAAGGCTCGCACCAGGGCGCGCGGTCTGGCCCTGCAGGTTCTTTACGAAGTGGATATGGTGGACCACAACCCGGTGGAGACCATGCAGGCGCGCCTGGAGGAAAGTCCACTTCCTGACGAACTGGCGGAATTTGTCCGCCAGATTGTTTTTGGCGTTCTGCCGCTGCGCGCTCGCCTGGACGAGTTGATCGCCCATTACGCCCCCGAATGGCCGTTCGACCAGATCGCCGCCATTGACCGCAACATCCTGCGCATGGCCGTCTGGGAATTCGCCGCTTCCGACACCACCCCCCTCAAGGTGGCCATCAACGAGGCGGTGGAACTGGCCAAACAATACGGCTCCGACAGCGCCCCGCGCTTCGTCAACGGCGTGCTCGGCAGTCTATCTGAACGCGAACAAGAGATACGCAAGTTATTGCATGTTGACTGAATGACTGACAAGATTGGGGGAGGCCTGTAGGTAGAATTCCATTGTACAATTAGAGAAATTCACCTTGCAAAGGAAGGGATATGAAACCCCTCGCCAAAGCCACTTCGTTCCTTGCACTGCTGAGCTTGCTCTTTTTGAACAGTTGCACAATTTCCTTGCTCGATATTCCCGGCCTGACATCCACCCAGACCCCGCCTACGCCCGCCGGGCCGACACCCACGCCCATGCCGGCCGCCTCGGTTACCTTCAATGTTACCCTGCCGGGGCCAATCCTGTCTGGCGAGACCCTTTACCTGAGCGTGGTGGACGAAGTGACCGGCATCGGCCTCAACCCGGTGAATCATGCCATGCAGGCCATGGATGCCACTCATTATACGCTGACCCTGCCCTTCCCGGTCGGCAGTGTGGTAACGTACCGCTATCTGCGTCAGGCGGTTTTACCCGTTTTCGAGGATGACTCGGGCGACCGCATCGTCCGCTATCGGATGTATTCTGTGACTGCCCCGGGCGTGGTGCAGGATGTCGTCTCCTCCTGGACCGACAGCCCGTTTTCTGCTCCCACCGGCCGCGTCACGGGGACGGTGGTCAACGCCGCAGATGGCAAGCCCCTGCCCAACATCCTGATTGCCGTCGGCGGACAACAGACGTTGACCGACACGAAAGGCTTTTTCACCGTCGAAGGGTTGCCTGCCGGGACGCACAATCTGGTGGCCTATGCCCTCGACGGGGCTTACCAGACATTTCAGCAGGGCGCCATCGTGATGGAAGGCAAAACCACGCCCGCTTCTATCTCCATGATTCCCAACTCATTCGTGACGGTTACTTTTGTGGTCTCTGTGCCGTCGGATACCGTTGGCAATGCTCCCATTCGGCTGGCCGGCAACCTAACCACGCTTGGCAACACTTTTGGCGATCTTGAGGCCGGTATTAGCACGGTGGCGTCACGCATGCCGCTCCTCTCCCCCGTGGGCGATGGACGGTACACCCTCACCCTCAGTTTGCCTGTCGGGGCAGACATTCGTTACAAGTACACCCTTGGCGACGGGTACTGGAACGCCGAACATGTTCCCGGTGGAGCGTTTGTTCTGCGCCAGTTGATTCTGCCGCCAGGAGAGCCCAGTTATCAGGTTCAGGATATCGTCAGCACCTGGCAGGATAGCGCCTCCTCGCCGATTCTCTTCCAGGTCCAGGCCCCGCCCGAAACGCCGGTTTCCGACATCCTTTCCATCCAGTTCAATCCTTATGGCTGGACGGAACCCATCCCCATGTGGCCGATGGGCAACAATCGCTGGGTATATCGCCTTTATAGTCCGCTTAAGTCGCTCAATACCTTTACCTACCGTTATTGCCGTAATGACCAGTGTGGCGTAGCCGATGACATGGCCACTACGCCGAGCCGCCCGGGGCGTTCGGTTACCACCAGCCTGACCCCTCAGGATTTGCAAGATACGGTTGACGCCTGGGCATGGTTCCAGTCTCTGCCGCCAAACACGGTAGTGGGATTGCCGGTCGCCGTCCGTCCGGCGGGATTTTGGGCGGGGGTTGAATTTCTGCCTTCTGGCAACCCGACCTGGCAGGCCTGGATGCCGAATGCCATCCTCAATGTGCAGGCGCTCTATGCCAACTGGATTGTCCTCGCTCCGTCCTGGACCGTGAGCCGCACCAGCCCCTACGTTTTTTCTCCCGTCCCGGGCCGGGATGCGCTGCTGAGTGACCTGACCCGCCAGGTGAACGGTATCCGCTCTCTCGACCTGAACACGGCTATTTTCCCCACCGCCAACCTGCCGGGGAATACGATGGACTGGTGGACAAGCGCCCCGCGCGGCGACGCGGTCTGGTGGACAGCCTGGTTTAAACGCTATGAAGATTTTGCTGTCTATCATGCTGACCTGGCGGCGCAGACCGGCGCTTCGGCGCTCATTCTGGGCGGGGAGTGGGTAACGCCCGCCTTGCCCGGCGGTCAGATTAACGGTGCCGGTTCCGGGGTCCCGGAAGACGCGGCCGCCCGCTGGAAGGCCATTTTGCAGGAAGTGCGCGCTCATTACAGCGGCTCCATCCTATGGGCGGTTTCTTACCCCGATGGAATCGGCAATATCCCTGACTTTGTTTCTGACCTGGACGGCATTTATCTGCTTTGGTATGCGCCGCTGGCCGGTTCCAATACGGCCAGCGTAGAGGAAATGCGGCTGGCGGCCGGCCTGTTGCTTGATAGCGAAATTTTGCCGCTCCAGCAGGCGCTGGGAAAACCGATTATTCTCGCCGCCGCCTATCCATCCGCAGACGGCGCGGCAACGGCCTGGATGCCCTTGCCGCTGGTTCTTCAGCCTGCCAACGGTCAGGGGAAGGTGGACTTGCAGGAGCAGGCGGATATTTATCAGGCATTGCTGGCGGCGGTCAATGAGCGGCCGTGGCTGAGCGGTTTCGTCAGCCGCGGCTATTACCCGCCGGTGGTGGTGCATGACACCTCGGCCACCGTCTATGGCAAGCCTGCTGCGGACGTGCTGTGGTACTGGTATCCCCGCTACCTGGGCCGCACGCCCTGACGGGATGCCCATCGGACAGGGCTTTCCCTTTGACTTCTCTGCGGATTCGGCATAAACTTACCCCATGCTTGCCCGTGTCTATTCCTGCGCGATTATCGGCCTCGAGGGTGTGGTTGTCGAGGTGGAGGTGGACTACACCCAGGGCGTGCCTGGCATGACCGTGGTCGGCCTGCCGGATGCGGCCGTGCAGGAGAGCCGCGAACGCGTTCAGGCGGCGGTGCGCAACGCCGGCGTGCCGTACCCGCGCCGGCGGCTGGTGGTCAATCTGGCTCCGGCTTCTGTGCGCAAGGAAGGGCCGGCCTACGACCTGCCGATTGCGCTCGGCGTGCTGATTTATACCGGCATGCTGCTCCCGCAGGCAGTGGAAGGGATGATGGTGGTGGGCGAACTCTCCCTGGATGGGAGCGTGCGCCATGCGCGCGGTGTACTGCCGATGGCGGCGACGGCCCGCCAGCACGGCTTCAAACGCATCGTTGTCCCGGCAATGGATGCCGCCGAGGCGGCGCTCATTCCCGACCTGGAAGTCATCCCCGTTTCATCTTTGGCGCAACTCTATAACCATCTCACCGGCCGGGAGATCATTCCGCCCTACCGGCGCGAGGAAAGGGACGATCCGCCGCTTTTCCCGCCGACCGATTTCAGCGAAATCAAGGGGCAGGAGCATGTCAAGCGCGCCCTGGAGGTGGCCGCCGCTGGCGGTCACAACGTGTTGATGATTGGCCCTCCCGGTGCGGGCAAGACGCTCCTGGCGCGCGCCCTGCCGGGGATTCTGCCTCAGATGACTATCGAAGAAGCCCTGGACGTGACCCGCATCTACTCGGTCGCCGATCAGTTGCCGGCCGGGACGCCGCTCATCCGTCAGCGTCCGTTCCGCGCCCCGCACCACACCATCAGCCACGCCGGGCTGGTCGGCGGCGGCAACTGGCCGCATCCCGGCGAGATTTCGCTGGCCCATCGCGGCATCCTCTTCCTGGATGAACTGCCCGAGTTCGGGACGCGCGTCTTGGAGGTGCTGCGCCAGCCGCTGGAAGACAAGGTGGTGACCATCAGCCGGGCGCAAGGCTCGCTGACTTTCCCGGCCAATTTCCAACTGGTGGCGGCCATGAATCCTTGCCCTTGCGGCTATTACGGCGACCCCCTGCACCCCTGCACCTGTTCGAACATGGCGGTGACGAAGTACCAGAAGCGCATCTCCGGCCCGCTGCTCGACCGGATCGACATCCATGTCGAGGTGCCGCGGGTGGAGTATGAGAAGTTGTCGGATGCGCGGCTGGGGGAGAGCAGCGCAGCGGTGAGGGAGAGAGTGGAGCGGGCGCGGGCGGTCCAAAGAAAGCGGTTCGGCGAGACGACCGTTCAGGGAGGAAAGGCTCTCACCTGCAACGCCGAGATGCGCCCGGCGGAGGTGCGCAAATACTGCGTGCTGGACGAAACCGGCCACTCGCTGATGCAGGCGGCGACGAGCCAGTTGCAACTTTCTGCGCGTGCTTATCACCGCATCCTGAAACTGGCGCGCACGATTGCCGACCTGGCCGGCAGTGACTCCATCCAGCCGCCGCATCTGGCCGAGGCTTTGCAGTATCGCCCGAGATTGAATATACTGTGAGGAAACATGAACTGCTGCCCGAAGCGGCCATTCCCAACGCGCTAGACTGGCTGGAGCGCGACATCCGCGAGCACGGGGAGCACCTCAGCACCGGCTTTGTGGCGACTTCCTACCTGCCCTTCATCCTCTCCCGCTATGGCCGCGCCGACCTGGCCTATGCGCTGCTCCTGCAAAAAACCTGGCCCTCCTGGCTGTACGCCGTTACCCAGGGCGCGACCACCATCTGGGAGCGCTGGGACGGCTGGACGCCGGAAAAGGGCTTTCAAGACCCCGGCATGAACTCGTTTAATCACTACGCCTACGGCGCGATTGGCGACCGGCTCTACCGCGCGGCGGTGGGCATTGACGCCGATCCGCGCGAACCCGGCTATCAGCACATTCTGCTGCATCCGCACCCCGGCCTCGGCCTGACGCACGTCCGCGCCGCGCTCCACTCGCCCTATGGACTCATCGTCAGCGCCTGGCGCATCGAAAACGAACACTTCGCGTGGGATGTGACCATCCCGCCCAATGCCCGCGCCAGCCTGACCCTGCCCGTCAGCGGCGAAACGCGCGAACTCGCGGCGGGGACGTATCATTTTTCTGAACCATATCCCCCGTAACTCCCCCTGACCGGCAAACCCTACGCTGCGTTCCTACTCGAAGCGCTGGAGGGATGAAGGGCGAAATGATATTTCTCCTGCACGCTGGGCGGCAATCAAAAGCGGCGACCGCCCGGTGAGGTGGTCGCCGCTTGCCTTAATGGGCTTTTGGGTCAGCGCACTTTTTACGGTCCAAACACCAGAGTCATCACTGCATCGGCGGGGAGGAGAACCCCTGCGGGGCTGACCTGCGCCGGGTGGCTGAGCAAGCCATCGTGCGAGAACCAGGCTTCGGTCAGCGTTCCCGCTTCGGGGCAGGCGACCAGCCGGGCTTTGCCGCGATTGTAAAGGACGAGAACGGTCGTGCCATCTGGATTTTCAAACGCCAGCGCCAGCAGGTCTTTTGGGGCGTCCACCTGAATCCGCACGGCGCCGGGCTGCACGGCGCGGTAAAAATGCCGCGAAACGGCGTAGCGCGCCGTCGGCTGATTATCCACCACCAGCCCATACGCCGCGTTGCCCGAAGTTTCCGCCAGAGTCCACCACAGCCAGGCGGAGGCGTTGCCATACGCCAGGGCGTTGTAAATGTTGCCGAAGAGCAGGGTCGCGCCCGACCAGGTGTCCGGGTGTCCGCTGGTTTCGGTCATCCACATCCGGCGCGGACGGGCAGCGTTCGCCCAGGCGTACATCTCCGCCCATTCCTGCGCCCCCGCCCCGCCGACGTTGATTCCGTCGCTGTCGTAGTTGTGAATGGCGATGAGTTCCACCGCTTGGCTGGCGGCGGGCAGGCGGTCGAGTTCGGCGATGTAGTCGTCAATGCCCTTTTGCTGCGGCAGGGCTTCGGGCATGAACAGGCGGGTCTGAATGCCTTCGGCGGCGAAGCGGCGGGCGGCGACATCCAGCACCTGCGCCATTTTGTCGGCGGGCAAGAGGGCGGAAGCATACGGCTCGTTGAACTGCGGCTCGTTCTGCACGGAGATGGCGTACAGTTCAATGCCGGTCTCTTCACGGACAACGTGAACAATCGCCGCCAGAAACTCGGCGTATTCTTCGTAGTAGCGTTCTTCCACAAAGTTCTCGCCCGAACCGGTGATGGCTGACCGCGTGCGTCCCTTTTTCATCCAGTCCGGCGGACTCCAGACGGTGAGGATGTACTTGTCTATGGCGCTTTCGGCTTGCAGGCGGCGCAGCCACTCCAGGGGCAGGGCGGCGCGGTCGAAAGCGTCGAAATCGGTCACATACGGGTTGGCGTTGTCGTTGCGCGGCTCGAAGTCGGTATCAATGATGCCGAAGCGGGCAACGGTGATGTTCAAATCCTGCACGAAGGGCAGCGCCAGGTCTTGCTTGTCGCGCCCCCAGACGCCCGTGCCGAGAAACGCGCCAAAGCCGTCTATCGTCTGGTAGCGGGCAGCGCGGTCGAGGGTCAAGAGGTCGGCGGGGGGCAGGTCGGGCAGGATGATGTCTATGAATTTTTCGGCGCGGCGCCCATCGGGGGCGGAGACGGTCACTTTCAGG
Organism: Anaerolineales bacterium; assembly: GCA_034436335.1. Taxonomy (GTDB): domain Bacteria; phylum Chloroflexota; class Anaerolineae; order Anaerolineales; family Villigracilaceae; genus UBA877. Next base: position 47,146 of record DAOTVO010000025.1, on the reverse strand, counting down.
CGGGCAAGACCCGTTTTATCGGCAGCCGTTTTCAGCGTGAGCAGGAAGCGCCCGTCGCCCTGCGGAACGAGCCGGGAGTCGGTCAAGAGTCCGGGCGCGGCGTCGCTCAATTCCACCGTTTCATCCCCCAGCAGACCGGAGACCGTCAGCGTTTCGGCGGCGGCGCTGCCCGGCAAGAGAGTGAGGCGCGGCGGGGCGTGGATGACCAGCGCGGGCGGCGCGGCGCGGACGGCGGCTTCCGTCCCGACGCGCATATCGTCCAGCCAGAGCGTGCCGCGGTGCATTTGACCGGGCGCGAAGTTGAACAAGAGGGCTTTCAGGCGCGAGAAATCCACCGCGCGCCCTTCGGAATCGAGGTTTTTGCCGGAAAAATCGAGGGTGTAGTCCTTCCACTCGGTGCCCACGATGACGGTGGCGGTGCCGGCGGTGTTGTAGCGGTCATCGGCGTCCCACAGGAAGATGAGCATGGCGGTCGGGCGGTCGGCTTTCATGCGCAGGGTGATGACCGGGTTTTCCGTCAGGTCGAGCAGACCGGGCGGCGTGTACCACAAGCCTGCCCAGGGGTTGTTGGTGGCGTATTTGTCCACGTCCACGCGCAGCGCACCGTCTTCGATGGCGAGGCTGTGCGCGCCTTCGCCGCTTCCGGCGAGCGCAGGGGCAACAGCGGGACCGTCGAAGGGGTCGCGGAAGCCCGTCAGGGCGGAGGACAGGATGCGGACGGTGACTGCGCGGCTGGCGGAGGCATTGCCCTGGTTGCGCGGATTGCCGCCGTTATCTGTGGCGGTGAGGGTGAGGCGGGCTTCGCCGCTCAGGGCGGGGTCGGCGCGCAGGACGAGGGTCGCGCCTTCGAGGCGGGCGGTCAGCCCCGGCGTGTCGGATTGCGCCGTGAAGGTGACGCGCTGCCCCGGCTCCCCGGCAGAGATGTCGGTGATGGGCTGGCGCAGTTCGCCGCCAGCGGGCAGGGAAAGAACAGCGGGCAGGTCGAAGGACGGCGGGCGGTTGAGTTCGGGGTAGACGGTGACGGCGAAGGTTTGCGAGACGCTCGCGTCGCGCTCATCGGTCAACGTCAGGGTGATTTGCGTCTCTCCGGCGGCGGCTGCCTGGAGGGTAAGATTTGCCCAGCGGCTGCGCCCATCGTGCTCGAGGGCTTGAACAGCGGCGATGGCGGGGTCGGCGCTGACGGCGCTGAGGGCGAGGGCTTGCGCCGCAGCCGGGTCGCCGTCATCGAGAGCGGTCAGGCGCAGGGTGAGGGTGTCGCCGACGGCGAGGGTCTGGTCATCGGGCGGCGAGAGGCGCGGCGGCTGGTTGGCGGAGACGGTCAGGTCGAAGGCGAGTTGGACGGTTTTCCCGTCCCGTTCGCCCGTCAGGGTGATTGTGCCGCGCCCGGTCTGACCGGTGAGGCTGTAGACGAACTGCCCAGCCCGAAATTCGCCCGCAGCGACGAGTTCCGGGGGGAAGTCGGCGCGCCAGGTTTGGGCAGCGTCGTCGCGGCTGAGGGGGAAGGGGACGACCGGCAGAGGGGTATCGCCGAGGACGACTTCGACATCCGGCAGGGGGGCGTAGGCGAGGGAACGGATGGCGTCTGCGCCGAGGCGGATGTCGGTCAGGCGGAAGTCGGCGCGGCAGGTGGGTGCGCCGCGATTGCAGACGATGCGCAGGGCTGCCACGCGGCTGAGGTCAATGCGCGCGCCGGAGAAGTCGAAGAAATGCGTCAGCGGGTGCGCGCCGTGCGCCATCTCGCGGTTGGCGTAGTTGCCAATCAGCCAGGCTTCGCCGCCGCTGGCGTCCACCAGCCCGACGGTGATATTCGCGAAGATGTCGGAGAGGGCGGTCAGGCTGGCGTAGGGCGCGGCGCGCAGGTCGAGCGGGGGGAAGGCGGCTTCGAGGGCGGCGTTGGGGCTGATTTTGTTGGCATGGACGATGAGCGCGCCGTCCGCCGCTTCGAGCAGATAGTCGCCGCCGCCCTGCCAGAGTGATGGGTTCGCCAGTCCGTCCCAGGAGGGGGAGGCGCTGTCGAAACGGGAGCAGGAGTCGGCGTGATGGAAGGGCTTGGGCTGGGAGCAGGTTCTGGCGCGGGGGAGCAGCCGGAGAGCAGGAGAATCCCAAGCGTCAAAAAGAGCAGGACGGCGCGTTTCATGGCAGGTCATCCAATTCTACAAAAACGAGGTCGGCTTTAGAGCGAATAAATGCCCCCCGAAACGGGCGGCAGGGTCAGCAGCCATTCGTCTGCGCCGCATGCCGCCAGGTGCAAAAAACGGCGGTTTTTTTTCAGAACCTGGCGGTATTGAGGGCGATTGTCGCCAAGCACGCTAGCGTTTCGACAATTCAGTCTGTTCGTACGCTTTGATGACGCGCAGGGCGTCTATGCCGGAAGGCGCGCCTTTTTGCAGGCAGTAATACTCCCAAACCGCGCCGGAGGGCATGGACTTGAGTTCTTCCTGCAGCGCCAGGCGGCTGGTGAAGTCGCCTTCGGCTTCGTAGCGGGCGAGCAGTTCACGCGGCTCTAGCAGGGCGTTGAGCAGCGCCCGCAGGGTGTTGCGCGCGCCAATTGTCCAGGCGGCGACTCGATTGATGCTGGCGTCGAAGTAATCCAGCCCGATGTGGACGCGGGGAAGCGCATTGGCGCGGACGATTTCTTGCGCGATGGCTTGCAGGTCATCGTTGAAGGTGACCACATGGTCGCTGTCCCAACGGACGCCGCGGCTGACGTGCAGCAGCAGTTCATCGAGGTAGAGCAGCAGGGAGGAGATTTTGTCGGCGATGGTTTCGGTGGGGTGGAAGTGTCCGCTGTCGAGGGTGAGCAGGACGCGGCGGCTGACGGCGTAGGCGGTGTAGAACTCCATCGAGCCGGTGACGTAACTCTCGGAACCGATGCCAAACAGTTTGGGTTCGACGGAATCGAGGGTGTGGGGCAGTTTTTCAGCCAGGATTCGGTCGAGGGATTCGAGCAGCAGGCGGGGTTGAAGTCCAGCCCGTGACCGTTTGCCCGCGCCCAATCTACCCAGCCGGAAAAGTGACGCGGTTCTATGGCGTTGCGCTCGACTGGGGTGTCGGCTTCGAGGTAGATGGCGTGCAGGTTGAGGCGGTGTGTGCCGGGCAGCAGGCGGTAGACCACGTCCAGGTCGCGGCGCAGTTCGTCGGCGTTGCGGGCTTTGCCGGGGTAGTTGCCGGTGGCGGCGATGCCGCCGGTGAGCGCGCCGCCGGGGTTCTCGAAGCCGCCCACGTCATCGCCCTGCCAGCAGTGCAGGGAGAGGGAGACGGTGGCGAGGGTGTTGAGGGCGGAATCGGTGTCCACGCCCAGGGCGGCGTAGCGCTCTTTGGCGAGGGCGTAGGCGGAGTGGATTTGGGATTCGGTGGGCATGTCAGAAAATCTCCTGCTGAATGTTGAACGCGGCGCAAATGGCGCGGATTTCTTCGGGAGTGAGACCTTCGCCAATTTCGCCCGCGCACAGGTTCAGGTACTCGTATTTGGCGGCGGTTTCGGCGTATTCCACCAGGTCGGCGGCGTGCTTGACGGAGTGAGACGAGCGCGCCATGACGCCGTGTTTTGCCCAGACAACAATTTTGTGGCGGCGCAGCAGTTCGAGATTGCCTGCCATCATGTCGCTAGAGCCAGGCACCCGGAAGGGCATGAAACCAATCCCTTCGGGCAGGTGGACAATCGTCTCTGGCTGCCAGCGCAGCAGGCGGGTGTTGAGGGCGTGAAAGTCGGCATAGCGCGGAATGTGGCTGAGGTAGGTCAGGCGCATGGGTTGGGCATGGATGACGGCATGGAAATCAATGCCGCTGGCGCTGATGTGGTCGTGATGGACTGCCAGATGCGAATTAAATTCGCTGCTGATGCGCTCGAAGCGGCGGTTGGGGGCGGTGCGCAGTTGGGCGCTGACACCATCGGCGTTGACTTGCACACAAGCCAGGTGTGCGGTGGGGTCATCCAAAATTTCGCGCAGGCGCCGTCCTGAGCCGCTGACAATGAGGGTTGCGCCTGCCAGGGCTGGGGCGGGCTGGGGCAGGGTGAACGGGCTTGCGTTGGGGAAAAGCGCATCGGGCATGAGCGGCTGGCGCAGGCAAACCGAAATATTACCCGCCGCGCCTTCGCTGGCTTCGATTTCGGCAAGGCGGCGACCTGCCTGTCCGATTTGTTCGAGCAGGTCATGGAGGGGAGAATGGTTCATGCTGACTCCTTGAGCAAAGAAAGCAATTGAGCGTAGGCGGCATCCCAACCATCACGCTGGCTGGGCAGGAAAGTTTCCACATCAAACGAGCGGCGCACCAGGGCGCGGGCTTCTTTCAGGCTGGAGAGATGCCCCAGGGCGATTGCTTGCATCAGCAGGTTGCCGATGGCGGTGGCTTCGACGGGACCGGCAATGACCGGGCGGTTGAGGCAGTCGGCGGTGAACTGGTTGAGCAGGCGGTTCTTTGTGCCACCGCCGATGATGTGCAGGGGGGCGAGGCGTTTGCCGGTGAGGGTTTCGAGGCGTTCCAGCACCAGACGGTATTTGAGCGCCAGGCTTTCGAGCGCAACGCGGGCGATTTCGCCGCGCGTTTGGGGGACGGGCTGTCGGCTGCGGGCGCAGAACTGCTGAATTCGGGCGGGCATGCCGCCGGGGCGCAGGAAGAGGTCGGCATCGGGGTCAATCACCGCCAGAAAGGGTTGGACTTGGGCAGCCAGTTGGGTGATTTCATCGTAGGAGAGTCCCCACTCGCGTTTGCATTCCTGCATAAGCCACAAGCCCATGATGTTTTTAGAGAGCCGCCAGGCGCCAAACACCCCGCCTTCGTTGGTGAAGTTGTAGGCGAGGGCGCGCTCATCGAGGCAGGGGGAAGCGGCTTCGACGCCCATGATGCTCCAGGTGCCGGAACTGAGCCAGGCAAAATCTGTGCCTTCAGCGGGGACGGCAGCGACCGCCGAGCCGGTGTCGTGGCAGGCAGGGGCAATCACGGAGATGGGAGCGGATTGCGGCTGCGGAGGAGCGGATAAATGCCCCAGGAGGGTTCCCGGTTCACAAACGGGAGGCAGGATGCGGGTAGGAAGTTCAAGCGCTTCGAGCAAGGGAAAAGCCCAGTTGCGGCGGAGGGGGTCGAAGCATTGAGTCGTTGTCGCGTTGGTAAATTCACAAACAATTGTGCCGCTCAGCCAGTAGTTGAACAGGTCGGGGATGGTGAGCAGGGTGTGGGCAGCCTGCAGCAGAGAGGGCTGCTGGCGCGAGAGGGCAAGCAGCTGGTATAGCGTGTTGAATGGGAGAAATTGAATGCCGGTTTGGGCAAAGATTTGTGGACGCGGCACACGCTGAAAGGCGGCTGCCAGGATGCCGTCGGTGCGCGGGTCGCGGTAATGACGGGGATTGGCAAGCAGCGCGCCGGTTTCATCGAGCAGGGCGAAATCTACGCCCCAGGTGTCAATGCCGAGGCTGGCAAGCGGAGCCTGCGCGGCGGAGAGGGCGATGGCGCGCTGAATTTCCTGCCACAGGCGCAGCACGTCCCAATACAAGCCGTCGGGCAGTTGGACAGCGCCGTTGGGGAAGCGGTGCGTTTCGGTGAGGGTCAGTTTGCCGTCAGCGAGGCTGCCAAGGATGGCGCGTCCGCTTTCGGCGCCGAGGTCGAGGGCGAGGTAGTGGGTCATGGGGTCAATTCTTTCAAAACATCTTTTAGGCTGATCGGGTTTAACAAAACGTAATCTCGCGACAATGGGCGGTGTAGAGCGGCAGGTCTTCGGGCTTCAACATACGCCGCCCGCCCAGCCGGAAGTTCTCGAAGTGGACGCCGGCGATGGTGTGCTGCGCGTCCCAGCCGCCGATGACCGAGATGGTGTAGCCAGGGTTGAAGACGCTCTCGGTCACTTCGATATTGCGCAGGGTGACGTTGCGCACCTGTCCGCGTTCTTCGTCCAGGTTGTAGCGCGAGCGCATGATGCGAAAGTCTATCAGTTTGTCGAAGTGATGCTCCACGCGGATGGCTTCAAAGACCACGTTCTCCACCATTGCGCGGTCGCCGTTGTGAATGCTGAACGGCGCGCCGTGACCGTGAACGCAAATGATGTCTATGTCTTCAAAGCGGATGTCGCGGATATGCTCCGCCTGCAACTCGTGACCGATTTCGAGCGCGTTGCCCGCCGGGGCGTTCCACAGGACGCAGTTGCGCGCCGTGACGTTTTCCACGTCCCCGCGCCAGTCCACCCCCAGCGGGCTGTCGCCGGGCGTGGATTTGATGACGATGCAGTCATCGTTGTTGCGCAGGCAGCAGTTTTCGATGAGAACATCGCGCGAGCCGACTACGTCCATGCCATCGGAGGAGATGACTTCGCCAATCTCACGCAGGTTGTGGATATGCACCTGCTGGCACGCGCCGATGACCAACATCCACACTTCGGGCTGAATCAGGATGATGTCGCGGATGGTGACGTTCTGGCAGCCTTCGGCGACCAGCAGGCGGGTGCGCGGACGCTCCAGCGGCGCGCCGGTGTAACCGCCGTCCAGAATCCCGCCGCCGCAAATGGTGACGTTTTCGGCGTTTGAGACGCGCACCGTGCCGCGCAAGACCGCACCGGGTTCGATGCACAGGGTTTCGCCGCTTTGCAGGGTCAGGCTGCCCGCTTCCACCAGCGTTCCGGCGGGGATGCGGCGCACGTTTGAACTGTTGGCGGGCAGGTTCAGGTCGAGCGGGTTGACGTAGAGAAAGAGCGGGTTCAGTCCTTCGGGCTGGAGGAGGTAATTGCCCGCGCCCGGCAGGGTGAAGTGCAGAATATCCCCCGCGCGTTCAGATGAAATGCCCCGGCTGAGCGGATGCACCGCCGCCGTGCCCGTTCCGGCAGGCAGCGTCACTTCGACGCAGACGGGGGAATCCGCGCCAAAGGCGGCGAAATCGGCAACGGCGGTGTGATAGACGAATTGGGGTTGTCCTTCGGCGGCAAGGCGGTAGGTCGGAGAGGACGGACAGGAGGGGGGTAGGTGTAGGTGGAGATGGTCATGGCAGTTATCAGTTATCAGTGGTCAGTGGTCAGTATCCCTCTCCCTGCGGGAGAGGGTTAGGGTGAGGGAGAGAGCGAATCATGCCTCCCCTATCATCAGCCTGCCCGCGCCGAAATGCTCGAACCAGCAGGTATGCAGCCCGGAATCCTGCGTCCAGCGGCAGGGAAGCGGGTTGCCGTCCGAATCGGTCAGCGCGGCGGCGGGCAGCGGGGCGGAGAAGGTCATTTGGGCGAGTCCAAAGGCGCTGAAACGGTAACAGGTTTCGGCTTCGGCGCGTTCCACGTCTTCCAATTGGACCGATGAACGCAGCAGCAGGGGGCTTTCCGGCGCGGGGACGAGTCGAATCGCGTGCGTCTCCCCCGCTTTTAGCCGATTTTGCGGCAGTTGCAGCGTGCCGGGGACAGGCTGCCCGTCTATCTCCAGCCCCAGCGCGTGACCGGTCGCGCCAAACTCGATTTCGAGTGTGCTGCCGCGCCAGGGATAGGCTTCGATACGCTCGAAAGCCGCCGTTGGGCGCAGCGCCAATCCATAGGGCAGGCGGCGCAGACCGAGCGCCGTCCACGCGCCCAGCCAGGCGCCCATCGCAAAGCCTTGCGGGCGGATGTCGTGATACAGGCTGCCCTGCGGGGCGTTGAACTTTTCGGGCATGGCGCCGCCCATCGGCAGGAATTTGCCGGGGCGTTCGGTCTCTTCGGCAATCCGTTGGTGCAGGGCGAGCAATTTTTCTTCCGGGTACAGCCAGGGGTCGGCGGCAGCCAGCGCGGAACACAGCCCGTTTATCCAGTGCATATCGGGCTGGGCAATCACTGCGTCCAGCACGGCGGCAAGCACGGCGTCCCAATCGTCCAGCGGGGCAAAATTGGGCAGAGTCAGCCCCCACAGGGCGCAGCTGGGCGCCTGTCCCCAATGCGGCACGGTGACGCGCGCGCCGCTCTCCAGGGTTTGCTCGGCATAGACCGGAATGCCCGCGCTGCGGGTCTTCAGCAGGCGTTCCAGTTCCGTCCACACGCGCCCGGCGCGCTCCAGGTAACGCGGTTCGCGCCGCATGGCTGCCAGCATGGCGTAGGTGCTGTGCAGGAGCAGGTTGAAATAGACATCGTAATTGCGCGTCACGCCCTGCCCCTGCCAGCGCAGCCCATCGCCCGCCAGCGGCACGGGCTTGCCGATGGCAAAATCCACGCCGCAGTCGCGGTGCCCGACGGTGGGCGTCTCATCGGCAAAATGACCGCCGTACAGCCCGTGCATTTCGTCCCACGTCGCCTGCTCCACCCAATGCAGGGCTTCGTCGAGCAACTCCCAATCGGCGGGCGTGACGAAATCCAGGTGTCCGCACTGCGTCCAATGCGTAAAAAGCGTCCAGACGACGTAAAAAATCCCGTCTTCTTCCAGCCGCCCAAACGTGCGGTGAATCAACTGCCCAAACATCTGTCCGCGCGGCAGGGCGGGTTCATCCACCAGGGTCGGGTTGTCGAGCAAGAGCCGCCCCAGTTCTGCCAGTTTATGCGCCCAGCCCGCTGCCGCCATGAACGGGAAGGCAAACCCGGCGTCGCGCACCCAAATCAGGTAATAAATCGCCTTGAGCGAAGCCCGAAACGCCCCGCTCTCGTCAATCATCGAATGCAAACCGCGAATCACCTTACGGCGCAGGGCTTCCAGTTGCGGATGAGTGCGTGAGCGGGTGCAGCCGCTTTTTTCGATGTCGTGGAGAAGGGATTCGGTCTCGTTTAAGTGGCTGGCTGCTGGCTTTTGGGCGGCTTCCGTCAAACGGGCGTGGATTTTTTCGCCCGCAGCCCGCTCCCGATTACGAACAGCTGCCCGGCGGAGAGTTCCGCCCGCGCGTAGCGGCTGTTTTCGGGCGCGTGGATGGGGCTGTAGCGGATGTGTCCTTGCCCCGCCCCGGCGCAGGCGGCGAACTCGAAGGTGAAGCGCGGCTCTGGGTGTTGGACGTAGAACAGGCGCGCTTCTGCTGCGAGAATTTCATCGTGCCGAAAGGTTTTCAACGCTACCGCGAGCGGATTCTCGCCCCACAGCAAAACGGCGGCGGTATCGGCGCGCACCGCCAGGTGCAGGGTTTGCCCCTCGAAGTAGAGAACGCTGTGATACGGGTCGTAGTCACAGCGCAGGAACGACTCCAGCCCGCAGCCAGGCAGGACGATTTCCTGGAAAATCTCCAGGTGGTCATCGCGGTGCGAGTAATTGCGGTCGGCGCAAGCGGTGGATTTGCCCGCCAGCGGCGACCACCACAAGAGCAGGCGCGAATCGTCCAGGCGGTATTCCACGCGCAGGGCCTGCGGGTTGGAGAGAAAAATTTGGGTCGGGTGGGTCATGCAGGACTCTTGTCCATCTATTGCTCAGCAAAACCGATGGCAAGTAGCCAGTTTTCACAGGCTTTTGTCCACAGGGAAAGAGCGGGGTGTTCGTGCGCCAGCCCCAGCCCGTGTTGACCATCGCGGAAGATGTGCAATTCAAAAGACACTTTGTGACGGCTCAGCGCGTTGGCAAACAGCAGGCTGTTCTCCACCGGCACATTGTCATCGTTGGTGGTATGCCAAACAAAGGAAGGTGGGGTTTGCGGTGTTACTTGCTGTTCACAAGAAAGCAGGCGGACCAGGTCGGGAGAGGGGGTTTCGCCCAACAAGGCAAAACGCGACCAGGTATCGGGAAATCTTTCAAAACTAATCACTGGATAAGCGAGGATGTGCGCGTCCGGGCGGGAGGAGACACGCTCAATCGGGTCGTTGGCATCAGGCTGTCCGGCATCAAAGAGCGTTGCGGCGGAGGCTGCCAGGTGTCCACCAGCGGAAAAACCCAATATGCCAATGCGCTGTGGGTCTATGCCATATTGCTGGCAGCGGCTGCGCACAAGACGAATGGCACGCTGCGCATCCAGCAAGGGGAATGGATGGCGATAGGGCATGAGCCGGTAAAAAAGCACAAAAGCCGCAATTCCTAATCCGTTCAACCATTGCGCTACCGGCTCGCCTTCGTGCGGCGCGTGCTGAACATAGCCTCCGCCGGAGCAGACAATGATGCAAGCGCGCGGCGTGTCACCTGCTAACAGGTAAGGCCTAAGATGGGGCGGGGCTTGGGGGATGTTGGGGTCAAACCCCGGAATATTGTTTTCCCAAAGGGGAATGGTCTTTTCCATGCTGCTGCTCCTTTTATCTCAGCCAAACCTCGACCCGGCTGTTCTCTTTCATCTGCTCGAACGGGATGAGATTGCCCGCCAGCGGTTCACCATCCAGCAGGAGTCTGCTCACCCCGCGCTGGACATGCTGCGGGTTGTGAACGGTGATATCGAGCGTCTTGCCGCGAAAGATGCGCCGGACGCTGAACCCATCCCATGCAGATGGGATGCATGGGTCGAGGCGCAGTCCGTTCACTTCCGGGCGGATGCCCAAAAGGTATTGGGTGGCGCTGAAGTAGAACCAGGCTGCCGCGCCGGTCAGCCAGGCGGTGCGGGCGTTGCCCTCGCGCGGCGAGTAGCGCGAGTAGGTGGTCTGCGCCTGCACATAAGGCTCGCTCTGCCGGATTTCGGCGCGGTCGTTGTAGGCGGCGGGCATGGCGGCGCGCAGCACTTCGTAGGCGCGGTCGCCTTCACCGAGCAGACATTCCGCCATAATGCCCCAGCCCTGGGTATGATTGAAAATGCCCGCGTTTTCTTTGACGCCGGGGTTGAACACCACCGCCCGCATCACATCAACCGAAGTCTTGACGAAGGGCGGGGCGCACAACATCAGCCCGTAGGGGGTTGCCAACCGCTGGCGGACGGTTTTCATGCAGGTTTGCGCCTGCTCCGGCGTGGCTGCGCCGCTGATGACCGCCCAAACCTGCGTGTTGAGATAGACCTGCCCTTCCTCGAAATCCTTTGTGCCATAGACCGTGCCATCCTCGCCAACCGCCCAGATGAACCACTCGCCATCCCAGGCGCAGGCCTGAATGCGCTCTTCCAGCCGGGCGCGCTGGGTTTCGGCCCAGGCTTTATCCGCCGGGCGGTGGGCCATTTCGGCAATTTCGGCCAGAATCTTCAGCCCGCGATAGACCTGGAAGGCCACGAACAAACTCTCGCCGTGAAAGCCGAGTTTCAGGCAGTCGTTCCAATCGGCCAGCAGGCCGCAGGTCAGGCCGTTGCGCCCGGTGCGCTCCAGGTTGAACTCCAAGGCCCGGCGCAGATGCCCAAAGACAGTATCCGCGCCGGAATCGGCATAGGGCAGAACTTTGTCGTAAAAGGCCAGGTCGCCGGTTTCGTTGACATAAGCCGGGACAGCGTCGAAGAACCACAGGCAGTCATCGGAGCGGAATTCTTCGGGGGCGGGGGCTTTTTCATGGCCGGGGTGATGCTCGAAGGGGCGGATGACCGGAATCGCCCCGCCGTTCTGCACCTGACCGGTGAGCAAGAGTTCCAGCCGCTCGCGCGCCCGGTCGGGGATGGCGGTCAGCACCCCCAGCACGTCCTGCACGGAGTCGCGGAATCCCAGCCCGTCGCGCTCGCCGTTATAGACCAGGCTGGCAGCGCGCGACCAGTTGAAGGTTATCAGGCAGTTATACAGCCCCCAAACGTTGAGGGTGTGATTGAGTTCCGCGTCCGGCGTCTGCACGGTCAGCCCGCCGAGTTGGGCGTGCCAGTGGGTTTTGAGTTTCTCTAGTTCGCGCTCCGCCTGCTCCAGCGTGCCGAATTTTTCAAAGGTTTCCGCGCCCACCGTGCGCGCTTCGCCGATGCCGAGCAAGACCAGCACCGCGCGGCTCTCGCCGGGCTGGAGCGTGATGTTACTCTGAAGCGCGCCGCAGGCGTTATCGCCATAGGCGTTGCTGTTGCCGCACGCACCGCGCTCGACTGCCAGCGGGTTGTGATAGCCGCGATACGAACCGAGGAAAGTCGCGCGTTCCGTATCGTACCCGGTCAGGGGTGCGCCCGCCAATCCCATCCACACGCCGCGCCCCACGTCGCCCTGAGTCAGGTCGGTGGAGATGGGCAGGTTATCCTGGCTGGCAACGCGCAGCAGGCCATTGGGCGCCTGGTTATCGAGCCTGTCGAGATATTCGCCGCGAATGATGAACAGGGAGTATTGCAGGTTCACGCCGTCTTGAGTCGTGTCCCAGTTGTTGCTGAATTCGCAGTAAGTGAACACAGATAGGTCACGCGGACGGTCGCTCTCGTTGGTCACGGTCAGCCGCCAGTACTCAAAATGCTGACCGAGCGGGACGAAATAGACCGCTTCGGAGCGGATTCCGGCATAGCGCGACTCGATGACCGTGTAGCCTGTGCCGTGCCGGCAGGTGGATTGAAACTCTGAAAGCGGCTTACCCACCGGCTGCCAGGAGGCTGACCAGTAGTCGCCGCTGGCCTGGTCGCGCAGGTAAAAGTAGCGCCCCGGCTGGTCGGCGGGGATGCTGTTGAAGCGCAACCGCAGGAAGCGCCCGCGCGCACCGGATTGGTAGAAGCCGTAGCCCCCGGCGTTATTGGTGATGATGCCGCCATATTCGGCGCTGCCGAGGTAGTTGCTCCACGCTTGGGGCGTATCGGGGCGGGTGATGACGTATTCTTTGCGCTGGTCGTCAAACGTGCCGTATTGCATGAGAGTCTCCTGCGTCATTAGGTGACTGTCACTGGCGTAGAACACTTGTCAGTGACAGTCACCTTCCGGTTGCGGCGAATCAGTTCGATGCGGGTCTGGGCGCTGGCATACGAGCGCAAACCATCCGGCGGGGTGTTCAGGGTGTAATCGAGCAGTTGGTCAAGCGTGCTGGTGGCAACATGAATGCGGGTATCGGACGAGGCGTAGTAGATGAGTACGCTGCCATCGGCGCGCGCCACCCAGCCGTTGGAAAAAACAACATTGCTGACATCGCCGACGCGCTCCTCGAACTGCGGCGCGATGAAGTAGCCGCCCGGCTGATGGGTGACGACCCAGGGGCGCTCCAACTCGGTCAGGTAAAGATACAGGACGTAGCGCAGCCCGGCGGCGGTGTTGCGGACGCCGTGCGCCAGGTGCAGCCAGCCGCGTTCGGTTTTGAGCGGGGCGGAGCCTTCGCCGTTTTTGAGTTCTTTGATGGTGTGATAGGCGCGCGGCTCAACGATGATTTCACGCTCAATGATTGCCGGGTCCATCGAATCGCTCAAGCCCCAGCCGATGCCGCCGCCGCTTCCGGCGGTGATGAAATCGTCCTGCGGGCGGGTGTAGAAGGCGTATTTGCCTTCGATAAATTCGGGGTGCAAAACTACGTTGCGCTGTTGGGGCGAGGGGGTTTTCAGGTCGGGCAGGCGCTGCCAGGTTTTCAGGTCGCGGGTGCGGGCAATTCCCGCCTGGGCAACGGCGCTGGAAAGGTCGCCGGGCGGGGCATGGGGGTCTTTGCGCTCGGTGCAGAAGACGCCGTAAATCCAGCCGTCGGCGTGACGGGTCAGGCGCATGTCGTAGATGTTGGTATCGGGATTGTCAGTTTCGGGCATGAGGATGGGTTCTTCCCAAAAGCGGAAGTTATCCAGCCCGTTTTCGCTTTCGGCGATGGCGAAGAACGATTTGCGGTCCCAGCCTTCCACCCGGCAGACGAGCAGGATTTTGCCCTCGTGTTCAATGGCGCCGGGGTTGAGCGTGGCGTTGACCCCCAACCGCTCCATCAGATAGGGGTTGGTCTGCGGGTTCAGGTCGTAGCGCCATTCGAGCGGGACATGCGCGGCGGTGACAACCGGGTTTTGCCAGCGGGTGTAAATGCCGTTCTCCCAGCGCGGGTCGGGGGCGTTGGGGCGGGAGAGCAGGGCGGCATGCTGCTGGCGCAGAGCGGCGAGGCGTTCGGAAAAGGGTTGCATACGAATCTCCAATGATTTACAGGATAATTTCAACGGTCTGGACGCCGTTCAGCGGCAGGTCGAGTTCCAGATAGCGTGATTGTTCGAGGGGAGTGATTTGATACGCCGCAGGCGCGCCGTCTACCGTGACGCTGCTGACGGATTCGGCGGCGGCGGGCAAAAGCACGCGCAGACGGGCGCGCTCATCCGCAACCCGCGCGTCTTGATTCTCGATGAAGCCACCTCTGCGCTGGATACCGAATCGGAAGCCCTGATTCAAGAAGCCCTGGCGCGCCTGATGCGCGGACGCACGACCTTCATCGTCGCCCACCGCCTGTCCACCATCCGCAATGCCGATACCATCGTGGTCATGCGGCAGGGAAGAATTGTAGAAGTGGGCGCGCACGAGCAACTCATCCGCCAAAACGGCCTGTATACCAGCCTGCACGCCCCGCAAAGTGGGTTATAATTTCTACCATGAAGCAGGAATTCCTTGAAAAACTGCCCGCTCCCCTGCGCACCATCCTGCTTGCGTTCTTTGATTGGTGGGATGACCTGGTGATGCAATCGGTGATGAGCCTGCTCTGGAGCATTTCGCTGCTGACGGTTGTCCTCGCCCCGCCGCTGACCTTTGGTATTTACTACGTTCAGAGTCAATATGTGCGCGGTGAAAACCCCGGCCTGCGCGGCATGTGGGAAGGAGCGCGCAAATATTTTTGGGTCAGTTGGCGCTGGATGCTCACCAACCTGTTGATTATGGGGGTGTTTTATGCCAGCCTGAACGCCTACGACCGTATTGGCGGATTGGCGGCGCAGGTTGGACACGACCTGACCCTGCTGACTGCAGCAGGATGGCTCATCAGCCAGTTTTATGCCATTCCCTTCGTCATGTTGCAGGAAGGTCAACCTTCCTTGTGGCACGCTTGGCGCAACAGTTTGCTGCTCAGCCTCGCTTCGCCATTTTACCTGCTTGGCTTACTTGTTTTTCTGGCGCTGTTCGGACTGATTGGCTTATTGCTGGTCTTCCCGGTGATTCTTGGGTATGTCAGCATGGTCAGCATTCTGGCTGCCCATGCGCTGCGCGACCGGTTGGAGACTTTTCAGGCAATGGCGGCAGCAGAGACAAATGCTTCTCACAAATAGCCTACTTTCCCCTGATGTCTAAAAAATGGAGCGCCCATGTCGCGCCCTCTGTGTATACAAATGTAAGTGGGGTGGTGGTTAAGTACGCCGTAAACTAAATTTCCTTGAATTTCACGTTGAACTGCTTTAACCTTTTGCGAAAAAGTGATAGTGCATCCTAATTGGGCTGCTGAAAAGAAAGGATACCCAACATGAGCACTATCCCGATAAGTTTAACCGAAGAACAGTTCAACGAACATATCAATCCTTACCTGAGCAAGGCCAAACGCGGTTATGTGTGCAGCATTCCACTCTACAGGCTCTTCAATTACATTCTGTATCGCCTGCATACGGGCTGCCAATGGGAGCGCCTCCCCATTGAGGCAGATCCACAGGACCCGCAAAAAAAGAAATCAGTCGGCAAGCGGTGTATTACCACTTCCGCAAGTGGAGTCGGGATGGCAGCCTGAAACGAGTCTGGCAAGCGAGCATTCTTGCCATCCGGCCTTTGCTGGACTTGTCCGAACTCAACCTGGATGGCTCCCATACCATTGCCAAGAAAGGCGGCGAATCGGTCGCCTATCCAGGGCGCAAGAAGGCTAAAACAACCAATCTCTTGCCGATCACGGACGCCAATGGCTTCATCATCGCTTCCACAGGCCTGGTGGCAGGGAATCACAACGATGCTTACCATCTCAAACCGCACTTGCAAGCCGCTTTCCGCTGGATTAGGGAACAAGGCTTATCCATCCGAGGCGCCTACTTCAACGCCGACAGCGCTTTTGACACCCAGGAAGCTCGCAAGACCTGTTTCAATCACGGCCTGAAGCCTAACATTCCAGAGAACAAGCGCAATCGCAAGAAGAATAAACCAGGTCGCAAGCGCATTTTCAACGCAGAAGTGTACAAGCATCGTTTTACTTCAGAACGTTCTTTTGCCTGGATTGACAAATTCCGAGCGCTGCTTGTTCGTTTTGATTGATGTGACCTATACTTTCTGAATGAGCATTACATCGCTTTCACAATGATCAACATCCGACACTTGGTTTCTGAAAAAGGTTAAATCACTTCAAGAAAAAAATCGCATTATTCGCTGAATTGGCGACATTCGTGGGTAATGGTCAACTGGACTCCTACTTGTAAATTTTTAAGAACGCTTCCACCACTTTGGGGTCGAAATGCTTGCCGGCCTGCTCGCGGATGTAGTCGAGCGCCTTGCTTTTGCTCCAGGCTTTGCGGTAGGGGCGGTCAGAGGTCAGAGCGTCCCACACATCGGCGACGGCGAAGATGCGGGCGGCAAGGGGAATTTGTTCCCCTTTCAGGCCGCGCGGATAGCCTGTGCCGTCCCATTTTTCATGATGGCAGTAGGGGATATCCAGTGCCGGCTGCAGATATTCGATGGGGGAGAGCAGGTCGTAGGCGTACAGCGGGTGGCGGCGCATGATGTCCCATTCTTTGGGAGTGAGAGCGGCTGGTTTGCGCAGGATGGAATCGGGGATGGCAATCTTGCCGATGTCGTGGAGCAGGGCGCCGCGGCGGATGTGTTCGAGTTGAGTCTCGGGAACGTTCATGGCGGACGCCAATTGCAGGGTCAATTCGGTGACGCGCTGGGAATGGCCCTCGGTGTCTTCGTCGCGCAGGTCGAGGGCGTTTGACCAGCCCTGGATGGTAGCGTCGTAGGCCAGCCTCAGTTCCAGGTTGGAGCGCTGCAGGTCTTCGAACATGTGGGCATTGTCCACTGCGATGGCGGTTTGCCCGGCCAGAGTGGTGAGAAAACTTGTCCACTCGGAATCTGGCGTCAGGGCGGAGCGCAGACAGATGTGCAGAACGCCCTGCACCTGCCCTTTGGCAATCAGGGGAATGGCAAATTGGGAAACGAAGTTTTCGTTCTCGAAAATATCGGGAGTATCTGCTCCGGCTTCTTCCAGGCTGAGCGGTTTTCGCTGCAAGGCGGCTTTGCCGGGCAGCCCTTCTCCAATGCGCACGCGCATGCCTTCCACGAGGTAAGCCCGAAAGCCTTTACTGGCGACGTATTCGAGAGTCTGTGTGAAGGGATTGGCGAGAAGTAACGCGGCAGCATCCAGATTCAATTCCTGGAGAATGGTGTCGAGAATGATTCCCAAGGTCACGCGCAGGTCTATGCTGGCGCTGATAGCGGCGTCTATCTGGTGCAGGGCAGAGATGTAGCGCAGACGTTTTTGCGTCTCGACAAACAGGCGGGCGTTTTCGATGGCAATCACTGCGTCGGCGGCAAGCGTTTCCAGAAAGGCCTGGTCTTCTACAGAATACTGGTCAGGTTGCTCGCTGCGAATGGAGATGACGCCGATAATTTTATCTCCCGAGATGAGCGGCGCAGCGAGATAGGAGCATGAAGAAGCCGCCTCAAGCCCTAGATTCTGCTGCTCCTTCATGTTTCGAATGAGCAGCGACTGACCGGTGTGGAGAACATACAGGTTGAATGGTTCTAAGGGACAGGCCGATTCGTTCCTGCTACCGTTTTTTTCGACAAAATATGCTCTCCTATGCTTCTGGCCGGGGTCGGCGACAAAGGCAATGCTGAAAGCCTCTACAGGCATGATACGTTCCACAGCATGGTGCAGGGCAGCATAGATATTTTCCAGGTTGTTTCCTGCGCTGACGATTTCCAGGCTGGCCTGATGCAGCGCGGCGTTGCGGCGGGCGGTGTGGATAGCGTTCTGGTAAGAATGCGCGTTTTCAATGGCGATAGCCGCCTGCGCCGCGACGGTCATTAACAGTCGTTCCTCTTCTTCGCTGAAAGCATCTGCCTCCGTGCTTTCGACAGCAATCGAACCAATAATGTGTTTGCCTGTTTTGAGCGGCACATACAACCCGGAGCGGATTCCGGGGAAACTCTCGATATAACGTTCATCTGCGCCGATATTGCCGCTGCGGACAGGTTCGCCATGCTCGATGACCCAGCCGCTCATTCCCTGGCCCGCGCGGCTTATCTTTTCGTTCAAGCGCGCAATATAAGCCGCCTTTTCTTCTTCTTTCAGGCCGGGCTGGCTAAAGGCCGCCACGCGAATCTCGTTTGTCTTTGGGTCGAGCAGCCGCACAGCCAGATGATGCCAGTGCATCTTTTCTTTGAGTGCGCGGATGAGTTGTTGGCAGATTTCATCCACGTCGAGCAGACCACTAAGCGCCAGGCCGTTCTCATGCAGCGTTTCCAACTCGGCAAGGCGTTTCGCCAGATTTTCTTCAGCCAGACGCCGTTCGGTTATATCGCGCAGGTTGAGGACAATGCTTTGCACAGCCGGTTCACCAAGCAGGTTGGTGATGGTTCCTTCCAGCCAGCGCCAGCCTTTCTCTTTGTGAGAACATCGAAAAGTAACGTTGGCGCTGTAACCGGGGCGAGCGCGCGCTTCGTTGAATATGCGGATAGCCTCTCTGCGGTCTTCGGGGTGAATGTTTTCGAGGAAATTCCTGCCGATGTCCTCACGAGAGATGCGGCCGGTGACTTTCCAATAAGAAGGGCTGTAATAAGTTTGCCGGCCGCGTGGGTCGAGCAGGACGATGACATCACTGCTGTTTTCGATGAGGGCGCGGAAACGCTTTTCGCTGTTCTCCAGCGCTTCTTGAGTTTTTTTGCGCTCGGTGATGTCACGTCCAACACACAAAATGGAGCGCGGCGTTCCATCTGGGTTGCGGATAAGCGTAAAGGTGTTGTCGCTCCAGTAGGTTGAGCCGTCTTTGCAGTAGAACTCCAATTCCAAATGGCGGGTAATGGGGCCGTTAGTTTGCGCCAACACTTCGGGGGAAAGGACTTCGGCTAGTGTTTTGAGTGCCAGTTCAAGCGATTCGGGCGTCAGGTGCTTTTCGAACGGCAGGTCTTTCAATTCCTCGAATGTGTAGCCGCGTGTTTTGTAGACCGATGGGCTGGCATAAATCAATCTCAAGTCCAGCCCCAGCAGCCAGATGGTGTCGCTTATATTTTCGGCCAGCATCCGGTAGCGCTCTTCGCTGGCCATCAAGGTTTGTTCAGCCAGTTTCCGCTCGGTGATGTCGGTGATGGTGCCGACATAGCCAACGATATTGCCGGCAATATCTTTTTCGGGGACGGCTTGTCCAATTACCCAGGCAACGCTTCCGTCTGGCTTCAAGAAACGGTACTCAGATGTGGAGACTGCTTGCTCGCCGACTGCTTTTTTCCAGGCGGCGGCCAAGCGTTCCCGGTCTTCAGGGTGGACGGCCTCCAGCCAGCCGTCGCCAAGCGCGGCCTCGGCCGATAAGCCGGAAATTTCGCACCAGCGCGGGTTGACGTAGGTGGTCTGACCGGCGGTGTCGGTGCGAAAGATTCCAACCGGCGAAATCTCTGCCAGCATGTGATAACGCCGCTCGCTTTCGAGGAGCGCTTTTTCGGTCTGCTTGCGCCTGGTAATATCTATGATTGAAACGATAACGCGGGAGAGGTCGTTTTCATAGCCGGGGACGACTCTCCAGTTGAGGAGAACATCCAGATGCCTTCCACCCAGAGTACGGTTGACTCCTTCCCACTGGAATTGGGTTTTGCCTTCGGCAATCTGGGTCAATTCCAGGCGGAAGTCGTCAAACGATTCTTCGTCGAGGACTTCGTCTAAGTTCTTGAGCAATTCTTCTTTGCCGTCTGCTTCGTAAAGAGCAAGCGTCGCCTGATTGACGTTGAGTATTTTTACCAGGCGGGCGCATTCGGCGACGAATTCCGGATGGGATTTGAAGTAAGCGGCGAAGTTGCGCACTCGTTTCTTTTTGAGCGCCTCGATGCGCTTTTTGACCTGCGAGAAGTCTTCCTCCCACAGCGAAATGGAAGAGTCCTCGAACAGGCTGCGGTAATGCGCTTCACTTTCTTGCAAGGCCTTTTCAGCCCGTTTGCGGCCAGAAATATCCTGTTTGACGGCGATGAAATACTGTGGCACCCCGCTAATATCCGGCACGGGCGTGATGGTCATCTCTTCATCGTAGAGCGTTCCATCTTTCCGGCGGTTGACCAGCACCCCGCGCCAAACCTGCCCGCTCAGGATAGTATTCCACATTGCCTCATAGAATTCTTTACCCTGGACCCCCGATTTGACCAGGTCGCGCGGGTTCTTGCCGATGGCTTCTTCCGGCGGGTAGCCGGTGAGCAGGCTGAAGGCTGGGTTGGCCCATTGGATGACAGCCTGCCGGTCGGTGATGACAATGGTGTTGGCCGAGGCCTCCAGGGCGGCGCTTTGCAGGCGCATGCGTTCCTCGGCGCGGAACTTTTCGGTGACGTCGCGAATGTAGCCCCCAATGCCGATTCTTTTGCCTTCGAGGGGGACGGGGAATTTAAGTGTTTCATAGAAGCGTCCGTTGACTGGTTCGATATTCGTCACCGGTCTGTTACTCTTTAACGCTTGCTCGTCGCTGGCGCGGCAGGCGCGGGCGGTCTCTGGCAGCATCAGGTCAAAGTCGTCGCGGCCGATGATTTCTTCTGCCGGTTTGCCGAAGAAGCGGGCATTGGCTTCATTGACCAGAAGGTAGCGGAAGTTTTCGTCTTTCAGAAAGACCAGGTCAGCGGTGGCGTTGATGAAAGTCTGGTATCTCGCCTGACTTTCGGCTAGAGCGCGGGCAGCGGCGCGTTTTTCGGCCGCGTGGCGGATGGACAACAGGAGTTGCTCCATCTTGAAAGGTTTTTGGTAGTAAGAGTAGGCGCCCAGGTTGATGGCCTCGATGGCGGAGTCCTGCGAAGCGTAGCCAGTCAGCAGGATGCATTCGGTCGAAGGGGAAATTTCCCGGATTTGGCGCAGGACTTCCAGGCCGTGCATGTCTTCGAGACGCAGGTCAAGCAGGACAACGTCAATATCCTCACTGCGAACGCGTTCGATGGCTTTCTTTCCCAGGCGAAGGGGAATCGGCTCGAAGCCCTTGGCGCGCAGGATGTCGGCGGTGGTTTTGCGGATGTTGACATCGTCATCCAGGATGATAATTTTGGGAGTCTTGTTCATTGAGACCTAACCCCGGAGGGAGACTTGTTTTTTGTAAGATTGAGGACTGTCATCAACTTTCTGCTTTTACGATTCCCCCAGCATGGCTGGGAAGCATTCCCGCTGAATGGCGGCCAGTTTATGCAGCAAATCCGGCATCACCAGCGGCTTGTAGAGACAAGCGCGGACGTTCAACCAGCGCCCTCTCCAATCCTGCTCGCAGGACGTCGTCTGTCGCGTGGGCGCTCATCAAGAGGAGCGGTATCTCGGGATGAATGGCGCGAATTTGCCTAAAATTCCTGACGGATTGTTTCGATAGCCTGTGCGCCGGGCCAGGCCTCTGTGACGACATAACTTTCCAAAGAAAAGTGTCGGTCAGCGTATGCGTCATCTGCCGATTGTCGTCAACAATCAAAATCCTCAGCGGCCGCTTCATGGGAACCTTCTCTTCCTAGATTCTATTCTGAAAGTGCAATAAATTAGACCGACTAATGTTTCTGCACGACTCACAAAAAGCGCCTTCAGTTCAGTATACAGTAAATCTCCGCTTTTGAAGGCGGTTATTTTGTACCTGGCTTGTACGCTACCCCTGTCGTCTGTCTGCGGTTTTTTTGCCGGGGAACGGCTCACGGCTGGACGGTCGGCGGCGTGTACCTGTATAGCACTGCGCCGATGTTCTCGTCCCACCAGCCGGCGTGGGTGCGGTCGGCCATCTCGGCAAGCGCGGCCAGCGCGGCCAGGTTGCCGCTGGCGTCGGGGTAGGCCCAGTCGGCGATTTTCGTCCAGTCGGTAGGGGCGGTGTTGGCAGGATTATCGGGAAAGTCTGTCCCGGCCTTGGGGAAGAATTGCTGAAAGTAGGCGCGGTCGGGGTTGAGGCGCACCCAGCGCAGTTGCACGCCAGGCGGCTGGGCCTCGAAGCGAAAGCCCTGATAGGCCTGGTGGATGTGCGGCTTATCGGCGGCGACCTGGGCATGGTCATTGCGGGCGAAGACGAGCATGACTTTGAAATTCCCGCTTTGCAAGTTGCCGATTTTCATGAATTGGGTGTTCATCTGGCGGAATGCCCAGGCCTCGGCGGCCTCTTGCGGCGTGGCTAAATCGTCCGGCCAGGTTTCGAGGCTGAGGGCGCCGTTTTCCAGCAGGGCGCGGGTGAGGGCGGCGGAGTAGTAGCGTTTGCCAAACATCTGCGGCACTGGCCCGCTGAACACATGGTCGCCGGCGCCCGGCAGGCCGTCGCCGTTCAGGTCTAGGTAGGGACGGCCGGTGAAACCCTTCTGTTCATCGGTGTACTCCGCGTCCCAGCGCAACGCGCCCCAGTCAATCAAAATGGCGTGCGGGCTGTAACTAGAAGGATAGGCATATAAGGGATTGACAGCCGGGAAACCGTTTTGGTCATAATGTCCGACTTCCAGACAAGCGAGCATGTCCACGGTGGGGTTTTCGCGCCCAACGTAATATTGCAGGCCGGGCAGGTCGTCGCCGTAGAGCGCCAGAACGTTCAGGGCGGCCATGCCGGCGTGCGAAAATGCGTACAGCCCGACCTCATCGGTGAGCGGGCGGATGGGAACCAGGCTGACGATATTTCGCCCGTTGACGTCTACCTGGCGGCTGGCGGCGAAGCGGATGACATCCCGCAGCGCCCGGATGGAGGTCTCGCCGCCGTAGTCGTATTCGCCCTCGCTGCGCGCTCCAGACCGGCTGTCTGCCGTCCCCGGCCACAGGTAACTGACCTGAATCAGGCCGATGGCGGTCAGGTCCGGCTCGGTGACGAAACCGTTCACTTCGCCAAAGAACGGCGAGACGATGACCACCACCCCGGCTCCCTCGGCGTAGCGCCCGGCGGTCGGGTAGGCCACCTGGACGGCTATCTTCCCGATTCCCGCAGACTCGATGTAGGTGAGGAGCGTCTTGCCGCTGACGGAGGCGAGCGGACAGTCCTGAGGGCAGAGGGATGCGTCTTCGGCCGAGCCGCATAGCCCATCGCCGCAGGCAAGGGCGGGGATGTCCGTCGCAGCGGGGGAGGCGGGAGCGCAGGAGACCAGTAACAGCCCGCCAAGCAGGAGCAGGCCGAGGGTCCGCAAAGAGCGCATTTTGTTCTCCAAAAAACTGACAGGTATCATATTGCATCCGGTTGTAAAGTACGGTAAGATTATAAGGCCATGCTGCGAATCTTGTTGCTATTCGTCCTGGCCTTGCATTGTCAGTAAAAGCCTGACGGGTTCATTATACATACCTGTCAGGCTTTTTTGTTTCAAAATTTACCTTAAGGAGAAGAAATGCAGACACCCTGGGAATACCGTTACGCGTACCGCGCCAAGCGGATGGGCAGTTCGATTATTCGGGAACTATTGAAATTGACCGAACAGCCCGACATCATCTCGTTTGCAGGCGGACTGCCTGCGCCGGAGGTCTTTCCGCTGAAGCAATTCCAGGAAGCGTGCAATCGTGTGCTGGAAACTTGCGGGCCGCAGGCGTTGCAATACGGCACCACCGAGGGCTACCGTCCACTGCGGGAGATGATTGCCCGCCACGCCTCGCGTTACGGCATCGAGGTGACGGCGGACAATATCCTCATCACGTCCGGATCACAGCAGGCGCTGGATTTCATCGGCCGGCTGTTCATCAACAACGGCGACCATATTGCAGTTGAGTCGCCCACCTATTTAGGGGCGCTGCAGGCCTGGAATGCCTACGGGGCCAATTATGTCACCGTGCCTGCGGATGACGATGGCATGATTGTGGACGAATTGGAGACGGCGTTGCGCGCCGGGCCGAAATTCATCTACGTTCTGCCGAATTTCCAGAATCCCTCCGGCACGACCCTCAGTCTGGAGCGCCGCCGCAAACTGGTGGAATTGGCCGATAAATACGGCGTCCCGATTGTGGAAGATGACCCCTACGGCCAACTGCGTTTCGAGGGCGAGCATCTTCCTTCGGTCGTCTCGCTGGACAGCAAGTATCGCGGCCCGAACGGGGGTCATTACAGCGGCAATGTGATTTATTTGAGCACCTTTTCCAAACTGCTGGCGCCGGGCCTGCGTCTGGCGTGGATTATCGCGCCGCCCGAAATCATCCGCAAACTGGTGATGGCGAAGCAGGCCGCCGACCTGCATACGGCGACCTTCAATCAATATGTGGCCTACGAAGTGGCAAAGGGCGGTTTCCTGGACGAACATGTCAAGTTCATCCGCCAGGTCTATAAAGAACGCCGCGATGTGATGCTGGAGACGATGGCAGAGATGTTCCCCTCCGAGGTGCGCTGGACTCATCCGCAGGGTGGCATGTTCCTGTGGGGCATCCTGCCGCAGGGCATGGATGCCGCCGAGGTGTTGAAAAAGGCCATCGAGCGCAAAGTGGCCTTTGTGCCGGGTTCGGCGTTCCATCCAAATGGTGGCGGAGAGAACACCATGCGCATCAACTTCTCCTATTCGAAGCCGGATACCATCCGCGAAGGCATCACCCGCCTGGGCCTCCTGCTCAAGGAATTGGTGGCCGAAAAGAAGAGCGGTTGACGGGCAACAATCCCTGAATGACACATGACCTGTCCGGAAGCGGACAGGCCATGTTTTTATCTATTCAATCTGCGTAGTCTGCGACATCTGCGGATAATTTCCGAGACCAGGGTAGACAGTTACCAAATTGATCTGCGTTCATCTGTGGTTGATGATGGGTTTTCATACACTCTCTAAAGCAGCCGGTCGCCGCCGTCCACGCTGTCGACGCGGTAGTGGCAGCCGCGGCTCTGACGGTTGTGCCGCGCCGCCTGGGCGATGAGCAACGCCACCTCCACCGCGTTGCGCAAACCGATGAGGCCGTCGCTCAACTTGGTGGTGCGGTAGAAGGTCTCGATTTCGTTTTGCAGGTGGCGCAGTTCACGGATGGCGCGCGACAGGCGGTCGCCGGAGCGGATCAGGCCGACGTAGTGCCACATGATGTTCTGGATGGTCTGCATGTCGCCCTGGATGAGCGCCGGGTCGGAATCTTGCGTCAGGCCGGATTCATCCCAGGGCGGCACGTCCTCGCGTGTGGGGATGTAGGGCAGACTTTCAGTCTGTCCGAGCATGGATTCGATGTCCCGCGCCGCCCGCACGCCCCAGACCAAGCCCTCCAGCAGCGAAGTGGAGGCCAGCCGGTTGGCGCCGTGCAGTCCGGTGCAGGAGACTTCGCCCACCGCGTAGAGGCCGCGGATGCTGGTGCGCCCCCACTCGTCCACGGCCACGCCGCCGCAGGAATAATGCGCCGCCGGCACGACCGGGATGGGTTCGCGGGTGATGTCTATGCCGACGCGCTTGCATTCGGCGTAGATGTTGGGGAAGCGTTCGCGGATGCGCGCCGCCGGCAGGCGCGAGGCGATGTCGAGCAGGACGTGCGAGTAGCCGTGTTCTTCCATCTCGGTGTGAATGGCGCGGGCGACCACGTCGCGCGGGGCCAGGTCTTTCCATTGCGGCGAGTACTTTTCCATAAACGGGTGGCCTTCGGGGGTGAGCAGGATGCCGCCTTCGCCGCGCACCGCCTCGCTGATGAGAAATCCTTCCGCCCCCGGCGCGGCCAGGGCGGTGGGGTGGAACTGGATGTACTCGGCGTTGAGGATGCGCGCCCCGGCGCGATGCGCCATGGCCAGGCCGTCGCCGCGCGCTCCGGGCGGGTTGGTGGTGTTGCGGTAGATGCGTCCCAGCCCGCCGGTGGCCAGGATGGTGGCCGCGGCCAGCGTGCGGTGGATGGCGCGTCCGCTGCGGTCGAAGACATAAGCCCCGTAGCAGGTGACCGGTTCGTAGGCCTTCAGGGGATCGCGCGAGTGATGCGGGTAGGTGATCAGGTCTACGGCAGTGGCGCGGGTGATGAGTTCCACGTTGGGCAGTTTTTGCAGGGCCGACATCAGGCCCTCGATGATGGCGCGGCCGGTTCCGTCCCCCACGTGCAGGATGCGCCGCCGCGAGTGCGCCGCTTCCTGACCCCAGGCCGGTTCGCCGTTTTCCTGGCGGTCGAATTGCACCCCGGCGATTTCGACCAGAATCTTCTCCAGCAGCGGCGGGCCTTCCTCGGCCAGGATGCGCGCCGCCGAGGGCAGGCTGGCCCCCGCGCCGGCTTCGAGGATGTCCCGGACGAGCAGGTCGGCGCTGTCGCCCGGGCCGCGGCTGATGATGCCGCCCTGCGCCCAGCGGGTGTTCGACTCGTGCGGGTCGGCCTCGCGGGTGATGAGGATGATGCGCCGCTGCGGGTTTTGCGCCAGTTGCAGGGCGGCGGTCGCCCCGGCAATGCCGGAGCCGAGGATGAGGACGTCGGTGGTTTTCATAGGCAAGAGACCAGAGATAACCAGAGATAAACAGAGATGAACGGAGATGAGCGGAAAGAACCAGAGATGAACGGAGATGAACGGAGATGAATGGAGATGAGCGGAAAGAACCAGAGATAAACGGAGATGAGCGGAGATGAACGGAAGGAACCAGAGATAACCAGAGATGAACGGAGATGAACGGAGATGAACGGAAGGAACCAGAGATAACCAGAGATGAACAGAGATGAACGGAAGGAACCAGAGATAACCAGAGATGAACGGAGATGAGCGGAGATGAACGGAAGGAACCAGAGATAACCAGAGATGAACAGAGATGAACGGAGATGAACGGAGATGAACGGAGATGAACAGAGATTTTTGAAAAGAGAGGTGCGTGACCTGTGTTCATCTGTGGTGGGCAATGGAGCGCCACCCAAGACGATTTGCTGATAACCAAATGCCTTTCAGCCAATCTCAATCATGCGCTGGACGGCGCGGTAGGCGCGCAGGCGAATCTCCTCCGGCACGTCAATCACGTAGCGGTTGAATTTGAGGGCGTCGCGGGTCTCTTCGAGGGTGATGGTGTTCATGTGCGGGCAGCGCACCATGCACAGGCGCAGCATGTCCTTCTCGGGGTTGGCAGCGGCGATGTTGTCGCCCATGGCGCACTCGGTCAGCACCAGGTAGTGCGGCGCGTTGCTCTCACGCACAAAGCGGATCATGGCATTGGTCGAGCCGGAGAAATCCGCCGCGGCAGTGACCTCGGGGCTGCATTCCGGGTGGGCCAGCACGACCACATCGGGGAACTGGGCGCGCACGGTCTCGATGTCTTTGACGGTGAATTTCTCGTGGACTTCGCAGCGCCCGCGCCAGCCGATGAGTTGGTAATCCAACTCACCCTCCCCCCCTTTCTCCCCGTCTCCCATTGGGAGAGGAGAGTGGGGGGTGATGGAGGGGAAGATGATATGTTTGCCGGTCTCGCGGGCGACGTTGCGCGCCAGGTATTCATCGGGCAGGAAGATGACCGTCTCGGCATGCAGCGATTCGACCACCGCCACGGCGTTGGAGGAGGTGCAGCAGATGTCGCTCTCGGCTTTCACATCGGCGTAGGTGTTGACGTAACTGACCACCGGCACGCCGGGGAAGCGCGCTTTGAGGGCGCGCACGTCCTCGGCGGTGATGGAGGCGGCCAGCGAGCAGCCGGCCTTGTCGGAGGGCAAGAGCACCGTTTTGGTCGGGTTGAGAATTTTGGCCGTCTCGGCCATGAACTTGACGCCGCAGAAGACGATGACGTCGCGGTCGGTCTGGGCGGCTTTGCGCGAGAGGTCGAGCGAGTCGCCGGTGAAATCGGGCACCGAGTTGAACAGCGCCGGTTCCATGTAGTTGTGACCGAGGATGACGGCGTTGCGCGCTTTCTTCAGGGCATTGATCTCAACGGCAATCTCGGCCTTGTAGCGCAGTTCCACATCCGGGACGATTTTTTCGAGTTTGGCTTTCAGAGATTCGTACATTTGCTGAACTTCGGGGGTCATGGGACTCTCCTAACGGTAAGACAGGGGATGGGGGGCAGTAGACGGTAGACGATGGACGGTCCACGGTCTACGGTCCACGCTCCAAATAATCAAAACTCACATCGAACACCTTTGCCGAGTGGGTCAGCGCGCCGGAGGAGATGAAGTCCACGCCGGTCTCGGCGATGGCGCGCACGGTTTCCAGCGTGACGTTGCCGCTGGCCTCCAGTTTGGCGCGCCCGGCGGCGAGGCGGACGGCTTCGCGCATCATTTCCAGGCTCATGTTATCGAGCAGAATGCGCTCCACGCCGAGGGCGAGGGCCTCGCCCACATCCTCCAGCGTGCGGGCTTCGACCTCGATTTCCAGACCGGGGGCGGCGGCGCGGGCGCGTCTCACCGCCTCGGTGATGGAACCGGCATAGTCAATGTGATTGTCCTTGATGAGAATCATGTCGTAGAGGCCGATGCGGTGGTTCTGACCGCCGCCGCGCCGGACGGCGAGTTTGTCGGCGGCGCGCAGACCCGGCGCGGTTTTGCGCGTGTCGAGGATGACCGCTTTCGTCCCGGCGACGGCGTCCACAAATTGACGCGTCAGCGTGGCGATGCCGGACATGCGCCCGAGGAAGTTGAGCGCCGTCCGTTCGGCGGTCAGCAGGCTGCGGGTCCGCCCCGAGACGAGGGCGATGACGCCGCCGCGGGTCACGCGCGCCCCTTCTTCCACCTGCGGGCGGAAATCCACCTGCGGGTCGAGCGTTTTGTACACCGCTTCGGCCACGTCCAGCCCGGCGACGACGCCCTCCTGTTTGGTGAGGATCTGGCCGCGCATGGTCGCTTCGGGCGGGATGATGCTCTCGGTGGTCACGTCGCCGCGGCCGATGTCTTCGGCCAGGGCGCGGCGGATGGTTTCGAGCAGGTCAGGAGGAAGAATGTTCATCGGCAATTACCTCGCGGAAGAGCATTCTACCTCCCCAGGCGGGCTTGTCAAGCCCTGGTTGTGAAGTTTGGCCTGTTTCTCTGCGCGCTTCGTTACTCGAAAAATTAATCTTTCGCGGGTATGATTGGAGCAATGAGAGGAGGTTCTATGCGAGACTTGACGAATGAAATTCTGGAACTCATCCGGCGCACGTCGTCGGACCTGCCCAAGGATGTGGAGGAACGCCTGAAGGCGGCTGTGGAGAAGGAAGCGCTCGGTTCGGCGGCGCGCGGCGCGCTGGAGACGATTCTCAAGAACATCGAACTTTCGCGCAAGAATTCCAGCCCCATCTGCCAGGATACCGGCACGCCGATTTTTTACGTCAAGTATCCGGCGGGCTGGAGCACATTGCAGTTGAAGAAGCAAATCCGCGCCGCGCTGGCCGAGGCGACGAAGCGCTCGTACATGCGCCCCAACGCAGTGGACGCGGTCTATGACCGCAACACCGGCAACAACCTCGGCGGCGACGATTTCCCCTCCATCCACTTCGAGGAGGTCGAGGGCGATGAACTGACCATCGAACTGATGCTTAAAGGCGGTGGCTGCGAGAATGTTGGGCGTCAGTATTCCCTGCCGGACGGCGGGCTGGGGGCAGGGCGTGACCTGGCCGGTGTGCGCAAGGCAGTGTTGGACGCGGTGCAGAAGGCGCAGGGCCAGGGCTGCGCGCCGGGCATCCTGGGCGTGGCCATCGGCGGTGACCGCGGCTCCGGCTACATCAAATCAAAGGAAGTCTTGTACGAAAAGATCGGCACGCGCAACCCGGACCCGAAACTGGCCGCGCTGGAGGAGCAACTGACCGAGGAAGCGAATCAACTCGGCATCGGGCCGATGGGTTTTGGCGGTAAGACGACCGTGATAGATACCAAAATCACCGGCCTTTCCCGCCTGCCGGCCTCGTATTTCGTCACTGTCTCGTACATGTGCTGGGCCTACCGCCGCCGCAAGATGACGGTGAGGGGCGAGGAAATCATCTACGACTGAAAAATACGAAATACGCAGTACGTATTTTGTGAGGAGAGAAGTATGCGTGCAGTGAACATTCCCATCAGCGATGAGGTCATCCGCGACCTGAAGGTTGGCGACCCGGTGGCCCTGAACGGCGTGATGATTACCGGCCGCGACGCCGTTCACAAGTGGATGATCGAAACCTTCATCCGCAAGACTCGCCCGCCCCAGGGCGACGACTTGGAAGTCTATGAAGCGCTCAAACCGATTTTAAACGGCGGCGTCATCTATCACTGCGGGCCGGTCGTCGCCGGGTTGGAGACGAAGGAGTACAAGTTCGTGGCCGCCGGGCCGACCACATCCATCCGCGAGGAGCCGTATCAGGCCGACGTGATGAAGCATTTCAACGTCAAAGGCGTGATCGGCAAGGGCGGCATGGGGCCGAAGACGCTCAAGGGTTGTCAGGAGACGCCGGGCGTGTACTTCCACGCCATCGGCGGCGCGGCAACCTTCATTGCCCAGTCTGTGACGCGCGTGCTAGGCGTGTACAAACTCGAATTCGGCGTGCCAGAAGCCATCTGGGTCATCGAGGTCAAAGACCTGCCGGTGGTGGTGACAATGGACGCTCACGGTCAGAGTTTGCACCAAGTCATCGAAGAACAGTCGGGCAAGGTATTGGCCGACTTGCTGGCAAAGTAATCTGCTCCGAAACAAAACGAACTCCCCCGCCGTTTGAGCAGGGGAGTTTTTGATTGCCGGGCGCATTGTTTATCTCTGTTCATCGCCGGTCAATTTGGGAAGTTTCAGCGAATCTCATACACAATCGTCACCGTCGTCACAATCTGCATCGAGCCGGCTTCCACCGGCACGCTGGCGGTCATGGCCTTCGCATCGGTAGAGCGCGAGTAGTAGATGGGCGAGGGTGTGGTGTCGTAGTACGAAATGGTCTGCACGGCCCCGATGGTCACACCGGTGGCGGCGGCCAGTTCATCTGCCTGGCGGCGGGCGGCCTCCACTGCGGCCAGCCGTGCCTGCGAAAGCGCCTCGGCTTTATCGGCCACATCGAAAGAGATGTTGTAAATCTGGTTTGCCCCGGCGCGGAAGGAAGCATCCAGCAGTTCGCCGAGTTTGGTCAGGTCGCGCACCGTGACATAAACGGTGTTGTCCACCACGTAGGTCACGCCAACCTGATTAAAGTTTTCATCGTACACGGCCTGCGGGTAAATGCTGAAGTTGGTGGTCTGGATGTCTTTATCTTCGACGCCGAAGGATTTGATGGCGTCAATCACCGCTTGAGCGCGGGCATTGTTGTCATCCATGGCCTTGGTGGCGCTGGCGTCGGTCGTTTCCACACCGATGTACACATAAGCGACATCTGGCGTCAGAGTCACCATCCCCGTGCCGGTGACGGTAATCGTCCGCATTGGCGGCTCGGACTGGGTATAGACGGTCGTCGGCCCGCAGGCGCTGACCAGCGCTCCAAGCAGGACGAGTGTGGTCAAAAGAACGAATTTGTTTTTCATAGTGGTCTCCTTTGCAGGTGGATTTCTTTGTCCAATCTGTGAGTAATTTTACACTTGTAAGACGAAGCGGCGTGGGAAAAGTTCCTGGCAGATGCAACGCGTCTATAAAGTTTGGAGGTCGGATTGTCAATCCGACCTCCAAGTCCTGTTGAAAGGCAGTCCGAGAAATTACTTGCCGAGTCCGTACGTCACCGTGACCGTAGCCGTCACCTGCATCATACCCGGCTGAATCGGCACAGTGGGCAAGGCCTCGAGGGCCGCTCCGCCGCCGCCCATGCCGTAGTACGGCGAGGGGAGGTAATCTGTGTAAGTGATGCTCTGCACATCGCCGACCTTCAGACCGGCTTTCCCGGCCAGTTCACCGGCCAGGGCGCTGGCGTTGTCCATCGCCTTCTTGCGGGCCTCGGTCAGCGCGGCGCTTTTGTCTGAGACATCAAACACCAGACTGTTGATGGTGTTTGCGCCTGACGCCACCGCCGTATTCAGCAGTGCGCCCAACTGACTCAGGTCGCGGATGGTGATATAGACGGTATTCTCCACGCTGTACTTCATGTAGCGATTGCCGGCGTCGTCGTAATCCTCCATAGACCAGACGCTGAAATTGCTCGTCTGGATGTCTTCGAGGGCCACGCCTGCATTCTTGAGCGCGTTCACCACGGCCTGCGTGCGGCGGTTATTTTGCGCCACTGCCTCGGCGATGTCGGCGCTCTCGGTATGCACACCCACGTACAGATAAGCGATATCGGGCGTCAGATACACCGTACCGTTGCCGGTCACCGTCAGCGTGCGCTCGGACGAACCCGCCGCCGGCCCGCAGGCGCTCAACGCCATGACCAGCACCAACAGGGGAAGAAACAAAAGTTTAGAACGCATAGGTTGACTCCTTGAGAAAGTGGTATAACAAAAAATAAGACGCCCGGCAGTGAAAAAAGTTCCTGCCTTGCTCTTTCGGCGCTTCCCCTGTACAATCCCTGCGTTCTATGACCCTCAACTTTCAGCAAGTTTTCGACAAAATCCGCCAAATCGGCCTCCAGGCGCGTCAACGGCGTGAGACGCTCGACGGCCTGCGTCTGCACGCCTGGACATTGTTCCAGCACTGGGCAGACAAGACTCAGGAACTGAACGACAAACTGGAACGCGCTCGCCAGAGCGACCCCTCCCTGCGCTGCGCCATCCCCCTTGGGCGGCTCGATGCGGCGCGCGACCCCGCGCCGGCTCCCGTCAATCTGACTCTCATCGCCGCCGACGGCTCGCAGATCGCCCCCGACCGCCACGCGGCCATTCTCTACAGCCTGGTCAACGTCGGCGCAATCGTCCTCCGTCCCGGCTCCGGCGAAACCCCTACCATCTACACCGACAGCGCCCTGCTCTACGATGACGAAATCTACACCGAAAGCGGCCTGCTGACCGAGGAAGCCATTGAACTCCAGCGTGACATCGCCGAACGGAAGAAACTGCTCGAATTGGCGCGGCAGACCGAAGGTCGCGTGGCGGCGCTGACCGACGGGCCGGTGGAACTGTGGGGCGCAAAGGACGGCGGCGGAGAAGACTACCGCCGCAATCTCGACCTGCACAAGTCCATCCTTTCGCAAATGCAGGCGCTCGGCGCGGCGGTCGCCGGTTACGTGGACAAGCCCGGCGCGGATCTGGTCGTCCGCCTGCTCGAAATTGCTACGCTGACCGATGACGAGATGAAAGATGTGCGCCGCCAGCATCCCCTGCGCGGCGTCACCGACCTGTGGCTGTTTGGGCATCTGCTCAAAGGCGGACAGCGCTCGGCAGTCTTTGGCCTGCAATCCAGTTCCCGCGCTCATTACACCGGCGACCTGGCCCTGCACTTCTTCTACCTGAACGCCGGCAGTGACAAGCACCCCGTCCTGGCGCGGGTGGAATTCCCCAAATGGGTGGCCGACGACGAAGTTATGCTGAATGCTCTGCACGCTGCTTTGCTGGAACAGTGCCGCGTGATGGGGGCGAAGCCCTACCCGTACCTCCTGCACCGCGCCCACGAAATCGCCGTCGTCCGATTCGAGGAGAAGCGTCAGGTGGAGCAAATGCTCGAACTGGAACTGCGTAAATCCGGCGGCGAGGTGGGAGAGAGGTCGTCCAAACAGTCCGCCAAAGAATTGCCGGGGAAGGGGAAGTAAGAGGAGAAGAGAGAAGAAGTGAAAGGATGAAGTGCTTATGGAAAGACAGGAAATTCTTGCATCTTTGAAATCCCATGCGCCCGAGGTGTTGATTATCGGCGCCGGCATCAACGGCATCGGGACGTTCCGCGACCTGGCGCTGAACGGCGTAGACGTTCTGCTCATTGACCGCGGCGACTTCTGTGCCGGAGCGAGCGCAGCCTCCTCGCGCATGGCGCACGGCGGCATCCGCTACCTGGAAAACGGCGAGTTCCGCCTGGTGCGCGAGGCCGTCCAGGAGCGCAACCGCCTCATCCAGAATGCGCCGACGCTGGTCAGGCCCCTTCCCACCACCATCCCGATGTTCAAGATTTTCTCCGGCCTGTTCAACGCGCCGCTCAAGTTCCTCGGCTTGCTGGAGAGACCCGCCGAGCGCGGCGCACTGGTCATCAAAATCGGTCTGATTTTTTACGACGCATTCACCGGCAAGACCCGCGCCGTGCCGCGCCACACGTTCTACTCACGCCGGGAGGCGTTGCAGAAATTCCCGCGCCTCAACCCGCGCATCCGCTACGCGGCGACATACTACGACGGCCTCCTGCTCTCGCCGGAACGTCTCGCCCTGCAACTCGTCCTGGACGCCGAAGCCGAAGGCCCGCACGCCCGCGCCCTCAACTACGTCAGCCTCGTTGGCGTGGAAGGGAATACGGTTATTTTGCGCGACGAGACCAACTTGCAAACTTTCAACTTGCAACCCAAAATCATCGTCAACGCCGCCGGCCCCTGGATTGACCGCGCCAACCGCGCCCTCGACCTGCAAACGCATTACATCGGCCCGACCAAAGGCTCGCACCTTGTCCTCGATAACCCCGAACTGCGCGCCGCCATCGGCGACAACGAATTCTTCTTTGAGAATAAGGATGGGCGCATCGTCCTCATCTTCCCGCTCTTCGACAAGGTGATGATTGGTACCTCTGACCTGCCCATCGAAGACCCTGATTCGGCGCGTTGCACCGAGGAGGAAGTGGACTACTTCCTGGAAATGGTCGGCCGCGTCTTCCCCGATGTTCCCGTCCGCCGCGAGCAGATTATCTTCCGCTTCTCCGGCGTCCGCCCGCTGGCCTACACCGGTTCGGCCAAGACCACCGGCCAGATTACCCGCGACCATCACCTGCGCGAAGACCGTTTGGGCGGGATTCCCGTCCTCTCGCTCGTGGGCGGCAAGTGGACCTCGTTTCGCGCTTTCTCCGAGCAGACGACCGACCGCGTCCTGGCCTTTCTGGGTCGGGCGCGCCGCGCCGATACGAAGTCCCTGCCTATCGGCGCCGGCGCGAACGCCGCGGCGCTGAAAACCACGCCCGATTACACGCGCGAGGAAATCCACGCCATGGCGCAAGGCGAGAAAATCATCCACCTCGACGACCTCCTTCTGCGCCGCACGTTGCTCGGTTACCTGGGGCAACTCACCCGTCCGCGTGTGGAACAACTCTCCGACTGGCTGGGCGAGGCCCTTGGCTGGGACGAAGCGCGCAAACAGGCCGAAATCGCCCGCGCTGCCCAAATTTTGGAAGACCGGCACGGGGTGAAGTTAATCTGATATGCAAATAGTTTGATAGTCTGATAGCCAGACTGTCACTATCCGACTGTCTGACTCCAGACTATCCGACTCCCGTGATAAAATCCCTTGCCTATGACCTCCGAAATCTACACCGTCACCTTCTTGCGCCACGGGGAATCGGTGGGCAACGCCGAAAACCGTTTTCAGGGCCGCGCCGATTTTCCGCTGACCGAGCGCGGCCGCGCCCAGGCGCGCGCCCTGGCCCAGCGCTGGCAGGCGGAGGGCGTGACCTTCGACCGCGCCATCGCCAGCCCGCTCCTGCGCGCCCGCGAAACGGCCGAGATTATCTGCGCTGCGTTGAACATCCCGCTCGAACTCGACCCTGACTGGATGGAAATTGACAACGGCCTGCTGGCCGGCCTGGATGACGAACAGGCCAAACAGGTCGTGTCCCGTCCGCCTTTCATGACCCCCTACACCCACACCGGTCAGACCGGCGAAAGCCGCTGGGAAGTGTACCTGCGCGCCGGACGCGACATCCAGAAACTGCTCGACCGGCCGGCGGGAAAGTATCTGGTGGTGGCGCACGGCGGAATCTTGAACATGGCTCTCTACGCCCTGCTGGGCATCCCCGTCCAGGCTGACCACACCGGAGCGCACTTCATGTTCCGCAACACCACCTTCGCCACCTTTACCTACCATCCGGAGCGGCACAAGTGGCGGCTGCTGCATTTCGACCACCGTCCACATTGGCAAGAAGAGGCGTGAATGGACGAACTTCGCATTCTCGTTTTTGGCGCAGGGGCGATTGGAACATACATCGGCGGCTCGCTGGCGCTGAGGGGAGGCCGCGTAACCTTCCTCGAACAGCCCAAAGCCGTGGAGGAACTGCGCGCCCGCGGCTTGCGGCTCGAAGTGAACGGCGAACGCTTTTCCGTAAACAGCGAGCGCTATCCGGTATCCTTTGCCGCCTCTCTGGAAGAGGCGCTCCTTCATGCCCCCTTTGATGTGGCCCTCTTTGCCCTCAAATCCTTCGACACCCCGGCCGCGCTGGAAGCCATGAAACCCTTCCGCGAGCAAATGCCGCCGGTTCTGTGCCTCTCCAACGGCGTAGAAAATGAAACTGCACTGGAGGCTGTCCTCGGCGCGCAGAAAGTCATCGCCGCCACGGTGACCTCGGCCGTCGGACGCCGCGCCGTGGGCGACATCGTCCTCGAACGCAAACGCGGCGTCGGCCTCGTCTCCTCGCACCCGCTCTCGGAGCGGTTGTCTGCTGCACTGAACGAGGCCGGCCTCAACGCCCGCTCCTTTCCCCGCGCCGCCGACATGAAGTGGTCGAAGATGCTCACCAATCTGCCCGCCAACGCCTCCGCCGCCATCCTCGATATGACCCCCGCCGAAGTCTTTGCCCACCCCGGCCTCTTCCGCCTGGAGATGGACATGCTGCGCGAAGCCCTGGCGGTGATGCGCGCCCTGGGCCTGCGCGTGGTGGACCTGCCCGGCGTGCCGGTGCGGGCGCTGGCGCTGGGGACGCGCCTGCCGGAGGGTATCGCCCGCCCGCTGATGCAGAAAGCGATTGGCGGCGGACGCGGCGGGAAGATGCCTTCCTTTCACATCGACCTGCATTCGGGCCGCGGCCGTTCCGAGGTCGAGTGGCTGAACGGAGCGGTGGTCCGCTTTGGGAGCCAACGCGGCGTCCCCACCCCCGTCAATCAGGTTCTCACCCAAACCCTGCTGGCGCTGACGCGCGGCGAATTGCCGCTGGGCGACTTCAGCCGTCAGCCGGAAAGGTTGCTGGAGAGAGTGAGGGCAGGGAAGCAGGCAACAGGGAAACAGGGAAACAGGGAAACAGGTCTATGAGCCAATCCATTCAACTTGTCTCTCCCCGTGAGACGGTGGAAGTCCACCTGCCCGATGGACGGGTTCTCTCCGGGCCGCGCGGCTCAACCGCGGCTGAGTTTGTGCAGACGATCGCCGAGTCCCTCCCCGCCCCGGCGATGGCCGCCGTCATCAACGACGACTTGCGCGAACTGACCTACCCGATTCAGATGGACTGCACCCTCACCCCGGTCACGATGGCCGACGCGGATGGGGTGCTGGTCTATCGCCGCTCGCTGACCTTCCTGTTGGAGATGGTCTTTGCCAACTTGTTCCCCGAAGCCGTGCTGATAATTGACCATTCGATTTCCGCCGGCGGCTATTACTGCCACGTCAAGGAGCGCGCCCCCTTGAGCGCCGAAGAACTTGGCCGCCTCGAAGCCGAAATGCGCCGTTTGGTCGCGGAAGATTTGCCTTTCTCCCGCCAGGAAGTCCCGCTGGAGGAGGCCATTGCTCACTTTGAGCGTCGCAACTACCTCGATAAAGTGCGCCTGATGCGCTATCGGCAGAAGCCGTATGTCACCCTTTACCGCCTACAGGATCACCTGGATTACCATCACGGCTACATGGTGCCTTCCACGGGCTATCTGCAGTGGTTTGCCCTCACTCCCACCAACAGCGGCTTTACCCTGCGCTTTCCGCGCCGCAGCGCGCCCACGACCATCGCCTCCCCGCAGGAATATCCGAAACTGCTGGCCGCCTTCCGCCAGTATGGCGAATGGCTGGAACGACTGGAAATCGAAAACGTCGGCGCGCTCAACGACGCCATCGCCGCCGGACGCACCCGCGAAGTCATCCTCGTTTCGGAAGCCCTGCACGAACAGCGCATCGCCGAGATTGCCCGTCAAATTTACGAACGGCGCGGCGAGGCGCGCATCGTCCTCATCTCTGGCCCCTCCTCCTCCGGCAAGACGACCTTCTCCCGCCGGCTGGCTGTCCAATTGCTGGCCTTGGGGCTTTCGCCCTTCGCCCTCGAACTCGACAACTATTTCGTTGACCGCGAGAAGACGCCCCTTGACGAATATGGAAAGTACGATTTTGAAGCCCTCGAAGCGCTAGACCTGGCCCTGCTGGGCGATCATCTCGAGCGGCTGATTCGCGGCGAGACGGTCACCCTGCCACGCTACGACTTCAAATCCGGGCGGCGCGTGACCGGCGAAACGGTGCGCCTGACCGCCGATCAAATTATCATCCTGGAGGGGATTCACGGCCTCAACCCGCGCCTGCTGCCTCCCACGCTGACCCGGCGTGCCTTCCGTATCTACGGCGCGGCGCTGACGCAACTCAACCTCGACCGGCACAACCGCGTCTCCACCGCCGATACCCGTCTCATCCGGCGCATCGTGCGCGACGCCCGTGAACGCGGCTACACCGCCCAACAGACGATCGGCCGCTGGGACTCGGTGCGCCGCGGCGAGGAACGCTACATCTTCCCCTATCAAGAAAACGCCGATGTGATGTTCAATTCGGCGCTGGTCTATGAACTCTCGGCGCTGCGGCCCTTCGCCGAGCCGCTTCTGCGTCAGGTGCCGCACGGCGCGCCGGAACACATTGAAGCCAAGCGCCTGCTGGCCTTCCTGGAATGGTTCTTGCCGCTTGAGCCGGATGTGATTCCGGATAACTCGATTCTGCGCGAGTTTATCGGGGGATCTATTTTGAAAGATTTCAAAATCTGGAAAGCCTGATCTCTCCTTCCCTGCCTGTTCTTTTCCCCAGAACTTCTGCCCCTGCCGCCTCTAAACCGGCAAAGAAGCGAAGCAGGCAGGGAGGTTGTTGTCCCAATGAATTTTCTCGAAATCCTACTCATCTCTCTCAGTATGGCCATGGATGCCTTCACCGTCTGCTTGGGCGCCGGGACGAGCGATCAGGTAAACGGCCCGCGCCCGCGCTTTCGGCTGGCGTTTCATTTTGGGTTGTTCCAGTTCATCATGCCGGTCGTCGGCTGGCTGGCCGGGACAACCATCGAAACCTACATCCGCTCCTTCGACCACTGGATTGCCCTCGGGCTGCTGGCCGTCGTTGGGCTGCGCATGATTCGCTCCGGCTTGGACAAGAACGGCGAGCATCAAAACGGCGACCTTTCGCGTGGCTGGACGATGATTCTGCTTTCCATCGCCGTCAGCATCGACGCGCTGGCGGTCGGCCTCTCGCTGGGGCTGATCGGTGTGTTCATCTGGTATCCGGCCATTGTCATTGGGGTTGTGACCGGTCTCATGTCGCTGCTTGCTCTGCGCATTGGCAACCGGCTGGGAAAACGTTTTGGCAAGACGATGGAAGTTATCGGCGGCCTGCTGTTGATCGCCATCGGCGTTCGCATCGTTGCCGCCCATCTCTTGGCGGCATAACGCAAGGTTCCCCTGTCTGAAACACAGCAGGGCGAAACCCACGCTCGCCCTGCCGAAGACTTTTCCAACCAAACGTTTACCCCATCCACTCCACAATCGTCGCTTCGCCCTGACCGACGCCCACACACAGCGTCGCCAGGCCGTACTTCACGTTACCGCGGCGGCGCATTTCGTGCAGCAACGTGGTCAGGATGCGCGCCCCCGAACAGCCGAGCGGATGACCCAGGGCCACCGCCCCGCCGTTGACGTTGACAATCTCCGGGTCGAGGCCGAGGTCTTCGATGACGGCCAGGGCCTGGACGGCGAAGGCCTCGTTCAGTTCGACCAGGCCGATGTCGGACAATTGCAGACCGGCGCGGGCGAGGGCCTTCTGCGTCGCCGGGACGGGCCCCAGCCCCATCGTGCGCGGCGGGACCCCGGCGGCGGCCGCGGCCACAATCCGCGCCAGCGGCTTCAGGCCGAGTTGCCGCGCTTTCTCCTCGCTCATGACCAGCAGCGCCGCCGCCCCATCGTTCAGGCCCGAAGAGTTCCCGGCCGTGACCGTCCCGTTCGGGCGGAAGGCCGGCTTGAGACGGGCCAGCGATTCCAGGGTCGTGTCGCGGCGCGGGCGTTCGTCGGTATCCACCACCTTCGGCTCGCCCTTGCGCTGCGAGATGGTCACGGGGACGATTTCCTCGGCAAATTTGCCCGAGTCGATGGCGGCGATGGCGCGCTGATGCGAGCGCAAGGCGAATTCGTCCTGCATTTGGCGCGTGATGTGCGGCTTCATCTCGGCGATGTTTTCCGCCGTCTCGCCCATCTGCTCGATGCCGTACATTTCCTTCATCTTCGGGTTGGGGTAGCGCCAGCCGAGGGCCGTGTCCCAGGCGGTCAGGTTGCCGAAGGGGTAGCCGCTCTCGGCCTTGGGCAGGGAGTAGGGCGCGCGCGACATCGACTCCACGCCGCCGGCGATGAAGACCTCCCCCTCGCCGGCGCGGATGGCGCGCGCCGCAAAATTGACCGCCGCCAGCCCCGAGGCGCACAGCCGGTTCACGGTCACGCCGCCGACCGTGACGGGCAGACCGGCCAACAAGGCGGCCATGCGCGCCACGTTGCGGTTATCTTCCCCGGCCTGATTGGCACAGCCGAAATAAACCTCTTCCACCAGCGCCGGGTCAAAACGGTTGCGCTCGAGGATGGCGTGGATGACATGGGCGGCCAAATCGTCCGGCCGGACGGCAGCCAGCGCCCCGCCCAGCGACCCAATGGGCGTGCGGATGGCGTCAAGGATGACAGGTGTTTTCATGGAAATTGCGGCCTCCTGGGGAATGTTATGGGGCGGTGTCGTCTGGCTTGGGCGCTTCGACCTCGCCGATGAAGCGGATGCGCTGAGTGTTGATGACCACGGCTTCGCGTTGCAGGAGGACGTTGGGATTGGCCTGAATGGTCACCGTGGCCTGGGTGATGGGCAGGAAGATGTCGCCGGCCTCGGCCATGATGCGCAGCAGGTCGAGCGACCCCTGCACATGCACCTCGCCGCGCACTTCCATGCCGTCCAGAATGATGTAAATCCCGTAACGGTTTTTGGGGTACTTGATGAAGCGCCGCGGCGGGGGCGCCTGTTTTTGCGGCGGCTCGAAGGCCAGCACGATGCCCGCTTTGGGGATCACCGAGTTGGGGGTTTTCTGCAGAATTTTGGCCGGGTTTTGCAGGCGGGCGACGCCGGCGTTGCGGACGATGATGTTTTTATCGCGCCGGTCGTTCAGGAAGTCCGAAAGGCGCTGGTCGCGCAGAAAAACCGTCCCGTTAATCATATGGTCGGAGGTGAAGACGACAATCTGATAGGGCAGGGCAGTTTCGGGCATGTTCAACTTCTTTGCAAAAGAGGAGTGGACGGTTTCATTCTAAACCAGAGGGGGAGGACATGTCAACGAGGAAACGCGGGGAGGAATTTATCCGGCAGGCGGGGCCGATGCCGCTGTCTGGAGTCTGAGGGCTCCAGACTCGGGAACAGGCAATTTCCGACAACCGGAGTTGTCAGACGGACTCCAACTGCCAAACGCGGCCCTTTGCATTTGCCGCGCCATCTGCGGCCCCTGCGGAGGAAATAAACGTCCTTTTCAGGAGAGGATTTTTGTATCCTGCTTAAATGACGCATGGCACTACCCTTTTTGCCTTCATGTGAACATAATCGGACTGCAAGAAGAATTCCGCCTAATCTTGTCTTACTTCTCACAATCCCAAAAGGAGGCGTTTGAATGCCTGCAAAAGGTTGGATTCAAGTCAACGATTTGTATTGTAAGGGCTGCGAACTATGCGTATCGGCCTGTCCGCCGCAGGTGCTGGCACTGGATATGGAGCGCCTGACACCCAAGGGATATCACCCGGCCCACATTATCAAAGATGGCTGCACCGGCTGCGCCATTTGCGCCCTGGTTTGCCCGGACGCGGCCATTACTGTTTATCGTGAAGTCACCAAGGCGCCGGCGCCTGCCGCCGCAGGAGGGTAGAAATGGCACGCGAACTCTGGAAAGGCAACGAAGCCATCGCCGAGGCCGCCATCCGCGCCGGCCTGGAAGCCTATTTTGGCTACCCCATCACTCCCCAAAACGAAATCCTCGAATGGATGTCGAAGCGCCTGCCCGAACTGGGACGCGCCTTCGTCCAGGCCGAGGCCGAATTGGGCGCCATCAACATGGTCTACGGCGCGGCCTGCACCGGGGCGCGGGTGATGACCTCCTCCTCCAGCCCGGGCATCAGCCTGATGATGGAGGGCCTCTCGTACATCGCCGGGACCGAGGTGCCGATGGTGCTGGTCAACGTGATGCGCGGCGGCCCGGGGCTGGGCAACATCGCCCCCTCGCAGGCCGATTACAACCAAATCTGCAAGGGCGGCGGCCACGGCGACTACCACCCGATTGTCCTGACTCCGGCATCGGTCCAGGAAGCGGTGGACCTGATGCCGCTGGCTTTCGACCTGGCCGAGAAATACCTCAACATCTGCTGCGTGCTGCTGGACGGCTCGATCGGTCAGATGATGGAACCGGTGGAACTGCCCGAAATGCGGCCTGTCGTCCGCAAGGACTACCCCTGGGCGGTCAACGGCGCGAAGGGACGCGAACGCCGCATCCTGACCTCGATTTACCTCGACCCGCCCGAAGAGGAGAAGACCAACCTGCGTCTGCTCAAACGCTGGCAAGAAGTGCAAGAAAAGGAAATCCGCTACAAAGAGTATTTCATTGAGGACGCCGAATTCATCGTCATCGGCTTTGGCACGGCCGGACGGGTGGCGCTTTCCGCCGTCCGCGCCGCGCGTGCCCAGGGCATCAAGGTCGGGCTGTTCCGTCCGATCACCGTTGCGCCGTTCCCCTACCGGCGCGTCGCTGAACTGGCGCGGCAGGCCAGCGCCTTCCTGGTGACGGAGATGAATGCCGGTCAGATGCTCGAGGACGTGCGTCTGGCGGTCAACGGCAGCATCCCGATCGAGTTCTACGGACGCCTGGGCGGCGTGGTGCCGTTCCCGGATGAAATCCTGAGCGAGATCCAGCGCGTGGTCAAGGCCAAACTGAGCGCCGATGCCGATCCGATTGCCAACTGGATGAAACGCATGGAAATGGTTGCGAGGTAAACATGGCTACTTTGATGATTCCTGAAAATCTGGTGTACCAACGCCCGGCCTCCTTCACCGATGCGCCGACTCACTACTGCCCCGGCTGCACGCACGGGGTGGCGCACCGTCTGATTGCCGAAGTGCTGGAAGAAATGAACCTGACCGAGCGGACGATCGGCGTGGCGCCGGTCGGCTGCGCCGTCTTTGCCTACAACTACTTCGACACCGACTTTGTCGAGGCGGCCCACGGGCGCGCCCCGGCCATGGCCACCGGCATCAAGCGCTGCCTGCCCGATCACATCGTCTTCACCTATCAGGGCGACGGCGACCTGGCCTCCATCGGCATGGGCGAAATCGTCCACGCTGCGGCGCGCGGCGAGAACATCACCGTCATCTTCATCAACAACGCCAACTACGGCATGACCGGCGGCCAAATGGCGCCCACCACCCTGCCCGGCATGAAGACCACCTCCTCGCCCAACGGCCGCGATGTGGAGACTCAGGGCTACCCCATCCGCATGGCCGAGATGCTCGCCACGCTGGACGGCGCCGGTTACGTCGTCCGCCGCTCGCTGCACGACCCGGCCAATATCCGCAAGGCCAAGAAGGCTATCCGCACCGCCTTCGAGGTCCAGGAGCGCAAACTGGGCTTCTCGCTGGTTGAACTGCTCTCAACCTGCCCTTCGAACTGGAACCTGACGCCGGTCGAATCGCTCAAGTGGCTGGAGGAGCACATGATTCCGTTCTTCCCGCTCGGCGATTACAAGGTCGCGCTGGCGGTGGCGGCGGCGAAGATTTAGGAGGTCAACGATGC
The DNA here is from genome assembly GCA_034436335.1 of Anaerolineales bacterium. Lineage (GTDB taxonomy): Bacteria > Chloroflexota > Anaerolineae > Anaerolineales > Villigracilaceae > UBA877. The sequence continues at coordinate 3,793 of DAOTVO010000025.1, read as the reverse complement.
AGACTGAACTGATTCTCTCCGGTTTCGGCGGACAGGGCATTATGTTTGCCGGTCAGGTGCTTTCGTATGCGGCCATGGACGTCGGCAAGCAGGTGACCTGGATTCCGTCCTACGGTCCTGAAATGCGCGGCGGCACGGCCAACTGTACGGTCGTCATCGCCGACGAGGAAATCGGCTCGCCGGTGGTCAAGAACCCGGATGTGGCCCTGGTTATGAACCTGCCTTCGCTCGACAAATACGAGCCGATGGTCAAAGCGGGCGGGCTGCTGGTGATCAACGAGTCGATGGTGGACCGCGGGGCAAAACGCGACGACATCACGGTCGTCACCGTGCCGTGCAGCGAGATCGCCGAGGAAATCGGCAGCATCAAGATGGCGAACATGGTCGCCGTCGGGGCGCTGTTGAGCGGCTTGAAGGAACTCACCGTCGCCGATGTGGAAGCAGCCTTGCAAGCGCACATGCCCGGCCGTCACAAACATCTCCTGCCCAAGAATATCGAGGCGATTCGCAAAGGCTACGAGTATGCCAAAGAGCATATGGTGCAAGCGAGATGAAAGAGAGAAGGAAGAAGTGAGGAGGAAGGAGTAAGGAAAAAGGAAAGCCCCGGCTCGGACGAGACCGGGGCTTTTGTGCAGGACAACTGCGAGCAGCTGCGCTACAGTAACTTCAGCAACTTCCCCGCCAGTTCAATCACCGGTGCGCCGACTTTGCCCACGTTTTCGGCGGCTTGAATCAGCCCCTCGAGGCTCACGCGGTACCACTTGCGGCTCGGCTTGGGCTTTTGCAGTTCTTTCTGCAGGTGTTCGAGGGCGGCGCGGGTTTCTTCGGCTTGCTCCGCCGTCATGTGCTGGAGCATCGCCTGCACGGCGGCGGTCAAGACGCTGAAGCAGGCGGACGGCGTTCGGGCGTTCCCGCGCTTGGCGCGTGAAGTCTTTCCATTTCTTCCTGCGCCTGCCGCATCGCCTGCACAAAGCGCACCAGGAACTCCGCTTCCTCGTACTTTTCATTCGCCGGCTCGTACCAGTCAAAGGTCAGTTCCAGCGGGTCGCCGTCCGCTCCTTTGCCGCGCACGGTCAGGCGTGTGAACTCACCGGCGCCGGACTTCTCCGCCGTGACGAAGCCCAGCGGCATGACCGCATACCCCTCTATCCGACTGAAAGGGTTGTGCGGCGAACGGTAAGCCCAGCCCATCAGATAGTCCGGCGTAAGCGTGAGCGAATCAAGCGAACTCACAACTTGCAATTTCAAGCCTTCCACGAAAGCCCGCTCCGCCTCCACTTTCAAGTCAAAGATGCGGATGAAATGGAAAGCCGGCTGCGGGCAGCGCTGCCAGGGGAATTTTTCGTAAAGGCGAAACAGGCGGTTGTTGCGGCGCGTGCGCCAGAGGACCTCGAGCAGGGCGAAAAAGAAGTCCACAGCGGCGGGGTCTTCTACGGAAAGTTCAAAGCCCCAGCCGCCTTCGACCGGCAGAATGGCGAGGGTATCCACAAAATACGGCTCAGGGAATTGCTGCAGCACGTCTTCGCGGCGCGCGCCGCGCAGGTGGAAAGCCTGCCCGCCGGGGAAAAACCGAATGCCGGCGTTGTATTTGCCCAAAACGCTTAAGCCAGCAGCAATTTTCGCCTCATAGGGCTGGCTGAAATTCACTTCCTGCCAGCGCAAGCCCGTGCGCCAGCGGAGACGATTGCCCTCCAGAATCAGTTCCCCGCGCCCTCGTTCGCTCAGGCGCGTCAGGAGCGGATAGGTTGCCACGGCGACAGCCAGCCCAGGGATGAAGCCGCCCAGGCAGAGCAGCGTTCCCAGCCAGCCGGGGAGGTTCCAGCCCAAAAGCGCCGGGATGCCCACCGCCAACCCGCCCCACACGCCGAGGGTAATCGAGACAGGCAGGATGACGGTGAACCAGCCACTGCGATAGGGAAGGGTCAAACGATGGGAGGGCATAGACTTTGGAAGATTTTCTAGTAGGGAGTGGGAGTAAGCAGTAGTTCGCTCATATTTTATCCAAACTCTGCGCCGGGCGGTATCGTAAGTTGGATGACGCTCGGCGGGAGGCAGCAAAAGGTTTCTGCCTTGCTGTATAATATCGCTGATGACAGTCAGGACTTCTGCCCGCATCAAAATCAAGATTCCCAGGCAGGCGCTGACCGAATTCTGCCGCCGTTACCAGGTGCAGAAACTGGCGCTGTTCGGCTCTGTGCTGCGAGATGACTTCCGCGTTGATAGCGATGTGGACGTGCTGGTAGCCTTCCAGCCGACGGCGCAGGTGGGCTTTATCACCTTTTCCCGTATGCAGCGCGAATTTGAAGAAGATTGGCGGTGAACTGAGGAGGCTGCCATGGAGTACGAGGAATACATGCGGCGTGCTGGCGAAGCGGCTGCGCTGGTGGAGAGGGGGGAATATCTCAAGGCCGGCGAAATCTTGCGCTCGCTGGTGGAAAGCGAGCTGGCGCCAAGCGACAGAGCCGTGATGTGTCTCAATCTCGCCATCGTGTGCGATCGAATGGGGAACATGGAGGAGGCCCTGCGTTGGTATGAGCGGGGCATGACTTATGAGCGCTTCGCAGGAGCCTACTTTGTGGAGGAGCATAGGGCAGCCTACCTGGCTGAAAAGGGCCGCCTTGCAGAGAGTCTGGCCGCCTACAAATCCCTGCTTGCTCGACCCCACTTGGCGGAAGGGGATAAAGCCCGCATCGAGAGCAACATCCACTTGCTGGAAGAACGCCTAGGCAGGGGACCTTCATGAAATGCCCTTTCTACGTATAGGGAAAGGATATGTCCGCAGACTGGTCTGACTTGACCGCCGGCATTGCTGCCATCGCCTTTGTGATAGCGGCTTTCTACTTGCTCTTCCTTCCTCGCCAGAAACGTTTCTCTCGCCGCGCCTTGCTCGCCTGGGGTGTGATAGGGTTATTTGCGGCGGCGCTGCTGTGGTCCATGTGGAGCGAGACGCTGCGCCCGCTCATCCAGGCGGGTGAGACTGTGCGCGCCCTGCGCACGACGGTGGGGCTAGCGGTCATTGTGCTGGCAGTTCTGCTCATCACCTATGGTGGGTTTAGCGTGGTATCGAAGATTCTGAGGACGATGGGGGATGAAACTTTCATACAGAATGCCGAAATCGTCCGTGCAGGGAGGAAGCGCTTTCCACGCCCGTCCATCCGCGCCGCGCGGCGGGCAAACTTGCTCGCCCTCTTGCGCGCCATGCACCCTGGCTGTGCGTGGATGGCGCTGGCCTTTGTGCTGCTGGCGCTAGGGGGATGGCTAGGAAGGTGAGGGGGCATCGTCGTCCTTGCCCGCGCAGAGCACAGATTTGAGCGTCACCGCTCTTTCAGCCTAACAACTTCAACAACTTCCCCGCCAGTTCGATCACCGGCGCGCCGACTTTGCCCAGCTTCGCGGCTCTTGTTGGACAACTGCTCGCAGTTGTCCTACCAATATGTATAGGGCAACTCTTCCCAACTCTCCACCAGCCCGGCTTTGACCGGGTTTTCGAGAACGTATCCCACGATGCGCTCGTATTCGCTCTCGCTGCGGACGATGTGATCGTAGGATTCGTACTGCCAGAAAGCGCCCTCGTGTCCAAGCCATGCCCGCCCGACGACAAGTCGTCGGGATATCGTTACAAAGTCCCGCCAAGGCGGGACTAGTCCGCTTGAGCGGACTTGGCAGGAATAGCACGGGGATTCATCCCCGTGCGACGCTACAGAATTTTCAACAACTTCCCCGCCAGTTCGATCACCGGCGCGCCAACCGCCCCCACGTTTTTGGCGGCTTGAATCAGCCCCTCGATGCTCAC
>DAOTVO010000024.1:0-2323 GCA_034436335.1 Anaerolineales bacterium | reverse complement strand
AGAAGCGTTGTACTTGGTCGTGACTGACTTCTCCATTCAAGAGAGCAGACATGCCAGTCGCGGTAGTTTGCCCGAAGGCACATATCAAATAATCGCTGTATAGATCGAGGAGTTTACCGTTTTTCATGCCTCAAGTTTACTCAAAACTGCGTAAGGTGAGTGAATTAATCTCCCGCCGCCACTTTCCTGCCCTTCGGCAGTTCGCGCTGGAGGCCGAGGGCCAGGTCGAGCGCCTGGTAGAGCGAGCGCGCTTCCAACACCTGAATCTCCGCCGGCCAGGCCTCGCCCCTGCGCAGACGCTTCGGCACGATGGCGCTCTTGAAGCCCAGTTTGGCGGCCTCGCGCAGGCGGACGGGCATCTGCCCGGGCAGACGCAGTTCCCCGGCCAAGCCGACCTCGCCGATCAGCACCGTGTCGGCGCGGATGGGCAGGTCGCGCATCGAGGAGGCGATGGCGGCGGCAATCGCCAGGTCGGCGGCGGGTTCCTCGATCTTCAGCCCGCCGACCACGTTGACGAAGATGTCGGCCTCGGCCAGTTTGAGCCCCAGGCGGCGGGTCAGCACGGCAGCGATCATCTGCAGGCGGTTGTAGTCCACCCCGTTGGGTGTGCGGCGGGCGTTGCCGAACTGCGCCGGGCTGGTCAGCCCCTGCACCTCCACCAGGAGCGGGCGCGTCCCTTCCATCGTCACGGCAATCGCCGAGCCGGGCACGTTGACCATCCGTTCGGCCAGGAAGGCCTCCGAGGGATTGGGCACCTCCACCAGGCCGTGTTCGGCCATTTCGAAGACGCCCACCTCGGCCGTCGCCCCGAAGCGGTTCTTCACCGAGCGCAGCAGACGGTAGGCCTGGAAGCGGTCGCCCTCCAGGTAGAGCACCGTATCCACGATGTGTTCGAGGACGCGCGGCCCGGCAATCGTCCCCTCTTTGGTGACGTGGCCGATGACGAAGACCGCCGGCCCGGCCGACTTGGCCAGTTCGCGCAGACGGTTGGCCGATTCGCGCACCTGCGAGACGGAGCCGGCGGCCGAATCCAGTTCGGGCAGGTAAACGGTCTGGATCGAGTCGACAATCAACAGGTCCGGTTTGACCGCCCGGACGTGTTCGAAGATGGCGTCGAGGTCGGTCTCGGTGACGAGATAGAGGTCCTTCAGGGCGGCGTGCTGCGGGTCGAGGCGGGCGGCGCGCATCCGCACCTGCCGCTCGGATTCCTCGCCCGAAACGTACAGCACCCGCAGCCGGCCGGCCAGGGTCAGCGCCAGTTGCAGCAGGAGGGTGGACTTGCCGATGCCCGGGTCGCCGCCGACCAGGACGATGGAGCCGGGGACGATGCCGCCGCCCAGGACGCGGGCGAACTCGCCGATGGGGACGGGGAGGCGTTCCTCGGCCTCGCCGCTGACCTCGCCGATGCGGCGCGGCGCCGAGCGTCCGCCCAGGCCGCGGCCGGGGGCGCGGGCGAGGGGTTCTTCCGCGACGATCTCCTCGACCATCGAGTTGAACGAGCCGCATTGCGGGCATTTCCCCATGTAGGCGGCGGAGACGCGTCCGCACTGCTGGCAGACGTAACGGGTGTGGGTCTTGGACATGGGCTTATTATACGACAGAGGAGAGCCATCCGCAGAGGAGGCCGTTTTTCTTTGCGCCTTTCTCGTAATCACCGCCAAGACGCAAAGAACGCCGAGAATCTTGCTGAATTTGCCAAGAACGACTTCCCAATCGGCTTGGCGCCGTGGCGTCTTGGCGTTATTTTTTCGATGCGTTGAGTGAAACCCTGGCGCAGGCAGGCTTGCCCCTTGACAAACGATTATTGTTTCGCTATACTATTTTTGGTATTATACATAAGGAATAATACGTAAGGCGGAATTCATTCCGCCTTAGACAAAATGAGTTTACTGCAAAAAGGTTCTTAAACACAAAGGACACGAAGTACATGAAGGTTGTAACTGTCTACCCTGGTCTCGGAAATTGTCCGCAGATGTCGCAGATGTCGCAGATTACGCAGATTGGGAGAAAATCGGCGACATCGTACCCACAGGGTAAATCTGCGCAATCTGCGGATAAAGTGAACGTCTTCTGCTGCGATTAACCATCCCGGCCTCATTGGGTAGACAGTTACTGAAGGTTAGCGAATGAAAGGTTTTCCTTTGCACTCCTTTGCGTCCTTCGTGTTTAATTGTTTTTTTGCAGTGGATTCACAAAATGAATTTTGTTTTCCAGGAGGCCCGATGACCGAACTCGACCGTCTGCTCGAAAACTGGGAAAGTGTTTACAAAAAGGGGCTGCTCACCTTCTGGCTGCTCCTGCTGCTGGACGAGAAGCCGCGCTA
>DAOTVO010000023.1:0-62211 GCA_034436335.1 Anaerolineales bacterium | reverse complement strand
AATTTCTTCAGCCAACCTTGCTTGTTTTTCCCGAACAACTCAATCTCGCTCCAACTGTCTGCTCCACAAATTACCGCACAAATCGCAATGACCAAAATGTCCAGTAACTTGTGCCGTTTGGCGTTCCCAGTCCGGGGATCGCGCATCTTGCCAAAATGTGCTTCTATTTTGACCAGGCGGGGTGTCTCCATCGCTGCTCTCCTTTCTTCTGTGCAGCGATTCTCTCACATCTTTCCAAATGCGATTGCCCTAATATTTTATTCGCGGATGTTGACACTCTCCTGCCTTGCATGTATAATACTGCCCGCTTCTGCCCCGGCGGAATTTGCTGGGGCGTCCGTTTGTATCCCGGCTTCCCCGGCTTGCAGGCGCAGGGCAGCCCCCCGCAGGCAGTCCGGTGAAGCGAAGACCAGGAGTGAAAAAATGAAATTCGCAATCGTTGAAAGCGGCGGCAAACAGTACAAAGCCGTCGAAGGCGGTATCATCGAAGTGGACCGCCTGCCGGTCGAGCCCGGCTCGAACATCAAACTGGAGCAGGTGCTCCTGCTGGCCGATGGGGAAACCGTCACGGTTGGCACGCCCATTGTTAAGGACAGCCCGGTTTGGGCCACGGTGCAGGAACACTTCAAGGGCGAGAAGGTCACCATCTTCAACTATAGCCCCAAAAAGCGCATCCGCGTCAAGACCGGCCATCGCCAGAACTACACCCGCCTGCTGATTCAGCAGATTGGCGGCGCGGAACTGGTGGTGAAGGAAGCCAAGAAGACTGTGAAAGCCGAAGCGCCGGAAGCCGAAGCCGAGCCTGCCAAGACGGAGGCCCAGCCCGCCAAGAAGACAGCCGCTCCGGCTAAGGCCGAACCTAAAGCCAAAACGACATCCAAGCCTGCCGCGAAGAAGAGCGACAGCAAGTAAGGAAAGAGGTACCAACTATGGCACACAAAAAAGGTGGCGGCTCCAGCCGCAACGGTCGTGACAGCGCTTCTCAGCGCCTGGGTGTGAAGAAATTTGCTGGTGAACGCGTCCTTTCGGGCAATATCCTCGTCCGCCAGCGCGGCACGCGCATCCTTCCCGGCCTGAATGTGGACCGCGGCAAGGATGACACCATTTTTGCCGTGATTGACGGCGTGGTGATGTACGATACCGTCAAAGGCCGCAAACGCGTCAATGTCCTGCCGGTGGAAGCCGAATAATCCGGCGAAAGGAAATCAATATGAAACAAGGTATTCATCCCACTTACTATCCCGACGCCAGAGTGACCTGCGCTTGCGGCAATACCTGGACGACCGGCTCGACTCAAAAGGAAATTCGCGTCGAAGTCTGCTCCAAGTGTCATCCGTTCTTCTCCGGCGAACAGGCGCGTATCATTGACATTGAAGGGCAGGTGGACCGCTTCCGCAAGAAATTGGAAGCCCGCCAGACCTATGTCCAGGAACAGAAATCGCGCGCCGAAGCCAAAGTTTCTCCCGCCCGCCCCATTGCGGACCTCGAGATGGGCGCCCGCGCCGTCGAGACACTTGCCAAAGCCGGCATCACCACCGTCGGTCAGTTCATCGAGAAACTCGGCCAGGGCGAAGAAGCAGTGCTGGCCATTGAAGGGTTTGGCCGCAAATCACTGATTGACCTGAAGAAAAAACTGCGCGCCCTGGGCTATACTCTCCCCGAAGCGGCAGAAACTCCTGCCGAATAATACAATTTTCGAGTAAACTTGACAGGCAGATGCAGCCAGCATCTGCCTGTTTTTTTCTCGTCAACCCCAGTCAGCGAGGTCATCCATGCATCATAAAGGCAGTATCGAAGTCATTTGCGGTTCGATGTTCAGCGGCAAGACCGACGAACTCATCCGCCGTCTGCGCCGCGCCGTCATCGCCCGCCAGAAAGTACAAGTGTTCAAACCAGCCATTGACATTCGCTACGCGGTCGAAAAAGTCACCTCCCACGCGGGCAATGATTTCGATGCCGTGCCGGTGCAAAAATCGGCCGACATTCTTGAAAGACTTGATGGCGAGGCGACGGTGGTCGCCATTGACGAGGCGCAATTCTTCGATGATGGTATCATTCAAGTCGTAGACCAGTTGGCTGCCCGCAATCTGCGCGTCATTATCGCCGGCCTGGATATGGACTTCCGCGGCGAACCGTTTGGCCCGATGCCCGTCCTAATGGCCAAGGCCGAACAGGTGGACAAACTCCAGGCCATCTGCATGGTCTGCGGCGAACCGGCCTCCCGTACCCAGCGGCTGGTCAACGGCAAACCGGCGCGCTATGACGACCCCGTGGTGATCGTCGGCGCGGCGGAGATGTACGAGGCGCGCTGCCGCGAGCATCATGAAGTCCCGCGCTAGCGGGGCAAAGTCCCGCGCTAGCGGGGCAAAGTCCCGCGCTAGCGAGGCAAAGTCCCGCCCTAGCGGGGCAAAGTCCCGCCCTAGCGGGGCAAAGTCCCGCGCTAGCGGGGCAAAGTCCCGCGCTAGCGGGGCAAAGTCCCGCGCTAGCGGGGCAAAGTCCCGCGCTAGCGGGGCAAAGTCCCGCGCTAGCGGGGCAAAGTCCCGCGCTAATTGTATTCCGCCAGTCTTATAGTCCGGTAGTCTGACAATCCGATAGTCTGATAATCCGATAGAATCATACGCAACCACCAATCACCCTATCACCCAATCACCCAATCACTACTATGCAACCCTATCACGAATTCCTTTCCGAAATCTTGATTGACGAAGCCACGTTACAACGCCGTGTGGCCGAACTGGGAGTGGAAATCAGCCGTGACTACCAGAACGCCGACCTCTTGCTCATCTGCATCCTGCGCGGCGGGTTGGTCTTCATGGTGGACCTGATGCGCCACATCACCATCCCGCACCAGATAGACTTCATGGCTGTCTCCTCCTACGGCTCTGGGGCGCGGCAGTCGGGCGGCAGCGTGCGCCTGACCCTCGACCTGAAAACCGACATCCACGGCAAGGATGTGCTGCTGGTCGAAGACATCGTGGATAGCGGCAACACGATCGCCTACGTGCTGGAATTTCTCCAGACCCGCCAGCCGCGCAGCCTCAAGGTCTGTACGCTGCTCGACAAGCCCGAACGCCGCGAAACGCCCGTCCCCATCCATTACCGCGGCTTCGAGATTGCCAACAAATTTGTCTTCGGTTACGGCCTCGACCTGGACGAGTACTACCGCAACCTGCCCTTCGTTGCCGTCGTGGACACGGCCAAGTACCGTCCGAGCGAATAGAACGGAGTGGTTTATGCAAGACTATCACGAATTTCTCGATGAGATTCTGGTCACCACGGAGCAAATCGAAGCGCGCGTCACCGCACTTGGCGCCCAACTCAGCAAGGACTACGAAGGCAAAGACCTCCTGGTCGTCTGCCTGCTGCGCGGCGCCATCACTTTCACCGCCGACCTGCTGCGCCACATGACCATTGACCCCGAAGTGGACTGCATGTCGCTCTCCTCCTACGGCGTCGGCCACTACGCCTCCAGCGGCAACGTACGCGTCCACCTCGACCTGCGCACCAACATCGAAGGCCGCCACGTCCTGCTGGTTGAAGACATCGTGGACAGCGGACGCACCCTTGCCCACGTTCTGAACATGCTGCGCACGCGTAATCCCGCCAGCCTGCGCGTCTGCGTCTTGCTCGACAAAAAAATGCGCCGCGAGGTTCCCGTCCAGGTGGACTACGTTGGCTTCGATGTCCCCGACAAGTACGTTTTTGGCTACGGCATTGACATTGACGAACACTGCCGCCACCTCCCCTTTATCGCCTCCGTGGACCTGAACAAATATCGCAAACCGGAGTAAGTTGCCTTCGGCAGGCGCAAAGGAGACGCGATGGAGAGCGCAGAAGAAGCGGCTTATGGCGGTCGCTGGATCGCCCGCCTGCGCGGGAAAATCATCGCTCAAGGCGGCACCCCTGAACAGGCTCGCTGTGCCGCGCGCTCTCGCTTCAAAGAAACGCCCGAAATCGTTTTTGTCCCCATGACCGAACTACCATCTCTGCCGCCACTGCTCGAAAAAGTCCTCGCTGCCCTGCCCGCAGACCAGACCGTCTACCTGGTCGGCGGTGCGGTGCGGGACCTGCTGCTGGGCCGCGCCATCCATGACTTCGACTTCGCCCTGGCAGGCGGCGGCATCCCTGTTGCCCGAAAAGTCGCCAATGCCCTCAAGGCCGATTTCTATCCCCTCGACCCGCAACGCGATACCGGCCGCGTTCTGGTTGCACAGCCGGATGGCCGAAGTATCGTGATGGACTTTGCCGCCTTCCGCGGCGACTCGCTCGAAGCCGACCTGCTCGGCCGCGATTTCACCCTCAATGCCATCGCCCTCGACCCGCGCACGCTCCAGGTCTTCGACCCGCTCGGCGGCGCCCGCGACCTGAAAGACAAACTCCTGCGTGCCTGTTCTCCTACAGCCTTTCGCGATGACCCGCTGCGCATCCTGCGCGGCATTCGCCTGGCAGCCGATTTCGGCTTCCGCATCCTGCCGGAGACGCGTCAGGCGATGAAAGAATCGGTGGCGCGGCTGGCGGACGTCTCGGCGGAGCGCATACGCGATGAGTTGTTCCGCATCCTCGCAGGTCTCGCCCCCGCCGCGTGCCTCCGCGCGCTCGACCTGCTCGGCGCGCTGGCGGTCATCCTGCCCGAACTCTCGGCCCTGAAAGGAGTTCCCCAGCCCGCGCCGCATGTGTACGATGTTTGGGAGCACACCCTGTCAATCCTGGCTGCCCTCGAGACCGTTCTCGCCGCTCTGACACCGGCGTACAACCCAGAGAAAGCCGCCGACCTGCTCAACGGTCTGCTCGTGCTGCGCATTGGCCGCTACCGCGAACCGTTGGCTGCCTATCTCGATAGACCGTTCTCTTCGGGCCGCACCTTGCGAGGGCTGCTCTTCCTGGCGGCGCTTTTTCATGATGTCGCCAAGCCGCAGACGAAACTCCTGGACGAAGAAGGGCAATTGCGTTTTTGGGATCACGATCGGCAAGGCGCCGAGATCGCCGCGGCACGGGCGCGTCTGCTGGCGTTGAGTAACGAAGAAGTGATCTGGCTCGAAACGGTCATTCGCATGCACATGCGGATTCTCTTCCACACCAATCGCTTGCTCAAAGACGGCCAGCCGCCAACGCGCCGCGCCGTGTACCGCTTCTTTCGCGAGGCGGGAGAGGCAGGCGTGGGCCTCTGCCTGCTGGCCCTGGCCGACCTGCGCGCCACCTACGCTCAGACCCTTCCTCAGGAGACCTGGGCCGCCGCGCTGGATGTCGTCCGCTTGCTGCTCGAAAACTGGTACGAGAAACCGGCCGAATCCGTCGCGCCGCCGCCGCTGGTGAGCGGGAATGACGTGATGCGTGAATTGAATCTGAAACCGGGGCCGAAGGTCGGAGAATTGCTCGAAGCCATCCGCGAGGCGCAGGCGATGGGGGAGGTGTCCACTCGCGAGCAGGCGTTGGCGTTGGCGCGGCGCCGGCTGGGATAATTCCTCATTCTGCGTGTTTCGTGTAGGCAAACTGGCAGGGCAGCACGGAGCCTGCAATACGAAGTACGAAACGGGAGACCTTTATGAACATCGTCGTCTTCGACCTCGAAACCCAAAATCTTTTTGAAGATGTCGGCGGCAGGAACAACATCGCCGCGCTCAAAGTCTCCTGCGCCGTCACCTGGTCATCTCTCAAGAACGATTTTACGGTGTACTGGGAGAAAGATGTCCCCGCGCTGGTGGCCGAGTTGAAATCCGCCGAGCGCGTCGTTGGCTTCAATATCAAATCCTTCGACTATGAAGTTCTGCGTCCCTATGCGCCCAACGAGCGTCTTCAGTTTCTGCCCACCCTCGATATCCTCGACGATCTCTTTCGGGCGCTCAGTTTCCGCGTCAGCCTGGACTCGGTCGCCCGCGCCACCCTCGGCGAGACCAAAACCGCCGACGGCCTCCAAGCGGTCACCTGGTGGCGCGAAGGCAAACTCGACCTCTTGGCCGAATATTGCAAGATGGATGTAGAGGTCACCCGCCGCATCTACGAATTCGGCTGCGCCAACGGCTATGTCCACTACTTCACCCGTCTGGGCAGCAAACAGAAAGTGCAGGTGAATTGGCGATGTTGAAAGCAAACGTCAACGGGATTGAACTGGCCTACGAACGCCGCGGGAAGGGGCGGCACCCTGAGCCTGTCGAAGGGGCGCCGCTGATCCTGCTGCACGGCCATCCCCTCGACCACACCATCTGGGAAGCGCTTGCGCCGCTGCTGGAAGACGACTTCGACCTGATCTTGCCCGACCTGCGCGGCTTCGGTCAGAGCGCCGCCCCGCGGACCTCGTACCTGCTGACCGATATGGCTGCCGACCTCCTCGCCCTGATGGATGCCCTGGGCCTCGAGCGCGCCGTCCTGGCCGGCCACTCGATGGGCGGATACATTGCCCTGGCCTTCGCCCGCGCCTGGCCGCAGCGACTCGCCGGGCTGGCGCTGGTCGCCTCGCACGTCTTCGCCGACCCGCCCGATCGCCGCGCCGCGCGTTACCGCGACGCCGCCGAAATCGAAACACACGGCCCCGGCCTCCTGGCCGAGACCTTTCCCCCCAAACTGACGCCCGACCCGCGCCTGCAGGCGCGTCTGCGGGAGATCATCGCCCGGCAGGACCCCTGGGGCGTCGCGCAGTCGCTGCGGGCGATGGCCGAGCGCCCCGATGCCTCGGCCTGGCTGGCGGAATTTGGCTTCCCGATGGTCGTCATCCACGGCGCGGCAGATGCACTCGTCCCGCTCGAACGCGCCCGGCAGGCCAAAGCCCTGGCCCCTCAAATCCATCTGGTTGAACTGGCCGAGGCTGCCCACCTGCCGATGCTGGAAGCCCCGGCAGCGACCGCCCAGGCGTTGCGCTTTTTCCTGAAAAGATAAGGGACTGCGCGGGGGTGGGCGATTGAAGCCGCGCAGCAAGCGCGTCAACTGGCCAGCGGCGAACAGGGGGAAGCGGCCTATCCCGCTGGGCTGGCAGCCAGTTTGTTCAATCTGGCGCGGGCACACAATCAGCGCGGCGAGTACGTCGAGAGTCTCTCTTGTCTGCTGGAGGCTCAGCCTCTCTACGAATCGCTAAACGATGAGACCGGCCTGATGTGGTTGTTCAATGAGTTTGGCCGCCTGTATTATTTTCTCAGCGATTATCCCAATCTAATTACCATCGCACCCTGCAACTGGCGCAAAAAATCGGCCACACCAATCGTCAAGCGGCCTCTTGCCACAACATTGGCTTGGTCCATTTCTCGCTTGGCGATTATGAGCGAGCGTTGGAAATCCTCCACCAGGGGCTGGAAATCGCTACGCAGACCGGTGACCGGTGGGTGGAGGGCTTCCTGCTGGGCAGCCTGGCAGAAGTCCATTATCACCGCAAAGAATACGAGCAGGCGCTGAACTATGGCCTGTGCAGCCTGGACCTGGCGCGCCGCAACGGCACGCCCACCCTGGTCAACGGCGCTTGGCTGGCCGTCTCCTGGACCTACTTCGAGTTGGATCAACTCGAGCGGGCGCAAGCCTGCTTAGGGGAGATCGAGCAGACGGTCGAGGCGAGCGGCGACCGGCGCGGCTGGCCGAGGCGAAACGCGCCCTCGGCGAGCAGGCCAACCGGCGCGGCCTTCCAGCCGAGGCGCTGCCGACCCTCGAACAGGCGCTAGGTCTGGCCGTCTCCTTGGGCGAAAAGGCCTTGCAGGCCAATTGTCATCGGGCGTTGGCAGAGAGTTACCGTCAACTTGGCCGCTATAAAAAAGCCCTCCAGCATTTTCAAGCCTACCATGAACTCGACAAAACCATCTTCAACGAGAAATCCGACTTACGGCCGCGCTTTTGATGATTGACATTGACTTCTTCAAGGAGGTCAACGATTGGTATGGACACAGCATCGGCGACAGCATCCTGGCCAGAATCAGCGCCTTGTTGGCCCAAAATATGCGTAAGGTGGACCTTCTCTGCCGCTACGGCGGGGACGAATTCGCCATCCTGATGCCAGGGAGGGGAAAAGCGCAGGCAGAAGAGGTTGCCCGGCGGCTGTGCCGGGTGGTGGCGGAGCATCCCTTTCGGGCTGGGACAGAAAGCCTGCATATTACGCTCAGCATCGGCTTGGCCGTGACCGGACGCCCATCCGACTCTCTCGACGACCTGATTCGCCGCGCCGACCAGGCTCTCTACCAGGCCAAACAGTCTGGTCGAAACTGTGTGAAAACACAGCCGTCCACCGACAGGGCCCCGTAAGCGCTGCGCCTATGTCAGAATTTGAGTTCTGGAGGCCCTGACAGGATCATCCAGATGTAAGCCAGACAAGCAACTACAGCATGCGGGCAAGACGAGCGGGGCTAGAAAGATGGCTCTTGTGCTTGACCCATCGGCGCATGCGCATCTCTACGCTTTTGTCCTTCGCTGCTACCGGCCCTTCCGAACTCATCTGCGATAACCGCATTCACCTTCTTTTCCTACTCTCCCTGACCCGCAGCCGGTTCAACCAAAGGAGAATTTTCAGCCTCTCCGCCACCGCCAATGTATCCAGCCCCTTCAATGCCATTAGGCATAAATTGCGAGAAATTTATCGTGTTATTATTTTCATCCCGAAAGCCATTGTTTGGTTGTAAACTAATCTCATGACCTAAAAGTGCAAATAATTTTTCATTGTTATATCCTTCTTCATCAAGCCTCCCTTCCCTTGCTAATCTGACTATAAACCCCTCCGGCGCAGGAACAACATTGCCGCCAGTATACATAAAATCTCCTGCCTGCGTGCGGGTATCTGGGCTCAAGTTCACTGCAAACGGCTGATACACCCATTTTCCATTCTCATCCACAAACCCCAAAACCAAAATCTTTACTCCCTCTCGTCCTGGCATATCCACAATGGCTGTCAAAACGCCGTAAGCTTCGTCTAATACAGGGTGTCTTGGAACATTTACGTTTATGCCATAAATGGGAACATTATAACCATACAGTCTGTAGAGTTCCAACATCTTCTCAATTAACTCTTGCCTTGTTTCAGCGTTATATTTTTCCATGTAATATTCAACCGATCTTTGCTCTCTATTAAACAACCTGTATTGCCTATTCCCATTCCTATCTGTTGGCAAAAACACAAAATTTGCCTGATCATACATTCCCAAATTCTCATTTCCATCTCCCCGCAAAAGCCAGGGCGTCAGCATCCAATCTGTCCGATACTCGCCGGTTTCCTGATACTCTTGATAAAGCAGCCGCCACAAAGCCTCATAGACTTTTATGCTTTTTTGATAATCCAGCCAATCTTCTCCTTTAAACCCCTTAAACTCCGAAGTATCCACGCCATTTTTCCGCAAATACGCTACCATCTCCCTCATATAAAACTGATGAAACTTCTGATCCTCCTCGGTATACCTTTTCTGCTCTGCTTCGCTTGGGTCAAGGTTGTTGCGGGAAGGCAAAGTCTCCACATACTGCCGCATCTCTGGCGGAAACGTCCCGGCGTCAAAAAAATCCGCCACTGCTGCCGGGGTCGGGGTGGGCGTGAGCGTGGGGGTAGGGGTAGGAGAGGCGGGAGTCTGATAGTCTGCAGTCGGCAGTCCGCCGTCTGCGGTCTGCGTACCGCCGTCCGCGGTCTGGGGCGCGCTCCCTGACGGGGACAGGCAGGCGGAGAGCAGGAGGGTGGTCAGGAGGAGGAGGGGGAGGAGGGGTTTCATGCGGGAGTCGTCAGTCTTACTTTACCGCCTTCCCCACAATCGCCGCTTCGGCCAGCACCGGCTCATAGAAGCAGCGGCAGCCGTTTTCGTGCGAACAGCCCAGATGGGGCAGCGGCGGGACGGCATCTTTCGGATAGGTGTTCAGTAACTCATAGCAATGCGGACAGGCGTCGTGCGCCACGCTGACGCGCACGGCCTTGACGCGCGGATTGGCCAGCATCTTCTTCAAAGCCACGGCAGTCACGGAATATTCTTGCAGGTTCGCCTGGCAATTCACGCAGGCGAGGGCAGTGTCCGGGGAAGAAGCGTTGCATTTGGAACAGGTTTGCACGGCGGGCCTCCTGATGTTTTTGGTATGCTTTGTTGCAAAGTTCAGGAAAGAAGCCCTGGCCTGACGCCAGGACAGGCAATCTCCTCGTCACTTCTGGAGACATCTTCGGCGGCTGCGCTCCCTCGCAGTGACACGACGCCCTGTGTGTTTGCAACAGAGCAATTTTACCTCATCAAAAATAAAAGCGCGAGCCTGCGCCCGCGCGTAAAGTTGCAAAAAGTCTCTTTTTATGCCGGAGCAGAGGCAGCAGCAAGTTTACTGCTTTGACCGTTCATACTTATCCGCCGCGTCAGGTTGTTGATGTGCGCCACCAGGACACTGCTGGAGACCGGCTTGACGAGGTAGTCATCCGCGCCGGCGTCCAGGGCGCTGGCAACATCGGCAGGCTTGTCGAGGGCGGAGAGGATGAGAATCGGCACTTTGCTAAACTTCCGCACCGCCGCGCATACTTCCCAGCCGTTCATGCCGGGCATCATCAAGTCCAGCAGAACCACGTCCGGGGGGTTGGCGCGAATCAATTCAACCGCCGCTTCGCCGGAATTTTCGGTCGTTACCTCAAAGCCATAAGACCTCAACAATAAGTTGAGCAATTCGGTCATGGCCTGGTCGTCGTCTACAGCAAGAACACGAATACTCATATTGATTTCTCCACTTTACCTCAATAATTATCCTCTATGTTTTCTCGCCTTGACTTATCAAGTAGTTAACAGATTGAGGGTCAAAACTTCTCTGATTGTGGTAAACTATCGGCTTGGTATTTTTTGGCGGCTATTCCCGATGTAATCAAACTCTTTTTTTAGGAGACAAAACATGTCAAAGAAATGGGTTTACCTTTTTGAAGAAGTGGCTGAAGCCGAGAAATACGCCGGTTCATGGGACGGCGTGCGCGGCCTGCTGGGCGGCAAAGGCTCCGGCCTGGCCGATATGACCCGCGCCGGCGTCCCCGTGCCGCCTGGGTTCACCGTCACCACCGAGGCCTGTAATGAGTTCCGCAAGAGCGGGCAGTTCCCGGCCGGCATGTGGGAGCAGGAACTGGAAGCCCTCAAAGTGGTCGAGCAGAAGACCGGCAAGAAGTTTGGCGACCCGAACAACCCGCTGCTGGTTTCCTGCCGCTCGGGGGCCAAGTTCTCCATGCCGGGCATGATGAACACCATCCTCAACATCGGCCTGAACGATGAAGTGGTCGAGGGGATGGCGAAACTGACCGGCAACCCGCGCTTCGCCTGGGATTCCTACCGCCGCCTGATCGAAATGTTCGGCACGACCGTCTTCGGGCTGGACGACGAGGTCTTCGAGCATCCTATGGCCGAATACAAGACCAAGAAGGGCTACAAACTCGATACCGAGATGACCGCCGAAGACTGGCAGGCGCTGGTGGGCATTTTCAAAGAAGTGTACAAGCAGGGCGTCGGCGAGGACTTTCCCCAGGATGTCTTCAAGCAACTCGAACTGGCCACCAAGGCCGTCTTCGAATCCTGGATGGGCAAGCGCGCCATTGACTACCGCCGCGCCACCGGCATCTCCGATGACCTCGGCACAGCCGTCAACATCGTCACGATGGTCTTCGGCAACATGGGCAACGACTCCGGCACGGGCGTGGCCTTCACCCGCAACCCCTCCACCGGCGAGAAGAAGATGATGGGCGAGTACCTGCTCAACGCCCAGGGCGAGGACGTGGTGGCCGGCATCCGCAACACCGATCCGGTCGAGCACATGGCCGAAGTCATGCCCGAAGTCTATCGCCAGTTCATGGAGATCGCCGACAAACTCGAAAAGCACTACAAGGACATGCAGGATGTCGAGTTCACCATCGAGCGCGGCAAACTGTGGATGCTCCAAACCCGCAACGGCAAGCGCACCGCCAAGGCGGCGGTCAAGATTGCCGTGGATATGGCCAACGAAGGCCTGATTACGAAAGAAGAAGCCGTCCTGCGCGTCACCCCGGAGAACGTTGACTCGCTGCTCCACCCGCAGTTCGACGAGAAGGCCCTCAAAGAGGCCGAGAAGAACGGCACCTACCTGACCAAGGGCGTCAACGCTTCGCCCGGCGCGGCCGTCGGCCAGGTCTATTTCGACGCCGACACCGCCGAGAAGATGGCCAAAGAAGCCAAGCAAGATACCATCATGGTGCGCCCGTTCACCAAGCCGGATGACGTCCACGGCATGATCGCCTCCAAAGGCGTGCTGACCAGCGAGGGCGGGGCCACCTCCCACGCTGCGGTCGTCGCCCGTCAGTTCGGCATCCCCTGCGTGGTCGGCGCCAGCGAAATCAAGATTGACCTCGAAAAGCGCCAGATGACCATCGGCGAGAAGGTCATCCAAGAAGGTGAGTGGATTTCGGTGGACGGCACGACCGGCAAGGTCTATGCCGGCAAAATCCCGACCGTTTCGCCCAGCCTGGAAGAGCAGACCGAACTGATGACCCTCCTGCAGTGGGCCGATGAAATCGCCGCCCGCCCCGACATCCGCATCCTGCCGACTGGCGAAAAGAGCCGCGGCCTGATGGTTTGGGCGAACGCCGACTACCCCAAGGATGCCCGCCGCGCCCGCGCTTACGGCGCGGTCGGCATCGGCCTGTGCCGCACCGAGCACATGTTCTTCGAGCCGGAGCGCCTGCCCATCGTCCAGCGCATGATCCTGGCCGAGACCCCCGAAGAGCGCACGAAAGCCCTCGATGAACTGCTGCCCTCCCAGCGTTCCGATTTCGATGGCCTGTTCGAGGCCATGAACGGCTACCCGGTCATCATCCGCCTGATTGACCCGCCGCTGCACGAATTCATGCCCGATGAAGAGAAACTGCTCGAGGAGGTCATCACCCTGCGCATCCGGGGCGGCGACCCGCAGGAACTGGCCGCCAAAGAGAAACTCCTGGCCGCCATCAAGGGCCTGCACGAATCGAACCCGATGATGGGTCTGCGCGGCGTCCGCCTGAGCATCTACATGCCCGAAATCGTCGAGATGCAGGTGCGCGCCATCTTCGAAGCCGCCGCCGACTGCACCCAGCGCGGCATCGTTGTCAAGCCCGAGGTGATGATCCCGCTCACCGGCACGGTCAAGGAACTCGAATGGATTCAGCCGCGCCTGGAGCGCATCGCCTCGACCGTGATGGAAGAGAAAGGCGTCCACTTCGAGTACAAGTTCGGCACGATGATCGAAATCCCGCGCGCCGCCGTCACCGCCGGCGAAATCGCCAAACTGGCGCAGTTCTTCTCCTTCGGCACCAACGACCTGACCCAGATGACCTTCGGCTACAGCCGCGACGACGCCGAGCGCAACTTCCTCGTCCTCTACGTTGAGCAGGGCATCTTGCCCAAGAACCCCTTCCAGACCCTCGACCGCGAAGGCGTTGGCCGCCTGATGCAGTGGGCCGTCAACGAAGGCCGCAAGACCCGCCCCGACCTGGAAGTGGGCATCTGCGGCGAGCATGGCGGCGACCCCGATTCCATCGAGTGGTGCCACATCATCGGCAACAACTACGTCTCCTGCTCGCCCTTCCGCGTCCCGATTGCCCGCCTGGCGGCAGCCCACGTGGCGCTGAAGTACAGCGGCAAGCAGATTGCCGAAGATAAATAGGATTGTGTAGCGCAAGTCTTTAGGACTTGCGCTACTTCTTTTATGCTGCCCTTCACCCCTTTCACCGGCCCCGAACACCGCGATTTTCTCTTGGACGGCGGAGGCCCGGCCGCGCTCTTGGTGCACGGTTACCCCGGCACGCCCTACGAGATGCGTCCGCTGGCGGAGGCGCTCCACGAACGCGGCTGGACCTGCCGCGGGATTCTGCTACCCGGCTTCGGCGCGCAGATCGAGAGCCTGCCGCGGCGGCGCTGGAGCGAGTGGCGGGAGGCCGTGTTCGAGGCTCTGACCACCCTGCGGCGGGATCACGCGCCCCTGCTCCTGGTCGGCCACTCGATGGGCGGCGCGGTGGCGCTGACGGCTGCCGCCCGCTCTCCGGTGGACGGCTTGGCGCTCCTGGCCCCCTACTGGCGGACGCGCGGCCCCCTGTGGGCGCTCCTTCCGCTCTTGAAACATCTCTTCCCGCGCGTTAAACCCTTTCGCATGATGAAGACGGAGATGGACGATCCGCGCCTTTTGGAAAACGTGCGCGACGTTTTGCCCGAAGTGGATTTCAGCGACCCGCAGACGCTGGCTGCCATCCGCGACTTCGAAGTGCCGGTGGGCATGTTCGACGAGTTGCGTCAGGTCGGGGCGGCGGGCTGGCGCGCTGCCCCCCAGGTGACCTGCCCGACGCTCATCTTGCAGGGGACGGAGGACGTCACCGTCCATCCGGCGGATACGCGTCGGCTGGCGCGGCGGATTGGGGGTCCGGTGCGCCGGATCGAGGTCCGCGCCGCGCACGAACTGGTGTTTGCCGAGTCGCCGGCCTTTCCCCAGGTGCGGCAGGCGATCGTCACGTTTGCCGATCAAATGCTGGTAGAATCGGGCGCATCTACATCACAAGGAGGAGCGTATGGAACATTTGCCGATTGACAAGAGCAAAGACCCGGTATCCATCCGGTTGTTTGAGTCGGATTTCTTGGAATTTTTTACCCATATCAGCCCGGTGACGATTGTGGTCATTTGGGGGCCGATAACCGTTCTTTTGCTGTATCTGTCGGTGCAGACGGCGACGGTGGGCGTTCTGCTGGGGGCGTTTTTCCTCGGCTTGTTCCTGTGGACGCTGGGCGAGTACACCCTGCACCGCTTCTTGTTCCACTACGAGGCGAAAAGCGAGCGGGCGAAGCGCATCTTCTTTCTCTTTCACGGTGTGCATCATGCTCAGCCGCAGGACAAAACCCGCCTGGTGATGCCCTTGCCGGTCAGCATCCCGCTGGCCTTGATTTTCTATGGACTGTTTCATCTTGTGTTTGCTGTTCTACTCAAGGCGCCGCAATGGGTCAACCCGCTCACGGCGGGATTCATGCTCGGTTACCTGATCTACGACCTGACGCACTATGCCACGCATCATTTCCCCATGCGCAGCGGTTTTGCCAAGTACCTCAAGCGCTACCACATGGCGCATCATTACAAGGATCCGAACTCGCGCTTCGGCGTCAGTTCGCCGCTCTGGGATTGGGTCTTCGGTACGATGGGTGAGTGAGTATCTCCTCTGTCGCCGCGAACGTTCTTGATGGGAGTTCTTCATGCCGGTTGACATTCCCCTCCTCTTACAAATCGCCGAAAGCCTGCGCGATTTTCTCGATGCGCTGGACAAATCCAAACTCTCTAAAAAAGAGCGCCTCAAGACGGCCCTTCTTTCGGTGATGACCGCTGCCAACGAGACCCGCGCCTACCTGGCAGGGATGAAAACGAAACGTGAGAGCAAGCCCGAAGTCGAAATGCATCTCTCTGCGCTGTGGACAAAAGCCTCGGTCGAACTGATGGAGTTCGACAAAGATTTAGCCGAGATTTGCCGTCTTTCAGGTGAGTACTGGTCTGACCCGCGCGAGTGGAGTTACTCGGAAATCAACAACGTGAAGCGCGTCTTGAAGGTCGTCTCGCAACGCGTCGAATACTTGATGGAAAACTGATGTTTTTGGCCGCTAAAAGGCTTGTCACAATTCCATCAACATAGTAAACTTTGCGCCATGAAGCCCCGCATCATGATGATGTCCCGCATCCACACGCAGTTTAGCGCCAGATGAACTGCGGGACGGTTCATGCCGACTGAAACCACTGCTGGCGAGAGCCGGCAGTTTTGTTTGCAAAGAGAAAAGGATCAAAGAGAAAAGAGAGTAGAGAAGAGAACAGTGTGACCACTGCGCTTTGCTCTCTACTCTCTTTCACAGGAGATAAGCATGCCCGAAAATGTTCTCATCGCCATTGCCTGGCCGTATGCCAATGCTGAAATCCACGTCGGGAATATCACTGGCTCGCACTTGCCTGGGGATATCGTTGCCCGCTACCACCGCCTGAGAGGAAACAACGTCCTCATGGTCTCCGGCACCGATTCGCACGGTACGCCGGTCACCCTCAAGGCGGATGCCCTCGGCAAGCCGGTCGAGGTCGTGTACAAGGAATACCACAACGGCTTCCTCGATCTGTTTCAGCAATTGGGCATCCAGTATGACCTGTTCACCACCACCCACACCGAGAATCACTTCAAGGTGGCACAGGCTATTTTCCTGGCGCTGTTGAAAAACGGCTTTCTGTACACACAGAAGTCGTTGCAGTGGTATTCGCCGGCGGCGAAACGCTTCCTGCCCGACCGCTATGTGGAAGGTACCTGCTACATCTGCGGCGCGGAGGGGGCGCGCTCCGACCAGTGCGACGCCTGCGGCAACGTCCTCGAACCGGAGAAACTGCTCAACCCGCGCGCCAAGACGGGCGACGGCGCGCTCGAACTGCGCGAAACCGAACACTTCTACCTCGACCTTTCTAAACTGGAGCCGGACGTCAAGGAATTCCTGCGTGCCCGCGCCTCCTACATGCGCGAGACCGTGCTGGGCGAGTCGCTGCGTAAAATCGAGGCCGAGGGGCTGAAGCCGCGCCCCATTACCCGCGACCTCGACTGGGGCATCCCCGTGCCGGTGGCGGGCTGGGGCGGCAAGTGTCTCTACGTCTGGTTCGAGGCGGTTATCGGTTACCTCTCGGCGGCGGTCGAGTGGGCCAAACTCAACGGGACTCCCGAAGCGTGGAAAGACTGGTGGGTCAATCCTTCCGCCCGCGCCTTCTACTTCATCGGCAAAGATAACATCTTTTTCCACACTTCGCTCTGGCCGGCGCAGTTGATGGGGGCAGGCGAGGAGTTCCTTCAGATTTTCTCCGGTGAGAAAGGCCGCCTGACCCTGCCCTACGATGTCCCCGCCAACCAGTTTATGAACCTGGAAGGGCAGAAAATCTCTGGCTCGCGCAACTGGGCCGTCTGGGGCCGCGACGCCCTCTCCCGCTACGATCCTGACGCCCTGCGCTACTACCTGACCGTCAATATGCCCGAATTGCACGACTCGGACTGGGATTGGGCCGAGTTTGTCTCCAAGAACAACGGCGAACTGGTCGCGACCTGGGGCAACCTGGCGAACCGCGTCCTTTCGTTCGCCTACAAACACTGGGATGGTCACGTCCCGTCGGTTGACCTCGCGGCGCTGCGCGGCGCGGACCTGGACCTGCTGGCCGCTATCGAGGCCGGGTTCCAGTCGGTCGGCGCGTTGCTGGAGGCGGTGAGACTGCGCGCCGCCTTGCAGGAAGCCTTCCGCCTGGCAACGACGGTCAACCAGTACCTCGAGCAGCAAGCCCCCTGGCAGGCAGTCAAAACCGACAAAGACTCCGCCGCGCTAACGATTTACACCGCCCTGCGGGCGATTGACTCGCTCAAGGTGATTTTCGCGCCCTTCTTGCCTTTTACCAGCGAAAAACTGAACGGTTTCTTCGGCTACGAAACCCCGCTCTTCGGCGAGCAATACACCGAGACGGTGACCGACGCCCTGGGGGAGCATACTGTCCTGCGCTATCGAGTAGGTCGGACTGCCAGTTCGACTTACTGGAAGCCGAGCGAACTCAAGCCCGGCGCAAAACTCAACCCGCCTGCGCCGCTCTTCAAGAAATTGGACGAGAAGGTGGTTGAAGAAGAACGGGCAAGACTAGGAAAGTAACGCCAGAGAAGTAACCAAAAACGAGGCGAGCATCCACCGCCTCGTTTTTTTTAGAAGCCGTTTGGCAAATTGCTCCTATAAGGCTACTCTATCCACGCAGTCCTATCCTCGAATCCCGGTCGGGCAACCTCCTGCGCCTCTGCCGCCGGATAACCGAGATAAACCAGCGCAATCAAATGCTGGTCGGGCGCAAAACCGAGGAATTCCTTCAGGCGCGGATTGCGTGCCTCCTCGCCTGTCCGCCACTTGGCGGCCAGACCCAGCGCGTGCGCGGCCAGCAAGAGGTTCTGCACCGCCGCGGCTGTGGCGCAGATATTCTCGATCTCCAGCACCTTGGGCTCGGAGGGCTTGTCCACGCCGACGGCGATGACGACCGGAGCGCGCAGGGGCTTGGAGCGTTCCTTCTCCAGAGCCGAGGCCGGAGCGTTGGGAAAGCGCTCGGCAAAAGACTCTGCCAGCGCCTCGCCCATCCGCGCCCGGCCCGCGCCGGTCAGCACCACGAAGCGCCAGGGACGGACTTTGTAGTGATTGGGGGCCTGCACCGCCGCGGAGAGCAATTTCTCGATCAACTCGCGCGGCACGGGATCGGGCTTCAAGTCGCCGATGGATTGACGGGTAAAGATGGCTTCGAGTGTGTCCATTGTTCCTCCACAGTCAATTTTACGCTAACAGAAGGGGGGCGGACGAGCGCGAAAACTATTTCTTTCCTCTGCGTTCCTCCGCGTTATTCCGCATCCTAACTTTCTCTGGGATCAGGAACAGCAGAAATCCCAGCAGCCGCAGCCCGGCGCTGACCAGCAGCCCGCCGCCGAGGCCGATGGCCTCCGCCAGCCAGGTGCCGAGCAGCGGGGCGAGGATGGCCGAGAGATATTGCAGGGATTGCGCCAGCGAAACGAATGTGGCGCTGTACTCCGCCGGCACGGTCTTCATCAATTCGTCGAAGAAGACCAGGTCCAGCCCGGACTGGAACAGGCCGTAGATGGCGGCGTAGAGGAAGATCCACTCGACGCGCTGGGTAAAGGCGGTCAGCGCTGGGTAGAGCATTACGCCAAAGGTGGTTGCCAGCAGGACGCTCCGGCTGCCGAAGCGGCGCGAGGCGCGCGTCCAGATGAAATAGCCGACCAGCATCACCAGGCTGATGGTCATGTTGATGGCGCCGATGTTCTTGTCGGAGGCGTCAACCACGCGCACGAAGTAGAGCGGGAAGAGCGGCGCGCTGAGCGCAATCGCCGAGAGGTAGACGAAACGTTTCGATACAAACGATGTGAAAGCCGGATGAGCGCGCAGCAGGCGCAGGTAGTTGCGCGCCGTCTCAGCCGGGGAACTGCTCTTCGAAAGGGGCGCAGGCGCCTGGTCCGGAATACGGATGCGGTTGGAAAAGTAGAAGCTGATCAGCCCGCCGAGCGAGAGTCCCATGAACATGAAGGCGTAGTTGGCCGGGAAGGCCACCAAGTCAATGACGCGGGTGACGAGAAACGTCCCCGCGACGGTCGTCAGCCCGAAGATAGCCCAGCGGCGGCTGAGCAGAGCGTAGCGCCCCTCCGGTCCGGCGACAGCGTTCATCACGACCGAGAAGGCCACGGCCAGCGCCACTTGCGGCAGGGTGGCGAAGGCCCAGATGGCGAGCGTGGCGTTGACGAGGAATTTTTCCGGCAAGAAGAGGGTCAGCAGGCCGGTGAGGGCGTAGCAGGCGATGACCATCAGGCGCGACAGGCTGAACCAGGGGATGATGTTGCGGCGGGTTTGCAGGAAGCGTCCGACCACGATGGCGAGCGCCAAACCGGTGATGCCCGGCATGGTGGTCAGCAGCCCGATCTGGAAACTGGTTGCGCCGAGGCGCGTGAGAAACACTGGCAGAAACGGCGCGGCGACGTTGGAGATGCTGACGCCGATGGCGTCTATCTGCACATTGCGGAAGTTGCGTTTTTGGATCTCGGCAACGTTCTGGATGGTCATTTCAGGAAATTTTACCCAGCCAGCGCGGCAGTTGTTCGAGCAGGGATTTCATCACCGATTTCGTGTTCTCGCGGAACAACTCGATATTCCCATACGCCTCGCCGCCGGAGGGGCCGACCAGGTCCGTGACCCCGCGCAAGATGAGACAGCGTACCCCGTTCTTTTTCGCCACCCAGGCGATCGCTCCAGACTCCCAGTCTGCTGCCACCGCGCCATACTTTTTTACCAGCATGGGGATGTCGCCCGGTACGATGTCGCGGTCGGCTGAAACCAATAAGCCATGTGCGATGGCCGAGCGATCGTGGCTCTGCGGTTTATCGTCCGCAAGCCAGGACAGGTCGAGTTCGGTGGAATATTTCGCAATTGCCTCGTCTGGGTCGGACATTTGCTCGAGGATGTCGTAGATGATGGTTTTCGTGACCAGAATAATCGTGCCGCGCTCGATTTGTCCGGCGAACCCGCCACAGGTGCCCAGGTTGACCAGCAGTTCGGGGCGGAAATGGTCAATGGCGTATTGCGCGGTTGCTGCCGCGGAGACCTTGCCCCAGCCGCCGTGAAAATAAGTCAAACGTCCAACGTCGAACGTTTCGCCCAGCGGGGTGGATTGGACTTCGGCCGGGGAGAGGAGTTCTCTGACAGCGCGCCATTCGGAGTCGGCAGAGATGAGCACGACAGTTTTCATTGGCTGTCAAATTTCCCTTCGAGATAATCGAGCACGAACTGGAGCGCTGCCTCAGCAGAGGCGGCTTTGTTTTGCCTCCGATTACCCTCCCAGCAGAAACGGCGCGCCCAGTCGCCATCGGTGGCCGAGAGACCAATCCAGGTGGTGCCGACCGGTTTATCGGGCGAGCCGCCGCCGGGGCCGGCAATGCCGCTGACGCTGACGCCGAGGTCTGCTCCCAGCGCGGCGCGCACGCCGCGTGCCATTGCGATCACCGTCTCGCGGCTGACGGCGCCGTATTTTTGCAGGGTCTCCCACGAGACTCCCAAAAGCGCTACTTTTGCCTCGTAAGCATAAGCAATAACCCCGCCCACAAAATAATCGGATGAACCGGGGATGTTCGTGATGCGGTCGGCAATCAGCCCGCCGGTACAGGATTCCGCTGTGGCAAGTTTGAGACCGCGAGCGCGCAGCACAAGTCCAATGCGATCTTCGAGCGTATTTTCCATGCCAGGGATTATAGCACGCGGGAAAATAAAACCTCCCGCTGGATGCGGGAGGCAAAGGGGCTCGAACGTCTTTAGGAACCGACTTGGTACTGGAGTTGTTCGAAGATGGGACCGGATACCAGGCCGATGATGAAAAAGACGATTGCCAGCAGGATGCCAAGGCCGCCCAGAATAATGCCAGCAATAGCCATTCCCTTGCCCGAAGATTTCAGGCCAAGGAAACCCAGGATGACGCCAACCAGGCCAAACAGCCCGCCGCAGACGGGAATGAGCGCGCTGCAGAAACCCAGGATGCCCAAAACCAACGAGGCGATGGCCAGGCCTTTCTTGTCATCGGCAGGAGCGGGGACAGGAGCAGGCGCAGGGGTGGGAAACTGTTCAGACATAAAACCTCCGGAGGGAATAAAGGATTTCTCCTTTTATATCACCATGCGGTATGTTTTTCAAGGCCCCATCTTTCCTAACGCGCGCCGCTCGCCAGCCGATAGGGAAATGGGTGTATACTTACCGCCTGCTGCGCAAGGAGGCGCATTGGTGTGAATCAAGGTATTCTCTACGCCCTCGGGGCTTATGGCACCTGGGGGCTTTTCCCGGTCTATTGGAAACTGCTCAAGCATGTTCCGGCCTTGCAATTGTTGAGCCATCGCATCGTCTGGTCGTTCCTATTCCTGCTGGCGTTCCTGCTGGCAACGAAACAGTGGAAACCCTTCCGGGCGGCGATTGCCAGCCGTAAGGTCCTGCTCATCTACTTTGCTGCCGCCTTGCTGATTGGCGTCAACTGGCTGACCTACGTCTGGGCGGTGAATGCCGGTTACATCGTCGAAACCAGCCTGGGATATTTCATCAACCCGCTGCTCAACGTTTTGCTCGGCGTGGTTTTCCTGCGCGAACGCCTGCGCGCCTTCCAGTGGGTGCCGGTCGTCATGGCCGCTCTTGGCGTGATCTACCTGACGGTGGCCTACGGCCAACTGCCCTGGATTGCGCTTACCCTGGCCTTTTCGTTTGGCATCTACGGCCTGGTCAAGAAGATGGCTCCGCTTGGTTCGGTCTTCGGCCTTGCGCTGGAAACCGGTATTCTGTTTCTGCCTGCCCTGGGATGGCTGGTCTTTTCGGAGGTAAGCGGTCGGGGCGCATTCCTGCATGCCGGGGCGGGCTCGGACCTGCTGCTGGTCGGCGCGGGTGTGGTGACGACCATCCCCCTGCTGATGTTTGCCTCCGCCGCCCAGCGCATCCCGCTTTCGCTGCTTGGAATTATCCAGTACATTGCTCCCACCCTGCAATTTCTGCTCGGGGTGCTGGTTTTCAAGGAACCCTTCACGCCGACCCAGTTGATCGGCTTCAGCATCGTCTGGACGGCGCTGATTCTCTTCTGGGGGGAGGGCTTCTGGGCGCGGCGCAGGCTTGGGGTTCAGCCGGCGGCGGATTGAAAGTCTCCGCGCCGGTGAGTGAACAAAAATCCCGTCGGGCGAGGACGGGATTTTCTTTTTAGCACACAGACGGTCAGGCGTCGAGCGGTTTTCTCGCCAGCGAGGGAAGAAGCAGGAGGACGCCGACAACCAGGATAACAATCGGGCCGCCAATTGTCACGAGCGCCGAGTCGCTGCCGAGAATGGCCGCCATGACGGCAAAGGCCAGCCCCGCGAAGGCGAGGACAATCATCCCGGCTAGTTTGACGCCGCCCATTCTTTTGAAGATTCCGATGAGCAGGAGCGGCAGGCCGACCGAGAAGGGGACAACTGCCCAAAGAACTGCCCAGGCCACCCACAACCCCGTCAGGGCGGTGAATTGCAGTGCCAGTCCGGTGAAACCAATGATGCTGGCCGGCAGGGTGAGCCAGACGACGCGCAGGAAGATAGCCGCCAGCAGGAATCCGACTGCCAGGGCAATGATTTCCAGCGGCCAATATGTTCCCCACAAACTCCAGCGGCCGCTCAGCGTGGAAGTGTAGAGCAGCAAGCCGGTGGTCAGCGCCGGGACGCCGGGAATGAACAGGCCGCCCAGCCCCTCGTTTTTGCGAAAAATGAACGGCGGAAGGCAGAAAAGAAGCCCCGCGCCAATGACCGCCAGCGGCCAACTCTGGAAGGCGTTGATATGTACGCCCGAAAGCCGCCCCAGCAGGCTGCCTGCCAGCGCAAAAAGGCCAAGCAGGATGAGGGTGATACCAAAGAGAAGCGAACCGTTTTTCTGCATGGGGTCTCCTTTATTTTTGGGGAAGGTAAATGCCATCTCTTCTGCTACAGGGCTTGCAAAATGGCTGCGGCAACCGTGATGAAAAACGTGATGCCGGCAATGACGAGTACGCCGCCCCCGAACCAGCGCACGAAGGCGCGGCCTCGGTCGCTTTGCCTGACCAGCCAGAAGGGGGCAATAATAGAGGCGGCGATAATCAATGGCTCCAGCGGCCAGAGCAGGGTCCAGTCGGCCCAGCGGCCGGTGAGCGAAAAATAGGTTAAGAGCAGTCCGTTGCCCATCAACAGACCGCCGGGAATCAACAACCAGACATTGGAGGATTCCACCAGGAGGAGGAAAAACAATAGGCCGACCAGGAGCAGTTCCATTGACCAGGCGCGCCCTAGCACTTCCCAGCCGAAGACGCCGCCGGCCCAGAGCAAAAGCATGTTGCCCAGCACCATGAAAGTTGTCCAGGTCAGCGCGCCACGCGAGAGACGTTTTTTGACATCCTGCATTTCAGCGGGCGGCGTGATTTTGACCTCCGTATCGCCTTCGGCAAATTCATGATCGGCGAATTGAGCGCGGTTCTTGCCCGAGAAAACGGCCACCACTGCCGGCTGGGGCGGGAGTAAAGAAACCGTTTGTGGCAGGCTGGTTGTGAGGGGGACTTCGATTCCGGAGAGATGCGCTGCCTCTATCAGCGCGGCGGCCATTTCGGTTGCGCTTTGGTAGCGTTCCTGCGGATCTTTTGCCAGCGCTTTGAGCACCACCTGTTCGAAGGCTTCGGGAATGTCCGGCGCGAGACTGCGCGGCGAGGGCAGGGGGTCATTGAGATGTTTGAGCAGAATGGCCAGGGGGGTGTCGGCGTCGAACGGTACACTGCCGGTCAGCATCTCGTAGAGGGTAATGCCCAGCGAGTAAATGTCCGAGCGGACGTCGCATTTGCCGTCGCGGCCCTGTTCGGGGGCCATGTAACTCAGCGTCCCCATCAGCGCGCCGGTCACCGTGTACTGCGTGCCGCCGATGATCTGGGCAATGCCGAAGTCGGTCAGCACGGCCTGGCCGCGCCGGGTGAGCAGAATGTTGGAGGGCTTCAAATCGCGGTGGATGACACCCTCCG
Organism: Anaerolineales bacterium; assembly: GCA_034436335.1. Lineage (GTDB taxonomy): Bacteria > Chloroflexota > Anaerolineae > Anaerolineales > Villigracilaceae > UBA877. Next base: position 38,214 of record DAOTVO010000023.1, on the reverse strand, counting down.
CGTGGGCGTAGGCGAGGCCTCCGAGGACATCGCTCAGGATGTGGGTCGTTTCGCCGAGCGGCATGCGTTCCTTGCGGACGCGCAGGGCGTTCAGATAGGATTTGAGCGTATTGCCTTCAAGCAGTTCCATGACCATGTAGTAAAGGCCATCCTGCACATCGAAATCGAAAATCTGGATGATGTTGGGATGGCGCAGGGCGGCCACGGCGCGCGCTTCGCGCCGGAAGCGGTTGAGGAACTCGGCGTCTTCCGTCAGGTCGGCGCGCAGAACTTTGACGGCGACGTAACGGTCGAGGCCGGGATGGTAGGCTTTGTAGACCTGCGCCATCCCGCCGCGTCCGAGCGGTTCGAGAATGCGGTACTTGCCGAGCGTTTGACCTTCGAGCGAGAGAAGGGACATGGGCTGTTTGTGTGCCGGCGATTTCATCGGCTATATGATACGCGCAATACCCTTTTGATGCCTATCCACCGGCTATTCGGGAACTATTCAGAATTTGTAGAAGGGATATTCTTTGTCTGATAAGGCTTCTGTTGGAGCGGCCCGCCTCAGGCGACCATTAGTTTGTATCCGAGCCCGCGTATGGTGATGAGCAACTGGGGATTGGCCGGGTCTACTTCGATGCGCGTGCGCAGACGGCGGACGAGATTTTCGATTTGGTAGTCGAAGATTCCACCTGCCTGATATTCGGGCCAGACGGCGCGGCCGATTTCGTCTTTTGAGCAAACCTGACCGGGGCGGCTGTAGAGGTAGGCCAGCAGGGCGTACTCTTTCGGGGAAAGGGAGACCGGTCGGCGGTTGACGCGCACGACTCCGGCGGCGGTATCCACTTCCAGATCGGGGAGTGGGTTTTCGCGGGTGGTGGTATCGGGGTCATGGAAGATGAAGGTCACGTCGCCGACCCTCAGGCTGTCGCCATCGCGCAGGTCGAGGCGGGTGATAACGCGCTCGTTATTGCGGAAGGTGCCGTTGGTCGAGCCGAGGTCATCCACAAACCATTTGCGTCCTTCGCGCTGCAGGCGGGCGTGCTCGCGCGAGATGCTCTTGCTGACAATGACGATATCGCACTCCATGGCGCGGCCAATGGTGACAATGTTGGAGGTGAGCAGATGTTCCTGACCGCTGGGGTCAGTTAGATAGGGGCCGGTATGGGTGATGTTCATAGGCACTCTTTTTCAGGATGCTCTAATTATAAACCTTTGCCGGTGTTTTCAAGATAAATGCCGTTTGCCTGGCGCTTCTTCTTCGCCAAGCGCAAATTGCGCTGCGACTTTCGGAAGAGAGTATAATAACCACTGAACATCATTCTTTTCCTTTCGAGGAGTCTGCCATGTCCAAAAAGAAACCAGGCGTCATCGGTATTTTGACCGGCGGCGGCGACGTGCCGGGGTTGAATCCGGCCATTCGCGCGGTCACCATTCGCGCCCTGCGCGAGGGCTACAAAGTCATCGGTCTGCGCCGAGGCTGGGCCGGACTGCTCAATATCGTCCGTGCCAAAGATGCCAACAACAGCGAAAATTTCATAGAGTTAAGTGAAGAAATCGTCAACCGCGCCGGGCGCACGGGCGGCACCTTCCTGCACACCTCGCGCACCAACGCGGCTAAGGTCAAGCGGGATGTCGTTCCGCCGCACCTTCAAGATAAATACAAGGACGAGGTCAATGACCTAACCGAAGAGGTCTTGAAAAACCTCGACTTTCTGGGCATTGACTATCTGATTCCGATTGGCGGGGATGACACGCTCAGTTACGCCGTCCGCCTCTCTCAGGAAGGGGTCAAAATCATCGCCATTCCCAAGACAATGGATAACGATGTCCCCGGCACAGATTATTGCATCGGCTTTAGCACTTGTGTGACGCGCACGATTTCGCTGGCGAACAGCCTGCGAACGATTGCAGGCTCGCATGAGCGCATTATGGTGCTGGAAGTCTTTGGCCGTTATGCCGGTTTTACGGCGATGCTGCCGACGATGGCCGGCGCGGCCAATCGCTGCGTGATCCCGGAGTGGAAGTTCAATATTGACCGGCTGACCGAATTGCTCGTCTATGATCGCAACCGCAACCCCAGCAAATACTCGATTGTGCTGGTCTCGGAAGGGGCGATGTTCGAGGGCGGGGAGATGGTTTTCCAGGACCGCACCACTGACGCCTTCGGCCACGCCAAACTGGGCGGCATCGGCGATTTAGTCGCTTCGGAATTGCAGACGCGCACGGCGAGATATAACAATGGCGTGCCGATTAACATCATCAACCAGAAAATTGGCTACATGGTGCGCGGCGGCGACCCGGACGCCATCGACTCTATTGTCCCGATGGCCTTCGGCAACCTGGCGCTCGACCTGCTCCTGAAGGGCATCCACGGGCGGCTGGTAGTGTTGAAGAACGGACGTTACGACAATGTTCCGCTGGAGGTAGTGACCGGCTCCAAGAAAATCGTCAACGTGGAAGAGTTCTACAACACTGAGCGCTACCGTCCCAAGTACGAGTCCTTCGAGATGAAGCCGCTCTTCATCATGACCAGCGAAATCTAGACGCCTGCGCTTCATCGGCAAGAAAACTGCGCCGCTAACTCAGAGCGGCGCAGCACGTTTGAGCGGCAGAGCGGTTATGCCCGCGCTGCGGCCAGTTCCACCTGCGTGTATTTCAAGCGCTCCAGCACGGCGACGGCCACGTTGCGCATCAGGACGTAGCCCATCACCTTATCCACCTGCATCAGTGCGCGGACGGCGGGACCGTCAATTTCGACCACTTTGACCGGCGTGGTGGCGCGGGCAGACGAGATATAGGTGTATGGCTCGATGATGGAAGACACCCCAAGCATTTCGCCGGGAGCAATCGAGCCAACCAGCGCGTTGACGATCGCTCCTTCTCCCCCGCCGCTGAAGATGAGGTCCATGTCGCCTTCGAGGAGAAGAATCAGTTTGGTGGCGGGCAAGTTTTCTTTGACCAGCAACGCGCCTGCAGGATAGGATTTTTCCTCGGCAATCATTGCCAGCGCCGACAATTGCTCATCGGTCAGGGAAGCGAAGAAAGGGTAACGACGCAACAGTTCTGGAGAAACCATAGCAGACTCCTTATTCTTTGATATAGCCGCCGGAACGCGGCTTAAACAACCTCGATTTTGACGGCGGTCACTTTATACTCCGGAATTTTTGCCACCGGGTCGAGGGCCGCCTGTGTCAACTCGTTGGCAGAGGCTTCGGGGAAGTGGAAATTGGCAAAGATCATGCCCGGCGGGACACGCTCGGTCAGCCAGGCTTCGGCTTCAATGGCGCCGCGGCGTGAGGTCACGCGCACATGCCTGCCCGCTTTCAGGCCGAGCAGGGCGGCGTCTTCAGGGTTGATTTCGATCAGCGGGTTGCCATAGATCTGCATCAGGCCGCGGGCGCGGCGCGTCATCTGCCCGCCGTGCCAGTGGTAGAGGACGCGCCCGGTGCTCATGACAATCGGATATTCCTCGTCGGGCAGTTCAGCGGGCGGGATGTGGTCAATCGGAGCGAACTTGCCCAGGCCGCGCGAGAATTTCTCGGTGTGCAGAATGGGCGTGCCGGGGTGATCGGGGGCAGGGCAGGGCCATTGCAGGCGCTGACCTTTTTCCAGGCGGGCATGGGTGATGCCGCCGTAGATGGGCGTCAGGGCGTTGATTTCACTCATGATAGCGTCGGTGTCGGCGTACTCCCAGCCGGCGTAAGGCGCTTCGGAGGGGAGCAGGCCCGGGGTCGCGGCCAGGATGCGCTTGGCAATTTCGGCGGTAATCTGCCAGTCAGGGCGCGCCTGTCCCAGCGGGTCAATTGCCTGATGTACCATCTGGACGCGCCGCTCGGTGTTCGTGTAGGTGCCGGTTTTCTCGGCAAAGGAGACGCCCGGCAGGAGGATGTCAGCGTAGTGCGAAGTTTCGGAAGGGAAGATTTCCTGCAAGAGCAGGAAGTCCACCTTCTCGAAGCATTTGCGAATGTGGCCGGTATCCGGGTCGGACATGATCGGGTCTTCGCCGAGAATGTAGAGGGCGTGGATTTTGTCTTCTAGAACGCCTGGGATCATCTGCGTGACGGTCATACCGACCGTGGTGTTACTCGTCCGCCCCCAGGCTGCGGCGAACTTCTGACGCGCTTCCTCGCTGGTGACGGCCTGGTAGCCCGAATAGACGTTGGGCAGGCCGCCCATGTCGCAGGCGCCCTGGACGTTGTTTTGGCCGCGCAGGGGGTTGACGCCGCCGCCGGGGATGCCCATGTTGCCGGTCAGCATTTGCAGATTGGCCAGGCTCATGACGTTACGCACGCCGGTGATGTGCTGGGTGATGCCCATCGCCCAGATGACGGCCATCGGTTTGTGTGTGCCCATCATTTCGGCGGCCTGGTGGAGTTGCTCTACCGGCACGCCGGTGATTTCGGTGACTTTCTCCGGCGGGTATTGCAGGATGGTCTCTTTGAACTCCTCAAAGCCTTCGGTGCGCTCGGCGATGAATTTTTCGTCGGCCCAGCCGTTTTGCAGGATGAGGTACATCAGGCCGTTGAGCAGGGCAATATCCGTGCCTGGTTTGTGGCGCAGGTGCAGGGTGGCAAAGTCGCACAGGTCAATGCGGCGCGGGTCGGCGACGATGAGTTTGGCCCCGCGGAAGCGCACGGCGCGCCGGATCATCGTCCCGAAGACGGGATGCTGCTCGGTGGTGTTCGAGCCGATGACGAAGAACAGTTGCGCAAATTTGGCGACGTCATCCATCGAGTTGGACATGGCGCCTGAGCCAAAAGAGACGGCCAAACCGGCGACCGTGCTGGCGTGGCATAGGCGGGCGCAATGGTCCACGTTGTTGGTACCGATCACCTGCCGCGCCAGTTTGTTCATCAGGTAGTTTTCTTCGTTCAAGCATTTGGCCGAGGTGAGAATGCCGACGCTGTCGGGGCCGTAGGTATCGCGGGTTTCGCGCAGGCGGCGCGCGGCCAGGTCGAGCGCCGTGTCCCAGTCGGTTTCGACCCACTCCCAGGCGCGGCCGCGATGCGATTTCTTCATCCCTTCCAGCAGGTAACGGCGCACGCGCGGCTTGAGCAGCCGATCGGGGTGATGGATAAAGTCAAAGCCATAGCGTCCCTTAACGCACAGCGCCATGCCGTTCACGGGGGCATCCGCTTTGGAGGAAATGCCGATGACGCGGTTTTCTTTGACGAGCAGATAGAACTGACAACCGACGCCGCAGTAGGTGCAGGTGGTGGGCACTTTCTTGACCTGATGGACGCGTGCCAGGCCGTAATTCATCTTGTTGGAGAGCGCGCCGGTGGGGCAGTAGGCCTCGCACTGACCGCAAGATTCGCAACGCGCCTCCAGCATGGTCGTCCCGGCACCGGCGACGATGACTTCTTCAAAACCGCGCTTGGCCACTCCCCAGACATCGCGCACCTGAATCTCGGCGCAGGCTTGCACACAGCGGCGGCAAAGGATACAGCGGTTCATGTCAACGCGGATGAAGGGATTGGGGTCCGAATCGACCGGATAGCGCGTCCCTTTGGCGCCCCATTCAGGCGCACGCACCTGATATTCGTAGGCCAGGTCTTGGAGTTCGCATTCTCCGCTCACATCGCAGGTGAGACAGTCCTGCGGGTGATTGGCAAGCATCATTTGCAGCGACAGCCGCCGAGAGGCAATGACATTTTCGTTTTCGGTCTCGATTTCCATGCCTTCGGCTGCTTTGGTGACGCAGGCAGCCTGCAAAAAGCGGGCGCCTTTGACCTCCACCACGCACATGCGGCAGACGCCGGTTGGCGAGAGGTCTTTGTGATAGCACAGGGTCGGGATGCGGATGCGGTTTTCGCGCGCCGCTTCGAGGATGGTTTGACCGTCGCGGGCCTCGATTTTTTGTCCGTTGATGGTGATGTGGATAGTCATAGTTCTAATGCTCCGCGGCCAAGAATTCGGCGGTGAAACGGTCGAGCGCCGATTTCATCGGGATGGGCACCGATTGCCCCAGGCCGCAGAAAGAAGCGACTTGCATGTTTTTGGCCAGGGCGCGCAGTTCTTCAGTGTTGCCTTTTCGTCCCTTGCCGGCGGCCATGTCTTTGAGAATCTCATAGGCGCGCCAGGTGCCCACGCGGCAGGGGGTGCATTTTCCGCACGATTCGGCGGCAAAGAAATGCAACAGTTCACGCAGAAAGGCTACCACCGAGACGCTTTGGTCGCAGACCAGGAAGGCGCCTGCGCCGAGGCCGATCCCCTTTTGCGAGGAGGCATAGTCAATGGGAGTATCCAGCAGTGACGAACTGACAATGGTGCCGGCCGCACCGCCGGTGAGGGCAAATTTGAATTCCGAGCCGGGCCGCATCCCGCCGCCGAAACGGTTGATGACCTGGCGCAGGGTCAGGCCGAAGGGGGCCTCAAATAGCCCCGGATGTTTGACGTGCCCGAGGAGCATGTAGATCTTTGTCCCTGGCGTGGAGTACGTGGAGAGCGAGCGCCACCATTCTGCGCCGTTGCGCACGATGGCGGGGACGGCGGAGAAGGTCTCGACGTTGTTGACCAGGGTGGGCTGGCCGCGGAAGCCAACTGCCGGGGGAAACGGCGGGCGCAAGCGTGGCTCGCCGCGTTTCCCCTCCAGCGATTCGATCAGCGCCGTCTCCTCGCCGCAAATGTAGGCGCCTGCGCCGCGATGGACGTGAATGTGGAAGGAAAAGCCGCTGCCGAGGATGTTTTCGCCCAAAAAGCCCGCTTCTTCGGCCTGGCGAATGGCAATTTCAAGGCGTTTCGCCTGGGCAGCATATTCGCCGCGAATGTAAATCCAGCCTTCTTCGGCGCCGCAAGCGTAGGCAGCGATGATCATCCCTTCCAAAGCTTGATGGGGGTTGGTGTCAATCAGGACGCGGTCTTTGAAAATGAGCGGCTCAGATTCGTCGGCGTTGCAGATGATGTACTTGGGCGTGCGTTGCACCCCGACGACGAATTTCCACTTGCGTCCCACCGGGAAGCCCGCCCCACCGCGCCCTTGCAAGCCGGAATTCTCCACTTCGGTAATCACCTGAGCAGGAGACATCTGTAGGGCTTTTTTTAGTCCTTCGTAGGCGCCGTGTTCAAGCGCAGATTGGAGGTTGTAGGGGTCTAGATTGCCGGCGTTGGCCAGCATGACGCGCACTTCGCCCTTGCGCGGTTCGCTGTAATCGGTCAAGGTGCCGCGCCATCCCTTGCCGATTCTATCTTTATCCTGCGCCGTGACTGGGCCGGCCTGTTCGTCGTCCACCAAAACAGCCGGGGCGCGGTCGCACAGGCCAAGGCAGGAGGTTCGCTCTACCTTGTAGCCTTTCAACGCGGCCTGTGACCATTCGTCCACGAGCGCTGTGGCTGGTTCCATGCTGGCGCGTTTGAGCCAACAGGTTGGTCCGTCACAAACGCGCAGGACGCGTTCCCGCGGCTGGAGTGAGAGCATAGAGTAAAAGGTTGCCATCCCGAAGACGCGATGAGCCGGTATCCTCAACATATGGGCAGTGTCGGTCAGGACTTCGGGGGACAGCCCCGCAGGCCGGTTCTGCAATTCCTTCAGGATTTCGACGAGATGCTCCGGGTTGTATCCATAACGTTCAACGACTTCTTCAGTGGAACGGTCCGGAATTCGATGCTGAATTTGTTTATGACTCATTGGTGTTCTCTGCTTACCATTTTTGTTGCATTGGGCAAGTCTTCTCTACATGTACTTGCCTGTAATGTAGTCGGAGAGATGCGAAATGGTGTCTTCCTGCTCGTCTATGACAGCCTTGACAACATCGCCAATGGAGATGACACCTACCAGTTTGCTATTTTCCAGCACGGGCAAATGGCGAATGCTATGTTCCGTCATCAACGCCTGGCACTCTTTGACGGTTGTTTTGGGCGTTACGTAGAAGACTTTATCCGTCATGATGTCCTTGACAGGCGTATTTACAGACGCACGCCCGCGCAGGACGACTTTGCGGGCATAGTCGCGCTCGGAAATGATTCCCACGACCTTGCCTTCTTCCACGACAATCAGAGCGCCAATATCCTTTTCGGCCATGATTTTCAGCGCTTCGAGGACGGTGGCCTTGGGGCCAATCGTCCACACTTCGCGGCCTTTGTGTTGCAGGATTTCATCAACAGTCAATTGCATGGGTAGCCTCCCAAGAAAAAAGCAGTAAGCAGATCAAGAAAGGATGGGGCTAACCGGCGGTCAGCCCCAATGAAGTTTATAGCCTAAAGCAAGGTAGTCCACGGCAGACGGGCGGTAGAAAGAAGGCCGGGAGAATGTTTTTCTAACTGCTCTTGCGGAGATAGATCATCCAGTACATCAGACCGACCATGATGGCGCCGCCAATGATGTTACCAATCGTCACCGGCAGCAAGTTTGCGATGAAGAAGTTGCCCCAGGTCAGATTGGCATAGTCGGCAGCGGTTTTGCCAATGGTTGTCAGGAAACCCGGGTCAAAGTACTTGACGAACAAGCCAGCGGGGATGAAGTACATGTTCGCGACGCTGTGCTCAAAGCCGGCAGCTACAAAGCAGGAGATGGGCGGGATGATGGCTAGGATTTTGTCGGCAGTGGTGCGGGCGCTGAAGCACAGCCAGACGGCCATGCAGACCAGTGCATTGCACATGATGCCGAGCGCAACTGCCTGAATGAAGGTCAGGTTTACTTTGGCGTTGGCAATATTTAGCGCAGCCAGACCAATCGCGCCATTCCCAAACGTGTATTGCTTGCCCAAGAAGACAATATACGCGGTCAGCACCGACCCGACCAAGTTGCCAATATAGACGATGACCCAGTTGCGCAGCAGTTGCATCAGGGTTACCTTCTTGCTGGCAAAAGCCATTGTAATGAGCGTGTTGCCGGTGAAGAGTTCCGCCCCACCGACGATGACCAGAATCAGGCCGACGGTGAAGACCAGGCCGACCAGCAAGCGGTTCACGCCATAAGGCAGGCCGGTTTTGAAGGCTGTGGTGCCGGATGGATCGGCAATTGAGATGCTGCCCGCCGCAACTGTGGTGGCAAAGATAGCCCCAATACCGATGAAGGCGCCAGCCAGAATGGCCAGCAAGAACATGTTGAGGAATTTCAGGTTGGCTTTCTTGACCCCGATGTCTTCGGCTTTGGCCGCCATCGCAGGCGGCAGAAGAGCGTCAAAAGAAATTTGTTCCGTCATGATGAAATCTCCTTATTTGTGAGTTTGTTTTGGCATACAGCCAATCTGTTCTGAAAATGCAACCGCTTGGGCAATCACATTGGTTTGTCTGTAAGTCAAACCTCCTTGGGCGAATTTTTTTCAGGCACAACGGCGCTTTGTAAAATGCGTTCTGGGTGTGTGTAGAGTATGAACTGGTCGCGCCGCGCATAGCCGATGAGGGTAATGTTCCATCTTTCTGCCAGCATCACAGACAGGGAGGTTGCAGACGTTCGCGAAATGACAATAGACGCTCCGATGCGGGCTGCTTTCTGGATCATTTCTGAACTGATTCGCCCGGTGGTGATTAGTATCCGGTGGGCGGGCTGAATGCCTTCCAGCAGGCAGCGGCCAGCAATTTTGTCCAGCGAGTTATGGCGGCCGACATCCTCGCTGGCGACCAACACACGTTCTCCGTCGCTGAGAATGGATGTATGAACTCCGCCGACTTCCCTGTAAAGATTTTGGGCTTCCAGCAGCATCTCGACCAGTTGGCTAATCATTGAGGGCGTCAGCCCCCAGCCGTTTGTGCAGAGTTTCGTTTGGATTTTTTCGAGAATAACAGCAGTCGCTCCTCCGGTGCAACCCGATGTGCGCCGCCAGGTGCGCGGTGGCTCAACAGGATGATTGAGCCACACATCTACATTGTCGCCATGTTCGCATACCTGGAGCAGTTCGATTTCTTCCTTGCTCTTGATAACGCCCTCGTTGAACAAAAAGCCAACGGCCAGCGCCTCTATGTCGGTCGGCGTACACATCAAAGTAATCCACACCTGTCCGTTGACGGTAATCGAGACAGGCGTTTCAGTAATCACTTCCCTTCCTAGTGTCTCCCATTGACCTGCGCGATAGCGCAAGAATTGAGGCAGATGGGTCATCAGGCTACCTTAGCCTCCCCACGGCATCTGGGCATACAGTTCATAGGCCTGGTCGTGCATTTTCTTGAATAGCGCCTCGTGACCGCGTTCCCATTTGGCCAACATTTGCAAGACCTTTTTGGCCTCGCCTTCGGCTGCACGGGCCGATTTCTGATAGAAGGCGGCAAAATCTTGTTCGATGAGATAGGCCATGCGCAACACGGGCAGGTCCGGCACCATGGCTTCCAAGACAGTCTGGTCAAGCATTTCGGACTGGGCGCGCTGGGAGAAAAAGGCGCCCTCTTCCAGCGCTTTGCTCAAGGCAGCGCTGCTACCGGCCTCGCCTTTGTCTAAGGCGGCAATCTGGGCTTCAATGAATTCAATGTGCTTTTGCTCTTCAGCAGCAAGTTCCTTGAAGGCGCTTGCGGCTACGGCATTCTTGAGCCGCGCGGCATTTTCCTCAAAGAAACGCTTGCCTTCATGTTCGCGCTGGAGCGCGTACTCGTAAATTTTGCGAATGTCCATGGTGTTTCTCCTGTAAAATGGCTGCCTGCTCCACAAAGAGACTTTCTGGAGCAGGCAACACAGAATTATGCAACCTCGACCTTGACGGCGCAGACTTTGTACTCAGGAATTTTGGCTACAGGGTCAATAGCAGCATTGGTCAGCACATTGGCTGCTGCCTCGGCGAAGTGGAAGGGGATGAAGACCACTCCTCGCTTGATGTCGTCGGTAACGCGCACACCCAATTCAATTTGGCCGCGCTTACTCGAAACGCGCACGCGCTTGTGGCCGTTCAGACCGATCTTTTTGGCGTCGTCCACGTTCACTTCCACATAGGCTTCCGGCACTTCACTGTGCAATTTCTTGGAACGGCGGGTCATGGTACCGGTATGGAAGTGAAACATGACGCGGCCGGTCGTGAGAATGAAAGGATACTCATCGCTAGGCAGTTCATCAGGTTCTTTGAACTCGAGTGGCGAGAATTTACCCAGGCCGCGCGCAAACTTGCCTTTGTGCAAAATAGGAGTGCCGGGATGATCTTCTGCCGGGCAGGGCCAGTGCAGGGAACCGAGTTCTTCCAGGCGCGGATAGGTGATACCGGCGTATGAGGGCGTTAAGCGGTTGACTTCGCGCATGATGGTCTCAGGTGAATCAAAATCGAAGCCGGATGCGCCCATCTTGTGCGCCAATTCACAGATAATCTCCCAGTCTTGCTTGGCCTGACCGAGCGGCTGGATGGCCTGGCGGACGCGTTGGACACGGCGTTCCGTGTTGGTGAACGTGCCATCCTTTTCAGCGAAAGACACGCCAGGTAAGACCACGTGCGCCAGTTGGGCGGTTTCGCTCAAGAAGATATCCTGAACAACCAAGAATTCTGTCTGCTGTAAGTGCTGGCGAACGTGGTTGAGGTCCGGGTCGGAGACCATCGGGTTTTCGGCCATGATATAGAGGGCGCGGATTTTCCCCTCGCCTGCGGCATGGACAATTTCCGTTACCGTCAGGCCAACGTTCAAGGAACTGGTGCTTCCCCAGGCTTCCTCAAACTTTTTCTGCACTTCCGGAACAGTCACGGCCTGATATCCGGGGTATACATTCGGCAACGCGCCCATATCGCATGCGCCCTGGACGTTGTTCTGGCCGCGCAGCGCGTTGATGCCGCCTCCGGCAATACCCAGATTGCCGCATAGCATGGCTAGATTGGCTGTGGATTTGACGTTGTCCACGCCCGTGGTGTGCTGGGTAATGCCCATCGAGTACAAGATAGCAGACGGTTTATTCTGCGCGTATGTTCGGGCAACCTCGCGCAACACATCGGCCGGGACACCGCTGATTTCGGCCACCCGCTCCGGCGTGTAATTTGCCACCACGGCCTTTAGGGCCTCATAATCCTCGGTGCGTTCGGCGATAAATTGCTTGTCTTCGAGGCCTTCGCTGATGATGACATTCATCAGGGCGTTGAAGATGGCCACGTCACTGCCGGGGCGGAACGAGTGATAGATGTCTGCCCAATGGGCCAATTGCGTCTTGCGGGGGTCAAGCACGATGACTTTGGCGCCGCGCTTCTTGCCCTTTAGGACGCGCGTGCCGATCAGAGGGTGGTTTTCGGTTGTATTCGAGCCGATGATCAGGAAACAATTGGTATCGGTCTCGAACTCCGGGACGGTGTTGGTCATGGCGCCGCTACCAAAAACAGCCGCCAGGCCAACCACCGTGGAAGCGTGACACAGGCGGGCGCAGTGGTCAACGTTGTTAGTGCCGATCACAGCGCGGGCAAACTTTTGCAATACGTAATTTTCCTCGTTGGTGCATTTTGCTGAGGACAGGAAGGCAATGCTGTCCGGGCCGCTTTCTTGCTTCACCTGCTTGAGTTTATCGGCAATCAGGCTCAGCGCTTCCTCCCAAGTGGCTTCAACAAACTTGCCATTCTTACGGATCAAGGGTGTCTTGAGCCGGTCGGGATGATTGACAAAGGCGTGTGCGTTCCAACCTTTGATGCACAATCCGCCCTGGCCGACGGGATGATCTTTGGCAGGCAGGACGCCTACCAGTTGGCCATCCAGTACTTGCAAATGCAGTGCACAGCCTGTGCCGCAGTATGGACATGTTGTGAGTACATTCTCATATTCAATCATGGCGTTCCTCCTTAGTGCGGCAAACCGGTACGCTCGTACTCGCCTTCTTCGAGCACCAGTAATTGCGGCGGCTTTTGCTCCAGCAACGCGCCAGGCTCATAATTGAACATTTCTTTGACATCTTTGGCAATCAGGCGGAACTGAACTGCCATAGGGATATCAGCCGGGCACGTCTCTTCACACTCGCGGCAGGCCACACACTTTGCGGTCATGTGCATGGCGCGAATGAGATGGTACATAGAGGGGGCCGGCATGGGCAGGCGGCCGGTTTGAACCCATTTTTCATCTTCCAGCGCGCAGATATTGCAGAAGCATTGCGGGCAGATGTTGCGGCAGCCATAGCATTTGATGCAATGCTCAAATTCCTGCTTCCAGAAGGCCTCTTTTTCTTCCCGGCTCATGGCGGCAATTTTATCGGTCAACGGGTCGGGGACGCCCTGGATGGGCTCGCCAACTACTGTCTTGGCGTGAACTGTGAAGGGTTTGGCGCAGCGGCAGAATTCCGCTTCGCTTTGCTCGCATTGCAAGCCGATGAGGATGACATTGTCCAAGTTCAGTTGAGCATGCTTATACATCTCAACGATGCCGCGCTCCTCGCATCCCCGGCAGACAATGGCCAATTTGGCGTCGGGATGGGCGCGCAGGATGATTTTCAGCGTATCCGGCACGGGCTCTTTCGGCCAGATGGCCAGTTTGTCCAATTCTTCAGGGCGTTCTTTGTGGAACAGATAGGGCGCCACGATCCCACTTGGGCCGCTCCGCAACGCCAGGACGCCATCCACTTCGGGCAAAACTTTTTCAATCGTTTCTCTCAGGGAGGTCAATCTGTCGCTCATTTCATCGTCTCCATAAAGGGCGGCAGGGCGCTGATTTTCTCGGTGAATTCTTTAATGACGGTGGCAAATCTTTCGCCTTCGGCAGCCGAGACCCAGTTGATGCACAGCCGTTCTGGATCAATGCCGCTATATTCGAGAAGTTTTTTGAGGATGGGCATGCGTTTTGCGGTGCGATGGTTGCCGGTGCTGTAGTGACAGTCACCGATGTGGCAGCCCAGCACCATTACGCCATCCGCGCCCTCTCGGAAAGTGCGCAGAACCAGTTCGGGGGAGACGCGTCCGCTGCATGGCACGCGAATGATCTTGACGTTCGGCGGATATTTCATGCGTGCCATACCGGCCGTATCCGCGCCACGGTAAGAGCACCAGTTACACAGAAAGCCGATAATTTTTGGTTCGTACATTATTCCACCTCCGCTGTTTCGAAGGATTTCATGACCTGCATGGCGCCGAGCATTTCGGCCACAATTTGGTCATCGGTAAAGTGCTTGAGGGTGATGGACTTCGGCAAGCAGGTCCCCACGCAGGTGCCGCAGCCCTTGCACAATGCTTCTTGGACGTAAGCCTTCCCTTTGTCTTCCAGGTAGACAATTGCCTGGTAGGGGCAGGAGGCAATGCATTGCTTGCAGCCTACGCAGGTTGTCTCATCTACGATGGCCGTGGCGGCTTCAATCTCGATTTCGCCTTGGCTGATAATAGAGAGGACACGAGCCGCAGCTGCCGCACCTTGTGCTACGCTGGAGGGGATATCTTTTGGCCCCTGGCAGGCGCCGGCCACAAACACGCCGTCGGTCATGGTCGCCACCGGATCAAGTTTGGGGTGGCGCTCGATAAACCAATCATCTGCGCTGCAGGAGATGCCGAATTTTTGGGCAACTTCCTTGGCGTCGGCGCGGGCTTGCAGACCCGCCGAAAGGATGACCATATCCACCGGAATACGACGCTGTTTTCCGATCAGCGTATCTTCCACCTGGACGATCAGTTTGCCTTCTTCTCCCGGTTCGCGGGCGGCGTCGGTGACTTCGGCTACCTTGCCGCGGATCATGTTCACGCCTTCGTGGATGATGCGTTGATAAAACTCATCGTAGGTTTTGGAGGGCGTGCGCATGTCAATATAGAACTGGTAAACTTCTGCGTTGGTCTTTTCCTTGACCAGGTGGGCAAACTTCAGGCTTTGCATACAGCAGATGGCCGAGCAGTAATTGTTGTAATTCTTGTCGCGACTCCCTACGCAATGAATGATGGCCACGCTCTTCGGTTGGGTGACGCCATCCCGTAAGACGACGCGCCCCATCGTCGGGCCGGCGGCGTTGGTCATGCGTTCGAATTCCAGACTGGTGAAGACGTTTGCCAGCCGCCCATAGCCGTAATTCGTGACTTTGCGGGCATCAAAGAGATCGTAGCCGGTGGCCAGGATGATGTTGCCGACCTTGACGGTGATGATTTCATCCTGCTGGTCAAATTTGATGGCATTGGTGGGGCAGAACTTTTCGCAGGCCTTGCAGGTGCCCTTCTGGAAGTAGGTGCAGTTTTCGCGGTCAATGACCGGGTACTTCGGCACGGCCTGCGGGAAGGGGCGATAGATGGCCTTGCGATAGCCTAGGCCGGCCTCAAAGATTGTATCCACTACTTTCTTGGGGCATTTTTCTTCGCACACGCCGCAGCCGGTGCACAATTCTTCCACAACATAGCGAGCGCGTTTGCGGATGGTGACGGTAAAATTGCCGATATAGCCTTCTACTTTCTCCACCTCGCTCCAGGTAAGCAGCGTAATGTTTTTGTGGTTGCCGGCATCAAACATCTTGGGGGTAAGGATACAGGCTGAGCAGTCCAGGGTGGGGAAGGTCTTGTCGAACTGAGCCATATGCCCGCCCAGCGAAGGTTCACGCTCTACCAAGAAGACGTGGTGTCCGCTGTTGGCAATTTCCAGCGCTGCCTGGATGCCCGTGATACCACCGCCAACCACCAGCACGTTTGGATCAATCGGGACATAGAGTGATTCCAGCGGCTGTTGATAGGCGACGCGTCCTACTGCAGCGGCTACCAACGCTTTTGCTTTTTTGGTCGCTTCTTCTTTGTCGGTGGTGACCCAGGAGTCCTGTTCGCGGACGTTGGTCATCTCGAATAGATAAGGGTTTAATCCGGCGCGGGCGCAGGCGCCGCGGAAGGTCGCCTCGTGTAAATGCGGCGTGCAGGCGGCCACTACCACACGGGTCAGGCCATGTTCTTTGATGTCCTTCTCGATGAGTTCTTGGCCCAGGCTGGAGCACATGAATTTGTAGTCACGCGAGACGACCACGCCTTCTTTGGCCAGTTCCTGGCCGGCCCAGGTGCTGACCTCGGAAACGTTCACAACGCCGGCAATGTTGCTGCCACAATGACAAATATAAACGCCAATGCGTTCTTGAGGTCTGTTTTTATCGCTCATTGCTTGGCCTCCTCAGTAGAGGTGGATGAAACGCCCTTCTTCAGGGGCGGCGGCATCGGTAGGCCGGAGGGCTTTTTGGCTGCCGGGGCTGCCGCGGCCGGTTCGGGAGTCTGGACGCCGATGCGGCTCATCGCCGGACGGGCTGACACAAATTCCGCCCCAAAGCCGAGTTTCTCCGGCGCAATACCGAAGGCAATTCCCATCAATTGGGTGAAAAACAGAATCGGGATGTTGTAATTCGTCTTGAAATAGCCGTTCATTTGACCCTGGAAGGAGTCCAGGTTCATCTGGCACATCGGGCAGAGAGCGACCATGACATCGGCTTTGTACTGGTCGGCGCCGGCCACAATGCGGCGGATGAGTTCAAAGGCAGTATCCGGGCCGATTTGCGTCATGTGGCCGCCGCAGCAGGCCGTCTTGAGCGGGAAGTCAATCACCTCCGCCCCGAGGGCTTTGAGCAGGTCATCCAGTTCGGTGGGGTATTCGGTGTCGGAATAGCGCTTGTTGTAGTCCGGGCGAGGGAGCATGCAGCCCACATAGGGGGCGACGCGCAAACCCCTGAGCGGCTTGACCACTTTGGCGCGGATGGCCTCCAGCCCGATGTCGTTCAATGCCACGTCCAGAAGGTGACGCACGGCCAGCGTGCCGGGGTCGTAGTGCAGGCCGCCGGCGGCCAGCGCTTCGTTGATTTTGGCGCCAAAGGCCGGGTCTTCGCGCATGTAGTGGTCGGCCTTGGCCAGGTTCAGGTAGCAGGCCGAGCAGGGGGCAACGACAGTTTTCGAGCCGTTGGCTTGCTGTTCGGCCAGGGCCAGGTTGCGGGCGATCAGGGCGTAGGCCGGCATCCGGTCGAGCGAGAGATACTCCGTTGCGCCGCAACAGTTCCAGTCATCAATTTCTTTGAGATGAACTTCCAGCGCCTCACATACGGCCATTACAGAGTGATAATAGGCTTTGGCGCTGCTTTCCATCGAGCAGCCGGGATAAAAGATGTAGTCTTTCATACGGCCTCCAGTTCCTTGGCGCGCTTGAGGATTTTCTTCAACCCGTTCATGCCCTTGATGCGCTTGGGGGGCAGGGGGGACATGCCCTTCTTGACCAGCATCCCAAGCGCCATCGGCGCCATTTGTGGCAGTCGGGCAGCCAGTTTCGGATGCGCCAGGTTGTGAATCCCGGCCAGGCCGATTTCAAAACTGCGCCCGTAATTCTCAACATAACTGATGAAAGTCTTTGAGAAATCGGACGCAGTCTTGTCCTGCACCAGGCCAGATTCAAGCGCCATGTTTTTGAGGGTATACATGACGTCGGTGATATGGATTTGCTGAGGACAGCGTACCGTGCAATAGTAGCACGAGACGCACATCCAGGGAGTGTTGCTCTTCAGCACCTCTTCGCGCATGCCGGCGCGCAGCATGGCAAAGATGGCGCGGGGGGTGTGATCCATGGCCGACCCAGACGGGCAGGACCCGCCGCAGGTGCCGCATTGGATGCACATCTCCAAACGCGAGTTGCCGGGGGTGCGTTGAGCAACTTCCTGGATGAGCGAGGGCGTGCTAGAGGGGTGTGTACTTGTCATAAGCGCGCTCCGTCGAAAATGGGTCTCAGGCTTTTTAATGCCTGGGTTGGACTATTCTAGTATGTTTTTTTTGTTCAAAAACCGTAAGTGGGATTAATCATTCCTTTTTGTGATAAAACTCACAGACGAATGTGCTTGTTTTCCTGCTATGTGCTTTGCATACTTCAAAGGCGGACTGGTAGTATAATCGGCCAAGTTTGAAAGAAAAGACAGGAGACTGTGTCACAATGAACTTCACGATGTGGAAGAAAGCCCTTACCGTTATCCCCGCTGTTTCCAAAGAGGAGTGGAACGCCCTCGACCTCGTCTCGAAGTGGCTAATTGCCAGCCGCGCCGCGGTGCTGATAATGACCTTCCTCTCCGCCGTCCTGGCCGGGCTGTTTGCCCTGCACGATGGATATACCGTCAACCCGCTGGCCTGGTTCATCCTGACCCTCGGCCTGGTCCTTGCGCACGCATCCAATAACATTTTCAACGACTTCACCGATTACATGCGCGGCGTGGATAAAGACAACTACTTCCGCACGATGTACGGCCCTCAGCCGATGGCGCATGGCCTTTTGACGAAGCGCCAGCACCTGACTTATTTTGCCGTCACCGGCCTCCTTGCCCTGACCTGTGGTCTGTTCCTGCTTGCCCTGAACGGCTGGGCCCCTGTCATCTGGCTGCTACTTGGTCTGGGCATCGTTTTTGTCCTCTTCTATACCTGGCCGATGAAGGGCTGGGCGCTGGGCGAACTGGCCGTCCTCATCGTCTGGGGGCCGCTGATGATCGGCGGCGGCTACTATGTGCTGACTGGAATGTGGAACTGGAATGTTACCCTCGCCAGTTTACCGTATGTGCTGGGGGTGACAACGGTCATTTTCGGCAAGCACATTGACAAGCGCGCTATTGATTTAGAGAAGAAAATCTACACGCTGCCGGTCGTCATCGGCGAAAAAGCCGCCCGTTACGCCGTGCTGGCAATGATGGTCGCGCCCTATCTGCTGGTGATTTACCTGATTGTGATTCGCTACTTCACCCCCGTAATGTTACTTGTTTTCCTGGCCGTGCCGCAATTCCTGAAAATCTATCCCCAGTTCCTCAAGCCCAAGCCGGAAAGCCGTCCTGAAGGCTTTCCCGACGGGCAGGGCGGCTGGCCGCTCTACTTTGCCCCGCAGGCCTTTGTCAACAACCGCGCCTTTGGCATGTGGTTTATGCTTGGCCTGATTATGGATATTGCCCTGCGGCTGATTTTCCCGCACTTTTGGGTGGTATAAGTCTGCTCCCAAAAACAAAATGCTTCCGGAGAAATTTCTCGCCGGAAGCATTTTTTGTTTTCCTCTAGCGCCTTCTATCCACCAGAAGCCGATATTTCAGCAAGCGTTCCTGAATTGCCTTACGCAGGCGGCCTTGTTCGGAACAGTCAAAACTGGTATTGAGCGCCTCCTGTAGAACGGCGATTTCTTTGAGCAGTTCTGCCTCTGACGGCAAGATGCTGGCGTTTTTCAAAATCGAATACGCCAAACGCACCTCTTCGGGAGTGTCGAAATACGCCGAAAGGTCAAGCGGCTGGCCTTTGCCCGGCAGATTGTCGAACTCGCCGCGGGCAACGGCCTCTTCGAGAAGGGCGTCAATTACATGAGAGAGTGACATTACAGTCGGTTACAGAGTCTAGGGTGGTCTCGTGCTGAATGTGCTCTTGATTAGTACTTATGTGCTTCTTCAGCGCCTAATCAGAACAAGTTTCTGTAGTATAATCTTTTTTACAAAATTGTAAGCCTATACCCATATTTTTAGGAGGTCTCCTATGAGTTTGCTAAAATCTATTTTTGAAAAACTTGGTCTCAAGAAGGCTGAAAAGCCGGCGGCCACGCAAAACGCCATGGGCGGGCGAGGAACTGTCGTACCTGGTGGTGCCCCAACGATTAAGCCAATGTCCCAGGAAATGGGCAAGAAAATCGCCGAGGCAGGCGCAAAGGCTGAAGAACCTGCTGAAGAGAAGCCTGTCGAAATGCCCATGGTGGACGTTCAGGCAATGCTGGATAATTTGGCGAAGAAAAGCCCCATCGAACTCAACTGGCGTCAGTCTATCAACGATTTGATGGCGCTGCTGGGTCTGCCCCATAAACCCGAAGACATTCGCGAACTGGCTGTCGAACTGGGCTGCCCCGAGTCCGAGATGGGCGATTCGTACAAGCGCAATGTTTGGACGCACAAAGCCCTCTTGAAGGCAATTGCCGAAAATGGCGGCAAGGTCCCGCCCGAATTGCTCGATTAGTCGGCCTCGAATAAAAGCGAAACGCCATCGGCGTGCGCCGATGGCGTTTTTGATTCTGGAATCCCGAAGAGGCTAATAATTGATGACGCGAGGCAGAGACTTGGCTTGCTCAACCCAATCCTGAACCTGTTCGACGGACGGAAGTTTTCGCACCAAATTTTTTGCTTCATTGACTTCGGCCAACTTTTGATGGAGATTTTCGGCCTTTCTCTGTGCCAGTTCGGCGACTGTGTCTACGCCGGCGGCTTCCAGCAAATCTGCGTATTCCGGGCCAACGCCCTTGATGCGGAACAGGTCAGCATGATTGACCCATTGCAGAATCAAATCTTCCGAAATGCCGGTGGTCTCTGCAATCTCCTTCCGGCCCTTGGGGGTCTTACCCTTCTCGAGCAACGCATTAATAGATGCGATGCCAGCCTTTTCCAACTTCTCGGCATATTTGGGGCCGATGCCTTCGATTTCAATCAACTTGGTCATAATATTTGCTCCTTTTTTTTGTTTGAATGAAGTTTAATTGCGGCTGCTCATGGCATTAATGGCTTGCAAAAGCGAATTGATGACAATGGCGCCGGACTGAGCCCGGTGACCGCTGTTTCCCATCGCGCTGCCGGCCAGCAAAGCATTCACCAATGCCTCGGTGTTGCTCCCGCCCCGTGATTTGGTGCTTAAAAAGGCCAGCCCTGCGTTTAGCAAGTCGCCGGCGTCGAGACCGTTGTCTTGCTGGGCCTGAGGCTGGGTTTGTGCAGGAGCCGCGGCATTCAGCAAGGCTCCCAGCAAATCCCCTGCACCAGATTGCGCCGCGGCAGCCGGTGGTTTCTCGGCCCCCATCAGAGCCTGCACCAGAGCCATGGCATTCTCTGCTGTAATTTGTTTCTGGCCCTTGAATTCTTTTGATGCATTTAAAAGTCCTTGCGCATACAATTTCGCTGAGCCGCTTTGCTGCTGGCTCAATAATTTACTGGCATATGCCAACTGCTCCGAAGGCGGTGCGTCTTGCTTTTGTGAAAGGGCTTTCGTAATCAGCGAGAAAGTTTCAACCATGTTGTCGCCATGGTCGTGATTATATGTATCGGCTTGATTCAAGGCTTGCTGCTGTTCTGCCAGGGATTGTGCAACCGTTTGGAACAAATTGAGAAGATTTAATGAATTGTTTGGTTTTGCCATAAAGCCTCCGTAAAGAAGAAGATGATGTTTTTTGTCAATCGCAGTATATGACATTTTCATCCTGTTGGCAAGTTGGTTTCTTTCGACATTGGATAGGAATTTGGAGAATACATTTTGATTTGTCTATGGACAAAAAAACAGCCCGGTTTCATTAACCAGACTGAACCTCTTCATGGCGGCCCCGACGGGATTCGAACCCGCGATCTCGGCCTTGACAGGGCCGCATGTTAAACCGCTACACCACGGGACCAGTTTGCTCTTTTCTGCGTGAGCGGGCGATAGTTTATCATGTAGTGAGAAGGACGTCAAGGAGAACCGGCTCCATAAAGGGAGGGATCGGTGGGTGTCCGCCCGGAGGGGTCGTATACATAAACATAGTCTCCGAGGTTGGCCCACTCGAAGAGCCAGCGAGCATCGCCGACCGAAAGGTTTACACAGCCATGACTGCGCGGATAGCCGAGACCGGTGTGCCAGTACTCTCCATGCAGGGCGCGCTTCTGGTCGAAGTACATCGTCCAGGGGACGTCTTGCAGGTAGTAGTAATCTGAGCGGTCAGCGGTGGTTGCGCCGCTCATCGTCTCGACAGCCTTCTTCTCGTAGATTTGAAAAAGCCCAGGGCGGGTCCAGAAGGGTTCGACTCCGCTGGAAACAATGGTGGCAAAGACCAGTTGATTCTCCTCGTACACAGCCAGCGTTTGTTCGTCCAGGTTGACCTCAATCCAGCGGTCGGCGGTTACCCCTTCGGGCGGCGTAGACCTCGGGTCGACGCGGGCGACATGGCGGTAATCCAGCCATTCGTCAGGACCTATCAACAGCCAAGTATGCCCATTCACTTCACGGGCGGCAAAAATTTGGACCACATTGTATCTGTAATAGATTTTCCCTGTCTCCGGCGCTCCAAAAGCCGGCGATTGGTAAGAAGGAACTTGTCCTAGCACCCAGCCGAAGGAGACGCGCGGCGTGGAACTGAACAGCAGTCCCTGAAAAATCGGCAAAGCCACGCGAGAGCCTTCAGCGCGAATCCACGAGCCGTCACGCAGTTTGTAGAAACTGCCTTGTTCCGTGTCCACCAATGCTTCGTAGGAAACGTAAATGAATCCTGGGGCGATGGAATTCGACGGCTGGTTATTGATACCGTCTTCCAGCGAGAGAAAGAGCGGCGTGCCTTGTTCGGGCACTTTGAAGTATCGGTAAGGAACATTGTTCAACGCTTGGTCGGGCGGATAGGCGGGCAGAGGCGGAATGGGGTAGGGAATACCCTGTTCGCCCAGCCGGGCCAGTTCTTCGGACGGCCCCAGCGGCAGGCAGTCGCTCGGCGTCACGACATAAATGCCCGGCGCGCAGACCACAGCCCCGGAATCGGGTTCGGGGGGCGTTTCGCCGCGCACCGTTTGGCGGTTTCCGCTGAGGACGCCGCTCATCAGAATCAGCAGGGAGAGGAACAGGTTGAGCAGTCGCATGTACAAGAATGAGATTATAGCATGCTTTCGTCTCTTACTAATTTGTAAGGCGGCCTCATCCTTTTGGGGGACGCGTAACTTGACACATTGTCCGCCCTGTGCTAAATTTGCACCGTCCATTTCAAAAAAAATTTAAGACGAGATTGGGACAAGGAGGCAGGCTTGACTAAGAATCGTACTCAACTGATGGTGGACCGTCTGCGCGAGTTGCAGGCTTCTTCTCCAGATATCGAGGCGTCTGCCGTAGTGAGTGTGGACGGTCTGAGTATTGCTTCGGCCCTTCCGCAAGGGGTGGAGGAAGACCGCGTCTCGGCCATGTCGGCGGCTATGCTATCGCTGGGCGAGCGAATCGCCACCGAACTCGGACGTGGTTCCCTTGAACAGGTTTACATCAAGGGAGTAAAGGGCTATGTTGTCCTGATGTCGGTAGGCGAAGAGGCCGTGCTGACGGCCTTGGCGCGCGAGCAGGCCAAATTAGGCCTTATCTTCCTCGATATGCGCCGCGCGGCGGAAGACCTGAGCAAACTCATTTAAGGGCAGAAAACTTATGGAAAGCATTCCCAAGAGCGGCTTCTATTATGCCAACAAATTCGTCCGCATTGCTCTCGAGGCCTATGAAGAGGTTATGGGCAAAAATGGGTTAAATGCCATTCTCAACCTGGCTGGCCTGAGCAACCTGATTGATAACTATCCGCCCGACAATCTGGAGCGGGAGTTCGACTTTGCAGATTTCACCGCTATTCATGTGGCCCTGGAAGAAATGTATGGGCCGCGTGGCGGGCGCGGGCTGGCCTTGCGCGCCGGACGTGCTACCTTCAACGACGCTCTGAAAAATTTCGGCGCTTTAGCCGGGGTGGGCGATCTGGCTTTCAAGGTCTTGCCTTTGCAGGCAAAAATCCGTATCGGGCTGCCGGCGGCGGCAAAGATTTTCTCACAGGTTACTGACCAGCACACAACGGTGGACGAGACCGATGACGCTTTCATCTGGACCATTCACCGTTGCCCGATTTGCTGGGGGCGGCAGGGGCTGGACAAGCCGGTTTGTTACATTTCTACCGGCCTCCTGCAGGCCATGCTGACCTGGGTCTCTGGCGGTCTTGAATTTCGCGTCAACGAGTCCAAGTGCCATGCCATGGGCGACCCCGTCTGTGAGTTCGTAATTCAGAAAGAACCCATTTCCTGAGGCAGGCCCTTATGGCCGAGGCGAAACAAAAACTGCTCATCGTCGAGGACGACCTTGATGTGGCTGACATGTTGAACGCATATTTTCGCGTTCAGGGCTATGAGGTCTTTACAGTCAACTGGGGCGAGGATGGTTTGCGCGCCTGTCAGGCTTCGCGCCCTGACTTGGTCATTCTCGACATCCGCCTCCCCGATATTGACGGCTATGAAGTGGCGCGCCAATTGCGCAGCAATCGCCGCACGGCAGACATTCCCATCATTTTCTTGACCGAAAAACGTGATCGCAACGACCGGCTCCAGGGGTTAGAACTTGGCGCCGATGACTACATCACCAAACCGTTCGATGTACAGGAACTGCGGTTGCGCGTGCGCAATGCCATGATGCGCTCCCGCCAGGATACCCTGACTAACCCTGTCACCGGCCTGCCCGACGGCATGCTGGTGGATGAGCATTTGAACGACTGTCTGCGCCGCGTCGACTGGGTGATGATGATTATCTCGCTGGTCAACCTCGATGCCTTCCGCGAAAAGTACGGCTTTGTGGCTTCCGATGATGTTCTGCGGGCGGTGAGTCTGATGATTCAAAATGCCGTTCGCGAACTAGGCGGGCATGATGACTTCCTGGGCCATCTCGATGTAACCGATTTCGTTCTTGTTACTAAAGCAGAACGTGCTGCAGCCATTCAGGAACGCGTTCGCTCTCGGTTAGAACAGTCCATGGATTATTTCTACCCCATCAAAGACCGCGAGCAGCCTTCCATGCTCAAGAATCGTCTCGAAATCAAAATTGGTTCACTGTCTTCTGCCGAAAATGCTTTTACCTCGGTGGAGGATATCAAACTTGCTCTCTTGCGCAAGAAGAAATAGGCATGTCTTATCGGATTACTCTTGTCGTTCCCACTTACAACGAAGCGGAGAACCTGCCCAAACTGGTCTCCGCTTTATTTGCGCTTCCCTTGGCGCTCAAGGTTATGGTGGTGGATGATAACAGCCCCGACGGCACCGGCCGGATTGCCGATGAACTCGCCGCCGCCCATCCCGGCCGCGTGGAAGTGATGCACCGTCGCGGCAAACTGGGATTATCTTCGGCCTACCTCCAGGCATTTGCTCAGTTGCTCCAGCGCGAGGACGTGGACGCGATTGCCCAGATGGATTGCGACTTCTCTCATGACCCGGCCGTGCTGGTCGAAATGGCGCAGCGCCTCGAGACCTGCGACCTGGTGCTGGGCTCCCGCTATGTGCCCGGCGGAAGCACCGATATTCACTGGCCACTCTGGCGCAAAGCGCTTTCGGCTTTTGGCAATTTCTACGCCCGCACCATTTTGGGACTGCCCATCCGCGACGTGACCGGCGGCTACCGGCTGTGGAAAAAATCTACCCTTCAGGCCATGCCGCTGGAACGCGTGAAATCGAGCGGCTATGTCTTTATGGTGGAGATGGCCTATCTCGCTCATCTGCTGGGATGCCGCATCATCGAAACGCCGATTTACTTTGCCGACCGGCGCTGGGGAAAGTCGAAGATGTCTTTTCGAATTCAGGTTGAAGCAGCCTTCCGCGTCTGGCAGGTTTTGTGGGCTTACCGCGACCTGCGCCGCCGCAAGCCGGCCTGAATCAGTTTCTGGCTTTGAGCGCCTGATATTCCTCACACAACGCTTTCCACTCTTCTAAACTGAGCGTTTCTGCCCGCCGCTGCGGCTCGATGCCCGCCGCGGCGAGCATTGTTTCGGCTTCTGCCGGAGCCAGCCGCAAACCCGCCGAAAGCGAGTTGCGTAATGTTTTGCGTTTTTGGGAGAAGCCCGCCCGCGCCAGGACGAAAAAGGCCTCCAGCAGAGAGGATGGAATGACCGGCTCGGCGTAAATGTCCACGCATAATACTGCCGAGTCCACTTGCGGCGGAGGGTAGAATGCCCCGGCCGGAATGTGCGCTTTCACTTGCGGCCGGCCATAGACCTGCACGCTCAAAGCCAGCAGACTCATTTCCCCCGGCAGGGCGCAGACGCGGGCGGCCACCTCCTGCTGAACGGTCAGCACCACGCGGCGCGGGCGGCGGGCGCTTTCCAGAAGGTGGCGGATGACCGCAGAGGTGATGTAGTAGGGAATGTTGGCAACGACCAGATAATCGTCCGCCGCCATCAGTTCGGCGGGATCGAGTTTCAGGATGTCGCCCTGCACCAGGCGGACCTTGGCATAAGGCCGCAGAATCTTCTCCAGCGCCGGGAAGAGACGCCCGTCCAGTTCCACCGCCGTCACCGAAGCCGCCAGAAGCGCCAGGTAACGGGTGAGACTGCCCAAGCCGGGACCAATCTCCAGCACCGCGTCCGCAGGCCCGATGTCCGCCGCCGCAACGACCTTTTGCAGCGCGCTGTTATCCAGCAGGAAGTTTTGCCCCAAGCCTTTGCTGGGGCGCAGTCCGTACTCCCGCAGGAGCGCGGCAATGTTCAGAGGGGGGAGGGAGGGGATGTTCATGGCAGGACGTATAACTGGTCAATGTTGGCCGGGACGGGGGTGAGAAAATAGACGGTCACGTAGCGGTTGACCCAGTCATGAACGTCCGTTTCAGCGTAGCCCAGGTCAATCCAGCGTGTGCCGTAAATGGTGGTGCGCGCGCCGTTGTTATCGGCAATAACCGCCTCGCCATAGCCGGGGACGAATACCCGCTCTCCGGCCAGGAGCAGATACCAGGGGTAGACCACCGCCACGACTCCTTTTTTGAGCGTCATTCCCGAAGCCGTGTACGAGTCGCAGATGTTCGTGCCGGGGATGCAGGGCTTGTAATAGGTGGCGTACATGGTGATGGCGCGCCAATATTCGATGGTCACGCCGTCCACCACAGCGGTGCGGATAACGACTTTCGTGCCGACGCCCATCACCTCGTCTATCGGCGGGCGGACAACGGCCTCGGTTTCGCTGACCTGCGAAACGGTCGCGCCGTCCTCGCTGCGGGTGCGGAGGCGGGCAATCGCCAGGCCGGGTTCGCCGCCCTGGATGAGCGCCCGCTGGTCGAGTTCCAGATCGGCGGAGAGTTCGACGCGCGTGCCGTAGGGGATGGGTTTCTGGATCAGGGCAATGCTTTCGACGACGCGGACGAGGCGGATTTGTCCGTCGGCGGGCAGCGGTTCGTGTTCGGACGGGATGCTGGCATCCAGCCCGAGGAGCGGAATCCCGGCTTCGGCCAAGGCCTGCCCCACCGTCTCGGCGGAGGAGCGGATGCGCACCTGTCCGCCGTCCAGGCTGACGGTGAGTTCCTGCGAGGGCTGCCAGGAGACGGTCAGGTCGGCGGTGAGGGGGGTTTCGGCGGGCGGGTCGAGGCGGTCGGCGGCGTAGAGGTCGAAACCGGCTTCGGTGAGCGCCTCGCCAACGGTGAAGGCGGAGGTGTGCAGGGTTTGCGGTTCGCGGCCGGGAATGAGCAGGGTCAGGCTGACGGCGCGGCGAACGGTCAGTGTGAGGGCGGGGGCGTTGGGCAGGGACGCGTCGAGGGGCATGGACGCGCCGAGGTACAGGAGACGGTCGTCGGGTCCGAGGACGAGGCCCGCTTCGGCCAGCGCCTCGGCGGGTGTTCGGGCGACGCTCGTCAGGAGGGTGGTTTGTTCTCCATCAAGGAGGGTTATGCGTGCGTGTCGCGGCTGGCAGGCGGCGAGCAGGAGCAGGAGGAGGACTGTCAGCCAGAAAGAGCGTTTCATGGAGGTAATTCTACTTGACCCGCCGGAAAAGAAAAAGGGCGGTTCGCGAGCCGCCCTGCAATGGATGGAGCAGAGTTTAGACTGGATTAGAGGTCTTCTTCATCTTCATCCAGCCATTCTTCATCTTCTTCTTCGGTTTCGTCGTCCTCCCATTCTTCCAGTTCGTCTTCCCAGTCTTCGTCTTGCACGGCTTCTTCGTTTGGCGCGTACGTAGCGCAGCCGGTATCGGGGTCGATTTCGACGGCTGCGGCGCTGCAATATCCATCGTCAACGAATACACAGTCAACATAATGGCAGCGAATGCGGGGCATAAGATTCCTCCTAGAAGGTTTTTATCAAACGAATCATTGCGAGAATGAATACAATGGTGATGGCGATAGCAGAGGCGACACAGAAGGGACAGTAGGCGTGGAGGATGAAGGCTTCGACGTAGGTCAGGTATGCAGAGAAAAGCACTCCCACCAGTGATATACCAAAGACAGCCAGGCGGCCGTGTTCTTCAGCGAGTTTTAGACGGGTTTCGAGTATCAGTATGGCGAGGATGGCCGCATAGCCAACAACGCCAAGCAGGGCAACCGGGATGCCGTAAATTTCCGAGTAGGGGCTGTAATTGACGGTGGCGCAGTCGCCGCTGCCGAGGCATAACTTGTCGTTGCTTGTAAATTTGTAGGTGAGCAGATAGAGCGAGTCGAGAATTCCGAACGCGGCAAGGAGAATGGTTGCCAAACGCAGGGAACGGTCGGACGAGTCGGCAGGCTTGTTTTTTGCGGGCATCGGTTGTCTCCAAAGCAGCAGGCACGCATTTTACCCTAGAGAGGGCAATCAGTAAAGCGTTTGTCACTTATTTTTTGTTTTTAAGGATGGGATTGAGGGGAGGAGAATCCTGCCCTGCTTATTACCCGCCTTTGACGCGCACGGCCTCCAGCACATTGGGCAGGTTTTCCAGCCGGGCCAGGATGCGGCTCAACTGGGCAATGTCTTTTACCTCGATGGTAAGCGGCAGGTCGGCGATGTTTTTGTTCACGCGCACGTCGGCTTTAATGATGTTGACGTTTTCGTTGTTGAGCAGGGTGGTGATGTCGCTCATCAACCCCTGACGGTCATAGGCTTTGATGCGGATGGGAACGGGGTAAGTGCGGACGTTTTCTCCCCAGGTGACTTTGACGAGACGTTCCCGATCGCGGATTCGCAGGATGTTGGGACAATCCTGGCGGTGGATGGTGGCTCCACGGCCGCGGGTGATGTAACCGATGATGGGGTCGCCGGGAGTGGGATTGCAGCAACGCGCCGTGCTGGTCAGCAGGCCTTTGAGACCCAGAACGGCAAATGAATCGGTTGCTTGGCTTTCTGAGGAAGGCGGAACGGTGACCAGGGTATCGTCGGGTGGTTTGGTCTCGATGATTTTGCCCAAGACGCGCCCAATGTTCAGGTCGCCGCAGCCGAGGGCGACATATAGTTCGTCAGGGGTGCGGCTAAATTTTTGGGCAAGTTCCTGCAGACTGGCGGTATCCAGAGGGGGAAGGTTGAGGCGCTCCAGTTCGCGCTCCAGCATGGCCTTGCCCTGCGCCATGTTTTGTTCCCGGTCCTGGCGTTTGAACCAGGCACGGATTTTGCTGCGGGCGCTGGCTGTCCGCACTAACCCCAGGCTGGGGTTGAGCCAGTCGCGGCTGGGGCCGCCTTGTTTGGCGGTGAGAATGGTGACTTGTTCACCGGTCTTCAGTTCGTAATCAAGGGGCACCAGTTTGCCGTTCACTTTGGCGCCCCGGCAGCGGTCGCCGATGGAGGTGTGGACGTGGTAGGCGAAGTCTATCGGCGTCGAGCCGGCCGGCAGGTCAATGACATCGCCGCGCGGGGTGAAGACGTAGACGCGGTCTTTGAACACGTCCGTCTTCATGTTGTCCACGAATTCCTGGGCGTCGCTCACATCCTGCCGCCATTCCATCATTTTGCGCAGCCAGTTGATGCGCTCGGCGTAGCGGTCTTGCCCGCGCCCTTCCTTGTATTGCCAGTGGGCGGCAATACCCAGTTCGGCGTTTTCGTGCATGGCGGGGGTACGAATCTGCACTTCCACCGGCTTGCCGTCATCGTAAATGACAGCAGTGTGCAGGGATTGATAAAAGTTATCTTTGGGAGCGGCGATGTAATCGTCGAACTCGCCCGGGATGGGATGCCAGTGCGTATGCACCAGTCCCAGGGCGGCGTAGCAGGCGGCCACATCCGGCACAATCAGGCGCACGGCGCGCACATCCCGCACCATCTCGAATGGCTTGTTCTTTTCGACCATCTTTTTGTAGATAGAGTAGATGTGCTTGGGACGCCCGCTGATTTCGGCCTTGATGCCTCCTTTGGCCAGGAGGCGAGAGATGTTTTGAATGATTTTTTGAATCTCCGCCTCGCGCGCTTCGCGCTGTTCATTGAGCAAAGAGGCAATTTCTTTGTACTTCTCCGGATTGGTGTAGCGGAAGCCAAGGTCTTCCAATTCCCACTTGATTTGCCAGATTCCAAGCCGGTTGGCGAGCGGCGCAAAAATATCCAGCGTTTCCTGGGCGATGCGGCGGCGTTTCTCCGGCGGAAAGGCTTCCAGCGTGCGCATATTATGCAGCCGGTCTGCCAGTTTGATGATGACGACGCGCACGTCGCTGTCCATCGCCAGGAAGGTCTTGCGCAAGGTCTCGATGGCCAACTGACGCTTGCGGTTGCGTATTTCTGCCTCCTCATCCAACGGCCGACTGCTGTCTGGGGAAGCAGAGGCTTCCTCCGGTCGTTCGCCGCGTGAGACGCGCGGCAATTGGGTTAATTTGGTCACCCCTTGCACCAGACTGGTTACCGTCTCGCCAAATTCCTGCCGCAGAAAGTCCACCGTGATGCTGGTATCTTCGATGGTGTCGTGCAGCAAACCGGCCGCTACGACCTCGGCAGGCATGGAATATTGCGCCAGGATGCCCGCCACAGCCAGACAATGATTGATGTAAGGCTCGCCGGAAACGCGTTTTTGATCGGCGTGCGCCTTCTCTGCCTCGCGGTAGGCGCGCTGAATCATCTCGCGCTCCGCGAGGCTGTATGAGTCCGGCAACATTGCCAGGAGTTCATCAAGGGTAAGAGGGGTTTCGGTTTTCATGCTCAATGTTTGATGCCGTGATTCGCTGTTCTTTATTTCCCTATTATATCTTTTCCGCATATAATCGGCGTTAGAATGCCGCTTGCCAACAATGTCACCCGTCTTCTCGATGCCCGTAAGATTCCCTATCGGGCTTTCGAACTGCCGCCTGAAAAACTCGGCGCAGAGGAGACGGCGCGCCTGCTTGGTGTGGACCCGATGCTGGTCTACAAGACCATTGTGGTCAAGCGCGAGAAAGGTAAGCCTATCCTGGCGCTCGTCCCCGGACCTCACCGCGTGGACCTGAAACTTCTGGCCGCCGCGCTCGGTGAGAAGAAACTCATCCTGCCCACCGAACGGGAGGCCGAGCAGATGACCGGCCTGCAGGCGGGCGGAATTTCACCCCTGGCTTTGTTGAACAAAGGCTTCCAGGTGGTTCTCTCTTCCGAAGCGGAAAGCCGGCCCGAGGTCCACGTGAGCGGTGGACAACGCGGGCTGAATATCCGTCTGCCGGTGCACAGTCTGGTTGAACTGACTCGCGCCCGGCTGGCGGTTATCAGCGTCCCAGAGAGAGAATAACTTGCTTGGGGCTTGTGTCTGTTTGCCGGATGCCCTATAATTGCGGCAAGATAATCCACAGGAGAGCGTGATGAGCACAAACGAACCTATCATTATTGCCCGCGGAGTCGAGAAGTGGTACGGGCACTTTCAAGCCTTGAAGGGAATTGACATGGAGGTCCAAAAAGGGGAGGTCGTTGTGATTTTCGGGCCTTCCGGGTCGGGCAAGTCCACTTTCATCCGCTGCATCAACCGTCTCGAAGACCATCAGAAGGGGCAAATTATCGTGGATGGCATCGAACTGACCAACGACATGCGCAATATCGAAAAGATTCGCACCGAGACCGGTATGGTGTTTCAGCAATTCAACCTTTTCCCTCATTTGACGGTTCTGCAAAACATCACCTTAGCGCCTATTCAGGTACGCAAGTGGCCGCAGGAGAAAGCGGAACTCAAAGCCAGGGAGTTGCTGGCCCGGGTGGGAATTCCTGACCAGGCCGATAAATACCCCGCTCAACTTTCTGGCGGCCAGCAGCAGCGTGTGGCCATTGCTCGTGCCCTGGCCATGGAGCCGAAAATCATGCTCTTCGATGAGCCGACCTCCGCGCTCGACCCGGAAATGATCAAAGAAGTGCTGGATGTCATGATTGAGTTGGCCAAGAGCGGCATGACTATGCTGGTGGTGACCCACGAGATGGGCTTCGCCAAAGCCGTTGCCGACCGGATGTATTTCTTTGACCAGGGACAGATTGTCGAAACCGGCACGCCGGACGACATCTTCAAGAACCCCAAATCCGACCGCACCAAACTGTTCCTCTCGCAGATTTTGGAAAAATAGTAACCGCCACCCTGGTCTCGGAAATCATCCGCCGATGTCGCAGAGGTCGCAGATAGGGAAAAATTGGCGGCATCATACCCACGGGGTAAATCGGCGCAATCTGCGGATAAAATAAGCGTCTTTAGACGCCTTTTCTGGCCTAAAAGTTCCGTTTATCCTTTTACCACCGCCAGCGGACGCAGGCGCGCCACCTTGCGGGCAATTCCCGCCGCGCAGACCGTCTCCACTACCGTGTCCACGTCCTTGTAGGCTTGCGGCGCTTCCTCTGCCAGGCCAGACAGGCTGCCGGCGCGGACGCGGATGCCGCGGCCCTCCAATTCGCGGCGCAATTCTTCGCCGCGCACCTCGTGCTTGGCTTTGGCGCGGCTCATCGTCCGCCCGGCGCCGTGACAGGACGAACCGAACGAGCGCTGCATGGCCTCCGCCGTGCCGGCCAGCACCCACGAAGCCGTGCCCATCGAGCCGGGCACCAGCACCGGCTGCCCGGTCGGGCGGTATTCGGGCGGCAAAGCCGGGTGCCCGGGCCCAAAGGCGCGCGTCGCGCCTTTGCGGTGCACGCAGACTTTGATATTCCTGCCCTCCACCGCGTGCGTTTCGATTTTGCCGATGTTGTGGCAGATGTCGTACACCTGCGTCAGTTGCCAGTTTTTCTCTTTGCCGGCGAAGGTCTCCTCGAAGGCGCGGCGGATGGAATGCGCCAAAATTTGCCGGTTGGCGAAGGCAAAATTGGCGGCGGCGCGCATCGCGCCCAGATAGGCCTGCCCTTCGGGGCTGTCCATCGGCGCGCAGACCAGTTCCCGGTCGGGGAGGTGAATGCCATAGCGCCGCACCGCGCCCTGGAATTCCTGGACGTAGTCGGTGCAGACCTGGTGGCCGAGGCCGCGCGAACCGCAGTGGATTTGGACGGCCAGGCAGCCCTCGCGCAGGCCGAAGACGGCTGCCGTCTCGGCGTCGAAGACCTGCTCGATTACATCCACCTCCACGAAGTGATTGCCGGCCCCCACCGAACCGATCTGCTCGCGGCCGCGCTGTTTGGCGCGCTCGCTCACCTTTTCCGGTTGGGCGCCCTCCAGGCAGCCGCCCTCCTCGGTGTGCGCCAGGTCTTGTTCGCTGGCGAATCCGTTCTTGAGCGCCCAGCGCGCCCCCTCACGCATCACCCGCTCCAGTTCCTGTGTGTTAACGCGCACCACGCCTTCCCGCCCAACGCCCGAGGGACAATGCTGATTGATGAGCGTCGCCAGGGTGTTCAGGTGCGGCGCGGCCGCCTCGGCCTCCAAAGACGAAGCCAGCAGACGCACGCCGCAGTTGATGTCGTAGCCGATTCCGCCCGGCGAGACGACCCCCTGCGGGTACTCGCTGGCCGCCACCCCGCCGATCGGGAAACCGTAGCCCTGATGCATGTCGGGCATCACTACGACGCGCCCCACCAGGCCGGGCAGGGTGGCCGTGTTGACCGCCTGTTCCAGCGACTTGTCGTCCACAATTTGTTCGAGCAGTTCGCGGGTCGCGAACAACCGCACCGGCACGCGCATATCGCCGCGAAAACTCTGGGGAATTTCCCATTCGTAGTCGCTGATTTTGGTCAAATCCTGAATGCGAATCATAGGGCCTCCAAAGAAGCAAATGGCTCTCTAGACTTTATCTGCAATCACCTTTACCGCCAAGACGCCATGGCGCCGAGCCCACTTGGAAGTCGCCAAGAGCCTTTCTTGGCGAATTTCAGCAAGATTCTTGGCGTTCTTTGCGTCTCGGCGGTTATTACGAATAAAGTTTTCTGAATGAGGCCGGGTCGGAGTGACAATCCGGCCTACACATCGAACACAATCTCCACCTCATACCCTCGCGCCGTCTGTCGGATTTGCAGATTGTGATAGGTGACGGCCTTGATGGTTTTGCTCGCCGACTCCAGCGGCGCGCTTTGCATCTCGGCCTTCAATTCCCATTCATCTGGGCGTTCCAAAATCTCAACGTGGAAATGTGTAAACGTGAGTCGTTCCTGCTCGGCGGCGAAGACCAGTTCGGAGAGAAAGGCGACCAGCAGGGCTTCGGCATCCGGGGCAGACAGGCTCAGGGTCCGCTGCGCGGCCGGACCTGGCGCCGGGCGCGCCCGCATCAGCGCGTTCATCCCCCGCGCCGCTTCGGCAAACAGCCCTGGCAAGTCCTCCGCCCAAACGCGGATGGCCCAGTCGGCGGTGTGAGGAAGTTCCTCGAAAGGCATACTTCAATTGTACCCATTTCAGGCGAAAAGGTTATCTTTATCCGCTTTGCAAAAGTGCGCCCGGTAGGCGTTTGTTTCAGCCAGCAGGCTTTGCACTTCGCTCCACATACGGCGCGCTCCGGCCGCTTCGCGCTCATTTTTCCCTTCACGAATGAGCAATTGACCGTCTTCATCCCGCTCGAGGCTGATTTTCCCTTGCATGAGCAGCCAGGTCAGCCCGCGTTTAACGGTCAGCACGCGATGGCCGGTGGCGGCGGCCAGTTCTTCGTAGGAGGTCACCCCGCCGCGTTGCTTGATGACAAACTTCACCAGCCCGCTCAAACGGGCAATAAATCCCTCTGCCGACT
This sequence comes from Anaerolineales bacterium, assembly GCA_034436335.1. Classification (GTDB taxonomy): domain Bacteria; phylum Chloroflexota; class Anaerolineae; order Anaerolineales; family Villigracilaceae; genus UBA877. The sequence continues at coordinate 3,934 of DAOTVO010000023.1, read as the reverse complement.
CCGGCGGCGGCTGAACGGCCAGCAGAGAAACGGTTTGCGGCCGGACGGCCTCCAGCGCGGCGCGCAGTTCTTCGCCGGATGGTGGAATGGACCAAATGACCAGGTGGCGGGCCTGGCGGAGCGAATGGCGGTCTGCGCCGCCGACGCGCTCTTTTGCTTCTCCCTCAGCCCAGACAAGAGTGGATGGCTCCTGCTTGAGCCTTTCGAGTACCTTGAAAGTGTCTGGCTCGGCGCGGTAATCCACCACCTCGAATGTTTTGGTTTTGATCTCCACCTGCTCTTTTTCGGCAATGCACAAACTGACAATTTCCAACTGGACCTGCGGCTTGCCGCGCCAGTTGGCCGCCCGCACCGTGTAAGCCAGGTCGAAGACGCCAGCCGGGAGTTCCTCTGCGCCCCCATCCCACCAGAGCGCTTCCCGGCTGATTCCCTGTTCGTCCGACACAATCAGTTTACGGTGTTCTTTGTTGCGCCCCAGTGGGACGGCGCTTTTCAGGGTCAGGCCGCGGCTGGCAAAAATGGGACGCGGATTGCCCGGCCCAAAAGGCGCCAGTGGTTCGAGCGCCGCAGCCAGACCGTCGGTCAGATCGGAGAGATTCAGCCAGGCTTCAATTTCCAGGACGGGTTCTTCCCGCGACTGTTGCATTTTCCCCACCGTCGCATTCATCCGCCGGATGAACGCGGGCAGGTTTTCGGGCGCTATGGATAGCCCGGCCGCCATCGGATGACCGCCGAATTTGAGCAGCAAATCCTGTTGTTCGGCGATGGCAGCGGTGATGTTCAGGCCTTCGACCGAGCGCGCCGAGCCGTAGGCGGGCTTGCCGGGAGGGGTGACCAAAACGATGGCCGGCTTCTCGTAACGCTCCACCAGCCGCGCCGCAGCGATGCCTACCACGCCCCCTGGCCATTCGGGATGCCCAACGATAATAACCGGCGCGGCCAGCAGGGACGGATTGGCGCGTAACTGCGCTTCGGCGGCCATTGTCACCTGGTTGGTTAGGAGTTGGCGTTGGGCATTGTAGTTTTCCATCTGGACGGCCAGCACGCGGGCGCGGACGGGGTCGCGGGTGGTCAGAAATTCGACTGCCGCGTTGGCGTCTCCGAGTCTCCCCAGGGCGTTCAGGCGCGGCGCAATCGTGAAGCCGATATGCGACTCGTTCAGCGCCGAAGTGTCGAGTTCGGCCAGTTTGTACATCACCTTTAGGCCGGGCCGGTTCGTCGCCCGCAGAGCGGTCAGACCTTTTTGGGTCAGGTAGCGAGTCTCGCCGGTCAGGACGGCCAGGTCGGCCACCAGCCCCAGGGCGGTCAGGTCGAGCAGGGCCTCCGCCTCGGCCAGACGGTCATCCAGGAGGGCTTCGGCCAGTTTGTAGGCCACGCCGGCGCCCGAAAGCGTGCTGAGCGGATGCTTGTCCGGCAGCATTTTGGGGTTGATCACAGCACCGGCGCGGGGGATGCTGGCAGGCAATTCGTGATGATCGGTGATGATCATTTCCGCTCCCCTGGCGTGGGCCAAAGAGACGGCCTCGTGGGCCGAGATGCCTGTGTCGCAGGTGACGATCAAGCGGATGCCCTGATCAATCATCTGCTCCAGCCGCGGCAGGCTGATGCCGTGGCTTTCGGTTGAGCGGACGGGGATGTAGTAGGCGGTCTCTGCCCCCAGGGTGCGCAAGGCCTCGACCAGGATGGTGGTGGCGGTCTGACCGTCCACGTCGAAGTCGCCCCATACCCCGATTGGCTTCTTCTGCCGGATGGCTTCAGTGATTCGTTCGACGGCTATCGGCAGCCCCGGCAATGCCGAGGGGGGCGCGGGCCGGTAGGCAGCCGGATCGAGAAAGGCGCGGACCGCCTCGGGCGTGGTCAGCCCGCGCCGGGCCAGGAGACGAGCGACCAGCGGGCGCAGGTTCGGGTCAGGGGGGAGGGGAGGGGGGGAGGAAGCCTCGAGCCAGCGCATGTCTAGAAGGCGATTTCCTGAATCTGCTCGAAATGGATTGCCGGCTCGATCAGTTCAGTTTCGGTTTCCTCGCCCTCGCCGGCGCGGACGCCGCGGGCGCAGTAGGAGCGATAGACGCAGGTTGCGCAGCGTTTTTCGTCTTCGGTGGGGGGGAAGCCGCTTGCGGCGGCGATTTCGGCGGCCAGTTTTTCCAGCCCGGCCCAGTCGCGTTCGTACTGGGCGGTGGTGTAGGGGAAGCGCGCCGGTTCGGCGGGGGAATCGGCGTACCAGTAAATCATCTCGATTTGCTCCGGCAGGAGGGGCGCGCCGCCGTTGAGGGGCGCCGCGGCGCGGACGAGCAGGGTGCGGTAGACGCGCGTCTGCAGGCGGGCGGCCATCCACTCGTTGCGCGGGCGCTTGGCGTAGGTTTTCCAGTCGTAGATGAGCGCCTGCCGGCCGGGCCGGATGGCGAGGAGGTCGTATTTGGCCAGCAGGCGGAAGCCGCCCAGGGGGGCGGAGAGCGAAATTTCCGTATATTTCGTGTAGCCAGAAAGTGAGACGGGATGGGAGAGAAAATTGTCCCACCAGCGGCGCAGGTTGGGGGTGGAGGCCAGGGGCGTCAGTTTTTCGGCCGGAATGCCGATCAGCGCTTGCTGGACGAGGCGGTGGAAGAATTGCCCCTCCTGCTGGCGGCGTTCGTTCTCCAGCGCCGGTTCGGTTTCCACGGCCGGCCACTGCAACTGAAGCAGGTAACGCAACTCGAAGCGCCGCGGGCAGTCGGCGTAGTCCTGTAAGGAGGACTGGGAAAAGACGAAAGAGGCGGGCAGGGCAGGGGGCATGGCTTTATTTTACACGCGATGGGTGGTGTTAGTCGTCAGTCGTCCGTCGTTGGTTGGTGGACGATCTTGCTGAGGGAATTATACGACAAAGGCGCGTAGGACAGGCTTTCCAGCCTGTCGGCGGCGGGAGACCTGCTGTGCCCAATACGCCAGTCAACGCAAAGCAGAGATTTGCGCCCCGGCAGCCCTCGGCGCTTTTTGTGCCATGCGTGGAAAAAACAGCGAGCAAGCCCCCCCGCCCTGCGTGTGCCCGCCAACCTACGCCTTACGGTCCCCCCTCGTTTGGACCCGCAGCCGGTTCAACCAATGGAGAATTCTCAGCATTGCCACCATCAGAAATATGCCCAGCCGATTCTATTCCTTCAAACATAAACTGGGAAAATCTTTGTTCTTGATTTTGTTCATTAGCAACAACAGTAATTGGCTGTACAACAATTTCATGACCTACGAGTTCTAATAATTTTTCACCATTATACCTTTCTCCATTTATTCCAGGTTCTTTAGCCACCCAAACATTAAACCCCTCCGGCGCAGGCTCGACAATATTAGGCGCATCAAACATAAAATCTCCTGCCTGCGTGCGGGTATCTGGGCTCAAGTTCACTGCAAACGGCTGATACACCCATTTTTCATTCTCATCCACAAACCCCAAAACCAAAATCTTTACTCCATCTCGTCCTGGCATATCCGCAATGGCTGTGAGAACGCCGTAGGATGAATTTACAGCAGCTTGTCTCTCAATATTTGTTGGCACGCCAAATATTGGTACAACAAAGCCATTTTGTTTTTTTGCTTCTCTCCACATCTGTATTGCTTCTTGCAAATTATTAGCAGAAAAAATGTTTATAATTTTTTCTGGTGAATTATAGAAACCGGGATCGTACCCTAAATCTCCATTAATACCCCCAATTGATGGTACAAAATTCCTTGTATCATACATCCCCAAATTCTCATTTCCATCTCCCCGCAAAAGCCAGGGCGTCAGCAAAAAATCGCTTCTGTACTCGCCTGTTTCCTGATACTTTTGATAAAGCAGCCGCCACAAAGCCTCATAGACTTTTATGCTTTTTTGATAATCCAGCCAATCTTCTCCTTTAAACCCCTTAAACTCCGAAGTATCCACGCCATTTTTCCGCAAATACGCTACCATCTCCCTCATATAAAA
>DAOTVO010000022.1:0-47517 GCA_034436335.1 Anaerolineales bacterium | reverse complement strand
AATTTCTTCAGCCAACCTTGCTTGTTTTTCCCGAACAACTCAATCTCGCTCCAACTGTCTGCTCCACAAATTACCGCACAAATCGCAATGACCAAAATGTCCAGTAACTTGTGCCGTTTGGCGTTCCCAGTCCGGGGATCGCGCATCTTGCCAAAATGTGCTTTTATTTTGACCAGGCGTGGTGTCTCCATCGCTGCTCTCCTTTCTTCTGTGCAGCGATTCTCTCACATCTTTCCAAATGCGATTGCCCTATGAATTGGGGAGGTTAATTGTGGATTAGACTGCTGGTTTTACCGCGGAGCGCACGAAAGCACATGGGGTTTTTTCGTAACTGTCTATCCAATGAGGCCGGGATGGTTAATCGCAGCAAAAGACGCTCACGGTATCCGTAGATTGCGCAGATTTCCCCTGGGGGTACGATGTCGCCGATTTTCTCCCCATCTGCGTCCTCTGCGGCATCTGCGGATAATTTCCGAGACCAGGGTAGACAGTTGCGTTTTTCCCCAATTTTCTCTCTTCGAACTCTATATCCTGTATTCCGGCTCCGAAGTCTCCAGACTTCGGAGCCAAACAGTTTCCGACACAGGAGTTTTCGGACTCCAGGCAGAGTTACCCGGTGGTGAGACGATTGTAGCCCACAAAAATAACCACTTCCAAAGCCCCAGAATGCCCCGATTTTTTTGCAACTTGCAGGTTTTTATCCATTTTCCTCATTCGAAGATTTGCGCAGTTTCTTGATTTCCCCTCTTCGTTTCTTTGCTTCCAGCCTCCTTGCTTTGGCTGCCGCGCTCGGACGGGTGGGACGACGCGGCCGCGGCGGGACGAGCGCCCTGCGCACCAATTCGGCCAGACGCAGTTCGGCGTCGGCGCGGTTTTGCTCCTGCGCCCGATAACGCTTCGCCTCGATGACCAATACCCCGCCTGCGGTCATGCGCCTGCCCGCCAGCCGTATCAGCCGCGTTTTGACCTCCTCCGGCAGGGAGGGCGAGGCGCGCACGTCGAAGCGCAACTGCACCGCACTGGCGACTTTGTTGACGTTCTGCCCGCCCGGCCCAGAAGCGCGGATGAACTCGAAGTGGAGTTCCTCGTCGGGGAGAAAAAATGTCGGCGTGATTTCCATGAGCCAAGTCTAACACGTTTGGTTAGTCTTACAGGCCTCGAAAGTCAACAGGTCTAACAAGTCAAGCGTGACCTGTTAGACCTGGAAGGGAGTGTCTTAAAAATCAAAAAAACTTAACCGGTGATGGGCAAGAGAGAAACGAGATTTGTTTGGCGCATTGGCTTTCGGCTATCGAAATGCCAAAACATCCCTGCCCATCTCCGTTTATCTCCGGTGAATGAAAACCCATGTTCAACCACAGATGAACGCAGAGAAAAGAAATTTGGCCGACTAAAAACGACCGTTCATCCGAAAATCGGCTTTCATCTGTGTTTCTCTGTGGTTCCCGATGATTCTTTGCAGTCTCTAAAACATCAGCGAATTGATTTTTTCAATTGTCTCGCGGCCGGGGCGCAAGTCGGCCTCGGTAAGCCGGTTGAGCGGCGTCTCGACCAGATTAAATGTGTCGAGCAAAGTCGGGCGGGAGGTGTCAATATAGATGAGTCCCGTCACCAGGATGTTCTCACGCTCGGCCTGCTCCAGCATTTGCATCGCCTTGCCGCGGTCGGTCGGGTCGTAGTCGTGTTCGAGTTTCTTCAGGATGATAGTCGAGCCGTCGTGCAGAGTTACTTCCCGCATGTCACCTTCGGGGAAATCGCCGGGCAGTTCGATTTCATCCAGCGCGGGGACGAAAGAAATCTCGTGCAGGGGCGCTTCATGGTCTTTGCCCCAGGTGTAGGAGTGCAGGGCGTTTTCCTGATTGTTGAAAGTCACGCACGGGCTGATGATGTCCAGCACGGCGATGCCGCGGTGGCTGAGCGCCGCTTTGATGAGTTCCTTGACCTGCTTCGGGTCTCCGGCGAAGGAGCGCGCCACGAAGGTGGCCCGCGAAGCCAGCGCCTCCATGCAGATATCCACCGGCATGTAGGGGTTGGTCCCCTGGTGCTTCAGCGACAAGCCCACCTCGGCGGTGGCCGAAAACTGGCCTTTGGTCAGGCCGTAGACGCCGTTGTTCTCCACAATGTAGGTCATTGGCACGTTGCGGCGGACGAGATGCTTGAAGCCGCCCATACCGATGGAGGCCGTGTCGCCGTCGCCGCTCACTCCGATGGCGCGCAGGCGCGTATCGCCAAAGATGGCGCCGGTGGCCAGCGAAGCCATGCGCCCGTGCAGGCCGTTGAAGCCAAAAGAGCGGCTCAGGAAGTAGGTCGGGCTTTTCGAAGAGCAGCCGATGCCGGAGAATTTCATGATTGTTTCCGGCACGATGTCCAGTTCGTAGCAGGCGGCAATAATCTGGTTGGCGATGGAATTATGCCCGCATCCGGCGCACAGCGTGGATGGCAGGCCTTTGTAATCGTTTTTCGAGAGACCGGCTTTGTTCACCGGCCCGGCGGCAAGGGGCAAAGGAGCAGCCATTATTTCACCTCCTGGGCAAGAATGGCGTCTTTAATCCAGCGGGCGGTCAGCGGCAGACCGTCGGAGTGGCAAGCCGAGCGGAACCTGGGCGCATGCTCCGGCATGGCGGCGGAAAGAATCTGCCGTAGTTGACCGTCGCGGTTGGCTTCGACGATGTAGATGCGCTCGTATTTCTGCACGAAGTCATACACTTCGCGGGTGCAGGGCAGGGCGCGCAGACGTAAGAAGGCGGTTTTCGGACCTCCGGCCTGTTCCAGCAAAACGCGCGCTTCCTCCACGGCGGCTTCGGTTGAGCCGTAGGCGATGATGCCGATTTCCGCCTCGGCCTCGGCTTCGATCACGGGCGGCGGCACAAGGGTCCGCGCCGTGTCGTACTTCTTCTTCAGCCGTGCCATGTTGGCTTCCCAGGCGGCGTTGTCTTCGGTGTAGCGGGCGTTCTCGTCATGGCCGGTGCCGCGTCCGAACCAGGCCGAGGCCGGGTGCATGTTCCCCGGCACGGTGCGCCAGGGGATGCCGTCGCCGTCCTCGTCCTTGTAACGCCCCCAAACACCGTTTCGGGCTTCCAGGTGTTCTTCCCACAGTACTTTGCCGCGATCCATCGGCGTGTCAGGATACTCAAAGGGTTTCGTCATCCATTGGTTCATGCCCAGGTCGAGGTCTGAAAGAACGAAAACAGGCGTTTGCAGGCGCTCGGCCAGGTCGAAGGCTTTCCAGCCGAACTCAAAGCATTCATTGACCGAGCCAGGCAGGAGAATGACGTGCTGGGTGTCGCCGTGACTGAGGAAGTAGGTCTCGGTCAGGTCGCCCTGGGCGGTGCGGGTGGGCAGGCCGGTGGACGGGCCGATGCGCTGCACATCCCAAACGACAATCGGCACTTCGGCGAAGTAAGCCAGACCGGCGTATTCGGCCATCAGGCTGATGCCCGGGCCGGAGGTGGAGGTCATGGCGCGCAGCCCGGCCCAGCCCCCGCCGATCGCCATGCCGATGGCCGAGAGTTCATCCTCAGCCTGCAGAACGGCGTAGGTCTGTTTGCCGTCCTTCTTGCGCAGCATGGGCAGGTACACGTTGAGCGACTCGGCTAGCGTGGAGGCCGGGGTGATGGGATACCAGGCGGCGAACTGTACCCCGCCATAGACTGCGCCGATGGCGGCGGCGGTGTTGCCATCAGTCATGATGAGACCGTCGGTCTTATTCATCGGCTCGACAAAGAACGGGTCGGTCTTGGTCAGGTTATCTCTGGCCCAGTCGGCAGCCGCCTGCACCACGCTAAAGTTGGAATTGATCGGCCCTTCCTTGCCTTTGAAGTGGAAGGCCAGCGCCTGTTTGATTTTCTCCAGGTCAATTCCCAGCATGTGCGCCAGCAGGCCCACATAGACCATGTTGGCGATGTAATCGCGCAGGTTGGACGAAACATCCGCCGCCCGCGCCAGGGCTTTGACCGGCATCGGGTAGACCGAAATATCCTTGCGCTCCGGCGGCAGTTTGATGTCGTCGGCGTAGAAGAAGGCCCCGCCGGGCTGGACGGTGGCCAGGTCCCGCGCAAACGAGGCCGGGTTGAGCGTGACGACGATCTCCGTCTCCTCGCGGCGGGCGGTGAAGCCATCCTTGCTGAGGCGGATGGTGTACCAGGTGGGCAGGCCCTGAATATTGGAAGGGAACAGGTTCTTGCCCGAGACTGGGATGCCCATCTTGAACAGGGCGCGTAGCAGGGTCACATTGGCCGTCTGCGAGCCGGAGCCGTTGACGGTGGCAATCGTCAGGCTGAAATCGTTAATGATTTTTTCTGTCATAAGCACTCCAGGGAAGGAAGAGAGTAGAGAAAAGAGAAGGAAAAAGTGAGAAGGGGAGGGGGGCTCAGGAAAGCAGGGCGGCGGCGGTGGCGGCCAGCAGCGCCGCGCCGCGCGGCAGGGCGGCCTCGTCAATGTCGAACTTCGGGTGATGATGGGCGGCGTCCAGACCCTTCTCCGCGTTGGCCGAGCCGATGAAGATGAAACAGCCCGGAACCTTTTCCAGGATGTAGGCCATATCTTCTGATCCCATCGTGACGTAGTTGCCGGTATCCAGCGCGCCTTCGGGGAAGAGGCGGCGGGCGGTTTCCTGAACCTGACGCGCGATGCCGGTATCGTTGATAACCGCCGGCGTCAGGCGGTTGACTTCCACCTCGGCGCGGCAGCCGAGGCCCTCGGCCACCGACTGGACGGTCTTCTCGAAGCGCTCCAGCACTTTGCGGCGCACTTCCGGCTCGAAGGTGCGAATCGTGCCGGTCATCTCCACGGCAGGCGGGATGACGTTGAACGTTTCGCCGCCGTGAATGGTGCAGACGCTGACCACCGCCGATTGTAGGGGAGCCACGTTGCGGGCGGCGATTCCCTGCAGGGCGCTGACCACCTGTGCCGCCGCCAGGATGGGGTCCACGGCCAGGTGGGGGGCCGCGCCGTGTCCGCCCTTGCCGATGATTTTGATTTTGAAGATTTCCCCGCCCGCCATCGAGGGGCCGTCGGAGACGCCAATCCAGCCGAGCGGCTTCTCGTTCCAGAGGTGCAGGGCCAGGGCGTAGTCCACCTTGGGGTTGTCGAGGACGCCGTCTTCGATCATTTTCTCTGCGCCGCCCAGGCCTTCCTCGGCGGGCTGGAAGACGAGTTTGACCGTCCCGGCCAGTTCGGCGCGGTGGGCGTGGAGCAGACGGGCGACCGTCAGCAGGATGGCGGTGTGACCGTCGTGGCCGCAGGCGTGCATCACGCCGGGGTTCTGCGAGGCGTAGGGTGCGCCGGTTTCTTCGGTGATGGGCAGGGCGTCCATGTCGGCGCGCAGCAGGACGACCGGCCCGCGACGCGCCCCCTCGATGAGGGCCGTCACACCCGTCTCACCGACGCCGGTGGTCACTTCCAGGCCGAGGGCGGTCAGTTCACGGGCGACGATCCCGGCGGTGCGGAATTCTTGGAAGCCGAGTTCGGGGTGCATGTGGAAGTCACGCCGCATGGATTGCGTATATTCAAAAAGGGAGTTGGCTTCGGAGAACCAGTCGGTCATAATAAACCTCGCAGAAAATTGAGCGGTGTCATGTGCGTAATTTGATGACGCGAAAGCGTTCCTCGTAGCGCGGGGCTTCGTCGGTGCTGTCTTCGCTGTGACGGGCGCGCATGCGCTTTTCGAACTCGACCGGGTCGCCGATTTGCGAGCGGTGTTCCTTGAGCGCCTGGAGTTTGATTTCCCAGGTGTCGGTCACGTCCAGCGTGACGGTCGGCTGAGCGGTCAGCGAGACCCAGACTTCGCGCGGGGTATGCGGCTGAAGGCCTTCGTCGAGCAGTTCAGGGAAGAAGTGGGCGTTGCCGGCGGCGGGGAAGACGGCGTCCAGCACGACCTGACCGGCGGCGCGGTGGTCGGGATGGTTCAACCCGTAGCCGCTGGATGGGTAGAGGTTGGTCGGGTCGCAGGTGACCAAGATATCGGGCTTTTCGCGGCGGATGGCGCGCACCACTGTGCGGCGCAGGTCGAGGCTCGGGACGAGGTAGCCGTCTTCCAGGTCGAGGAAGCGCACCGAACGGACGCCGAGGACGCGGGCGGCGTTTTGCTGTTCTTCGCGGCGCGAGAGACACAGTTCTGCGGGGGTCGTGTCCGGGTCGCCGCCCTTGTCGCCGCAGGTCAGCAGGAGGTAGTGAATCTCGTGTCCGGCGCGCGCCCAACGGGCCAGGGTCGCGCCGCAAAAAAACTCCGGGTCATCCGGGTGGGCCAGGATGACCAGGATTTTTTGAGGGGGTTCCCAGGAGGCGGGCTGTTCGTTCATTGCTTCTTTTCGCAGTTTTCGCAGGGCTGTTCGGCTTTGCGGCGCAGGGCTTCGAGTTCGTCCCAGGGTTGGATTTCGTCGCGGTGGAATTCGCGCCAGCCGACATCCGCCAGTTCGACACGCACGGTCATTTGCAGGGGGTTGACGTCTACCACTTTGCCTTCGCCCAGCGGCGTGACAACGCGCTTGTTGCGCTTGGGTAGTTCCTTGCGGGCGGCGGCGTACTGTTCGTACTCATAGACCAGGCAGCAGCGCAGGCGTCCGCACATGCCGGTGATCTCTTCAGGCGTGAGCGAGATGCCTTGCTCCTTGGCCATCTTGATGGAGACGGGGCTGAAGTCGGTCAGGAAGCGCGAGCAGCAACGGGTTTCGATGCCGCAAGCGCCCATGCCGCCGAGGAGTTTTGCCACGTCGCGCGGGCCAATCTGGCGCATTTCGACCTGCGACTGGGGGTAGAGTTTTTGTATGTCGTGGCGCAGGGATTTCAGGTCGGCTTTTTCTTCTTTTTCGGTGCTGAACATGATGGCCAGGCGTGTGCCGTCAAAGGAGAATTCGGCGGCAACGATTTTGACGCCCTTGAGTTTCAACTGGGCGGCGCGCTCGCGGCAGGCGATCATGGCTTCTAGTTCTTTTTGCGCCCACATGCGCCGCAGGACGAGGTCACGCGGCGTGGCGATGCGTTCCACCGGCTTCCAGCCTTCGGGCGGCGGGACGGGGTCCTTAACGATTTGAACCACTTCGCCGAGTTGTTTGCCGCGTGTCGTTTCAACGATGGCAAAATCGCCGGGCTTGATTTCTGGCAGGGCCGAGGCGTCGAAATGGTAGATTTTGCCGACTTCGGCAAAGCGAATTCCAACAATCAGAGGCGGCATAAGTTTGACCTGTAGGCCGGAATTTATTCCGGCCTACATGATTATACAACGTTTATGGTGGGAGTCTGTTTCTGACTCAGTGCTTCGATGCTGACACGCGCTGCGACCTGTTCGGCGAGCGAGCGCAGAGCTTTGGCTGAGTCCGAATCGGGGCGGGAAACGATGACCGGCTGGCCGGTATCGCCGCCGATGCGGACGGAGGGTTCCATCGGCACCGCACCCAGGAAGGGCACGCCGGCCGTCCGCGCCAGGTCTTCACCGCCGCCCGCGCCGAAGAATTCGCCGCGCATGTTTTCGATGACGCCCAGGATGGGGACTTCCAGCGTGCGGAACATTTCCAGGCCGCGGCTGGCGTCTTCCAGCGAAACGGATTGCGGCAGGGTGACGATGATTACACCGGAGAGGGGCAGGGCCTGCGCCAGCGAGAGCGGCGCGTCGCCCGTGCCGGGGGGCAGGTCAATGATGAGATAGTCCAATTCGCCCCACTCCACGTCCGAGAGGAACTGGCGGATGGCCGAGTTGAGCATGGGGCCGCGCCAGATGAGCGGCTGTCCGGGCTTGACCAGGAAGCCCATGGACATCATTTTGACGCCGTAGGCCTCGGCAGGGAGCAGTTTGTTGTCCCGCATGCCCGGTACGTCGCGGACGCCCATCATGGTGGGGATGTTGGGGCCGTAGATGTCGGCGTCCATCAGGCCGACGCGCGCTCCGCTCTGCGCCAGGGCAACCGCCAGGTTGACGCTGACGGTGCTTTTGCCCACACCGCCCTTGCCGGAGGCGACGGCGATGGCGTTGTGGACGGGCAGTTGCATCAGGCCGCGCATGCGTCCGTCATTGGGGACACTGGAATCCATCTTGATGTTGACAGTCTTCACGCCCGGCACAGCCAGGACGGCGTCGCGGGCGGATTTTTCGATGCTGCCTTTCAGCGGGCAGGCCGGTGTGGTCAGAACGATGGTGAAGGAGACGCTGTCGCCTTTGATCTCCAGGTCACGAATCATGTTCAGTGTGACCAGGTCTTTGTGTAGTTCGGGCTCCTGGACTTTCGAGAGAGCCGCCAGGACGGCTTCGCGGGTGATTGTGGTCATGAAATCTCGCTTTCGCTTTTATAGAGTTGAGAAGGAAGAAGGAAGATGTTCTCTCGCTTCTTCCTTGTTCCCTTACCGATAAACTTCTTACTTTTTTCTTACTTCTTCCTGCTTACTCGCTCTTCGCTCCGGCTGTGCGGGCGGCTTCCTTGGCGGCGCGGGCGGCGTTCTCGCGGGCGGCGTTGATGGGACGGATTTGTTCGTAATACGAGGCGGGTTTGGCCAGCCGCGCCTTGTCGAACAGATTGCGCCCAAAGGAGGCCAGTTCGTAGTCGTGATCCATCTTGATGGCGTCGAAGGGGCAATATTCGGCGCACAAGCCGCAGTTCATGCAGATGTCGGCGTCAATGTAGAATTCCGCCGGATCGGGGATGGGGCGGCCGGTGGCCGGGTCGGTGGTGCGGACAATCCAGATGCACTGCGTAGGGCAGACGCGGGAGCAGATACCGCACGAGGTGCAGCGCATCACCTTTTCGCCCTCCGGGCCTTCGTCATAGACCAGGAAGGGGATGAAGCGGAATTCCTCGGGAACAGGGATTTTTTCTTCCGGGTACTGGACGGTGAAGATGCCGCGTCCGTCCTTGCTGGCGCGGTGGGCAATGCCCTCTGGTGTGCGGTAGCGTTTGCCGGCCCATTTCAGGTCGTCCAGGTAGGTTTCGACGAAGCGCTTGAGAGAGACGCTCAGCCCTTTCAGAATGCCTTTTCCGTACATTTCTTCGCTCATGTTTGCCTCCTCTCCTAGCGGTCCACTTCGCCAAGAACGATGTCAATCGAGCCGAGAATCGCTACCATGTCGGCCACTTTCTGACCGGTGCACATCGGCCCGAAGGCGGTCAGGTTGATGAACGAGGGGGCGCGGACGTGGTAGCGCCAGGGGGCGGGCTTGCCGTTAGAGATGATATAGAAGCCCAGTTCGCCTTTCGGGCCTTCCACGCGGGCGTAGGCCTCGCCGGCCGGAACGCGCACCGTGTAGGCCGGCTTGACGGACATCACCGGCCCTTCAGGCAGACTGCGCGTCGCCTGCTGGATGATGCGGATGCTCTGGCGGATTTCGTCGAAGCGGATCATCAGCCGGTCGTAGATGTCGCCGCCGTAGCGCACGGCCACGTCAAACTCGAAGCGCTCGTAGATGCCGTAGGGTTCGGCGCGGCGGATGTCGTAGGGGACGCCGGAAGCGCGCAGGAGCGGGCCGGTGGCCGAGTAGCGGATGGCGTCCTCGGCGGTCAGCACGCCCTGGCCGATGCCGCGCGAACGGATGATTTCGTTCTCGCTCAGGAAGCGTTCCAGTTCGTCAATCTTGCGCGGCAGGCGCTCGAAGGCCAGGTCTTTGATTTTTTCGAGCGTCCCTTCTGGCAGGTCGCGCACCACGCCGCCAAAGCGGAAGTAGTTGCACATCATGCGCGAGCCGGAGACGGCCTCGAAGACATCCAGGATGAGTTCGCGCTCTTCTAGCGCGTAGAGCATGGGGGTGAAGTACGCGCCCAGGTCGTTGGTCAACGCGCCGATGGCCATCAGGTGGTTGGCGATACGCGTCAGTTCCGCCATCATCACGCGCAGGTACTCGGCGCGCTCGGTTGGCCGGATGCCCATCAGTTTCTCCACCGTCAGGGCGTAGGCAAAATTGTTGCTCATCGAGGAGAGATAATCCAGCCGGTCGGTGTAGGGCATGTTCATCAGGTAGGTGTTGCGCTCGCCGATCTTCTCGTGATTGCGGTGCAGATAGCCCATCACCGGCTTGAGGCTGACGATAGTTTCCCCATCCAGGACGACTGCGGCGCGGAAGACGCCGTGCGTGGAGGGATGCTGCGGGCCTATGTTGACGATGATATGTTCTGTGCCGAAGCCGGTCTCATCCTTGACCTGGTAGCGAGCCAGCGCCCCGTAGAGCGCCTGCTCCGGGTCGGAGGGAACCCACTTTTCCACATCGAAGCCCGGCGGATAGGCCACGTTGTCGCCGAAGGGATTCTTGCTCTCGGCGTAAACGTGATGCCCCTCCGGCCAGCGCGACTTGAAGGGCTTCATGTCTTCCTCGTAGTAGGCTTCCTTCCAGTCCTTGCGCAGAGGGTGACCCTCAAAGCCTTCCCACATCATGATGCGGCGCAGGTCAGGGTGGCCGGTGAATTTGATGCCCAGCAGGTCCCAGGCCTCGCGTTCCTGGAACTCGGCGCCGGGGTAGATGGAGACGATGGACGGCACTTCGATGGGGTCTTGGCGTTCGACCTGGACCTTGAAGTTGACGCCCGGGCCGCCGGTGGTCTTGTAGACCTGATAGACGACCTCCATCTTGCCTTCGGGCAGGTAGTCCACGCCGGTGACGTGGGAGAGGTAGTCGAAACCGAACTCGTCGCGCAGGGCGGTGGCCACTTCGAGCAGATTTTCTTTGGGAATAATCCACCCGGAGTAGCCGGGGCGCGTGTCGGGGATGGCGACGCCGGGGAAACGGGCGGCCAGGTCAACCGTCTGGGTGGTAACGGGTGCGGGAGTTGCCATGTTACGCCTCCGGGCCTTTGACGGCGGTTTTCAGCAGGTCCATCTTGCGCGGGTCAATCAGGTCGGGCCCAAGCAGCGGGATGGGAGTCTCGGCGGCGTCGGGGCCTTTCTGATACCAGCGGGCGGTCTTGATGCTTTCGCCGCGAATCTTTTCCTGGATTTTCATCAGGCCGTTCAAGAGGGCCTGCGGGGTAGGCGGACAGCCGGGGACGTAGACATCTACCGGGATGAACTTGTCCACGCCGGAGACGACGTTATAGCCCTCTTTGAAGGGACCGCCGCCGGAGGCGCAGGCGCCCATCGCCAGCACGTACTTCGGCTCGGGCATCTGGTTGTACAGCCGGACGATGATCGGGATCATTTTCTTGGTGACCGTGCCGGAGACGATCATCAGGTCGCTCTGGCGCGGGCTGGGACGCATGATTTCCATGCCGAAGCGCGCTAGGTCGAAGCGGCTGGCGGCGGTGCAGATCATTTCGATGGCGCAGCAGGCCAGGCCAAACATCATCGGCCAGACGGAGGCGCTGCGACCCCAGTTATAAATGCGGTCGAGGGTGGTGATGGCTACCTGCCCGCGCGCTTCGGGCGGGATGTCGTAGCCGGGGGAGTTCAATTCTTCGGGAACCATAATCGTCTCCAGAGAAAGAATGAGCAACGGGCGGATTATAGCCCGCCGGGGAGGGGAAGTCAATCAAATTTTGAAAATATATTTTTGCAAAATTGGTATAATTATTTCCACGCCGAATGCGGCACTCCGGTCGCCGCAACCTGCTGAAGTTTGGAGCCTTCCGATTCCTGAACCGCCATCGTGTAATTCGTGCAATTTGTGGAAAAATGAAACCAACTACCCGCCTCCGCATTCTCGACTACCTCCGCAAACAGCAAACCGCCTCGGCACTGGAACTCAGCCGCGCGCTGGGCATGACGCGTGCCAATGTTCGCCATCACATGATAGTGCTGGAATCCAATGACTTGGTGGAGGTCATCGGCCGGCGCGGGGCAGGCCGCGGGCGGCCGGAGAATGTGTACAGCCTCTCGCGCCGCGTGCTGGGCGACAGTCTCGACCACCTTGCCTCAGCCATGTTGAGTGAATGGCTCGGCGGGCTGGATGAAGCCGGGCAGACCGCGGCGCTGCGTTCACTGGCCCGCCGCCTGGCCGGGGAGGATGGGCAGGCGGGATTCAGCCTGCCCCGGCGGCTGACAGAGACGGTGCGCTTTTTGAACGAACGTCACTATCAGGCGCGTTGGGAAGCGGTGGCGGAAGGTCCGCGCCTGATTTTGGGGCATTGTCCCTACGCTTCCATCATTGACCGTCACCCCGAACTGTGTACGCTGGACGCGCTCTTGCTGGAAACGCGCCTGGGCCAGGCCGCGCAGCAGACAGCGCGGCTGGAACGCGTCCCTTCCGGGGCGCGGCAGTGCGTCTTTTTGGTCGGTCAGATTTTGCGGTTGATGGAAAAATAAGGTATATTGGCGGGGTTTGAAATCATTCTTGCTTGGAGGAAGCCTTATGACCGTTCACATTCTGACAGATAGTACCGCCGATTTGGGGAAAGACCTGGCGGATGAGTTTGGCATTGACGTCATTCCGCTGACGGTCATCCTGGGAGAGAAATCTTACCGGGATGGCGTGGACATCAACCAGCAAATGCTCTTCGACCTAGTGGCCCAGGTGGGGACCTTGCCCAAGACCGCCGCGCCTTCGGTGGGCGAATTCCTGACCTTTTTCGACCGCCCCGGCGAAAGTGTGTATGTTGGCATTTCCTCGAAACTTTCGGCCACCTTCCAGAACGCCCGCTTAGCAGCAGATGAAAAAGGCGGCCGGGTGCGGGTCGTTGACTCGCTCAACCTTTCGACCGGAATCGGTCTGCTGGCCCTGCGCGCTGCCGAACTGCGTGACGCCGGCAAAACCGCCGCAGAAATCGAGCAGGACCTGCTGGCCTGCGTTCCGAAGGTTCGCACCTCGTTCATCATTGACACGATGGAGTATCTCTACAAAGGCGGACGCTGCAATGCCCTGCAGGCCTTGGCGGGCAGCGTTCTAAAGATTCACCCTATTATTGAAGTGCATTCCGATGGCACGCTGGGCGTGAAAGGCAAAGCGCGCGGCCTGCGCGAGAAGGGACTGCAGATGATGCTGGACGACTTCGCCGCCAGCCTCGATCAGATTGACCCCCGCCGCGTCTTCGTCACCCACACGGCCTGCCCGGAGGACGCCGAATTCCTCAAGCAGGAAATCATCCGCCTGGCCGCGCCGGACGATGTGCGCATCACCCTGGCGGGAAGCGTCATCTCCAGTCACTGCGGGCCAAAGACGATTGGAATTTTGTACATGATGAAATAGTTCGCCGGAGAAAACAGCCTGTTCCTCGTCTGCGGCCTGCGCCTGCGCCGCCTGACCATCCCTATACCGCGTCTGCCTTTGGCCAGATGCTGGCGGAAGGGAAGGCGGCGGGCATGTCGGCGCGCACCTGGTTGCTGGCCGCCCCGCAGGAGATTCCGCTTGTGCAACGCGTCCTGCCGGAGGCCATCCTTGCCGCGGGGATTGACTATCGTCACGCGCCGGCGCCTGCGGAACTGGTCTCGGCGGGTGACAGCATGCTCAACAGCGAGTACGGACTCTCAAACCGGCAGACTCATGTTTCTCAGGCGGCCGGATCGTGAGGCAACCTGTACACGGCGGATGAACCCTAGCAGCATTCCCGTCCTGGCTGGCGGGCGCGGACTCGGTGACGAGCAACAACGTCCAGACCTTCGCGGCCCTCTCCCGCCCGGGGATGGCGCTGCCGTATTCGATTTACCTGATTGTGGGGGCTTCTCGGCGCGCTGTCCGCCTGGGTTGTGCGGGCGCCTTCCTGGGGCATGAAGTAGGGCCCGGCGCAGCGATTCAAGCAGGCAGTCCTCCCGCAAATCCTGCCGGGAGGACTGTTCTCTTCTGCCCCCCTTCTCACTTTTACTTTTCTCACTTCCCCCATCATGCTGTCGCACTCTTTGCCAGGTTCCTCGGCTGGAATCTGGCCTTCTCTCGAAGGCAATTTTCTGAGAAACTGCATCGAATCGCCGTAACCAGGCAGCCCCGCTGAGGGTTATATAGGCATGGACATCTACATTTGCTTTAGGAGGTTGGCTTGCCCATGAATCCGGCGTTTGTCCCTGCCCTGCTCAATCACTACCTGCCGCGCCTCGACCATCGTGTGCGTGACGTCCTGCTCATCGCGGGCGGGAGCCTGCTCGTGGCCTGGATGGCGCAGGTGAAGATTCCTCTGCCGTTCACCCCCGTCCCGCTGACCGGGCAGACGTTCGCCGTGCTGCTGGTCGGCGCGGCGCTCGGTTCCCGCCGCGGGGTGACCAGCCTGCTGCTCTACCTTGTGGAAGGGATTGCCGGCCTGCCGGTCTTTGCTGGAGGCGCGGGCGGGCTGGCGTACCTCGCCGGACCGACCGGCGGTTACCTGCTCGGGTTCGTCTGCGCCGCATTCCTCGTCGGGCGTCTGGCGGAAAGCGGCCGGGACAGGCGTTTCCGCACCGCTTTGTGGATATTCCTGGCCGGCGAGACCGTGATCTACCTGTGCGGTCTGCCCTGGCTGGCCCTTCACATCGGCTTCGAGAAAGCGCTGATCGCCGGCCTGCTCCCGTTCCTGCCCGGCGACGCCGTCAAATTGCTGGCCGCGGCGCTGGCGCTGCCCGCCGCCTGGA
This sequence comes from Anaerolineales bacterium, assembly GCA_034436335.1. Taxonomy (GTDB): domain Bacteria; phylum Chloroflexota; class Anaerolineae; order Anaerolineales; family Villigracilaceae; genus UBA877. Next base: position 33,075 of record DAOTVO010000022.1, on the reverse strand, counting down.
AATTGATCCCGCCCTCCGCTCCCTCCGGGCGCCCGTAACCGCTGCGGAAAAGGAGTGTTCTACCATTCGAATTACAAGATGTGGAATGCAACACCAAGATGCCCTTCTCCTCTGACGATTACCGGCATCTGAACCTCACCGCCTGAAAGTCTCATAAATCCACCTCACGGGGAAGCCCTTGTGGCTGCCGCCGGTAGTTTTGTGTAGCAGAAAATATCTTGCATAGAGGAAACCATCTTTTTATGGCTAAAGAGACCAAGACACTCGCGGAGATACGCGCCGAAGCAATTCTCGGAGGCGGCGAGGCGCGCATCGCTGCGCAGCACGCCAAAGGCAAGAAAACGGCCCGCGAACGCATCGAACTCCTGCTTGATCCCGGAACGTTCCACGAGATTGGCATGTTCGTCACCCACCGCGCCAGCGGCATGGGCATGGAAAAATCCCACCCCTACACCGACGGCGTCGTCACCGGCTGGGGCAAGGTGGACGGCCGCACCGTGTACGTTTTTGCCCAGGATTTCACGGTCATGGGCGGATCGGTCGGCGAGGCGCATGGCCGCAAGATTGCCGCCCTGCTGGAGATGGCAAAAAACAGCGGCGCCCCGGTCATCGGGCTGAACGATTCGGGCGGGGCGCGCATCCAGGAAGGCGTGGACGCCCTGGCCGGGTATGGGCAGATCTTCCACCGCAATGTGCACGCTTCGGGCGTCATCCCCCAGATTTCGGTCATCCTCGGACCCTGTGCCGGGGGAGCGGTCTATTCGCCGGCCATCACCGATTTCGTTTTCATGGTCGAGAAGACCGCCCACATGTTCATCACCGGGCCGGAAGTGGTCAAAGCGGTGACTCACCAGGAGGTGAGTTTCGATGAACTGGGCGGCGCGGCGGTCCATCGCACCCAGAGCGGGGTGGCGCATTTTACCGCCCCAGACGAGGAGACCCTGCTTGCCAATGTGCGCTGGCTGCTCTCCTTCCTCCCCTCCAACAACCTTACGCCTCCCCCTTGGCGCGCTCCCGAAGACGATCCGCGCCGGGCGACCCCCGAACTGGCCGAGATTGTCCCTCTCGATCCGCAGCAGCCCTACGATGTCCGCCAGGTTATCGAGACGCTTGTGGACAGCGGCGAATTTCTGGAAGTCCAGGAAGAATACGCCGCCAATCTGGTGGTCGGTTTTGCCCGCCTGGACGGCCATCCGGTCGGGGTTGTCGCCAACCAGCCGCTCGTCCTGGCGGGCGCGCTGGACATCAACGCCTCGGACAAAGGAGCGCGCTTCATCCGTTTCTGCGACGCCTTCCACCTCCCGCTGGTGACGCTGGTGGACACCCCCGGCTTCCTGCCGGGCACCGATCAGGAATATGGCGGCATCATCCGTCACGGAGCGAAACTGGCGTATGCCTACTCGGAGGCCAGCGTACCGAAGGTCACGCTCGTGCTGCGCAAGGCGTATGGCGGGGCGTATATCGTCATGGGCTCCAAGCACCTGGGCGGCGATATCAACCTGGCCTGGCCGAACGCCGAGATCGCCGTGATGGGACCGGAGGGGGCGGTCAATATTATCTACTCCAAGGACATCCAGGAGAGCGCTGACCCGGCGGCCCGCAGGCAGGAGTTGATCCAAGAATACCGTTCCAGCATGGCCAACCCCTTGCTGGCGGCCAGCCGCGGCTATCTGGACGATGTGATCGAGCCCGCCGAATGCCGGGAACGCCTGGTCGCCGCGTTGGACCTCTTGCGCGAGAAGCGCATCCCGGTGCCTTCCCGCAAACACGGGAACATCCCGCTCTAGGTGGCCGCTATGAACAAGAATAAGGTCCTGGTAGCCAACCGCGGCGAAATCGCTGTTCGCATCCTGCGCGCCTGCCGCGAAATGGGACTCCCCAGCGTTGCCGTCTACACCGACGTGGATAAATCGGCCCTCCACCTGCGCTACGCCGACGAGGTGGTGTTCCTCGGCGACCAGAAGCAGTACTTGAACGCGTCCGCCATCCTGGATGCGGCCCGCCAGAGCGCAGCCACCGCCATCCACCCCGGCTATGGCTTCCTCTCGGAGAACCCGGAATTTGCCCGCGCCGTTGAGGCAGAGGGATTCATCTTCATCGGTCCCCGCCCCGAGACGGTGACGCTGATGGGCGATAAACTGGCTGCCCGGCGGTTTTCCCGCAAGGCAGGCCTGCCGGTCATCGCCGGGACGGACGAGCCTCTCCCGGCGCAACTGCCAGTGGAGATGGCCAGGAAGGTCCAGTACCCGGTGCTGGTGAAAGCCGCCGCCGGCGGAGGCGGGCGCGGCATCCGCTTGGCGCGCTCTGCCGAGGAACTGCCCGGCATGATCGAGGCGGCGCGCCGCGAGGCCAGGTCGGCTTTTCACGACGATACCGTTTTCCTGGAATCGCTCGTCCAGCAGGCGCGCCATATCGAGGTGCAGATCTTGGGCGACGGCGAAGGAAATGTCGTCTGCCTGGGGGAACGCGAATGTTCCATCCAGCGCCGCCGCCAGAAACTGATCGAAGAGGCCCCGGCGCATGGACTTTCCGACGAACTGCGCCGTCAGATTCACGAGGCCGCGCTGAAACTGGGCCGGGCGCTGCGTTACCGCAGCCTCGGCACGGTGGAATTCCTGCTGGACAAGAAGAACCGTTTCTATTTCATCGAAGTCAACCCCCGCATCCAGGTCGAGCACCCGGTCACAGAGATGGTCACGGGCGTGGACCTTGTTCGGGAGCAGATCGCTCTGGCGCTGGGCGAACCCATGCGCGTTCGTCAGGAGGATATCACCCCGCGCGGCGCGGCCATCGAAGCCCGCATCCTGGCTGAAGATTCGCAGGCCGACTTCCTGCCCTCCACAGGGCAGATCCTTTACTTGAAAGAGCCGGGCGGGCCCGGCGTCCGCGTGGACAGCGCCATCTACCAGGGGATGACCGTCGGCTCGGAGTACGATTCCCTGCTGGCAAAGGTCATCGTCTGGGGCGAGGACCGGGATATTGCCATCCGGCGTCTGCGCCGGGCGCTGCACGAGTACCAGGTGGGCGGCCTCAGCACGGACATAGATTTCCTGCTGCAGATCATCGCAAGTCCGAAGTTCCTGACCGGCGACGTCACCACCACGTACCTGGAATCTTTCCAGCCTACCCCGCCGGTCACCTCGCCTGAGTTGGAGCGCCAGTTGGCCTACGCCGCGGCGCTGTTTGTCCACCGCCAGCAGAGCCAGCCCGCCAAAGCCGCCAATGGCCGCCAGGGCAGTTATTGGCAGATGGTGGCCTGGAAAGAGCAAATGACCAGAGACTAGCAAAGGAAGAAAAATATGTCCCTCTACACAGTCGAGATCGGAAACAGAACCTACCGTGTCAACATTTCCCGCGAACGCGGCACCGTGGACGGTGAGCCGGTGGACGCAGAGATGCTGCTGCTGAACCCCAGCGGCTTGCACCTGCTGCGGCACGGCCGGCACGCCCTCGAACTCTTCTTGAATAACTTGGACGATGAGACCTGCCAGATGCTCATGCGCGGCGGGCAACGCATCACCTCCCGCATTTCCGGGCGCGCCCGGCGGCGTTCGCGAACCAGCGAGGCCGATAGCAAGGTCAAGACGCTTTCTGCGCCCATGCACGGCCTGGTGGTGGAGATCGCCGTCCAGGAGGGGACCGTAGTCGAGAAAAACCAGACCCTGGTGGTGCTGGAATCCATGAAGATGCAGATGCAACTCCGCTCGCCGCGCGCCGGCAAAGTGGCGCGCGTCGCTGTCCGACCGGGCAGTCAGGTGGAGAAGGGAGCCATATTGGTACAGTTCGAGTAACAGAAATATCGCCGAAGAGGAGCATTATGAACGACTTGATTGCAATCGTGGGCGTGGGCGCCATCCTGCCGGACGCGCCCGACGCCCAGACATTTTGGATGAATATCCGCGCCGGACGCTACTCAGTCGCCGACCTGCCGCCCGAACGCTGGAAGGCCGAACTTTTCTACGACCCCAACCCTGCCGCGCCCGACAAGACTTACAGCAAGATCGGCGGCTGGGTGCGCGGCTTCAAGTTCGAACCGATGAAGATGGGGATTGCCATCCCGCCCAAGAGCCAGGTGCTGATTGACGAGGCGCAGCAGTGGGCGATCGTTGCCTCTCACCAGGCGCTCAAAGATTACGGCTACCCGGAACGGCATCTCGACCCGGAACGGGTGGCGGTGGTGCTGGGCAACGCCATGGCCGGAGAGCACCATTACCTCTCCACCATCCGCATCTACCTGCCCGAATACCTGGACATCCTCTCCTCCCTGCCTTCCTTCCAGGGGCTTTCGGCGGAGATGCAGGCGGCCCTGATTCAGGGCATGACCAGCGGCATACATTCGCGCTTCCCGCAAATCTCTGAAGACACCATGCCGGGCGAACTCGCCAACATCATCGCCGGACGGGTGGCCAACGTGTTCAACTTCTCCGGGCCAAATTTCGTCACCGACGCGGCCTGCGCCTCGTCGCTGGCGGCGCTGCAAGCGGCAGTGGACGGCTTGCGCTTCGGCCAGTTCGACGCCGTCCTGACCGGCGGCGTGGATCGCAACATGGGGCCCGAATCGTTCGTCAAGTTCAGCAAGATCGGCGCTCTCAGCCCGGACGGTTCGCGCCCCTACGCCGATGGCGCCAACGGCTTCGTCATGGGCGAGGGAGCGGCGGTCTTCCTGCTCAAACGTCTGGTGGATGCCGAACGCGACGGCGACAAAATCTACGCCGTCATCCGCGGCCTCGGCGCCAGCAGTGACGGCAAAGGCAAAGGCATCACCGCGCCCAATCCTATCGGCCAGCAGCGCGCCATCGAGCGCGCCTGGAAGAACGCCGGCGTCCCCCCTGAAACGGTCGGTCTCATCGAGGGGCACGGCACCTCCACCGCTGTGGGCGACGTGGTCGAGGTGGGCAGCCTGAACGCCGTCTTCGGCGCGCTGGGTCTCCGTCCGGGGAGCGTGGCGCTCGGTTCGGTCAAATCCAATATCGGCCACCTCAAGAGCGCCGCCGGGGCCGCCGGGATGCTCAAGGCTGTCCTGGCGCTCCATGCCCACGAGTTGCCGCCCTCGGTCAATTTCGAGAAACCCAACCCGAAGATTGATTTTGCCCACAGCCCCTTTTACGTCAACACGCAGACGCGCCCCTGGGACGTGCGTCCCGGGCAGGTACGCCGCGCCGGCGTCAGCGCTTTTGGCTTCGGCGGGACGAATTTCCACCTGGTGCTGGAGGAATACCGCCCTGGCGCGTTGACCGGCGAGCGGATCTTCCCCGTCCCGGCGGCCATCGCCGAGGTCCGCGCCGCCGCCCCCTCCGCGACCGTCAGCCTGTCCGTCGCGGAAGGAGCCACCCTCAAGCCCTATCACGGTTTGCTCTTCCTCGGCGCAGAGTCCGTCCCCGAACTGCGCCGCCTGCTGGAGGAGAGAATCCGCCAGGCCGAGGCCGGACAGTTGCCGCCGCAGGTTTGCCCTGCTCCACAGGAAGTCGCCAAACCGGAACGCCTGGTGATTGATTTCGAAGACCAGCCCGAACTGCTGGCGCGCGCCGCCAAAGCGCTCAAGGCGCTGGAGACGGACTCCGCTTCCGGCTGGCAGATGCTTGGCCTGCACGGCATCTACCGCGGACGCGGCAAGCCCGGCAAAGTGGCTTTCCTCTTCCCCGGTCAGGGATCGCAGTATGTCAACATGCTGCGCGCCCTGCGTGACGCGGAGCCGCTTGTCGCCGAGACCTTCCACGAAGCCGACGCCACCATGACGCCCATCCTGGGCCGTCCGCTGACGGATTACATCTTCGCAGACGGGGATGAGGAGGCGCTGGAAAAAGCGGAACTGAAACTACGCGACACGGTCATCACCCAGCCTGCCATCCTGACCGTCAACGTGGCGCTGCTGCGGCTGATGGAAAAATACGGCTTCCGGCCCGATCTCGTCATCGGACACAGCCTGGGCGAGTACGCCGCGCTGGTGGCGGCGGGCGTCCTCACGCTGCCCGAAGCCTTGCAGGTGGTCAGCGCCCGCGGCCAGGAAATGACGCGCGTCACCCTGGCCGATACCGGCTGCATGGCCGCTGTCTCTGCCCCGCTGGAGCAGGTGGAGGCGATGCTCAAAACCATCCCCGGCTACGTGGTGATCGCCAACCTGAACAGCCCGGTGCAATGCGTCATCGGCGGCGAGACCGCCGCCGTGGAAGCGGCCATCCAGGCTTTCCTGGCAGCGGGTTTCCAGGCGACCAAGATCCCCGTCTCGCACGCCTTCCATACGCGCATTGTCGCTCCGGCCAGCCAGCCGCTGCGCAGGGTCATCGAGAAGATGAACGTCCAGCCGCCCAAACTGCCCATCATCGCCAACGTGACCGGCGACCTGTACCCGACCGGGCGCGAGGAAATCTTGGACATCCTGGCCGAGCAGGTGGCCTCGCCCGTCCAATACGTGCGCGGCATCCGCCGCCTGTACGAGGAGGGGGCGCGCGTGTTCGTCGAGGTCGGCCCCAAGCGCGTCCTGAGTACGCTGGCCGTGGATATCCTCAAGGATAAAGCGGATGTCATTGTGTTTTCCACCAACCATCCCCGCAAGGGCGACTTGTTGAGTTTCCACGAGGCGCTCTGCCGTCTCTACGCTGCGGGCGTTACGGGAACGGTTTCTGCCACGCCAGGCGCCATCGCCGAGCCCGCCCCGGCTGTGCAGGTTTCTCCTGCCCGGCCTGTTGCAGCCCCGGAAGTCGTTGGAGATGGCCGCCTGCCGCTGACCGGTTCGGTGGTCATCAGCGGCGCCGGGCTGGGACTTCCGGGCCGCGGCCGCCGCGTCTTCGACGACGGCAACATCCTCTCCCTGTTGAAGGGCGAAATGCGCATCGAGCCGCTGCCGGAGGGGACGCGCCAGTCCATGCTCGAAAAACGACCCGTCCGGCTGGTCAAGAGCGAGGCCGGGGCGGTCATACAGGAAATTGACGACCTCAACCTGACCCTCAAACTGGCCGGCCAGCGCGGCGAATTCGACCTGGTGGAGGAGTTCGGCATCCCGCACAGCCGCTTTGAGACGATTGACATTTCCACTCAACTGGCCATCGCCGCCGGGATCGAAGCCCTGCGCGACGCCGGCATCCCGCTGGTGATGGCCTACAAGCGCGCCACCACCGGCTCCTTCCTGCCCGACCGCTGGAAACTGCCCGAAGCCCTGGCCGATGAGACCGGCGTCATCTTCGCCTCGGCCTTCCCCGGCCTCGACCGGATGGCCGAGGAGGCCTCCCATTTCTACGAAGACCAGTCCCTGCGCCGCCAACTCGACGAACTGCGCCGTATGTCTGCCCTCGTCTCGGCTCAGCAGGCTGACCTGAAGGCCGCCTTCGAGAAGCGCATCACCGAACTGGAGGCTGAAATCGGCCGCCTCGATTACCACCTCGACCGGCGCTACATCTTCCGTGTTCTCCCGATGGGTCATTCCCAGTTCGCTGAATACATCGGGGCGCGCGGCCCGAACACCCACGTCAACGCCGCCTGCGCCACCACCACCCACGCCGTCTCGGTGGCCGAGGACTGGATCCGCGCCGGGCGCGCCCGCCGGGTCATCATCATCGCCGGAGACGATGTCACCAGCGGCAGTTTGCTGCCGTGGATTGGCACCTCCCTGATGGCTAGCGGCGCGGCCACCACCGAAGGCGAACTGCGCATGGCCGCCCTGCCCTTCGACCGCCGCCGCAACGGCATGATCATCGGCATGGGCGCGGCTGCGCTGGTGGTCGAATCCGAAGACGCCGTGCGCGAGCGCGGCATGCGCGCCATCTGTGAGGTGCTGGCCTCCGTCACCGCCAACAGCGCCTTCCACGCCACGCGCCTCGACGTGGAGCACGTCGGCCAGATGATGGAAATCCTGCTCCAGACTGCCGAGCGGCGCTTTGGCATTTCCCGCCGCCAGATTGCCCCCGAAACCGTCTTCATCTCCCACGAGACCTACACCCCGGCACGCGGCGGCAGCGCGGCGGCCGAGATCCACGCCTTGCGCCGCGTCTTCGCCGAACAGGCCAACCGCGTGGTGATCGCCAACACCAAGGGTTATACCGGCCACACCATGGGCGTCGGCATCGAAGATGTGGTGGCGGTCAAAGCCCTCGAGTACGGTCTCATCCCGCCCATCGCCCACATCGAAGACGGCTTCGAGCCGGACCCCGACCTGGGCGACCTGAATCTCTCGCGCGGCGGCGAGTACCCTGTGCAGTATGCCTTACGTCTCGGCGCCGGCTTCGGCTCGCAGATTGCCCTCACGCTCCTGCGCCGCATCCCCGGCCAGGGCGAACGCGTGGACAAACCCGCTTACCAGCGCTGGCTGGCAGACGTGACCGGTTACCCCGAAGCAGAATTGGAAGTTGTCCAGCGCACCCTGCGCGTCCGTGACCAGGGGGCGCCTGCCCGTCCCCCGGCAAAATCCCGCTGGCAGTACGGCTGCGGACCGGTTGCCTGGGCCGCGTTCCCCGGCCAGGCGGCGCCTGCTGTAGGGCGAATTGACAATTCACCTCATGCCGGACAAGGCGACAATTTGTCCCGCGAGGCCGCGCCCTCGCCCGCCGTCTCTGCCGACAGCGAAGAAATCAAAGCCTACCTGCTGGCCGCCGTCAGCGAGAAGACCGGCTACCCGGTGGAAGTGCTCGACCTGAACCTCGACCTGGAAGCCGACCTGGGCATTGACACGGTGAAGCAGGCCGAGTTGTTTGCCGCCGTGCGCGAGCGCTACAACATCCCGCGCCGCGAAGACTTGCGCCTCTCGGACTACAACACCCTGGCGAAAGTGATTGCCTTCGTGGAAGAGTCGCTTGGCGCGCCGGCTGCTCCTGCACCTGCGCCTGTCGTTGAGGCTCCGGCAATTTCCGCCGCCCCGGCGGCCGCTGCTCCGTCCCCTGCTTCGGACGAAATCAAGAATTACCTGCTGGCCGCCGTCAGCGAGAAGACCGGCTACCCGGTGGAAGTGCTCGACCTGAACCTCGATCTGGAAGCCGACCTGGGCATTGACACGGTGAAGCAGGCCGAGTTGTTTGCCGCCGTGCGCGAGCACTACAACATCCCGCGCCGCGAAGACTTGCGCCTCTCGGACTACAATACCCTGGCGAAAGTGATTGCCTTTGTGGAAGAGTCGCTGGCCTCCCAGGCGGCTCCTTCTGGAGGACAAATTGAAAATTTGTCCCATGAACCCCCGTTGTCTCCGGCTGCCGAGGCCGAGCAGTCCGCCATCCTCCGGCGTGTGCCGGTGGCTGCGCTGCGTCCGCGCCTCGACCTGTGCCTCCCGACTGGCGTCAACCTGGAGACAGGCGCGCGCGTTCTCGTTGTGGAGGGGAAGGACGAGGCCGGCGAGTCGCTCGTCCGCAAACTGCGCGCTCGCAAGGCGGAACCCTTGCGCTTGAAGGCCGGCCTCGCCGCCGAAGAGATTGCCGAAAAAGTCGCCGCCTGGCAGGCAGAGAAGCCCATCCGCGGCGTGTACTTCCTGCCCGGCCTGGACGCCGAACCCGAACTGGATGAAATGACGCCCGCCGACTGGCAATCCGGGCTGGAAAGCCGCCTGTACAGCCTCTACACGCTCATGCGCCTCCTGCCCGAAGAGACCTTCCTCGTCTGCGCCACGCGTCTGGGCGGACTGCATGGTTACGGCGCGGAGGGCGCTGCCGGTCTGTTCGGCGGCGCGGTCAGCGGCTTTGCCAAATCGCTGAGCCGCGAGCGCCCGTCGGCCTTTGTCAAGGTGGTGGATTTTGAGACCACGGCGAAGGCCGCCGAGGTTGCCTCCGTCCTGATCGAAGAAACCCTGCGCGACCCCGGCGCGGTCGAGATTGGCCGCCGCGAGGGTCTGCGCTACGGCATCGCCCTCGTCGAGAAGCCGTTGCCGGAGGAGAACAACTTTGAACTCGGACAGGGCAGCGTCTTTCTCATCACCGGTGGTTCGGGCGGCATCCTCCGCCCCATCGCCGAAGACCTGGTGAGCGCCACGCGCGGGACTTTCTACTTACTCGGCCGCACCCCGCTCCCGCCGCCAGACGACCCTGACTTGCTCCGCTTTTCCGCCGACCGCGAAGGCCTGAAGAAAGAGTTGTTCACCCGCCTCTCGCGGGACGGGAAGAAAGCCACCCCCGTCCAGGTGGAGGGGGCGCTGCTCGCCCTGGAACGCGCCGCTGCCGCACATCAAACCATGCAGTTGATTGAACAGAAAGGCGGCAAGGCGTATTACCTGGCCTGCGATGTGACCGACCCGCTGAAAGTGGGCGAGGCCGTCCAGAAAATCCGCGCCGCCGAAGGCCGCCTGGACGTGTTCCTCCACGCCGCCGGTCTGGAGCGCAGCCGCAAACTGGAAAGCAAGCCGCCGGAGGAATTCCGCCTGGTGGTGTCTGTCAAGGCGGATGGCTTCTTCAATATCTACCGCGCCCTGGTGGAGCAGAAACTTCTGCCGCGTGCCTTTGTCTTCTTCTCCTCCGTGGCCGGGCGTTTCGGGAACTCCGGGCAGGCCGATTACAGCGCCGCCAACGATCTGCTGTGCAAGGCGGCGGCTGCCATCCGGCGCGCCCATCCGGGCATCAAAACGGTTGCGATTGACTGGAGCGCCTGGGGCGGGGTCGGCATGGCGACGCGCGGCAACATCCCTACTCTGATGAAAATGGCTGGGATAGACATGCTCCCGCCGGAGCAGGCCGCCCCCCGCCTGCGGCTCGAATTACTCGCCGGAGACGGCGAAGTTGTGTTGGCCGGTTCGCTGGGTATCCTGACCGAGCCGCGCAGCCCGCACGGCGGCCTCGACCTGGGGCTTGCCAACACCGCCCTGCGCGCCGGCGAGCCGATCCACACCATGCTAAGCCAGGTGACCGACTTCGATCTCCAGGGCGGCCTGGTGTTTGAGGCTGAGTTAGATCCAAAAGAACAACCTTTCCTGCACGACCATGCTGTGAACAACGTGCCGGTTCTGCCGGGCGTGATGGGCATCGAAGGCTTCTCGGTGGCTGCCAAGCACATCGGCTCGGCGCTGGCCTCCAGTAAAGGCAACCTGGAAGTTACGAAGTTGGAAGACATCCAATTTTTGGCAGCGTTCAAGTTCTACCGCAACCAACCCCGCCGCATCACTTGGAAGGCGCTTGCCCTCCACGAAGCGGGCAGGCTGGTCGTCCACGTCACCCTCGAGTCGGCGCGGGCGCTCAAGACGAAAGCCGTCGAGCGTACCCTGCACTTCAGCGGCAAGGTGTACTTGCAGCCGGAGGAAATGCCCGTTCGGGAGGCCAGCCTTCCGCTCCCGCAATGGAACGGACGTTACACCCTCCGCGCCGAAGACATCTACAAACTCTATTTCCACGGGCCGGCTTTCCAGGTGCTGGAAGGCGTCCAGCGCTCCGGCGAGGCCGTGCTGGGCAAATTGAACCGCAAACTGCCTGCCATCACGCGCAACGGCCATTCGCTGCTCGCTGCGCCTACCCTTATCGAATTATGTTTCCAGACCGCCGGCATTTGGGAAATTGCCAAGACTGACCGCCTGGCGTTGCCGCGCTCGATTCGCAGCCTGACCCTCTATCGAACGCCCCTCAACGGGGCTGCCGTCTACGCCGAAGTCAGGCCGCTGGAGGCCGAAGACGGCTCGTTCCGTTTCAATGCCCGCGTGCTGGACGCCGAAGGCCGCCTGTATCTGGAACTGGAGGATTACCGCACCACGCCGCTGCCCTATTCAGCCGAAAAGAACCTGCTCGAACCGCTCAAGGAACTGGTCAAGTAAGGGATGCCGAGGCCGAACAATTGCATCTACTGGCTGCTGGCTGAGAGGACCCCCACCCTGCCCGGCGGGGCGGGGGATTTCCTTTCCGCCGGCGAGCAGGAAAAATTATCCGGGCTGCGTTTTGCCAAGCGGCGCGCCGACTGGCTGCTGGGACGTTGGGCGGCCAAGTCGCTGGCGCGCAGCCTGCCCGAATACCAAAACTATGCTCTGTACGAGATCGAAATTATCAACGACTCGCAGGGCGCTCCGCAAATCCGCCTGCCGGGGAGGCAGCCCTCGCCGGATTGCCTGTCCATCAGCCATTCCAACGGACGGGCCTTCTGCGCCCTGACGCAGGTCCCGGCCCTGCGCGTGGGCGCGGACCTGGAGACGGTCGAGCCGCGCGCCGGCGCCTTCGTGGAAGATTACTTCACGCCCAACGAGCAGCGGCTGGTGGCTTCTTTCCCTTCCGAGGCCGCCCCTTTGATGGCCACCCTCATCTGGAGCATGAAAGAGTCCATGCTCAAGGCGCTCGGCGTGGGTCTGCGCCAGGATACCCGTTGCGTGGAAGTGCTGGAAGTGGCCGGTTACGGTTCAGAAGGCTGGCAGGAGGCTGTTGTGCATGAGCCGGGGAATCAAAACCGCCCCTGGGCTGCCCGCTGGCAGCAGAGGAGCGGTTTCGTGATGACGATAGCCGCTTTTACGGAGCGCGCCGGGGCGTTTTCTATCTCGCTTGCTGAGCGCGCTGTGATGCAAATGTAACGGCGAGAGAGAGTATCTCGCCCTGCTTTTGAAACCTATTCCGCGTCTTTCTCCGGGACGTAACGTTTGACTTCCGGGGGGAACGCCGCGCCTTGGGTCTCCAGCATCCGCACGCGGGTCAGATAAGCGCAGCCGCGCAGGATGTGCCTGGCGATGTCTACCACGTGGCGGTTGGCAGGGGATTCGAGGTACGTCCCTTTGACCCAGTTATTGAACGCGCCCATGGCCGGGCCGCACCAGATTTGGTAATCCATCTCGCGGCCTTTTTCGCCGCTGTTGGCCCAGCGGGAGGAGAGACCCAAATACCAGCGGAAGACGAGCGCCATTTTGTCCTTTGGGTTGGCGTTGCCGCGCTCCACCTGGCGCGGGTCGCGCTCCATGAAGAATTTGACCGTGTCCTGCCAGATGGCTTCGAATTCGCGCTTGAAGACGGTCTTTTCCAGGCGTTCGCGCTCGGCGGCGGGGATTTCCTCCCAGGCATTGTAGCGCGTGTAGAGTTCGAACAATTTCTGTGCCCGTATGGGGAACATGGTGCCGCGTTTCAGCACCTGCACGCGCACACCCATCTCGAACATGTCGCCGGCGGGGGCCATGGCCACGTCCGGCATTTCGGCCTGGGCGAGCAGGCTGCGGACGTGCTCGGAGGTCCCCGCTTCCAGGCAGGATTGGTTGATGGAACCGGTGACGACGTAGGCCGCTCCGAGGGCAAAGGCAGCCAGCGCCGCGGCTGGGGTGCCGATTCCGCCCGCCGCTCCGATGCGCACGGGCTGAGCGTAGCGGTATTTGGCCTGAATGTCATCCCGCAGGGCAAGGAAGGCCGGTATCATGCACACCAGCGGACGGTTGTCGGTGTGACCGCCCGAGTCGGCTTCCACGGTGATGTCGTCGGCCATCGGGACCTGCCGGGCTAGTTTGGCCTGCTCTGGCGTGATTCGTCCCTGCTGGAGCAACTGATCAACGAGCGTCTCCGGGGCCGGTTCGAGGAACTTGCGCGCAATTTCCAGACGCGAAAGTTTGGCAATCACGCGGTGGCCGATGACGACTTTCCCGTCTGCGCCGCGCGACAGGCCGGAGAGACGGTACAGCACCAACGGGGCGGTCAGGTTGAGATACGCCGCGGCTTCGATGACCGGAACGTTGTACTTCAGGTACAGGTCAACCGCCCGCGCTTCGAGGGCCGGTTCGTTGGGGCTGTTGAGTAGGTTGAAGGCGTAAGGGCCGTCTGGCAGCGCCTGCTGGACCTTGAGAATGGCCTCCTCCACCCGCGCCGGGGCCAGGCCGCCCGCCCCGAAGGAAGCCAGGAATCCAGCGCGGCCCATGGCAATGACGAGGTCTGTGGAGGCGATTCCGCCGGCCATGGCTCCGCTATAATAGGCGTAGCGCGTGCCGTAAGTCTGGCGGAAGGTCTCTTCGCCGAGCCGGTCGGGGGTCAGGGGCGGGGCGAAGGCCAGCAGCCGCGCCCCGCCTGCGCCGCTGCGGATTCCGCCCACCGCGCTGAGGCCGATCCTGCCATCTTTCTCGATGGCAAAGACCGGCTTGTCCAGTTCGAGCAGGACGCGGGTGATTTCTTCGCTCGAATAAACGATGCTGTTTTCATCCCCCTCCCAGTGTAGTGAAAGGTTGTTTGCCAATGTCGCTCTCCTTTGGGGTTTTATATGATAACCCTGAGGACGCTTTTCCGATGCGCGGCGTGCGTCGGCGTTGTGCGGGCGCCCTCCTGCCGTTCGTTCCCCTCACTTCTTCCGTCTCCCTTTTCACTTCCACCTTCATTCCACCGTCACGCTCTTGGCCAGGTTGCGCGGCTGGTCCACGTCCAGGCCGCGGAGGGCGGCGATGTGGTAGGCGAGCAGTTGCAGGGGGATGACTGTGGCAACGGGGGAGAGCATCCAGGGCATTTCCGGCACCCACAGCACGTGGTCGCACATTGGGGGGATAAGTTCGTCGCCTTCGGTGGCCACGGCGATGACCTTGCCGCCGCGCGCCTTGGCCTGCTGAATCTGGCTGACCATCTTCTCATACCAGGGGTCGCGCGGCGCAATCGCCACGATGGGCATATTTTCGTCAATCAGCGCAATCGGGCCGTGCTTCATCTCGCCCGCCGGATAGCCCTCGGCATGGATATAGGAAATCTCCTTGAGTTTCAGCGCGCCCTCGTAGGCGATGGGCATGTTGATGCCGCGCCCCAGGTACAGGCAATCGCGCACATCCTTGAGGGCATGAGCCACACGTTCCACTTCCGGCTCGCGCGCCAGCGTCCGGCCAACGATGTCGGGAATGAGACGCAGGTCGGCGACTAGCGCACGGCGGGCGGGTTCGTCAATCACGCCGCGCAGGTCGGCGAGCAGGACGGCCAGCAGGTACTGGTCCACCAGCGGGGCGGTGAAGGCCTTGGTCGAGGCGACGCCGATTTCGGGTCCGGTTTGCATCGAGATGGAGCCGTCGGCAATGCGCATGGCCTGCGATCCAACGGCGTTGACGATGCTCCACAGCACCGCGCCTTTGCGGCGTCCCTCCTCCATGGCGGCGAGCGTGTCGGCGGTCTCACCCGACTGCGAGATGGCCAGCACCACCGTCCGCTCGTTCAAGATGGGGTCGCTGTAGCGCAGTTCCGAGCCGATGACCACCTCGGCGGGGATGCGGGCGATGCGTTCAATAAGATACTTGCCGACCATGCCGGCATAGGCGGCGGTGCCGCAGCCGGTGATGACGATGCGCTCGATGCGGCGTGCCAGGTCGGGGGTCAGGTTGAGTTCGGGCAGGCGCACGCGGCCGGCCTGGAAGTCGACGCGCCCGGCCAGGGTGTCGGTCAGCGAGCGCACCTGCTCGTGGATTTCTTTCTGCATGAAGTGACGATACTCACCCTTTTCGGCGGAGACGGCGTCCCACGATACGGTATGGACCTGCGGCCTGATCGCCGCGCCCTCGAGCGTTTCCACGCGGACGGCGTTGCGCGTGACCACCGCCATCTGGCGCGACTCAAGGAAGATGACGCGGCGGGTGTATTCGAGGATGGCAGGGATGTCGCTGGCGATGAAGTTTTCGCCCTCGCCCAGGCCGAGGACGACGCCCCCGGCGTTGCCGATGCGGGCGCAGACCATTTTGTCCGGCTCGTCGGCGGAGAGGAGGACGATGCCGTGCGCGCCCTGAATCTGCTGGAACGTGCGGCGGGCGGCTTCGGTCAGGTCGAGGCCGGCGGCGAGGTGGTGTTCGACGAGGTGGACGATGATTTCGCTGTCGGTGTCGGAGTTGAATTGCACGCCCTCGGCAGCGAGTTCGTCGCGCAGTTCGAGGAAGTTTTCGACGATGCCGTTATGGACGACGACCACGCGTCCGGTCGCGCCGAGGTGGGGATGGGCGTTGCGCGCGCTGGGCGCGCCGTGCGTGGCCCAGCGCGTGTGACCGACGCCGGGCGCGCCGCTGATGGGCGATTCGTTCACCAGCCCATTGAGTTGCGAGAGTTTGCCCGCCTCGCGACGGATTTCGATTTTGCCGTTTTGCAGTACGGCCAGACCGGCAGAGTCGTAGCCGCGATATTCCAGCCGCTTGAGGCCGGAGAGGATGATCGGCGTCGCGTCGCGCGGGCCGATATAACCGACGATTCCACACATGGGAGTCCTCCAGATTTGAGAGAGTGGAGAGCAGAGAGAAGGGAAGTTTAAAGCGCAGCCATTTCTTTCTCTTCTCTTTCTGTTCTCTTAAAGCCACTGTTTGCGCCTTTGCCTGCCCGGTCGCCCGCGCAGGGTTGCTCGCAAACTTGTACTGGAGGGAAAGTGGCGGGGGGTGGCGCTCCCCGGAGGGCATCCGCTGAACGTTCGATTTTCGGACCTTACCCACCCCCTCCCGGCTTTCGGCCACCCTCTCCTTTCCTCTCCCATTGGAAGAGGGAAGGGGAGGGACGGGGTGGGGATAGGTGAGGTGACCTTGGCTCCGCCGCGAGGCGGAGAACCCTCCTCCTCGTCAACTTTTCGTCAGATAGTCGGAGTCTGATGGTCTAATAGTTGCTCATGTACAACCCAACTACTTGACCGGCGACTATGAGACGGAAAGTTCATGCGCTGACTTTCCCTAAAGAATGAGGCGTTGCACCTCCTGGAAAGCGAAAGTGGAGACGATTATAACCAATTCTGCCAAAAAATGAGAAAGATGTCGAATTTTTGTGAAATTAATGTCCGGAGCAATTTACAGTTTGACCTGCACTAATTGACGTTCCTTGCCGAAACTGCTATGATTATAGAAAATCAGTTTATCTTTTCGTCGGATAGGAAAATGACCAGACGACTTTCCAAAAAAGATAAGCGCAACCGCGGGCAGAGTTTTGTAGAACTCATGCTCGTGGCCATGGTCTTGGCCTTAATGCTGGCGGGCGTGGTTGAGTTTGGCTTTCTCATGAACGAATACCTGAGTATCTTGAACGCCGCCCGCGAAGCTGCCCGCTTTGCCTCCAACTCGGTAGCCATTGCCGATAACGGGTCGAACATTCAAGAATTTTATGTGACCACGGCCATTCGCGCTTTGTCAGTGATGTGTCCTTCTCCAACGAGTTGTCCGATAGAATTTGTCGGTGATAAAGGGGATGATATTGTCATTTCGGTGTTTAGTATGGCCGGTTCCAGTGTCAGCCGTTTCCCTGACGCGGATGGCTGGAGCCTGTGCGCGAATTACGCTGACCAGATTTTCTATCCTCCCTATCACCAGACGCCTGTTTCGCTCACCAATAGCGCGAATTGGGATGACTGCACCGTGCATGCCAGCAATGTTTCAACTGCTGACGTTATAGGTCTCCGAAATTCCAGCGCGCCTCCTACCGGTGTGGTGTTGGTCGAAATTTTCTATAATTACCCGCAGACTCTGAATCTGCCGCTTTTTTCCGACTTTCTCAATCCAATTCCTGTTTATATATATAGCGCCATGCCGCTTTCCTCTGCGGAGCCGACTCCTACTCCAAGGCCATAATTGATATGAATACTAAAGAGAAACAAATCCATCTATTCCGACGCCCTCGGTCCTGGGTGACCGATAAGAAAAACACAAGAGGGCAAATCCTGCTGATTGTTGCTCTTACCTTGGTAGCGTTGATTGCTATTATTGGATTGGCAATGGATGTTGGCCTGATGCTCATTGAAAATGCCCGCTTGCGCCGTGCTGTGGACGCGGCCGCTCTGGCGGCTGCCTTGCAGTATCGCGAAGGTTATCAACCCTCTGACTTGGCGAACTCGGCGCTGGAGATGCTCGCTTTGAACGGCGTGGATGACCCGACAGCCATCCTCCAAGTCTGTGATCCAAACCTCCCTGTTTACCACCCTGGCGATCCTGTCCCGGCCGACCCGGCTCAACGTGTGTTCTACGGGGCCGATTTGTGCACCAATCCGCGTCGCAAATTGGTGCGCGTTGTTGCTAGCGGAACGGTGCAACTGGCTTTCTTGCCGGTGATTGGGTTGGAAACAGTGCCGATTGACGCTGCTGCCACCTCCGAGACGGCTTCGGTGGACCTTGTTTTGGTCATTGATACCTCTGAATCCATGACTTGGGGAGATGCCGATAACCCGGTTCCATTGTATGACCCAATGCGCGACCCGACCGTGTGCAATAATTTCGATGACGGCGATGGAATGCCCGGCGAATGCCATCCTTTCGAAGAAGTCAAACAGGCGGCCGTGGATTTCGTTCAGGAAGCCATGTACTTCCCCTTTGATCGGGTGGCTATCATTACGTTCGACAAATACGCTACTACCGAACTCAGTTTTTCTGATATTGATTACGTCAATACTCCTGCCGCCACGATTGAGTCCATCGTTCTCAATACTATCCGAAATCTGACCGTCTTTGAAGCAGAAGGAGTTTGCCCGCAGGGGCGTCCGTGTCGTTACTATCGTGTGACAGATGGCGCTTTTGACCGCTTTTTGTGCGGTGATGGCTGGTCATTTCCTGCCAATCCAAACGACCCCACTACGTTTACTGATGATAATGACCCTTCGTTATGCATGTCCACCAACGTAGGCGGGGGAATGCTCCTGGCGGGTAATCAATTTGCTATCCCGCCGGTGCGGCAAAATGCTCTCTGGGTTGTTATTCTGCTCGGCGACGGCGCTGCCAATGGCGGACAATGTCCGCGCACGACTTGGGGTATTCAAGATTACAATGGCAGGAATGTCGTTCTCTTTTGTCGCGACCCTTATGCAAATACCCGCCATTGCGCCGATCCGGATGCCAGCCGCAAAGCGCGGTGCCTTAATGAAGGCGGAATATGGAGCCCCGACAATTACGACGCTGACGACTATGCCCGCGATATGGTTGATTTCGTCGCTTATGATCAGCAGGCGTATATTTACTCCATTGGTCTAGGCGACCTTGTATCCGCGGCAAGCGTTGGAGACCCTGATGCCGGTGAATCCCTGCTTCTCTATGCAGCCAATGCCGGTGACGGCGATCCCGGAAATGCCGGCCTGTACTATGCTGCTCCTACAGCCGCCGAACTGCGCAGCATCTTCCAGCGGATTGCCGAAAATATCGCTATCCGGCTTTCTAAATAAGGAGCCTTTTCATGATTACGCGCCGAATCATCCGAAATAACCTCCAGGGCCGTTTTTGGAAAGGCGAAAGCCGTTCACAGGGTATGGTGGAGTTTGCCATTGCTGCTCCCATCCTTTTTATGCTCATTTTTGGGATCATTGACTTCTCTTTGCTTTTCTCGGCCTGGTTATTGGTTCAGAACATCGCTCGTCAGGCAGTCCGCTATGCGGTGACCGGTCAGTACGATGTAGCTCATTGTCCGGTGGGCGGCTGTCTTAATCAGGCTGACGAGGATGCGGCCCGTCTGGCTTCCATTCATGAGGAAGCCAACCGCTTTCGCTCCGGTCTGCTGGTTGATGATATGGCCGCGCAGAATGAGCCGAGTTATTTGAAAATTACAGTTTGTACCTCGGCCCCATTCGTCACTATATTGCCGCGCATGGGTTCCACCCAATATGGCGATTGTCAGCCTACAGAGCATCCAGGCGACCCCGGCCGTCCTGTTATCGTAATGGTAGACTACAACCATCCTTACATTACACCAATTTTTAACGAAGTCTGGCCCATGGTTCATCTGGCTTCTTACCAGGAAGGAATTGTCGAGCAGTTTCGCGTTTCGCGCCTGATCAACCTGCCTCCAGAATTACAATTACCGACCTCCACACCTCTGCCGCCCACTAATACTTTCACCCCTTCAGAGACGTTTACCGTTACTCCTAGTTTCACTGTGACCTCCACGCTTCTGCCGCTCTATCTAAACATCATTTCTCCTTATATGGATGGCTTGGGCTACAACGAAGTCTCTTTGACGGCTTTTCAGGCCGTAGCCTATGACCCGAATGTCGGTTCCAATGACGGCGACGGCATTGATCACCTGACTTTTTCCTTCTCCGGCCCGGCCGCAATTCCCGGACGTAGCGAGTATGAGGAGTCTTTTTGCGCTTTTGGCGGTGATGGCCCATGCAACCCCATGGATTCGGCTTTGTTTGACTCTCTGCCAAATTCCAATCTCTACAATAATGCCAACGATTATTATATGACTGTAACGGCTTACGCTACCGATGGTCGTACAATTACCGCGGTACGCCGCTTCAAGATTCTCAAACCGCCGACGGATACTCCTACCCCTACAACGACTTTCACGTCTACCAACACCTTTACCCCCTCGTTTACCCGCACAAATACGTTTACACCTACCCGCACCTTTACGCGTACAAATACATTCACACCCAGCAACACGTTTACCATCACAAATACCCCAACGATTACTAATACCAGAACACCCACCAGAACGAGAACACCCACCAGAACGAGAACACCCACCAGAACTTTCACTATTACAAATACGCCTACGGTTAGCTTTACTCCTAGTCGGACCTTCACTCGCACCAACACCGTTCCGACGCCAACCTTCACCAAAACCTTTACCCGCACCAACACCGTTCCGACGCCAACCTTCACCAAAACCTTTACCCGCACCAACACCGTTCCGACGCCAACCTTTACCACAACCTTTACCCGCACCAACACCGTTCCGACGCCTACTTTTACCAATACTCGAACCTTTACGCTCACCTTCACGAGCACGAACACAATGCCGACACCTACTTTCACCAATACACCCACACGAACGAATACAGTGCCGACGCAAACCTTCACGCGCACCTTTACCCGCACCAGCACGCGTACCTTTACCTCCACTCCCACTGCCACCCGGACCTTTACTTACACACCCACCCGCACCTATACACCGACTCGTACGCCTACCAATACTTTGCTGAATACGAACACCTTTACCCCGACCCGCACTTTCACGCCTACGAATACCTACTGCTTCGACTGTTAAAAATTCGAAACATGCTTATCTGGCAGAGACCGCCGTGTGGGCGGTCTCTGCGCCTTAATTGCTTGCAGAGAGCATGCGCTTTGGCTTGCAGGCAAGGATATAATTGAGCCTGAAAAAAACAACCGCTGGGCGAAAGATATCCAAAAGCATATTCATATGCATAAGCGATTGCTCGAATTATTTCCCCATGCACTGTCCTGGAAACGCCTTTTGCTGGAATCCTGTATCCTGCTCTTGGCTTACCTGGCCTGGCTTTTCTTCTCTCCTCCCCATGCGGCGGCTCGGCCTTTCATTGGCGGCTTGGCTATTTTGGCTCCTCTCGCCTCGGCCGCTTTGCTGGCATTTTTGGCTCGTTCCCGCTTGCCTCCTCTGGCGCGCTTTTCCTGGCTTTTGTGGGGTCTTGCTTTTGCGTTATGGACGGCGGGTAATCTTTTTCGCGTCAGTTATCAAGTTCTATTGCATCTTACGCTTCCTCAGGCTTCACCGGCCGATGCCCTCAACTTTCTGGGCTATCTACTCGCCTTGCTGGCTTTTGTCCTTTACCCGGCGCGAAATCGGTTCATTCCCTCCCGTTTCCGCTTTTTGTTGGATGCTGCCATCTCATCGAGCGTTGTCATTGTTCTTGGCTGGCTTGTGATTGCCCGCCCGGCTGCTCAATCCAACCCTGGCAGTCTGTTGACTTTTGTCCCTCTTTTCTATCCCCTGGCTGACCTGGCGCTCTTGATGACCCTCTTCAATGCCTCTCTCGCTTCATCGTTAGAGAGACGCACATCCTTCCTGTTTGGATTGGCTCTGCTTTTCTTCTTTGCATCGGACTATATCTATGCTTATCAGGCCAGTATCCGATCTTTTCAAATTGGAACGTTTGCAAGCCTGGGGTGGACGCTCGGCGGCCTGACTTTTGGCCTGGTCGCCGCAATCGAATCTGGATTCTCCTTCAGGCTGTTGACTGATGCTCTGCCGCTGCACCGGCCTCCCGACCCGGCTGCACGACTTCAGAACATACTTCCTATCATTTTGGTCTTTGTCCTGATTTGGTTTGTCCTGGCCGATTGGCGGCTGCGCGGCGTTCTCTCGCCCTTTGGACTGTGGGCGGCAATTCTGCTCAGCCTGGCTCTCATCATCCGCCTGGGGGTGCGGGCTGGAGAAATAGAACTTTACAAGTACTGGCAATTGTTTGCCGGGCTGGCAGAACCGGCTTTTATTTGCGATAACAACGGCCGCCTTTTGCTTGCCAACCCGGCCCTGTTACGTGCCCTGGAGCAGCCTGAAAGTCGAGTCATCGGCCGGCTGTTGACAGAGTTTTTTAGCGGCCTCGACTCTTTTCAGCCTCTGCTCGAACATGCCGTGACCGACTCGGTCAGCCGGGAAGTGCAACTTCTTCCCTTTGGCATTCCCTGCCTGCTCTCTCTTGCTCCTATCTTTACCGATGACCGTAAGCCCTTGATTGCCGGAGTGGCTTATGATATACGTGAACAGAAAGAACAACAGCGTGCTCTCGAAAAAGCCTATCGCGACCTGCAGGCTGTTTCCCGACGGCTGGAAGAATTGAATGCCCAACTCGAAGAAAAAGTCGCCGAGCGCACCCGCGGTCTGGAGGCTGCTTACCGTAAGTTGGAGGAACAGAACCGGATGTTGCAGGCACTTGACCAGTTGAAGTCGGATTTCGTTTCGATGGTTTCGCACGAATTGCGTACGCCGCTCACCAGTTTGTATGGCGGCCTAGAACTCCTTCTGGCGCGCCCCGATCGCCGCCCCGAAGACCGGGATGCCATGCAGTTGATGAAAGCGGAAGTTCAGCGTCTGGCGCATTTTGTCGAAAATGTCCTTAACCTTTCTGCTCTGGAGGCGGGGCGACTGGTTGTTCACCTCGAACCGGTGGATCTATCTCTTGTGGTCAAAGATGTTTTATGGGCCTTGAAAGATTTGCCCGGCGCAAGTTGCATCGAAGTGCGTTTACCTCCCGATTTGCCAATGGTTCTGGCCGATGAGAATTTCTTGCACAGCGTCCTCTCCCAATTACTTGACAACGCCCTCAAATATGCCGCCGATGCGCCGATTGTGGTTGAAGCGCAGAGGGTCAAGAACAAAGTACAGGTTCGGGTGACCGACTGGGGGCCGGGCATCCCGCCCGAAAAGCAGAAACTCCTCTTCGCGCGTTTTCAGCGTCTCAACGTTCAAGATTCGCAATCTGTCTATGGATACGGCCTTGGATTATATTTATCCCGCCAAATGATGCTTGCCCAAAAAAGCGACTTGCGTTATGAAACTTCTCCCGAAGGGGGAGCCAGTTTTTATTTCTCTTTGAGGGTGCTGAAATGAACTACCGTCTCCTCCTCATTGACGATGACCAAACGCTTCTGAAATTGCTCGGTCAGTATTTGCGTGAGAGCGGCTTCGAAGTCTACGAGGCCTCGACTGGCCGAGACGGCTTGCGCCTGGCCTACAGCGAACGCCCCGACCTGGTTTTGCTCGACGTGATGTTGCCCGGCATGGATGGGTGGGAAGTCTGCGCCCGTTTGCGTGAAATGACCGAAGTGCCGGTCATCATGTTGACGGCCAAAGCCACCGAGTCCGACAAACTGCGAGGCTTCCGTCTTGGAGTGGACGACTACGTTACCAAACCGTTCAGTTTTGCCGAACTGGCAGCGCGCATTCAGGCCGTCTTGAATCGCTTACGGGTTTCGGATGAACGCGCCGGAATTCTGGTGCATGGCGACATTACCCTTGACCTGAAGAAATTCCAGGCTACGGTGGGGGGCCAATTGCTGGAACTGACCCCCACCGAGTTCCGCTTGCTCGAGGCGCTTGTTCGGCGCAAGGGAGGCGTGGTCTCGGACGAAGAATTGATGCATGAAGTCTGGGGCTTCGACCGGAATGACCCATCCCTGGTGCGGCGCTACATTCTCCTGCTTCGCAAAAAAGTGGAACGTATCCCCTCCAATCCGGTCTGGGTGCGGACGGTGCGCGGCTTTGGCTACCGCCTTGGGACCTCCCCGCTGAGCGGCGCTCTGCGCAATATTGATGAGGAATAGACGAGATTCACGCCTGTCGGTCTGATGAGATAGGGAGTCTTGGGAGGTTGCACAACGAGGAATAGTTTGACGGTTTCCTCTCTTCACAGGTATAATTTGACGGCTAAAAATTCTGGAGGTAGTAAATGGAAACTATTTTGCATATCGGGTTGATTTTGACCTCAATTGCCTTGATTGCCAGCATTATTCTGCAGAGCAAAGGCGCCGGGTTGGGCGGCCTTTCCGGTTCTGACAGCGGCGGCGTTTTTACCGCACGCCGCGGCATCGAGAAAACCCTCTTCCGCGTGACAATTATCTTCAGCGTCGTCTTTTTTGCCCTGGCTATCACTTCGATTATCCTGGCCACACGCTGATTCTTTTTGGAAGGCCAAAGCCGGTTGATTCTCGCGGCCGGTAAGCGGCCTTTCTTGATTCCTTTATGAAAAAACTTCGCTGGCAGATTCTTATTGTTGCAGTCACCCTGGTCATCGTGACTGTATTGTTGCTTACCCAGCAACCCTCGCTAACCCCCGCTACGGTGGAACCGGCCAGCGGCGGCATTTACACAGAGGCGTTGATTGGTTCGTTTGGCCGTCTCAATCCGCTCTTCGACCTGAACAACCCTCCCGACCGGGATGTGGACCGGCTGCTCTTCAGCAGTCTGTTCAAATTCGACTCCAATGCCCTGCCTCAACCAGATTTGGCCGAATCCTGGGGCGTCTCGGCGGATGGCACAATTTACAACATCACCCTGCGCTCAAACGCCTTCTGGCATGACGGCATCCCGGTCACCAGCGACGACGTCCTCTTTACCCTTGACCTGCTTCGCAGTCAGTTTTCGGCTTACTCGGACGATGTGCGTGCCCTCTGGGATGTGGTCGAAATCACCCGTCTGGATGAAAAGAATATCAAGTTCACCATCCCGGAACCTTTCGTCCCCTTCCTCGATTACCTTACCTTTGGCGTGCTGCCCAAGCATTTGCTGGAGGGAATCCCCGCCGACCAACTGGCAACCGCCCAGTTTAACCTCGCTCCGGTGGGGAGCGGTCCCTACCGCTTCGACCGTCTGCTGGTGGAGAATGGACAGGTAACCGGTGTGGTGCTGACGCGCTTCGACCGCTATTACGGCCAGACCCCATTCATCGAGCAATTCGTCTTTCGCTATTATCCGGACTCTTCCTCCGCGCTGGCGGCCTATCAGAATGGCGAAGTGCTGGGGATTAGTCAGATTACCGGCGATGTTTTGAACACTGCTTTGCAGGAACCGGGGCTCTCTTTCTACTCCAGCCGCATGCCGCGTATGACGCTGGTGCTTTTCAACCTGCAGAATGAAGATGTGCCGTTCTTCCAGGATAAGAAGGTTCGGCGGGCGCTCCTGATGGCGCTCAACCGCCAGTGGATGATAGACCACTTCATGCAGGGACAAGCCCTTCTGGCCGACTCGCCCATCCTGCCCGATACCTGGGCCTATTACAGCGGCGTGGAACGCATCCCCTTCGACCCGGCCGCGGCGGAGGAATTGCTCAAAGGGGATGGATACATCCTGCCCTCGGACAACAGTGTACGCGCCAAAGACGATGTTTCTCTCTCTTTCACCCTGCTCTATCCCGATACCGACCTGCATCGCAAACTGGCCCAAACCATTCAGGAAAACTGGGCCGCCGTTGGCGTGGAAGCCAAATTGCAGGCGGTCTCGTATGACTCCCTGTTGAATGACTACCTGACCCCGCGTGCTTACCAGGCTGCGTTGGTTGACCTCGACCTGAGCCGCTCTTACGACCCCGACCCCTATCCCTTCTGGCATCAGGCGGAAGAAACCACCGGACAGAATTATTCGCAATGGGATAACCGCTCGGCGAGCGAATATCTGGAACAGGCGCGCGTCATTGCTGACCCTGATACGCGTATGCGGTTGTACCGTAATTTCCAGGTCATCTTCGCGCGTGAATTGCCCGCTCTGCCGCTGTTTTTCCCCGTCTATACCTATGCCGTAGACGAGCGTGTGTTGGGCGTTCAAGTCCCGTCTCTCTTCGAGCCGGCAGACCGCTTCAACAATGTCTCCTCCTGGTATCTGATTACCCGCCGCGCTCTCGAAGAGACGCAGCAGGCCACGCCCGCGCCCTGAACCATGCCTTCCGCCGAGCAGGATTTGGCTTTTCTGAGCGCCGGGACGGAGCAACTCGAAGAGTATCTTCTCTCGAATGAACTCTATTGGCCGCTGACCGGTTCTTCCACGCTGCCGCGGTTGACGATTGGCGGACTGCTCCTGGCGCAACGCCGCTTGTGGGCAAGAAAATTGACCGGATCAGACAGAGCACAACTGACGGCGCTGGAGGGGCGGCTGGCGGAAGTCCGCTCGAAGCGGCGTTCGGCCTGGGAAGCGAAGTGCAGGCGCGAGGTCCGCGCCCGCCTCGATTTGTGGAAAAATTTTCTCGCCGATTACCGTCAGTCGCCCGACATGCTGGCGCAGGAATATCCCCGGCAGGTGCAGTGGCGAGTTCTCTTGACCCTTCTGCTCGATGAACTCTTCGCCCCGCCGCCGGAGGCTCGCCTTTTGGAAGAATTTGATACAATGTTGCAGGCATTTTGGCTTCCCGGCGCGTTTGTTTGGGAAGCCGAACTGGCAGACAAATTTCCACAGACCCAATTCTGGTTTCTGTATGGAAGATTGAAATCATAAGGAGTTTGTATGTCGAAACAGCGTGATGCAGCCATTCAGTATGTGCACAAGAACAAGGAAAAATTCCTGAATTCTCTCAAGGAAGTTTTGCATATCCCCTCTGTTTCTACCGACCCCAAACATGCTTCGGATGTACGTCATGCCGCCGATTGGGTGGTGAAGCAATTGCGTACGATCGGTATGCAAAAAGTGCAGGTGTTCCCAACCCTCCGCCATCCCATCGTTTATGGGGAATCCCTGGGCGTTCCCGGCGCACCGACCGTGCTGATTTACGGCCACTATGATGTTCAGCCTGCCGACCCGCTCGACTTGTGGAAGACCGGCCCCTTTGACCCGATTATGCGCGATGAGAACCTCTATGCTCGCGGCGTTTCGGATATGAAGGGACAGATGGCCGCGGTGATGAAGGCGCTCGAGGCGCTCTATTCCACCGGCGGGATCCCGGTCAACGTCAAGTGGCTCATCGAGGGCGAGGAGGAAATCGGCTCGCCCAATTTGGCGAACTTTATCTCCAATCACAAAGACCTGCTGGCTTGCGATTTCGCTTTCAACCCCGATGCGGGCATGATTGGCCCGAATGAACCGACCATCACCTATTCCCTGCGCGGTCTGGCTTATTTCGAGTTGCGCATCTTTGGCGCACCTAACGATTTGCACTCCGGCGTCTTTGGCGGCGTGATTCACAATCCGGCTATTGTGCTGGCCGAACTGATCGCCGGCATGCACGACTCGAAGGGCCGCATCACCCTGCCGGGTTTCTATGACAAGGTGCGTCCACTCAGCGAAGAAGAACGCCGGGAACTGGCGCGCATCCCCACGGACGAGAAATACTACATGGAGAAGAGCGGCGCGCCGGCGCTTTATGGCGAAGAAGGTTACACCCCCAACGAACTGACCGGCGCCCGTCCGACTCTGGACGTGAACGGCATGATTGCGGGCTTCACCGGCCCCGGCTCGAAGACCATCATCCCCGCCTCAGCCACGGCCAAGATTTCCTGTCGCCTGGTGCCGGATCAGAGACCGCATGAAGTTTACGAGCAGATGAAACGCTACCTGGAAGAGAAAGCCCCCAAGACGGTGCGCTGGGAACTGATCGAGATGCACGGCGGCAACCCGTCTATCTCCGAGCGCGACAACCCGGGCGTGCGTGCGTATGCTCAGGCTCTCGAAACGGTCTGGGGCGTGCGCCCCTACTTCAAGCGCGAGGGCGGCTCGATTCCGGTGGTCGGCACGATGCAGGACCTGCTGGGCGTCGACTCGGTCATTGGCGGCTTCGGCCTGCCCGATGATAACTTCCACGCGCCCAACGAAAAACTGCACCTGCCCACCTGGTACAAGGGCATCGAAGCGCTGGTGCATTTCTTCCTGAACCTGAACCCCTGAGAGGTTGCTTGGGAATTTGGTTTCGCCGGAGATAAACGGCGATGAACGTTAAGAGTCCCGATCTTTTTAGTCGCAAACACTGACGTCTATCGAGTAACTCCGGTTTATCTCTGTTCATCGCTGCTGAATTTGGCTACTTCGGCCACTCTCCAAGAAAGGATCAACCCCCGACCTGGATACGGGGGATCTGAATATCGTATGGAAGACAGACTGATTGCATACGGCGGACAGGCCGTCATCGAAGGCGTGCTGATGCGCGGCCGCAAAGCCTGCGCTATGGCCAACCGCGCTCCCGACGGCTCGATTGCCGTCAAGATGATCCCGCTGGGCGGCATTTACCAGTCCAGATTGGCCGAGATTCCCCTCCTGCGCGGCCTCATCCTACTCTGGGACGCCCTCGGCCTGGGTCTGCGCGCCCTGACCGAGGCTGCCAACCTGCAAACCGGCGAGGACGAAAAAATCGAGGGCGCAACGCTCTACATCACCCTTGGCCTGACCATTTTGATTGCCGTCGGCCTCTTTTTCCTCGCTCCGGCGGGCGTCGGCTGGCTGAGCGAACGCTACCTGCACTGGAACGCCTGGGTCAGCAACCTGCTGGAAGGGGTTGTGCGCCTCGTCTTCCTCATCGCTTATATCTGGGGGATTGGATTCATGCCGGAAATCCGCCGCGTCTTCGGCTATCACGGCGCGGAGCACAAGACCATCAACGCCTACGAAGCAGGCGCGGACCTGACGCCTGCCTCGGTGGCGCGCTTCCCTCTCGCCCACACCCGCTGCGGGACGGCCTTCCTGCTCACCCTGGTCGTCTTCTCCCTGATCCTCTTCTCCCTGCTGGGGCCGCTGCCGCTGGCCTGGCGCTTCATCAGCCGGGTGCTGCTCATCCCGGTTGTGGCTGGCATTGCCTATGAGTACATCCGCTGGACTTCGAATCACATCCATTCGCCCATTGTCCGGGCGCTGGCCGCGCCGGGACTGGCGCTGCAGCGTCTCACCACGCGCCAGCCGGACGAGAAGATGCTCGAAGTGGCGATTGCCGCCTTTCAGGCGATGCGCAAAGCGGAAGAGGGGGAAGCGTGAACGTAATTCGTGGAACGTAATTTCGTTACAAAGCCCCCGCCGGGAGAGCGAGCCTCCGGCGGGGGTTTTGTTGGGAGGGGCGGAGTTTTCAGGCGGCTGTTTGTTGCTCTTTGGCGGCTGCCTCGATCAGGGCGCGGCGGATCTTGCGATACAGGACGATGGGGTTATCGCCCTGGATGAGAATCTCGCCGATGCCCAGGTCGGGGCGCGGCGGACGCTGCGTCACCACCACGCGCCGGTCCTGCCGCTCGATGACCAGGTTGGCCAGCGCGCCCATCCAGCCGAAGAGTTGCCGCACGACCGGCAGGCGCACGGTATGGTAGTAGCGGATGTACATCAGCGTGTTCTCGTTGTCAATCGGCGCGAAGGCGATCACGATGCGGATGCCGTCGGCAATCCAGTTTTGCCATAGGTTGCCGTAGCGGAATTGCAGGAACGGACGGCGGGTCGGTTCGGGCAGTTCGGAGGGCCGCTTCGGCTTCTGGCCGCGATCCACCTCGTTATAAACCCACAGATTGATGAGATGGTCGCCCTCCCAGTGGCTTTCCTCCCGTGCAATCGGCCCGTTGACCAGGGTGCGGTTGCCGCGCCCGATGGTGTTGTGATGGATGAAGGGCAGGTGGACGACATCCAATTGATTCTCGATGGCGCGGGCGTAGTGATTGGCCCAGTGATCTTTCAGCGTGGTGTAGACCATCGTGTCGGGGATGGACTCAAACCAGGGCACAGGCGGATAACTCGCCCGCGGCTCGCCCCACCAGATTTGATTACCGGACACTTTGAGTCTCGAGCAAGGAGAAAGAGACAGGAATAGGCAAATGCTCGTTCAAGAAATGGTCAAGCAAAGCTAACCCCAATCGGAAAAGGCTCCAATCGCAGCGATCTGAGCGATGAATGATCTTGACCCAATCTTTTCGAATGGCGATGATGCCCAGATAGACGATCCACAAATAGGCCAGACAAGCGGCGATCATGAGGATACCCAAGCGTAGCGGATCAGACAAATGGCTTTTGTTGAGATAAAACCCGCGGCTTTTCTCGTCGGAGAAAAAGGTTTCGATTTGAAAACGTTTTTTGTACCAATAAACGGCTTCGTCTGGCAGTTCGAAATTAGTGACCAGGAAGATGGGAGCGGCATAACCTTTTCCCCAGCGAGCGATGGCTGTCACCGGACCATAGCCTTCCAATGTAAACCAGACATTGGGGATACTGATCTGATCGCCCGGTCTCAAGTCCAGATCTCTGAACGAGAAGAGCAGACCTTCTTGAAACAACTGGGCATTCTTGGCTGTCCGACACACATAGCGCAACCCCAGGGCTTGCAGGGCTGCCTGGAGTTCGACCCCATCGAATTCCCCGTCTCCAAGGAAGATGGCCTGGCAATTTTCAGGCAGGATCGTCTGTAATTGAGACAGCAAATCGAGATGGATGCTTTCTGGCAAGTGACCTTTACACCCTTTCACCACCAACCAGGTGATCGGCAATGCTCGTTTCCCATAGATCAAGCTGATCATCAGGGTAATACACTTATGTCCCACTTCACTCCCATCGATGACAAAAACCAATTCACGGATCTGAGCCAGATGAACCAGCAACTGGCTCACAAAGGGCAGATAGTAGCGGGCATAATCGATCCGTTCGTTCTGGATCCAGCGACTGTAGCGCTTGACCCGGCTATCGGCGAGGGCTTGGTCGGGAGCTTTGCGAGCTATGCTGGGCAATTGGCAACTCTTGCCCAGCACGATCCCGCTGACCAGTGCGGCCAGTGTGCTCAACTTCCGGGCAACATTCCCTTTTGGTTCAGTTGGATACATTTGCTTCAAAGCCATTCTAATGATACGATAGACACGACGATTGTCACTCATGGGTTCACTCCTGTTCTTCCTTGGCCGGAAAAACATAGTTTACCCTACGTGGCAGTCGTCATTCCTTAAAGTGTCCGGTAGTCAACACCAGATATACACCAACCCGTGCGCCTCGCGGACCGAATAACTGCGCACGTGCAGCGCCTTGGGCGGTTCGGCCCCCCGCCCGTTGGCCGGGACCAGCGCGCAGGTCCCGGACGTGTCGTACTCGAAGCCGTGGAAGGGGCACTGGATGCAGTCGCCGGTCAGTTTTCCGGCCGAGAGCGCCACGCCGCGGTGCGGGCATTGGTCGCTCATCACGGCCAGTTCGCCCTTGGCGTTGCGCCAGGCGACCATCTTTTCGCCCATGCGCGTCACGCCGATGATTTGGCCTTTTTTGATTTCGTTGGATTCAAGGATGGCGTACCATTGGTTGGGAATCATGCTCTCTCCTGATGTGAGTCGGATTGGCAATCCTGATGTGGGTCGGATTGGCAATCCTGATGTAGGTCGGATTGGCAATCCTGATGTAGGTCGGATTGGCAATCCGACTTACTCAATGGGTTCAAACTTTGCCGTGAAGTGCCGCAACAGTTCGGGCGCGTAGGTGAATTTGTAGCCGCGCAGAGAGACCGCGCGGTCTTTGATTTTTGCCAGCGTCTCGGCGACGTAGTCCAGGTGACTCTGGGTGTAGGTGCGGCGCGGAATGGCCAGGCGGACGAGTTCCAGTTTGGGGTAAACCATCTCGCCGGTCTCCGGGTCGGGGTGGGCGAACATGACCGAGCCGATTTCGCAGCCGCGAATGCCGCCCTCCAGGTAGAGTTCCACCGCCAGCGCCTGGCCGGGGAATTCGCCGTGCGGAATGTGCGGCAGGAGCGCCCCGGCGTCAATGTAGATGGCGTGTCCGCCCGGCGGCTCGACGATTTGCAGCCCGGCCGCGCGGATGCGTTCGCCGAGGTAGGCAGTCTGGTTCAGGCGGTAGGCCAGGTAGGCTTCGTCGAGGCCCTCGTAGAGGCCGGTCGCCAGGGCGTCCAGGTCGCGCCCGGCCAGCCCGCCGTAGGTGGGGAAACCCTCGCGCAGGATGAGTTCGTTCTGGATGGTCTGGAAGACCTTTTCGTCGCGCGTGGCCAGCAGGCCGCCGATGTTGACGATGGCGTCCTTCTTGGCCGACATGCAGAAGCCATCGGCCAGAGAGAACATCTCACGGGCGATTTCCAGTGTGGATTTGTCGGCGTAGCCCGGCTCGCGCAGTTTGATGAAATAGCAGTTTTCCGCGTAGCGGGCGGCGTCAATGTAGAAGGGGATGCCGCAAGCGTGATAGGTCTCGGCGACGGCGCGCAGATTGGCCATCGAGACCGGCTGCCCGCCGCCGGCGTTGTTGGTGACGGTCATCATGCCGAAGGGGATTTTCTCCGGCCCGACCTTCTCGATGAAGGCCTTGAGTTTGGCGATGTCCATGTTGCCCTTGAAGGGATGCCGGCTTTGCGGATCGATGCCTTCATCAATGACCAGGTTGGTCGGGCGGCCGCCGCGGGCGCGGATGTTGGCGTCGGTGGTGTCGAAGTGCATGTTCGACGGCACGTACTGACCGGGCTTGACCAACACGGCGCTGAGGATGTTCTCGGCGGCGCGTCCCTGGTGGGTGGGGACGAACCTCTCGAAGCCGAAGATGTCTTCCACGGCTTCCTTGAGGCGGTAGTAGGAGCGCGCCCCGGCATAGGACTCGTCGCCGCGCATGAGCGCCGCCCACTGGTCGTGGCTCATCGCCCCGGTGCCGGAGTCGGTCAGCAGGTCAATGAAGATGTCTGCGGCTCTCAGGGCAAAGAGGTTGTAGCCCGCTTCTTTGAGTGCGGCTTCGCGCGCCTCGGGCGGGATGAGACGAATCGGCTCGATGACTTTGATGCGGAAGGGTTCGGGGGGGTAGGGCATGGAGTCTCCAGTTTTCAGGGGTCAGTGGTTGGTCGTCAGTTTAGAACTGATAACCTCTGGCTTTCCAATATTGCCAGTCTTCGAAGGCTTGTTTTGTTTCTTTGTTGACTTTCAGCGGTTTGAGTTGGGGGAGCGGAACGCCCATTTTGCGTCCCATCCATTCAATGCGGACGAAGAAATCGCCGCCGAGGTTTTCATCCTCGTCAATCAATTCAAGAACAGCCAGCGCTTCTTCACTGCCGTAAGCGTCCACAGTCACTTTGTTGGCAATGCGTTCTTCACGGGCTTTGTTTTCGGGGACTCGTTTCATTGCGCCTCACTGCTCACTGCTCACTGCTCACTGC
>DAOTVO010000021.1:0-93218 GCA_034436335.1 Anaerolineales bacterium | reverse complement strand
CCCAGATGCCCCGGCGTGGTCGGCGTTGGCTGGACACGAAGCGTTTTCAGCTCACGCGCTTCGCCAAGTTCCTACGTCGTGCGTTAGAGCAACACTACGTTGCGGTCAACGAGATTGTGGCCGTTGCTGCTCCACGCCCATGAATTTTGGATCTACTGAGTCTAATGTATGTATTGAATATAAGTCCCTTCCCCGGGCTGGATATGCCGCCCATCTCTTTCCTGACCACAGGACTGATCATTACGGTCGGAATTTTTCGCTTCAAATTGTTCAACCTGACGCCAATTGCACGTCACGAACTCGTGGAACACATGAATGACGGGCTTCTGGTGATAGACAATCAGCGCCTGCTTACCGACATCAACCCTGCCGCCAAGCGGTATCTAGCGATTCCAGAAGACCAGGTTGTTGGTCAACCAGTAGAACATGTTCTGCCGAAGTGGTTCAAGCTGGATGAATTTCTGACAAAGGCCCACGAGACGCAAGTCGAAATGCAAAGCGATGGGATACCGCCGCGGCATTTCGACGTGCGCGTCCGCCCCCTCTACAAGCACGGTAAACTCAGTGGGCATCTAGCGCTTATTCACGACATCACCCAGCGTCAAAACGTCGAGAAAGAACTCTCCCGCCAAAACGAGGCATTGAACATCATCAACCGCATCAGCCTGGCCGTGGCCTCCGGTCTCGATATGGAACAAACCATCAAAACGCTACAACAGCAGTGTAGTCTGGTCATGCCGGTTGATATTTTCTATGTCGCCCTTTATGACGAGAAGAAGGCGCTTATTAACGTCCCGGTGTATTATGAACGCGGCGAATACCGCAGCGGCCTGCTGCGGGACATCAACGACAACCCCGGCTCTCTCGGTGCCATCATCCGCACCGGCCGAACCCTCTACCTGCGCGATAGTTACAAGGCGGTCACCAGACCGCTCAACGAGCAGCCGAACGAGCGGCGTGCCCGTTCTTACCTGGGAATTCCTCTTATGGCGCGAGAGAAAGTGGTCGGCGCAATTGTCATACAGAGTTATCGCCCCGTTGCATACCGGGAAGACCAGGTACACCTGATGGAACAGGTCGCCGTCCACGCTGCAATTGCCATCGAAAACGCCCGTTTGCATGCTGAAGTGCAGCGGCTGGCTATTGTAGATGAACTTACCCACATTTACAATTACCGCGGTCTTCTAGAGTTGGGGAAACGAGAAATCGAGCGGGCGCGCCGTTTCAATCATCCCCTGGCAGCACTTTTCTTCGACATTGACGACTTCAAAAATTTCAATAACCGATACAGTCACAGTACGGGGAATATTGTTTTACAGGTGGTCGCCCGCTCGGTGACAGAAATCTTGCGCACCGTGGACGTTTTTTGCCGTTTTGGAGGCGACGAATTTGTTATTCTCCTGCCAGAAACCGACCTCGAGAACGCCCGGCAAATCGCCAGCCGAATCTGTGAACATGTTGCCTCTCAATATATTCCCACACATCACGGTAACTTGAAAGTTTCCGTCTCGATTGGAGTGGCCGGTCTAGATGACGATGTTCAGGATTTAGAAGGATTAATCGAGAATGCCAACCGCGCTGAACACATCGCCAAAGCGCGAGGGTCGGGCGTCAGCGTGTATGGGCAAGAAACGTAGCCCCCTGTTTTTTGGGTCAATAGATATTTTACGGCTTTTCGCCGAAGAACAATTCCCACCAAATGCGCCAGTTAGGCGGAGTTTCCTGCGAGTAAGTTTCCGGCGTTGGGGAGGGAAGAAGACCGCCGGTGGGCACTACTTCCACAAGAGTTTCGCCGGGGTGAACCCATTTCCCATTTTGATACACCCAATCCTGCACCGCCTGGTCGGATGAGGAATAGGCCACCTGCGTCATGAGCGCAGACTGGGTTGCAGCCACCGCAGTAGCCTGCTTTTGCATCACTTCCAGTTGCCGCGAGAGACGGTCTAATTCGTCCATGCGGCGGCTGAAGTCGAGCAACAGGACAATCAGCAGAAACATTCCTGCAATAAATAGAATGTTACGCCACTTGAATTTCATACGTGTATCTTACCCTCTCCCCCCCGGTTTGACAAGCGCGAAAACAAAAAGCCTGCCCAAAAGCAGGTTTTTTGTGTGCCGAAGGAGGGACTTGAACCCTCACGAGCGCAATGCTCACTAAGCCCTGAACCTAGCGCGTCTGCCAATTCCGCCACTTCGGCAACTGCACAGCGTGCGGGGTGTATTTTATCCGAAACTCCGATTTTGTCAACTCAGGAACAAACCTATCCGGCTGCTTATCACCTATCGCCGCGAACTACCTGCGTACATCCTGCAATCACCCTGCCAGGACGATTTGCCCGCGTTCTGGGCCGACCGAAACCAGCCGCACCGGCGCGCCGCCCAGGGCGGCAATCCGTTCCAGATAGGCACGCGCCGCCGATGGCAGGTCTTCCCAGCGGCGGCAGGTGGAGACATCCTCCTGCCAGCCGGGCAGTTCCTCGTACACAGGCCGGACATTTTCCAGCCCAAGCGGGCCGCCTTCCAGGTCCTCGAAGCGGCGGCCACCGGCCTCATAGGCCACGCACAGGCGCACCGTCTCCAGCCCGGAGAGAATATCGAGTTTGGTGACGGCCAGTTCGCCGATGCCGTTGATGCGCACGGCATAACGCAGCAGGACGCCGTCCAGCCAGCCGACGCGGCGCGGGCGTCCGGTCGTCGTGCCGTATTCGTCCCAGGGATTGGCGCCGCTGCCGCGCAGACGTTCGGCCAGCGCCCCGCCGACCTCGGTGGGGAACGGGCCGGAGCCGACGCGCGTCTGAAAGGCTTTGACCACGCCGATGACCCGCGCCCCAGCCGCGGCGTTCAGGCCCAGCCCGAGGCCGGTCAACGCGCCGGGGGCGGTGGTACTGGAGGAGGTCACGAAGGGATACGTCCCGAAATCTATGTCAAGCAGCGTCCCCTGGGCGCCCTCCGCCAGGACGGTTTTGCCGGCCCGCAGGGCAGAATCCAGTTCGCGGGAGGTATCGGCGATGTAATCCTGCAAGGCGGCGGCATACCCGCCGTATTCGTCGCAGAGCGGCGCGGGGTCCAGCAGAGGCGCGCCGAGCAGACCAAGGGTGCGGTTGGCTTCGGCGATGTGTTCGCCAATCCGTTCGCAGAAGTCGGCCGAGAGCATGTCGCCGGCGCGCAGCCCGCGGCGGGCGGCCTTGTCGGTATAGGCCGGGCCGATGCCGCGCCCGGTGGTGCCGATGCTTCCCCGGCCGCGCGCCGCCTCGAGGGCCGCATCCAGCGCCCGGTGCGCAGGCGTGATGAGATGCGCAAAACAGGAAAGCCGCAGACGGCGGGGAGACACATCCAGACCGGCGCGGCGGAGAATATCCATTTCCTCCAGCAGAGTGCGCGGGTTGACCACCATGCCGTTGCCCAGCACCGCCGTCACCTGCGGGTGGATGATGCCGGAGGGAATGAGATGCATTTTGTACACCTGGCTGCCGACCGTGACGGTATGCCCGGCGTTATCGCCGCCGTTGTAGCGGGCGGCGTAATCTGCTCGGGCGGCAAACCAGTCCACAATGCGGCCTTTGCCTTCATCCCCCCACTGTGCGCCGACAATGATTTGAAGCTTCATGGCACCTCCTCTTGCGCCGTCATTATACTGCCAACAGGTCTCCAGAAAGACGCCGAAATGATATAATCTTTTCAGGAGAACCGATGAAAAAGAGACTGCTTGTCATTTGTCTGCTCATGGCCCTCCTGGCGCTGGTGTGGATGCAACTGCCGGCCGCAGCCTCGCCGGAGCCGCAGACTCAGTACGCCACCCCCACCGCTCTACCCGACGGGCGTATCATCTACATTGTGCAGGCAGGCGATACCTGCTTACGCATTTCCCTACTGACGGGCGTCTCGGTGGATTACCTGCGCACGACCAATCAGTTGAACGAGAACTGCGACATCCGCGAGGGCCAGCAACTGCTCATCGGTGTAGGCGGACCGGCGGTCGTTTCGCCGACGCCCGGACCTTCTGCCACGCCCATGCCGACTCAGCCTACGCCCACCCCCGGGGTGGGCGGGACCGCGGAAGTCTGCGTGCTGATGTATCTGGATTCCAACGGCGACGGCCTGCGGCAGGAGACCGAGCCGGGGGTGGAGGGCGGCGCGATCAGCGTGGTCAGCGCCAACGGGCAGTATTCGCAGACGCTGAACACCGTCTCGGCAGTAAACCCGAATACGGAGGATGCCCAGCGTACCTGCTTTCCAAACCTGACGCCCGGCGCGTACACGGTGAGCGCCGGTGTGCCGGATGGTTATAACGCGACGACGACGCTCAATATTACCATCGAGGTTGTCCCTGGCGACATCACTTACGTGGACTTTGGCACGCAATTGCGAACCGCATCCACCGAAACGACGAGCAAGGGAACTTCTCCAATTTTAGGGGTAATCGGTATTTTGTTGCTGCTCAGCGGGATTGGGCTGGGAGGCTACACCTGGTACACCCTGGGCAAGAAGTAAATCGTCCTATAGTAACTGCCTACTCTGGTCTCGGAAATCATCCACAGATGTGGCAGATTACGCAGATGGGGAGAAAATCGGCGACATCGTACCTCCAGGGTAAATTTGCGCAATCTGCGGATAAAGTTAGCGTCTTTTGCTGCGATGAACAAGTCTGGTCTCATTGGGTAGGCAGTTACTCCTATAGGGCTTATCCCAAAAGGTCACAGAAACAGGCGGAGAGCACCATCTTGGCGGTCTCCGCCTTCGTTTTATCGTATGGGACGCCGGAAGGGCATTCCGCTCTACGTTCGAGACAACCCCTATGCGAAGGATCGAGCGAGAAACAGGGGGATAAAAGAAAGCGGCAGGAGGAATTTGAACGCCAGCCAGCCAGCCAAAACGGTCAGACATCCAAGAAGCAAAAGCGCGCCGAAGCCAATCAATATCCATTTCCAGAAACCACTGAGCGGCTGGGCAGGGGTTTTTCCCTCCGGAACAAGCAGCAGGACAGCAGTGATGTTATCTTTGCCGCCCCGATTGCAGGCCAATTCGATAAGGCTGTGCGCCGCGGCGTATAGTCCCTGGCCTCGAATGGTTGCCGCGATCTCCTCGTCCGAAAGCATGTCAGTCAGCCCATCGGTGCAGAGCAGCAACACATCGCCGGGCAAGAGGCGCAGTCCCTGGTTGGAGCGCGCCTGGGTATCGGTCTCCTCACGGGCCAGCCGCAGACGGGTATCCGGCTGAGGCGGTTTGGAGGAGCCGAGGTAGCGGCGGATAACGTGAACGTTGGGATGTTTGGAGGCCTCTTCGGGGGTGAGGATGCCGCGCTCCACCGCCTCCTGCACCCAGGTATGGTCGGTCGTCAACTGCATCAGATTGCCGCCGCGCAGGAGATAGACGCGCGAATCGCCAACAGAAGCGATGTATAACTGCGTCCCCACCACCCAGGCGCAGGCGCAGGTGGTTCCCATGCCGAGCAGTTGGGCATCGTCTTTGGCCTGGACGGCAATGCTGTCGCTGGCGTCCTGGATGGCCTGGTCGAGCGTGGCAAGCGGCGTCAGGCCGTCAGATTCTGCAACTGCGCGGCTGATTTTCTCCACGGCCATTTCGGCGGCCACTTCGCCGGCCAGGTGACCACCGATGCCGTCGGAAACGATGGCAAAGACCGAAGGAGTATCATTGTCTTCGGCCAGCCGAAAGGCAGAAACAGCAAAACGGTCTTCGTTGGCGCGGCCGCCCATGCCCGGATGAGTGGCCGCCGCCGTGTAGAGGTGGGCAGCAGGGACGCGAATCATTGTTTCATTGGACGAATCGTTGGCGGTGAACTTTGCGGCGGTTTGCGAAGCATGAAACGATACGAAATGCGGCCGATGTGCAGAATATCGCCATGCCGAAGGACGCGCGGCGCAGTCAACCGTTCGTAATTGACCCAGGTTCCCGCAGTGGATTTCTCGTCACTGAGAATGAATTGACCGTTCTCCTCGCGCAAACGAGCATGCAGCGACGAGATCGAGGGGTCGTCCAATACGCGCTGCGCCTCGAGGGGGTCGGAGCCAAAAGTAGTCTCCGGAAGCGTGAGAGGAATCGGCGGGGCGGTGATGGGCTGTCCATCTTCCCTCAATCGCAGAAGGTAGGCTTCCGGCTGTTTTGCGGCCGGACGCCGCCAGTTGAGCAGGGAAGAGCGCTTTTCCGGCGCCATCTCGACGGGACGGGACAAGACATCCGCGGACTTGACAGGCCGTCTCTTGCGTCTGCGGCTGAACAGCAAGGTGGCCGTCAGCGTGAGCGCGGCCAGCCCAACGCCAGCCAGCACGATCCACAAACTATTGCGCGCCAGAAAAGGCAACAGGCCCCGCTCCGGTTGAACAACCGTGACGGTTACTTTCGTCCCCAAACTGACGTTGCTCAGCCCCAAACTGTCCACCGCTTCGACCTGCAGGATGTGTTCCCCGCTGACGGTGTAGCCGCTCAAGTCCCAGGAAAATTCGCCAAACGGTTCGCTCGTATTTTCGTCCACCGCTTCGCCGTCCACGTAGAGGCGCGTCTGCGTCAGAAGCCGGGGATGGCCGTCGGGGAACTCAATGATGGCCTGAATAGACTGCGTCTTCGGCAGGAAGAGCGTGAAATCCGTGGCCCGCGGGTCGCGGCTCTGACGGACAATCTGCTCCGGCGGGGAAACCAAGATGGGGTTGGGAGGCAGGACGGTCAGGTCGAAAGTCAGAGTGTTGGAGGCGAGCGTCTCGCCGTTGACGACGGCCTGAACCGTGAGGCTGTGCGAACCGGGGGTGCGGATGGCGGAGGCGTAGGTCAGGGCATAGGTGTAGCGCAGGGGAGCGAGGGCCGTTTCCGGGTCCGGGAGCGGCTCGCTGCCGCTGAAGAGGGTGTACTGTCCGCCGGTGCGAATGGCCAGGTCTTTGAGCGCCGTCGCGCCGGAGGTGGAGAAGAAAGCCGCAGAATCGACAATCCAGACGTGGACGCGGATATTCAAATCCACAGCGCGCTGGGTCAGATTTTGCAAAGCGGGAATGGAGGCAGCCTGCGGCGGAGAGGCAATATACAGCACGACGCGCTTCATGCCCACCTGCGGCCCGCTCCCGGAAACGGCATCGAGGGCGCGGGAGAGGGTGTCGAGCGTGGGGGTAATGGTGAGCAGGTTGGGCTGATAGGCGGCGAGGGCTTCTGCGAACGCCGCGGCGTTGTCAGCAGTGGCGATTCCCCCGCCGGTAGGGACCAGGCTGATAACATCGCCCAGCGAATCGTTGTGCGCCGCCGCCCAGGCCGTCAGCGCAGATTTGACGTTATCGAGACGGGAAGAAGCGCCCTGGCTGCGGAAGGCAAAGGCTCGGCCCGGGTCGAGCGCGACGGCGAACTGGACGCCGGGATGGAGCAGGTCGAGGCGCTCCGGTGTGAGGGGCTGGCCGTCCTCCAGCAGAGTGACCTCGGCAGGCGTCAGGCCGGCGACGAAATTGCCGGCGGAGTCGAACACATCCAGCGCGGCAGAGATGGAGGGGTAGGTGGAGGCATCGAGAGCGAAGAGGGAGACGCGCACCGTCGTCTGGGCGCGGGCGGGAACCCCCATCATCCCCCCCAGGAAAAGCGCGAGGAGAAAAAGACCTATCTTGCGCACGATCTCTATTGTACTACTCCGTGTCTTTTGTCTCAGGCTCGACAATTTCCCCGACGGGCAGTTCAGAGCGGCGCGGCGGCAGTTGAATCCACTTGTTGGCTCCAGCCCAGCCGAGCAGCACCGCCCCGACCGCCGTCCCGGTCACCTGGAAGGGAACGCCGGCAATCACGCCCATCACCAGGCCCTTGGCCACAGACGCCCCCCACTCGTCCTTTGCCAGATAATGCTGGGTAAACAAGGTAGTCACGAAGCCGATCCCCCCGACCAGGAAACTGGTCAGCAGAAGAGCGAGCGGGTCAATGATTTCAATCCAACCGAAGACATTGTCCAGCACAATGGTCGTCAGCGCGGCGAGGGGATGGATCGGCGCGGGCGGCACCGGGCGGCGGGGTTCGATTTCGGTGGTCATGGCAGTTCCTCCAAATCTTAAATCTTCCATCTTCAATCTTCAATCGTAAATCGTCTCACTCCCATTCAATCGTTGCAGGCGGTTTGCTGGTTATATCATACACCACTCTGTTAATTCCGTGCACCTCGTTGACAATCCTGTTGGCCGCCCGCGCCAGCAGGTCATAGGGCAGGCGCGCCCAGTCGGCGGTCATGAAGTCCTCGGTGACCACCGCCCGCAGGACGCAGGTCTCCTGATACGTCCGCTCGTCGCCCATCACGCCCACCGAGCGGACGGGCAGGAGCGCGGCGAAGGCCTGGCTGGTCCCGGCCCCCTTTCCCAGCAGACCGGCGCGGGACAACTCCTCGGTGAAGATGGCATCCGCGGCGCGCAGACGGGCGACGCGTTCGGGCGTCACCTCGCCCAAGACGCGCACGGTCAGGCCCGGACCCGGGAACGGCTGCCGCCAAACCAGGCTCTCCGGCAGCCCCAGCGCTTCGCCCACCGCCCGCACCTCGTCTTTGAACAGGTAGCGCAATGGCTCGACGAGGGTGAAATCCATGTCGGGCGGCAGGCCGCCGACGTTGTGATGCGACTTGATTTTGGCTGCCTTGCTGCGGTCGGGCGCGGCCGATTCGACCACGTCCGGGTAAATCGTCCCCTGGACGAGGAACTTCGGCGCGCCGAGTTTCTTCGCCTCCCGCTCGAAGATGCGAATAAACTTCTCGCCGACGATTCTGCGCTTCTGCTCTGGGTCGGTGACGCCTGCCAGGGCGGAGAAGAACTCATCGGCGGCATCCACGGCGACGAGTTCTGCGCCCATCTGCTCGCGAAACGTGCGCACCACCTGCTCCGGCTCACCCTGACGGAGAAGGCCGGTATCCACGAAGACGGCGACGA
Source organism: Anaerolineales bacterium (assembly GCA_034436335.1). Lineage (GTDB taxonomy): Bacteria > Chloroflexota > Anaerolineae > Anaerolineales > Villigracilaceae > UBA877. The sequence continues at coordinate 84,330 of DAOTVO010000021.1, read as the reverse complement.
GTTGGTCGCCAACCGCCTGGTGGACGAGCGCCGCAGCAACCGACGAATCCACCCCGCCGCTGACCGCCGCCAGGACGCGTTCCCCGCCCACCTGGGCGCGGACGCGGGCAACGCTCGTCTCGATGATGGACTCCGGCGTCCAGTCCGCCGCGCAGCCGCAGACCTCGACGACGAAGCGGCGCAGGATCTCGGCACCGCCCTCGGTGTGCTTCACTTCAGGATGAAATTGCAGGCCATAGTAGTTGCGTCTGAAATCGCCCATCGCGGCCAAGGGACTGTTGGCCGAGCGCGCCAGGGCTACGAACCCGGGCGGCAGTTCGGTAATCCGGTCGCCGTGCGACATCCACGCCTGGAACGATTGACTAACGATTATCCGACTGGCGACTAACGACTCTACAATTGCATTCCCATATTCCCGCTCCTGGGAAGGATTGACTTTTCCTCCCAGCGTATGCGTCAGCAACTGCATCCCATAGCAGATGCCCAGCACAGGCAGGCCGGAGTCGAGGACATAGGCCGGCAAGGTCGGCGCGCCCTCGGCATAGACCGAGGCTGGGCCGCCGGAGAGGATGAACCCCTTGGGGCGGAGCGCCAGCACCGTCTCAGCGGGCGCGTCCCAGGGGAAGAGTTCACAATAGACGTGCGCTTCGCGCACCCGGCGGGCAATCAGTTGGGCGTACTGCGAGCCGAAGTCGAGGATGGCGATGGAATCAGTCATCAGTGTTCAGTGTTCAGTCTTCGGCGAAGACGATTTGGCCGGCCTCCATCGAGGCAATGACGGCCAGCGACTCGATGGGAACGCCCAATGAGGCCAGCGCAGCGCGCCCGCCCTCGAAAGATTTCTCGATGAGCGCGCCGATGCCGACGATGGTCGCGCCCGCCGCCTGCGCCAGCCGAACAAGGCCGAGGATGGTCGCTCCGGAGGCAAGGAAGTCGTCAATGATGAGCACCCGCTCGCCCTTGCCGAGATATTCCGGCGAGACGATGAGTTCGGTCATCACGCCTTTGGTGTGCGAGGGTGCCAGGGTCAACAGCACCGTATCGGGCATGGTGACCGGCTTGGTCTTGCGGGCATAGACGACCGGAATGCCCAGATGCAGGGCGGTGGCAACTGCCGGGGCAATGCCTGAGATTTCGGCGGTCAGCACCTTGGTCGCGCCGATATCAGCAAAGCGGCGGGCGAATTCGCGCCCGCAGGCGTCCATCAAGACCGGGTCTACCTGATGGTTGATGAAACCGTCTACTTTGAGGATGCCGTTGCGCAGAATTTTCCCGTCCAGACGAATACGTTCAATAAGTTCTTTCACAGTTCCTCCGCAAAATTTTTAACTGTGGGTCCAATTGACGGCCTGAACCACGCTCTATGTCCAGACATTTTATCAAAAAAACGGCGCGGCGGAATATGTTAGAATACTGTCCGTGACCCGCAAGCCCATCCTTGTTCTGGCCTCCAATTCACCCCGCCGCAGTTTTCTCCTTGGCTTGGGCGGCTGGATGTTCCACGTCAGCCCGACGAACACTGACGAAAGCCGTCTGCCCGGCGAAACGCCGCAGGCATATGTTCTGCGGCTGGCCGAGGCCAAAGCCCGCGTCTGCGCCGAAACGGTCCATCCCGGCGAAGTCGTCATCGCCGCCGATACCGCCGTCACCCTCGAGAGCGACATTCTCGGCAAGCCGTCGAGTCTGGCCGAGGCGGCCGAGATGCTGCGCCGTCTGCGCGGCCGCAGGCATCAGGTCTGTACTGCCGTCGCCGTATTGGAAAAAGACACCGGCGTCTTGCTTACCGACCTGTGCGTCACCAACGTGAAGATGCGTGCCTACACGGACGAAGAAATCCAGGCCTATGTGTTCAGCGGCGAGCCGCTCGACAAAGCCGGCGCGTACGCGATTCAGCACGAGGGGTTTCATCCGGTCGAAGACCTGCGCGGCTGTTTTGCCAGTGTGATGGGCCTGCCGCTCTGCCACCTCAGCCGAACCCTTGCTAAACTCGACATCCACTCCCGAACCCCGCTGGCCGAACAGTGCCAGTCGGCTCTCCGCTATGAATGCCCAATCTACGCCCGCGTCCTCGCCGGCGAAGAGATTGGTTAGTGAAAGGAAATTTCTCCCATGAAATCTGCCCGTTGGCTCCATTTGCTGGCCGTCATTCTCCTGCTTCTGGCGGCCTGCAACCGCGTCACCGAGACCCCCTCCAGCCTGCCCACCGCGGCGACTTACAACACCCCCGCCCCCAGCGTGGAAAGCGCCATCCGCGCCTTCCTCGACGCCTACCGCCTGCTCGATTACGCCAGCATGTACGCCATGCTGACGCGCGAAAGCCGCGCCGCCGTGACCGAGGAAGACTTTACCGCACGCTTCGAGCAAGTTTTCAACGCCATGAGTCTGAGCGACATCGAATACCTCATCCAGTCCACCCTGACCAACCCCGATACCGCCCAGGCCGCCTATCATCTGACCTATAAGACCGCCCTCTTTGGCGACCTCGGCCGCGACTTCGTGGTTGGTCTGATACTCGAAGACGGGGCCTGGCGGATTCAATGGAATGACGCTCTCATTCTTCCCGAACTGGCCGGGGGCAAGACCCTGGTGGCTTATCACACCATCCCGACGCGCGGCAACATCTACGACCGCAAGGGCGAGGCCATCGCCATTCAGACCGATGTCTACGCGCTCGGTCTGGTAGCCGGCAGCCTCCCCGGCGACAACCAGGAGGCGGTCTTCCGCCGCCTCGCCAGTCTGACCGGTGCGCGGATGGAAAATTTCATGGAGGCGTACTTCAACTACCCGGCCGGCCTCTACGTGCCGGTGGGCGAAGCCACCGTAGAAGCAACCGAAAAATCAGGCCTGCTGGCCTATTCCGGCGTGCAGGCCATCCCATACACCTCGCGCTACTACTTCCCGAACGTCGCCCCGCAGACGGTCGGCCATCTGCTCTACATCAGCCAGGAAAACGTCAACCAATACCGCCGCAAAGGCTACAGCGGGGGGGAACGCGTCGGCGTGCAAGGCATCGAATTGTGGGGCGAAGACCTCCTGCGCGGGCGCAACGCTGCCACCCTCTACATCGCCTCCGCCGACAAGACCCCCGAAACCATCCTTGCCAAGGTGGAGTCCCAGCCCGCCTCGTCCCTGACCCTGACCATTGACCGCACCCTCCAACAGCAGGCCCAGGCCGCCATGAACGGTCTGCCCGGCGCGATCGTAGTCATGGAAGTGAACACCGGGCGCATCCTTGCTATCGTCTCTTCCCCCGCGCCTGACACCAACTGGTACGACCCCGCCAACTACAACTTCATGGCTCTGGGTGAGATGCTCAAAACCCCCGGCATCGAGAAGAACCGCGCCACCACCGGCACCTACCCGCTGGGTTCGGTCTTCAAAATCATCACCATGGCCGCCGCCATCGAAAGCGGTCTGTTCACCCCTGATACCATTTATAACTGTCCCTACGAGTACACCGAAATCCCCGGCATCACCCTTTACGACTGGACCTGGGAACGGTGTCAAAACGAAAAAGCCGAAACGGGCGAGGATACGTGCAAACGCCCCAACAGCCAGCCGAGCGGCGACCTGACCCTCGAGCAGGGTCTCATGCGCTCCTGCGACCCCTGGTTCTACCACATCGGCTACACCCTCTACACCGCCGGCCAGACCAGCGCTATCACCGACATGGCCAAAGGCTTCGGTCTTGGCCAGCTGACGGGCATTGAGCAGGTCGAAGAAGCCGCCGGCAACATCCCTCTGCCCACCGACGGGCTGAACGCCACCAGCCTCGCCATCGGTCAGGGTGACATGCTCGTCACCCCTCTGCAGGTGGCCGACTTCATCGCCGCCATCGCCAACGGCGGCACGCTCTACCGCCCGCAACTCGTGGAAAGCATCCAGCCAGCCGTCGGAGACCCGATTCAGGTCTTCAAGCCCGAAGCGCGCGGCACCCTGCCCATCAAGCCCGCGACGCTGCAATCCATCCAAAAAGCGATGCGCGCCGTAGCCGAAAACCCGCGCGGCACCGCGTACTCGCGCCTCGGCACCTTTGCCATCCCCACCGCCGGCAAGACCGGCACCGCTGAAAGCGGCGCGCCCAACCCGCAGGCCTGGTTCGCCGGTTACAGCTTTGCCAACCGTCCCGATAAGCCCGACATCGCCGTTGTGGTCATTGTCGAAAATCAGGGCGAAGGCTCCGTTTGGGCGCTGCCCATCTTCCGCCGCGTGATGGAAATCTACTTCTTCGGCAGTCCGCAAACCGTTTATCCCTGGGAAAAGACCTTCGGCGTCATTGACCCGGAATACGGCATCCTCCCCACGCCCACCCCTCAGCCGTAAACGCAAGCGTATGCCACAGGCCGCTGTCGAGCCCGGTCTCATCGTCCGTTCCCAGTCGGGATTTTTCACCGTCCAGACGGCGGACGGACTCTTGACCTGTGTCCTGCGCGGCCGCCTCAAGCAGGGGCCGCGCCTGGGCGACATCGCCGCCATCGGCGACCGCGTTCAGGTGGCGCGCCTGCCAGATGGAACCGGGACAATCGAGAGGGTCGAACCCCGTACCCGCGCCCTCGTCCGGCTCGACCCGCGGCCGCAGGGCGTCTATCAACAAGTCCTCATCGCCAACCCCGACCAGGCGGTGTTTGTCTTTGCGTGCGCGCAGCCAGCCCCCCATCTGCGCATGCTCGACCGCTTTCTGGTCATCGCCGAGAAGCAGGGCATCCCGGCGCTCATCGTCGCCAACAAGGTGGACCTGGTGGGGCAGGCCGAGGCCGAGCGCCTTTTCGGCTTTTACCCGTCCATCGGCTATCCGGTCATTTATGCCTGCGCCAAGAGCGGTCAGAGCGTGGAGGAACTGCGCCAGCGCCTGACGGGCAAGATTTCGGCCCTGGCCGGGCCGAGCGGGGTAGGCAAATCCAGCCTGCTGAATGCCATGCAGCCGGGGCTGGGGCTGGCGGTGCGCGAGGTCAGCGAAGCCGTGCGCAAGGGACGTCACACCACCACCGTGCGCCAGTTGTTCCCGCTGGCGGGCGGCGGCTATGTGGCCGATACCCCCGGCCTGCGCTCCCTGGCCCTGTGGGACACCGAGCCGGAGGAACTGGACGGCTACTTCCCAGAGATCGCCCCCCTGGTGAGTGCTTGCCAGTTCAGCGACTGCACGCACCGCATCGAGCCGGGCTGCGCCGTGCGCGCCGCCGTCGAGCGCGGCCAGGTGCATCCGCAGCGGTATGAGTCGTATCTGAGGTTACGTGCCGGAGAGGAGTGATAGTCATGATCGAGATTTATGAGAAATCATGTGAGCAAATGAGTGAGGTCAAGGAGAATAGCGTCGCCCTGACCGTTACCTCGCCGCCTTACTGGAATGCCATTGATTACGACATCCATGCTGCCAACAAGCGACAACATTACCGTACACGCCGATACGCTCAGGGGTATGTGGATTACGACGAATACTTGGCTTGGTTGATGCGTATTTTTGCGGAAGTCTTCCGGGTCACAAAACCGGGCGGTTTGTGTGCAGTGGTCATCGGGACCGTTTTGCTGAATGGCGATCTCTATGCCGTTCCTTTCGACTTTGTCTCGCAAATGACAAAAAATCATTGGTTGTTCTACCAGGATTTCATCTGGCATAAGTGCACGGCGGGCGTCAAACGGGCCGGCGTGAGCATTCAAAAACCTTACCCGGGTTACTTTTACCCCAATATTATGAACGAATATATTCTGGTCTTTCAAAAGCCCGGGCCGAAAATCTATGAAGGACGCACCGAAACCGAAAAAGAACAATCTCGCTATCCCATTAATCGCTTGTTCACGCTAGACATTGCCAACAATATTTGGCACATTGCTCCTGTTCCTCCAGATGTGATTGACCATCCGGCGCCGTTTCCCGAAGAAATCCCCCACCGTCTTATCTCGCTCTATTCCTACCCCGGCGATTTGATCCTAGACCCCTTCTTGGGATCGGGACAAACAACCAAGGTGGCTCATTACCTCGGTCGAAATGCCGTAGGGTATGAAATCATCCCCAAATATGCTCATCTGGCGAGAGCACGTCTCAAGGAGCCACCGGCTCTGCGCCCACAACAGCTGGTAGCGGTTTTCGAGAAAATAGACATAGATGAGCCTGCTTCAAACGGTGGTGAAAAAAACGGTAAAAAGCCAGATTCTGCCGTCCAAATGTCGTTTGAAACAGTTTTGCCGTAGAGGAAAAAGCACGCTATGAACCGGATACCTGCCTTGATCCGTCGAATTGCCCAAGAGGGAAAGAACCACTCCTCGGCTCCTTCTTTGGTCTCGGTAGAAATTTTCAGGAATCTGCTCAACAAGCAAGGGGAGATTGACAGGGAAAATCTGGACGCAACCGATGGCAGCAACATCAGTCGGCGCGAGCTCCTGACGCGCTTTTTGCTGCTCAACGCCGTGATGGACCAGGGCCCCGATATCCTTGGCGTGCGCAATCTGCTCGTTAGCGTTACCAACGACTTGTATCACAGAGAAATCCGTTTTTTCCATCGGCCGGTCGCTTTTTTTCAAGAACTCGGCATCGCCATTGACCAGATTCTTGCCCGCCATCAATCCATCAAAACGCTTCGGGCAGAAGCATGGGCGCGTGAAAATCTATCCCGGCCTAGCCGATACAACCTGTTCATGGACAATTCAAAGCAAGGGTTGAACTACGCCGTCTTCCGCTGGGGTGTTCCCCTCGCTTTGCCTCTTCTTCTTGAACAGGAACAGGGCGAAAAGAAATCCCGGACGCCTTTGCTGGACTACCTGGAAAGTTATCCCTCTGCCGAGAGCATGACGGCAGCGCTAAAAGACCACGAGCGTTATGGCCTTGGCAAAGCCATTGGAGATAAAGCCTGCCATTTGTTTGCCAAATGGCTGGTTTCCGTATTCAATCTTACGCGCCGCAAAGAGATAACCTGGGGGCCTTACTCTTTTGAAGTCCCGTATGATTCCAATGCCGGACGGGTACTCTGGCGTACCGGCTACTTGCTGGAGTGGGCTTCTTTGGAAGATTACATTCACCACCAGGTGATTCAACCCGGGCGCGGCAAGGGCGGCATGAATTATCTGCGCGTCACCAACATCCGAGGCCTAGCAACTTCCAGAGACCTTCCACAGGGAATTCAGAACGCTTATGCTGAAATTGCAGTCAATCACCTAGCCACCCATAAGAAGTCGCCCAGGAAATTCGAGATCCACAGGCTTCAGCATGCCTATTTGCTGCTAGCCGAAGAAACGGTTGCCCATTTTGACGACGGACTTATCTACATCGGCACAAACTATTGTTTCAACCACGATCAACCCAAATGCAAGGAATGCCCGTTGAAAGACTTGTGTGACGGTCATTTGTCCTCTCCTGACTTGATTGAAAACTTCCGCACATGACCACCTGGAACCTCCTCGGCCACACTTGGGCAGTTGACCTGCTGCGCGCCCAAATTGAGCGCGGCGCCCTGAGCCACGCCTACCTCTTCACCGGCCCCTCGGGGGTCGGACGCCGCACGCTGGCGCTGCGTTTTGCCCAGGCGCTGCTCTGTCCCACCCCGCTCTCCCCCGGCCAACCCTGCGGCCAATGCCGCACCTGCCGACAAATCGAGGCCATGCAATACGCCGACCTGACGGTGGTGCAGGCCGAAAAAGAAGGCGGCGTGCTGAAGGTGGAGCAGGTGCGCGAAGTGCGCCAACTGCTCTCGCTCAAACCCTATCAGGGCGAACGGCGCGTGGCGCTCTTTCTGCGCTTCGAGGAGGCCAACGCCAGCGCCGCCAACGCCCTGCTCAAGACGCTGGAGGAAGCCCCGCAGCACGCCATCCTCCTGCTGACCGCCGACACGACCGAATCGCTCCTGCCGACCATCGTCTCGCGCTGCCAGGTGATGCGTCTGCGCCCCCTGACCGTCGAAACGGTCGCGGCCGCCCTGCGCGAACGCGGCGCGGACGCGGAAACCGCCCGCCTGCTAGCGCATCTCTCCGCCGGACGCCCCGGCCTGGCCTTCCGTCTGCTCGCCGACCCCCAGGCCCTGGACTTCCGCCGCCAGCGGCTGGACGACCTGCGCCGCCTGCTTTCGGCCTCCCGCGTGGAGAAATTCGCCTACGCTGAGCGGCTGACCGACCGCAAACGCGCCGAGCCGGAACGTCCCCGCGAAACCCTGCTCCTCTGGCTTTCCTACTGGCGCGACGTGCTGGTCGCTGCTTCGGGCGCCTCCGCCCCGCTCGTCAACGTGGACCGCGCCGAGGAAATCCGCGCCCTGGCTGCCCGTCTCGGTCTCGAAACGGCGCGCCGGCTCACCGGGCAAACCGAGAAGGCTATCGAAGAGCTGGATAGGAACGTCAACGCCCGCCTGCTGGTCGAGGTCACGCTGTTGGATTGGCCGCATGGGTAACCGTCTTTTCAGCGCAAATTCCGCGAACAGGCGAATGACGCGAATTTTGTCCTCTTACTTCTTATTTTTTTACTTCTTCCTTTTGGCCTTTCTGCTTGCCTCCTGCGGCGCGGCTCCTGCGCTTCCCCCAACCGCCACGCCCACCTTTCTCCCCTCCCCGACGCCGACAGAGACCGCCACGCCCACGCCGACGGCAACAGTCCCCCCCACCCTGCCCCCCGAACCGGCCTGGTATCAACTGCTGGATGAATCCTACACGGTCCTCGAATACCGCTACGGACTGGTGACGAACCCAAAAGCGCGCGTCTACGCCACACTCAACGACGCCGTCAAACAGACCGGCAACTTCGGCTACCTGCCCAACGTCCCGGCCTACGTCTCGGTGGTCGGCGAAGCGGAGCGCGACGGCAAGACCTATTACACCGTCTATTACGGTTGGATGGACGCCGCCGAAGTGCAACTGCTGGCTCCGTCCACGTTTCGCGGCCTCCTGCTGACCCGCAGTGTGGACTTCCACTTTGGCTGGGTACTGACGGACGTGCAGTCGGTCAACGCGGACGGGCAGGCGGTGCGCGATTACCACCGTTACGAGGTCATCCACGAAGTTCCCTCACAAACGCAAAATCCCGGCTACATCGCCGTCGGCCCGAACGAGTGGCTGCCGGAGGAAGCCATCGCGTTGACCGGTTCCCAGGTCCCGGCGGATGCGGGGGCGAACACCTGCCGCTTTATTTACGTTGATTTGGCCGAGCAGACCCTGCGCGTCTACAACGAGTGCAAACTGGTCTTCGCCACCCTCGTCTCGACCGGCAAGCAGCCCGGCTGGACATTCCCGGGAAGGTTCGCCATCCTTCACAAATTCCCCTACATTCAACTGACGCCGCCCGCCGGTTCGATCAGCGTCTACTACCTGGAGGGCGTGCCGCACTTTATGACCTACTCCGGCGACCTGGGCTTTCACGCCGCCTACTGGCACGATGACTTTGGCGCGCCTGTCTCGCACGGGTGCATCAATCTCTCGCCTGCCGACGCGAAGTGGCTCTACGAGTGGGCCGGGCTGGGCGAGCGGGTCATCATCAGCGCGGGGAAATAGAAACAGCCACACTCATTTCTCCCCTTCTTTCACACACACCAATCCTTTCAAATAGGCTCCTTCGGGAAAGTTCAGCGCCACCGGATGGTCTGGTGCCTGTTGGAGGCGCTCTACGATTTGCGCTTCCACGCCAGCGTCCAGCGCGGCAGAAGCGACAATCTTCTGAAACAGGGCCTCGTCCACGCCGCCGGAACAAGAGAAAGTGACAAGCAAGCCGCCCGGCCGCAGGAGTTTGAAGGCCAGGAGGTTGATGTCTTTGTACCCACGCGCAGCCTTCTCGGCCTGGGCGGCTGTGGGAGCAAATTTGGGCGGGTCGAGCACAATCATGTCGAAAAGACGCCCCTCATCGCGGAACTTGCGCAAGATGTGAAAAACATCTCCTTCCAAAATTGCGTGCCGCTCGATAGGCAGAGCATTGAGTGCCACATTCTCGCCGCACAGCCTCAACGCTTCGGCAGAAGAATCCACCGACAGCACCGACCTGGCCCCGCCCGCCAGCGCGTTGACCGTAAACCCGCCCGTGTAACAGAAACAGTCCAGCACTTCGCTGCCGGCGGCAAGTTCGCGAACCCGCTGACGGTTGATGCGCTGGTCGAGATAGAAGCCGGTTTTGTGTCCGCCAGCCAGGTCAACGCGGAATTTCAAATTGTTTTCGAGGATGATGAGTGGAGAAGGGCCAATGTCGCCGCGCAGGGAAGCGGAACGGAGGGGCAAGCCCTCCAACGCACGCACATCGGCATCTGAACGCTCGTAGATGGCAGAAAGTCCGGTCTCTGCGAGCAAAAGGTCGGCGAGGGTATCTTTCCAGTATTCCGCGCCGGTCGAAAGGAATTGCACGACCAGCGTCTCTGCATACCGGTCCACCACCAGCCCCGGCAAGCCGTCCGATTCGGCGTGAATCAACCGATAGGCGGCAGATGCTTGCCTCGTCTGCGGCAGAAGACGGGCGCGCCGGGCAATGGCCTGGGAAATTCGGCGGCGGAAGAACGCCGCGTCGACAGCCTCAGACGGGTCGAAAGTCCAGACACGAGCGCGGATTTGGGAATGGGGGGAATAGGCGGCGCGGGCGAGAAAATCTCCTTTAGCGGAGAGCAGGTCAACGGTCGCGCCCGGGGCGGGATTCCCTTCCAGGCGGGCCACAGCGCCCGAAAAGACCCATGGGTGACGGCGCAGGAGCGATTTTTCACGACCGGGTTTGAGAATGAGAGCGTCCATGCGTTTATTATGCCACAGTCCGGGCAGCAAAGCGTTTTTTCGCACAAGCGTGTTAGAATCAGGCCGATGAGAGAATGGCTCTACTCGCGCAACGCCGTCTATGAGGCCCTGCGCGCCAGGCGGCGGCAGGTTTTTGGGCTGCAGGTGGCCGAGGGCGCCCAGGAGAAAGGCCGCCTGGCCGAGATTTTGCGCCTGGCGCAGGAACGCCGCCTCCCCATCGGCCGCGCTCCGCGCCCGGCCCTGGACAAAATCCACCCCGCTCACCAGGGCGTCGTCCTCGAGACGAGCGGCTATCCCTACGTGACCCTGGCCGACCTGCTCGACCTGGCCGCGCAGCGCGGCGAGCCGCCCTTCTTGCTGATTCTCGACGCACTCCACGACCCGCAGAACTTCGGCGCCCTGCTGCGCACGGCGGAGGCGGTGGGCGTGCACGGCATCTTGCTGCCCCTGGCGCGGACGGTGGAGGTGACCCCGGCGGTGGTCAACGCCTCCTCGGGCGCGTCGGAGCATCTGCTCATCGCCCAGATGAACCTTTCCCAGGCAATTGACGAACTGCGCGCGGCGGGCGTCTGGACCCTCGGGTTGGACCAGGCTCCCCAAGCGCGCCTCCCGTCCGAGGTCGAGTGGACGGGCGGGCTGGCGCTCGTCGTCGGCTCGGAGGGCGAGGGCATTCGTCCGCTGGTCAAATCCAAATGCGATTTCCTCGTCCGCCTGCCGATGCAGGGAAAGATCGAATCGCTCAACGCCGCCGTCGCCGGTTCGGTGGCGCTCTACCTGGCCTTCCTTGCCCGTCAACAGTCTGCCGGCCGCTGAACACCGAACACCGAACACTGAACACCGAACACTGAACACTGAATACTGAATACTGGAGTTCCCATGCCTGCTGCATCTTTTCACTTCCCCAAAGGCTTTCTGTGGGGCTGCGCCACGGCGGCCCATCAGGTGGAAGGCCAAAACACCAACAACAACTGGTACCGCTGGGAGCAGGAAGGCCACACGAAACACAAATCCGGCCTGGCCTGCGACTGGTGGGGCGGACGCTGGAAGGAGGATTTCGACCGCGCTGCCGAGGCCGGGCAGAACGCCCATCGTCTTTCGGTCGAGTGGAGCCGCATCCAGCCGGCCCCCGACCGCTGGGACGAGGAGGCCCTCGAGCGTTACCGCGCCATGCTGCGCGGCCTGCACGAGCGCGGCATGACGCCGCTGGTGACCCTGCACCACTTCACCGATCCGCTCTGGCTGCATGAAATAGGGGGGCCTTCGACCGGCTCAGGACGGGGCTGGGAAAACGAGGCGGTTGTGCCGCTCTTCGAGAAATTCGTCCGCAAGACGGTGGAGGCGCTCAAGGAGTATTGCACGTTGTGGTGCACCATCAACGAGCCGAACGTCTATGCGCTAAGCGGCTACCTGAGCGGCGACTTTCCGCCCGGCAAGCAAGATAACAAACTGGCCATGCGCGTCCTGGCGAACATGCTGCGCGGCCACGCCGCCGCCTACCGCGCCATCCACGAGATTCAGCCCGAAGCGCGCGTCGGCTATGCCCTGCACTACCGGCCGCAGGTGCCGGCCCATCCCGCCTCGCCCCTCGACCGGCTGATGCGGAACATCCGCTACAGCGGCATCAACCTGGGCTTCCCGAGCGGCATCAGCACGGGCGTCATGCGCACCCCGCTGGGCAATTTCCGCGTGCCGGAGGCCAAAGGGACGCAGGATTACTTCGGCCTGAACTATTACTCGGTGGACACGGTCGCCTTCGACCTGCGCCGGCCGCGCGAACTCTTCAGCCGCGCCTATTACCCCAAGGACGCCGACCTCAGCCCGACCGGTTTCATCGCCAACCTTCCCGAAGGTCTCTTCGAGAGCATCCGCTGGGCGCAGCGCACCTACCCGAACCTGCCCATCCTCATCACCGAGAACGGCGTCGAAGACCCCGACGACCGCCTGCGGCCGCGCTACCTGGCACAGCACATTCACCAGATGTGGCGGGCGGTCAACTTCAACTGGCCGGTCAAGGGCTACTTCCACTGGTCGCTGGTGGACAACTTCGAGTGGGAGCGCGGCTGGACTCAGCGCTTCGGGCTGTGGGGCCTCGAGCCGGAGACGCAGAAGCGCATCCGCCGCCCGTCGGTGGACCTCTACGCGGCCATCTGCAAAGAGAACGGCCTGACGAGCGAGATGGTGCAGCAATATTGCCCGGAAGCGTTCGAGAAGATGTTCCCCGATTAGACAGTAGACGGTAGACCGCGGACCATCCGTCGTCTACCGTCCACCGTCCATCGCGATGAACCCCACCCTCGAAAGCCTCTTTCGCCGTCGCAGCATCCGCAAGTACACCGAACAGCCGGTCGAGCCGGAAAAACTCGACTTGTTGCTTCAGGCGGCCATGGCGGCCCCCTCGGCGATGAACTGCAAGCCGTGGGAATTCGTCCTCGTCACCGACCCGGAGAAACTGGCACAGTTCCGCAAGCGGCTCATCTTCGGCAACCGCAACGCCCCGGCGGCGATCGTCGTCTGCGGCAACCCGTCGCTTTCGGCCAATCCGGCGGCGCGCCTGTTTTGGGAACAAGACTGTATTGTGCAGATTTACCCTGTGGGTACGATGTCGCCGATTTTTCCCAATCTGCATCATCTGCGACATCTGCGGATGATTTCCGAGACCAGGGTAGGCAGTTCCCCCTTTACTTCAAAAGAGTGGGCCCGGCTGGATTCGAACCAGCGACCAAGCGATTATGAGTCGCCTGCTCTCACCGCTGAGCTACGGGCCCATTTTCAGGAAAACGATGAACAGTTATCAGTGACCAGTTGTGCACTGATGACTGATAACTGCTCGCTTAACTGCTCACTGAAGAGGAGCGGGCGACGGGATTCGAACCCGCGAATATCAGCTTGGAAGGCTGATGCCTTACCGCTTGGCGACGCCCGCGTAGGATTGATATTCTACCGTCAGGACGGCAGGCAGTCAAGCAATCATTTTCGGAATCCAAAAACTTTTATTGCCAGATTCTCTAATTGCGGCTATAATAGCGCCTTGCCCGACGGGGCGTGGCGCAGTCCGGCTAGCGCGCTTGCATGGGGTGCAAGAGGTCCCGGGTTCAATTCCCGGCGCCCCGACTGAAAGACCCTGCAATTCCTAGCAGGGTCTTCTTATTATCTGCTGGCTTCGTTGTCATTTTCAATTCGATATGCTTTCAATCTTCTACGGACTCTCCTCGGCGCTCGTCTGGGGCGCAGGCGATTTTACCGGCGGACTGGCCAGCCGCAAGTCAGATTCGCACCGGGTGGTGGCGCTCAGTCAACTCACGGGCGTCCTGATGCTCCTGACTGCCGCCCTGCTGACCGGCGCGCCCTTTGCCGCCTGGCGCGACCTGGTCTGGAGCACCCTGGCCGGCGCGTTCGGCTGCGCCGGACTGGTCATGCTCTACAAGTCCTTTGCGGAGGGCAAGATGAGCATCGCCGCGCCGGTCTCGGCGCTGATGTCGGCTGCTCTGCCCATCGTCGTCGCGGCATTTTTGGAGGGGCTGCCCGGCCTGCTGAAATTCATCGGCTTTGGCCTGGCGCTGGCTGCCATCTGGCTCGTTTCGCGCGACCCGCATGTCTCCCTGCCGGCGCATCTGCGCCTGGCCGACCTGCGTCTTCCGCTTCTGTCGGGGATATTTTTCGGCCTCTACTTCACCTTCATGGAACGCGGCACACAGGAGACCGTCCTCTGGCCGATGATTTTCTCCCGCAGCGCGGGATTGCTCACCATTACAGCCTACATCCTTCTCCTGCGCCGCGGCCCGCTCCTGCCGCCGCCTCCGCTCTGGCCGCTCGTTGCCCTGAATGCCCTGCTCGACATCGGGGGGAACGGCCTCTACATCCTTTCGGCCCGCGCCGGCCGCCTCGACGTGGCCGCCGTTCTCGGGTCGCTGTACCCCGGCTCGACGGTCCTGCTGGCGTGGCTTCTGCTGCACGAAAAAATCAGCCGTCCGCAGTTCATCGGCATCCTTCTCGCCGCGGCGGCCATCCTGCTGATGACCATTTGACGCAAACGCAGTAAAATAGTCCCATATTCTTCCATCAAGGAATTTCCTATGACCATCCTCGTCACAGGCGCATTCGGCAATCTCGGCAGTTACGTTTTGGAGGAACTCCTTCGACAAGGATATAAGGCCCGCGCTTTCGACCTTCCGACAGCACCCAACCGGAAAAAGGCCGCCCGATTGGGGGACAAGGTGGACGTAGTGTGGGGCGACATTCGCGAGACACAGGATGTGACCCGGGCTGTGGAGGGGGTGGAGACCGTCATCCACCTGGCGGCTATCATCCCGCCGGCCAGCGACGAAGCCCCCGCCCTGGCCTGGGCCGTCAACGCCGAGGGGACCCGCAACCTGCTTGCCGCCTGCAAAGCGCAGACGCCCCCGCCGCGTTTTCTCTTCGCTTCCACCTTCGACCTGTTCGGCCACACCCAAAAACTTCCCCCTCCGCGCCGCGCCGACGACCCCATCGAAATCAGCGACATCTACACCAAGAGCAAGGCCGCCGGTGAGGAGATGGTGCGCACTTCGGGGCTGGACTTCCTCATCTTTCGCTACTCCGACATGCCCATCATCGGCCTGCGCTCCGGCCACCCCATCATGTATCGCATCCCGCTCGACACGCGCATGGAGACCATGCATCCCGCCGACGCTGCGCTGGCGACCGTCAACGCGCTGAAGACGCCGGAATTGTGGGGCCGGGGACGCCTCCTGCTCGTGGGCGGCGGGAGTCGCTGTCAGGTCACCTACCGCCAGTTCCTCTTCGGCCTGCTCACGGCGATGGGCATCGGCCCCCTGCCGGAGGAAGCCTTCAGTCACGAGGAATACGTCACCGACTGGCTGGATACCGAGGAAAGCCAGCGCCTGCTCCAGTATCAGCGCCATTCCTTCGAGGACATCGTTGCCGAGGTGGCGGCGCAGTTGGGCTGGAAGAAGATTTTCGTCCCCCTGGCGCGGCCGTTTGCCCGGCGCAGTATGCTGAAACTCTCGCCCTACTATCGCAAATGACCGACATCGAAGTCATTCCGGTTCAAACGGCGCGCCAACGACGCGCCTTTTTGACCTTTCCCTGGCGCATTTACCGCCGCGACCCGCTCTGGGTCCCGCCGCTGCTTTCGGAGCGCGCCCGCGCCATTGACCCGAGGCGCGGTCTCTTCTTCAAAAATGGCTACGCCGAGTTTTTCCTGGCCCGCCGCGGCCAGGAAGTGGTTGGAACGATTGCCTGCGCCGAAGACCAGAACAACACACAGGTCAAGGGGCGCGGCGAGTGCATGATTGGCTTCTTCGAGTGCGTGGAAGAGTACGCCGTGGCCGAGGCCCTCTTCGACCGCGCCGCGGCCTGGGCGCGCGAGCATGGCCTGGTCAGCCTGTACGGCACGTACAACCTCGACCGGGAGGATGGGCGCGGGGTTCTCATCGAGGGCCGCGACCGCCCGCCTGTCATCTACTGCGGCCACAACCCGCCGTATTATCGGGATGTCTTCGAGCGCTACGGTTTCCAAAAGGACGGCGACGACGGTCTGGCCTATGCCATTGACGTGGATCTGAACTCGCCCGAAATCCAGCGTCTGCTGAATTTGGCCGAGCGCATCCGCCAGCGCAAAAAGATCATCGTGCGCGGCGGCAATCTGGCCGACCTCGAAGGAGAGATTGACCGCATCCTCGAACTCCAAAACCGCGCCCTGGCACATTTGCCTAACTTCACCCCCTACACACGCACGGCCATCGAAGCCATGATTCTGCCGGCGCTGGACATCATAGACCCCGACCTGGTGCTTTTTGCCGAAGCAGACGGCAAGACAGTGGGCTGGTTCCCCGGCGTGCCGAACATGAACGAGGTGTTGATTCACCTGAACGGCCTGCGCTATCCCTGGGACACCCTGCGCCTGCTGCGCTATGCCCGCCGCAAGCCCAAAAGCCTGGCGGTCAAGAGTGTAGCCGTTTTGCCCGAATACTGGGACACCGGCGTGGGCGTCCTGCTCTTTGCCGAGATGGCGCGCCGCGCCGCCGCCAAAGGCTACACCTGGGTGGACCTTTCGCTGACCGGCGAAAACAACCCCGATACCTTCCCGCTGGCGCATCATCTGGGGGCGAAAATCTACAAGCGCTACCGCTTCTACCGCAAAGCGCTGGATTGATAGAATATTTGTGCGAATTTGCGCCTGTGGTAGAATAACGGCGTGGAATCGCAACAGAACAAATTCCCTGCTCCTCCCGGCCTGATCGCCTCGTTCGCGGCCGGGTTTAACTCGGTGGCCAACAGCATCACGGTCATCGCTCTGCCCGTTTTGCTCGACCTCTTTCTTTGGCTGGGGCCTCGCTTAAACCTGCAAAAACTATTCCAGCCGATAATTGACGCCCTGCCGCGGCTCTACACCGATCTTGTTCCCGCCGAGACGCTGACACAAGCCCAGCAATTCTGGAGCGACTTCTTCGCCCGCTTCAACTTGTTTGCCGCGCTGCGCACCTTTCCGGTTGGGACCTCAAGCCTGCTCTTTCTGGAAATGCCGGCCAAGTCTCCCCTGGGGACTCCCCTTGTACTGCAAGCCAACTCATTCGGCGGCATTCTTGGAATTGGCGCGGCGTTGATTCTGACCGGCTGGCTGCTTGGCAGTATATATTTCTATTCGGTTTCCAGGGCGGCGCTCGGCGGTCAATCTGCCCGGTCTCTCCGGAACGCCATCTCGCAGTCTTTGTGGGTGTCCTTCATTTGGGCGACTCTTCTGGTTTTGCTTGCTTTCCCAGCATTGACGCTCCTCAGCCTGGTCACTCTGATCAGCCCGGCCCTGCAACAAATCTTGCTGCTCCTGGCCAGTCTGGTACTGGTCTGGCTGATTGTTCCAATTTACTTTTCGGCGCACGGCATCTTCGCCTTCCAGATGGATGCCCTCAATGCTATTCTGAGCAGCCTGCGCATGACGCGTTTCACATTTCCTGCCACCAGTCTCTTTCTTCTGCTGACTCTTCTGCTCAGTTTCGGCCTGCGTCCGTTGTGGCAAACGCCGCCTCCCGACTCCTGGTGGACGCTGGTGGGAATTGTCGCCCATGCGTTCATTTCCACGGCCCTGCTGGCGGCGAGTTTTATCTATTATCGGGATGTGAACAACTGGCTCAAAGTGGTTTTCGAGCAATGGAAGGCGCAAGCGAATTCGGCAAAGGGATAATTTTATGGCAACCAACGCAAGTTATAACGCAAAAGATATCCAGGTCCTCGAAGGACTGGAAGCCGTCCGCCGCCGCCCGGGGATGTACGTGGGCGGCACGGACATCAAGGCCCTGCACCACCTCGTCTATGAAGTCGTGGACAACTCGATAGACGAGGCCCTGGCAGGAGCCTGCACGCGCATCGAAGTGACCATCCATCCAGACCAGTCCGTCACCGTGAGCGACAACGGGCGCGGCATTCCGGTGGACATGCACCCGACCGAAAAGAAATCGGCGCTGGAAGTGGTGATGACCAAACTGCACGCCGGCGGCAAGTTCGGCGGCGGCGGCTACAAGGTCTCCGGCGGGTTGCACGGGGTAGGCGTCAGTGCGGTCAACGCCCTCTCGGCCTGGTGCGAGGTCGAGGTGCGCCGCGACGGGCAGATTCACTTCCAGCGCTACGAGCGCGGCTACCCGCAAGAGCCGGTCAAGGTCATCGGCAAGGTCAAGAAAGCCGATGAAACCGGCACCAAGACCACCTTTCGCTTCGACCCGCTCATCTTCACCGAAAACCTGGAATACCGCTTCGACACCCTCGCCCAGCGCTTCCGCGAGATGGCCTTCGTCACGCGCGGCGTGACCATCCACTTCGTGGACGAGCGCGCCGCCCGCCAGATGACTTTCTACTTCGAGGGCGGCATCACCTCCTTCGTCCGCTACCTGAACCGCAACCGCGAGACTCTTCATCCGGTGATGTACGTGGAGAAGGAAATCGAAGGCATCGGCATCGAGGTAGCCGTCCAATACACCGACGCCTACACCGAGTCGGTCTACTCATTTGCCAATACCATCAACACCATAGACGGCGGCACGCACCTGACCGGTATGCGGACGGCGCTGACGCGCGTCATCAACGACTACGCCCGCAAGGCCGGCCTGCTCAAGGAGGCCGACCCCAACTTCTCCGGCGACGACACCCGCGAGGGCCTGACCGCCATCGTCAGCATCAAGCATCCGGACCCGCAGTTCGAAAGCCAAACGAAGGTCAAGTTGATGAACCCGGAAGTGCAGACCTACGTCACGCAGGTCACGGGAGAAGCCTTCTCCACCTTCCTTGAGGAGAATCCGCAAGCGGCCAAGGCGATTGTTGCCAAGTGTCTCACTTCTGCCCGCGCCCGCGACGCCGCCCGCAAGGCGCGCGACCTGGTCATCCGCAAATCGGCGCTGGAAAGTTTGACGCTGCCCGGCAAACTGGCCGACTGCTCAGAGCGCGACTCTTCCAAGACCGAACTCTACATCGTCGAGGGCGACTCGGCCGGCGGCTCGGCCAAGCAGGGCCGCGACCGCCACTTCCAGGCCATCCTGCCGCTGCGCGGCAAGATTATGAATACCGAGCGCGCCCGGCTGGACAAGATTCTTTCGAGCAACGAAATCAAGGCGCTCATCTCGGCCCTCGGCACCGGCATCGGCGACAACTTCGACCTCGAGGGGCTGCGCTACGGACGCGTCATCATCATGACCGATGCCGACGTGGACGGCGCGCACATCCGCACCCTGCTGCTGACCTTTTTCTTCCGCTACATGCCGCAACTCATCGAGGAAGGCCATCTCTACATTGCCCAGCCGCCGCTCTACCGCATCGCCTACAAGAACCAGGTGCATTACGCTTACACCGAGGCCGACAAGGACAAACTGCTCAAGTCGCTCGGCGTCAGCGCCGACAAGGTCAGCATCTCGCGTTACAAGGGTTTGGGTGAGATGAACCCCCAGCAGTTGTGGGAGACGACGATGAACCCGGTCAACCGCACCCTGCTGCTGGTCACGGTGGACGACGCCGCCGAGGCCGACCGCACCTTCGATATGCTCATGGGCGACGCCGTGGACCCGCGGCGGCGCTTCATCCAGACGCATGCCCGCGCCGTCCGCAACCTGGATGTATAAGGAGCCTTTGCGCCTTTGCCCAGACAACGCCGGCAAAAACAGGCAACCACCTCGGCGGCGCAAAAGCCCCCATCTCGGGCATGAGCCATTTCAAGCCTTGCCTCCATGCCTTCTTATGACCTTTGCCTGGCCTGGAACTGGGATTATGACGCCTCCTTTGTCCGCCTGCTTGACGAGGCCTGTGTCCGCCGCGGCTTGAGTCTGCTTCAGGTCACGCCCGAAAACCTTGACCCGGCGCTTGCCGCGCTCGAAACGGGGAAAACGGCTTTTCGCACCTTCCTCGACCGCGCTTCCGACAGTGACGATCGTTTCCGGCCGCTCGCCGACTGGGCCAAGACTCACGCCTCTCTGCGCATCAACCCACAGGAACAGGCGCGTTGGGCCTGGGACAAGGCCACCATGCATCTTGAGTTTCTCTCCGCCGGCCTCGAACTCCCCTATACCATCCTCCTCGCCTCCGCCGCCGAACAACCCGACCTGCCTCCGCTCGACCTGTCTCCGCTGGGCAATAACTTCGTCATCAAACCGGCTGGCACCGGCGGCGGCGCGGGCGTGGTGCTGGAGGCCAATTCACTCGAACAGGCGTCCTCCGCCCGCTGGCAGTTTCCCGAAGAAAAATACCTCCTGCAGGCGCATATCACCCCCTGCCTGCTCGATTCACGTCCAGCCTGGTTCCGCGTTCTGGTCTGCGACGGGGCGCTGTACCCCTGCTGGTGGGACCAGGCGACGCACGTCTACACCCGCCTGACCGCAGAGGAGATGGCCCGCTTCGGCCTGCGCGGCCTGCGCGAGGTCGCGCGCCGCATCGCCCAGCTCTGCAAACTGCATCTCTTCTCCACCGAAATCGCCCTGACAGGGGACGGCCGCTTCGTCGTCGTGGATTACGTCAACGACCCGGTGGACTTGCGCCTGCAGTCTGAGGCTGTGGATGGCGTGCCGGACGCGATAGTCGAAAATATCGCCGGCCGCCTGGCCCGGCTGGTCGGCTGATGCAATTTTCCTCCTCCGTTTATCCGCCTTCAGCCTCCGAAGCATGAGGCAACGTTAACCGGCAAAATGTAACTCGTGCATTTCTGCTGCGTTATATTGGATATCTCCTGTCACAAGAGAGTTCTTATGCCCCCCATTCTCGAAGTCAAACAACTTGTCAAGCATTATGGCGATTTCGCCGCCGTGAAAGGCATTTCATTCGATATTCAGGAAGGCGAAATCTTCAGCCTGCGCGGCCAGGGCGTGGCCGGCATCCTGCCCGAAGCAGGTGTCCTGCTCGGCTTCGCGGCGGTGTTCTTCGTTATCGGCATTTGGCGCTTCAGGTATGAATGATTCATCTTCCGCCAAATCAAAAAGTCCCGCCAAAAGACCTCGACGGGGCTTTTTGTTGCACCGGGAATAGGTTTTCTCCCTTGTGGAGTGAAGAAGGGGATTCTTCAGAAAAGTTCGCCGACTTTATTGCCAAAAAAGAGCAACAAGCCGCGGCGCCTCTAACCGCAATGTGTGGCCTCAAACATCCTGAATTTCTGCCGCTCGCAGGGTATTTTTCATGAGCATAGCAATCGTCATCGGCCCCACCCCACCGGGAACCGGCGTGATAAAACCGGCCACTTCCTTCGCTTCCTCGAAGTTTACGTCACCCACCAGGCGATAACCGCTCTTCTTGGTCGGGTCGGGTTTGGAGTTGATGCCTACGTCAATCACGGCCGCGCCGGGCTTAATCCAATCGCCGCGCACGAATTCGGCCTTGCCAATGGCCGCGATGAGAATGTCGGCCTGGCGCACCACGGAGGGCAGGTCACGCGTTCGCGAGTGGCAAACGGTGACGGTAGCATTCTTGCCGATGAGCAGCAAAGCGGCGGGCATGCCGACAATGTTCGAGCGTCCCAGCACAACGGCATTGGCGCCCTCAATTGGAACCCCTGCCTGCTCGAGCAGGTAGAGGCACCCGTAAGGCGTGCAGGGGACGAAAAGCGGCTCACGCCCTTTTTGGGCCAGCCGTCCGATGTTGAGCGGGGAGAAACCGTCCACATCCTTTTCGATGTTGATAAGAGAAAGGACGCGCTCCTCGTTCAAGTGAGCCGGCAGCGGCAATTGCACCAGAATGCCGTTGACCTGCGGGTCGGCATTTAGTTTCCTGACCAATTCTTCCACCTGCTCCTGGGTAGCATCGGCAGGCAGATGATGATGGAACGAGACCATGCCGAGTTCCTGGCAGGCCTTCTGTTTGGAGGCGACATAGGTGGCCGAATCGACCCGGTCGCCGACCAGCACGGTAGCCAGACCGGGCGGCTGTTTGCCGGCCGCGACGCGTTTGGCCACTTCCGCGGCCACACTTTCGCGCACCTGCTGGGCAATGGCTTTTCCGTCAATCAATTGGGCGGTCATTTTTGCTCCTTGAAAAGGCAGGCAGAGATAACGCTTCTGATTTTAGCATGTTGTGTGAATTCTTGCACGAGATGGCCTCTGAAGAACAAAAAAGCAACAGGCCGGGCATTGTTTTGCTCCAGCCTGCTGCCGGGTGGATATTGAACTGATCTTTCAAGAAGCATTAACTCTGACGTCGTTTGCCAGCCTGGCCTGCATAGACCAGGGGCCTGTCCAGGTGATGGTGACGGGCAGCACCTTGCCGCGCAAGTCTTCTTCGGCCTCCACAAAAACCAGTTTATTGGTCGGCGTCCGGCCGCGCCAGCGTCCTTTCACCTTTTCCTCAAAAAGCACTTCCACCTTGCGCCCCAGGAGTGAGGCGTTGATTTCACCCACGATACGTTCCTGCAACTCTTCCAGAAGGCGGAAGCGGCGCATTTTCTCTTCTTCTGGAACATCGTCGGGGTAATTGCGCGCCGAGACCGTGCCGGGGCGCGGCGAGTAACGCGCCAGATGAGCCGAGTCCAGCCGCAGGTCTTCCAGCAGGTGGTAGGTCTCCATAAACTGGGCTTCTGTTTCGCCGGGGAAGCCGACGATGATGTCGGTAGCAATCGAACAACCGGGAATGCGCTGGCGGATTTTTTCCACCGTGCGGCAGTAATCGGCCCGGGTATAGCCGCGGCGCATACGCCGAAGCACTTCGTCATCGCCTGCCTGGGCGGGAATCTCGATGTGCGGCATGACCTTTGGCAGGGAAGCAACGGCATCCATCAATTCTTCAGTGAAGTAGTTGGGATGGGAGGTCAGGAAGCGGATGCGCTCCAGACCTTCGACTTGGTTCAGCACACGCAACAGTTCGGGCAGGTCAGGGCCATCGGGGATATCTTTGCCGTAACGGTCCACAATCTGGCCGAGGAGGGTCACTTCCTTCACGCCCTGGGCTACGAGCGAACGGACTTCGGCAACAATTTCGCCCACGCGGCGCGAGCGTTCACCGCCGCGACGCGAAGGGATGATGCAGAACGTACAGGCATGGGAACAGCCCAAAACCACCGGCACGTGCGCCGAGACGAGTTTGCCGCGTTCGTGCGCCGGGAGGAGCAAGTCGCCATCCAGCGCGGCAAACAGGTCCGAGGTCCGGGCGGTTTCGTGCGCCCGCGCCTCGCTCTGGGTCAGAAATGCCACCAACGGTCCGGGGTCAGACGGCGGGGAGAAAACGTCTACAAAGGGGAAGTTCTGACGCAGTTGGGTATTGTCCCGCACCCCCACCAGACATCCCATCAGGTTGATGACCAAATCGGGACGGCTGGCCTTGAGCGGCTTAAGTGAATTGAGCCGCCCGTAGGCTTTGTCTTCTGCCGACTGACGCACCACGCAGGTATTCAGAACGATTACATCGGCCTCTTCGGCGCGGTTGGTAAACTGGTAGCCGAGGCGTTCCAGCGCCGAGCCAACCCGCTGCGAGTCGGCCACGTTCATCTGGCAGCCTTCGGTCCAAACATGATACTTCCTGGTCATAGTCCGCAAATTATACCAAGTTTATCGGATAAGGAAACGCAAGAGTCTGCGCGGCCTTCTGAACAGAGCGAGAGGCGCTCAATCTGGCCCGCCCAATGTATGGTAAAATCGCTGCGCCTGGAGGGATGGCCGAGCGGTTCAAGGCAACTGACTTGAAATCAGTCGTGGCCGAAAGGTCACCGGGGGTTCGAATCCCTCTCCCTCCGCCTCCGGCCGCAAGCGCGGCGATAAAAAACTGGCAGTCAAGCGGCTGCCAGTTTCGTTTTTGAGAGATTTCAAGCTCAGTGCGAGGGGGCTTTGCGCATGCGGCGGGCGATGAAGATGACGGCCAGCAAGGCAAAGGTAAGCAAGACCAGAAGAGGCAGGCCCACTTCGTCGGCAAAGCCGGTGGTGGGGAGCGGCCCTTCGCCGCCCACTGCGCGCGTGTACTGGGCGGCAGAAGTTTGGGTCATCTGACCGGCCAATTGCGTTTGCATGGCAATCATCGTGGCCGGGTCGCTGGTTGTCGTTTCGGCGGGTGTAGCAAGGTTGATGACCGAAGTAGCCGTGACCGCCAGCGTGGGACGAGGTGTGTTAGTTGGCATCGGCGTCGGCGGAAGAGTTGAGGTCCGCAGGGCGGCTTCTAAGGTCAGGGTTTGTGCAGCCACCTGCGTTTCACTACCCGCCTGAACAGCCGTCTGCTGCGCCGACTGCGTCGCAATTCGATTCGCCTGCGGCCCTCGAATCAGCAGAAAATAACCTGCCATACAAGCCAGGGTGAGGAAAATCAAGCCTGCAAAAATACCGCCCACAATCAGGAAGGTGCGGTTGCCCTTTTCTTCCGGGGGCTGTTCTTCTGACGGCTCAAGACCAAGGGTATCTGTTTCATCCAACATTGCTGCCTCCTCTGTGGTGTCAAGCGCTATGGAATTATATCATCCAATGACTTCCAAATTGACAAACGGGACGCGGATTTGTTCACCTGACTCAAGACGCACTTCCACGGCAGGCACGCGCAAACCGCTTGGCAACGTGGTCAGAGCGGTTTGCGGGTTCACAATGGAAGCAATTGCGCCAGCATGCGGAGCGCGCGTCAGCCGGACCTGCTGGCCGGGGGCGAGGGTCTCTATCGGGCGCGGCGGCGAGGGCTCTTCGGCCACCGGTAAGGGAATATAGACTGCCGGACGGATGCCGCGCGAAATGTCGTAACCTTCGGCGTTGACGGTGACTTCGCGCTTGGCATTTGTGGTCAACAGCCGATACGCGGCGCTATTGAGTGCTCTCTTTCCAAAACCGTCGAGCAGGATAATCGGGTAAGGCGCTTGCAGCGCCTGGGGGATCAAAGAAGGCGGCATACTGCTCAGAATCATGCCGCGCACGGGAAGTTCAGCAGCCACTTGAAAGACACGGGGGTCGCTGCAATGCCCGCCAAGCACAATAGAACCGCGCAAGCCAACGTCAATTTGGTTAACAGTCAATGCTTCGTCAGGGCTGTTTAGCACGGGGAGCATCATTCCCAAATCCACGCGGCCGTTGCCCCACAGTCCCTGCACCAGCGCCCCAGAAAAGACAATTTCCACCCCTCGGTCGGGGATGATACGGCCCACCGTGCCGGGAATGCCGGCACGAAGTTCATAGGTGGGGTCGCCAACTTCGAGCAGGATTTTTCCGCCGCCGGTCAGCACCACGCGGCTATCCTGTGGCGCTCGAACCGTCCGTATCATCAAGCCGGGTCGTTGGGCAATCATCTCATTAGCGCTCAGCGCATCACCTGCCTTGACCTGAATCATCTTCTGGGCGGCATCCGGGCGGACTCCCAGCACCTGTGCGACATCGAGGAGCAAATGCTTCTTGCCATAGGAAGCCTCGGCCACCACATCGAGCGCCGAGACTTTCTGGTCTAGGCGGGCAGTCACCCGTCCGTTCACAGGGAGCAAACATTCCTGGCGGACGGTGGTAAGGGGCAGAATATGAAAGACGGGGGCAAGCATGACAGTCAGCCTCCCAAAGTCCACAGCCATTTTTTGATGATTTCAAGCCGCCGGACAGGATCAGCCGGGAAGCGCAGAGGCCGGCCGCGGGCATCAATCACCACCCCCAATACGGTCCCCGAAACCGGAAAGCCGTCATTGCGGGTACGGCCAGGGCCGAGGCCGATATCCGTATTGTGGCTTGGGTGAATGTAGAGACGCCCAATCTGGCCCGGAGCAAGAGGAAGTACATCGAGCACACCCTGTTTTATTTCGTGTCGTATCTCATTTCCGTTCTGATACACTAGACGGGCGCGCAGGATCGGCGCGCCCAAGCGGGCGTTGCTGAGCGGGCTGACCACAGTGGCCAGATAGCGAAAAGCCATCGATTCGAGAACATGGATAGGCAAAATCGGAATGCGGGCGGCCGCAGCGCCCATTGCCGGAAGAATCCCATGCTGGTCCACAATGACCGTCGTAATTCCTACCGGCTGTATGGCATCCAGCAGGAGCAGGAGGCTTTGCCCGGCAGAGGGCGCGCGGGCAATGACGCTCCCGCCTGCTACGATGGGTTCAAAATAAGGGGTCAGGCCCGGCGCAGGGCGATTCGCATCTGCAGGGAAATTTTTGGCAAGGCTTTTGAAAGCCAAATGAAGCGCCTGGCGCGCCGCAGCCTGTTCAATAGCCATTTCTTCCGCTGTAGCCGGAATGCTGGCCGGATAAAGCGACTTCTGGTGCAAATATTCTTGTACGGTTTCTGCCGAAATATTGAATGGCAGCCAGCGAATGATTTCCTCCACGCTGCTATACCGCAATAAAGAGGGCAATGGCTCTCCCAAACCGAGTTGGGAATAAACGCCCAGGGTCAGTTCGCCTTTGAAACCTGCCGCTACCGTCGTGTGGCTTGCGCCAATATCCACCCCCAGGATACCCTTGGCCGAATCCTGGCTCAGGAAACGAATCATGCGCCCCATTGCAGAGGCGGTTGGAAGCAGGGTTCCCGCGCTCCAGCCGTTCAATTCGTTGACGCCCAGCATTTGCGCGGCGCGAATCTGCGTATATACTTCGGTCAGGGCGCGCTGGGCGGGCTGAAGATCTTCCACATCGAGCACAGGCCGCAAGTTCGGGCTGACCTGCAGGAAAGATGTCAAAGGCTGCAAAGCATTCCGCACCCAGTCGGCCATTTTTTGATTGCCCGCATACAAAACTGCCGGGCGTTTTTCTTCGGGAAGAAGGTAGCAAATCAGTTTGACAATCTCCACCAGACGCTGGACGGAGCGAGTCGCGCCGTTGTCGGTACCTCCGGCGATCAGAAATAAATCAGGCTGAAGGTGCAGGATGGTGTCAATCTGTTCGTGGGGCCGGCGGCGGTCTTGTATGGAAAGTGTTTCCACAACCCGTGTGTAGGTCGTGCGGGCCAAACGCTGGAGGCTTTCCACGCTCACGTCTCCAAGCAGGCCAACCAGAACCGTTTTGATGGCCGGGCCGGCCGAGAGAGACGCCGCAAACAGGTCCACGCCGCTGCCATCCTGGTAGGGCATAATCAAGCGCTGGTCCATGCCGAGGAATTTACGGCCGGTGACGGCTTCGAGGTTCTCGATGGCGGTTCGTACCCCCTCGCTGACATCCTTGAATGGGGCGGCGGCAGTGGTAGGCCCCTGGCCGCTGGCGACGAAGCGGTAGTGACCATCCACCACGTCGAAAAGCACGGCGCGGGTGGTGATGGTACCCACATCCACGGCCAGCAGGGAATCGGTGTCGACAACAGAGACAGGCATAGGCAGTTAGAAGAATTGGCTCACAAAACCGATGAGAAAACTCAGGCGCTCAATCAGGGCGGTGATAGCCGCCGCGAACACGCCTGCGAAGAGCACGCCAAAAGTGATGGCGATAAATACCTGCCCCACCCAGGCAATGAATTCAACCGGCTTGGCGCGCTTGGGACCGCCGGCAGTGGCTTTGGCGCTGAATTGGAAATAGACCAGCGTGCTCACCGTTCCGACCAGCATCACTAAAGCCTCGCCCAGAGTCCCCAGCCAGCCCGACCAACTTTTGCCCAAAGACGGAAGGTCGAACTCGTTCACAACAGCCTGCGTTTGTGGGAACAACGTGCCAAAAATTGCTCCGCCAATGGCGACTGCCGCGCCCACGCCCACAATCACCGCCAGAGACGGGTTACCCAGCGCCGCCATACGCGGCGATAATTTTGCCAGCATGAGCAAGCCTAGCAAGAGTGGAATAAGCAGGGTAACGTCTGTCCAGCCGCTGTTGAGCAAGGGGCGAAACAAGCGCGGCAAGAGCACCTGATTCCATGCTATGGCCGCGACATAGCCAGCCGAGACACCGATAAAAAGGTAAATAGCCAGCCGAAAAGCGGGGTTATCGCCGATCAAATAACTCAATACCATCAAGGTAAGCAAAAAACTAACCAGTCCGGTCAGCAGATCCAGAGAGAAAGAGATATTCATCAGGCCTTTCCTCCCTTTATCCTGTTTCTCTGGGCTAATAGAGCGTTGCCTGCGCCGCCGACCAGAATCAATAGCACGGCGGCCAGCGTGCCGGTCCCAAAAGCGTCCCAGTAATGCCGCGCCAGGCCGGTCGTCCCGTAGGTTTGCTCATAAGTTTTTCCGCCGGTCAGGCCGGTGACCATCCCATCCACCTGACCGGAGTCGAAATAGGGGCGCACCATTGGCTCGGCCTGCGCTGAAACGACCATCAGAACGGGGGTGTCGCCAATTGCAGATTGCGTCTGTTCGACCCAGGAGCGGGCCGTGTCGGCGTTATCTGTAATGACGAGCAGCAAGCCAAAATCGCTCAACTGCTTCACATCCTGCAGAGCGGGAGAAGCCCAGGCATCGTTTCCATCTACAGCTTGCGGAATGGCTTCTTGTAAGTTCCCGGCAAAGTAATAAATTCCTGAGGGGCCGCCCGGGAGGTAACCAAGATTGACATACTGGACGCCGGCTTGCAGATGCGCTGCCTGTGTAGAGTGCAAAAATTGTTCTGCCAGGGCCGGGCCTGTCGGCGAAGTCGAAATCAAGGCCAGATGCGCCCCACGCGTAAGGATGCGGTCTACCACCGGCGCGACCGCCGCCTGCAATTCGCCGGAAAGCGCCGGATCGTAGTCAAAGACTGCCAGCACGGAAGAATTGGCAGGAAGTGTGTCCAGCAAATTGTGAGTTCGTTCCCATTCAGAGGGGAAAAGCATCAAGTCAGGCGCAAACCGCGTGCCGGAAACCAGCGGCAGGAATATGGCAAGGAGAAGGATGATTGAGATGACCCACCGCCACACCACGCCCGAAGGAATTACCGCCGCTTTGATCCCGCGAGGTTGTCCTTCGTTGCGAATCATTTGCTCTAATTGATTGGCGTCCCTGTTCTGGCTTTCGGTGACCTGGAGTTTGATGGAGTAAGCAGGAGGTTTGCGGCTTGGGAAAACCCCCGCTCCACCCGGAAGCACACCGCGCAGACCGGCCAGCGGCCCGCTGCTCTCAGAGACTCCCATCTCTTCTGCAACCGCCGATTTAACGTCCGAAACCACTGCTTCCACAGGTTTCATCGCCTGCACCCAGGAAGGCAGTTCGGCCATCTCAAGATTTTCAGGCTCTACGCTCTCGGTCGGCGCAGCCGGTTCGACGCTCGGCTCAGCCCCCAGGCGGGCCAGCCAGTCGGGCGTTTCCAGCGAAAAAGTATCCTTTGGCTGGCCGGCTTCAGGCGGCGGCTCCCCTTCACTGCTTTCCACCAAAGGCGGGACAGCGCTGGGGATGGGCGCGGCTTTCTGAATATCGGCCAGCCAGTGAGGCGTAGTTTCAGAAAAGGCGTCAAGCGGAGCAGGCTCGATCCGCTCGCTTTCTTCGGGAAAAGAAGGCTCCCCACCAAGTTGAAAATCTTTCAACCAGTCGGGAACTTCAGCCGGGACAGGCTCTTCAGGCAACGCGCCGTCTTTGAAAACCGTTTCTGCTGCTGCCGCTGACGCAGCGCCGGCTTCGGCGCCCAAGGCTGCCAGCCAGTCGGGAGTTTCTTCGAGCGCAGGAATTGCTGCCTCTGCGGCTTGCGGCGCAGCAGGCTCCTCAATCGGACTCTTCAACCAATCCGGGGATTCCGGCGGTTCAGATTGTGGCGCGACCGGCTCTTCGGTGAGATTTTTCAGCCAGTCTGGTTCAAAGGCCGCTCGCGAAGAGGCGGCCGGTTCTGCGCTCTCCGGCAGGGATGTGAGCCAGTCGGGCGCTTCCAACCCTGCAGCGGAAGGCGTTTCTTCTTCCGCTTTCAAGGTTTCTAGCCAGTCTGGCAAGTTCTCGGCAGGCAAGGCCTTTTCCTCGGCAGATAACCCTTCTTCATCAGCCGGCTTAGATTCAGGTGCAATGCGGGTAAACCAGTCGAGGGATGTTTCCTCCTCTTTGGTCGGAGGTTCGGCTTCCGGCAAATCGGCTGGTGGCGCAGGCTTCTCTTCAGGAACGCGTAGAGCCGCCATCCATTCAGGAATTTCTTCTTCCTCATCCTCATGTCCAAACCGCGCCAGCCAGTCAAGGGAATCGCCAAACGTATCGGCGGGCTGAGCGGCGTCAGATTCAACCGGCGCGTTTGCGGCGGGAAAAATGTCCGCCGGCAGTTCGGGCTCAGAAGAAGATTTATCCTCACGCAGCGACTTGAGCCAGGAAGGCAATGCCTGCTCTAATTCACCCGTATCTTGCGGGATAGGCACCTGACCGGCCAGAATAGGGCCTTTATCCGGCAATTTGACCTTCTCGAATTCAGAGGTCTTTTTAGGCACCGGCGTCTCCCCGGCGCGAATGGCAGGATCGGAGACGCCCGGCGGAGGGGTCAAATCGGCGCCGCAGAACCGGCAGGTTTGCAAATCATCGGGGTTGGGTCGGTTGCAGACCGGACAAATTATCTCGCTCATGGTTTACTTCCCCCCGTAGGGCCGGTCGGCGCCGAAGAGAACGCGCAGTCCTGTGACGAGCGCGCCCAAGGCAACGCCAATCAAAATGCCGCGCGCCCCGCTTGCCGCCAGAACCTGGGCAATGACCGGGCGGACGGAATCGCTAATCCAAGGGAGACCACCCAGAAACGGGAGCGGAGCGGTGCCCAACAAAATGAGAATGGCCGTGAGGATGAAAATGACCGAGAAGGCACTTAAACGGCGGCCCAACAGGCGGATACTGGCATAGGTGAGGGTGACAGCCAGCAAAGCCATCAGGCTGGCCTCCACAGGCAGTTGAAAAGCGCGGAAGATGAAGTCGAAGACCGGAGCCGCTTTTGGAAAGAGGGGGACCATCAAACCGACAGCGAAGGTCCCCAGCATCGCCAGGACAAGCAGCAGGCTGTAAACCGCTCCTTTTTGTTTTCCGGCAACCTTGCCAAGATGAACTATCAGCAGATTGAAAATCCCCAGCAGAACGGCAAAAGCCGTCAACAAAACAGCCCAATTGAGAAACGTGTTGCTGGCATAGAGCAGGAAAGGCAAGCGCACGAAGTAGCCCGCCAATACGACCAGGCCGCAAAAAATGGCAATGACGGTGGAGAAGAGTCCCTTGGGTTTCACAGCAAGCCTGCCGCTTTCAACAAAGCGCCGCCCACCAGAACGATGATGAATAACCAGCGCAGAATATCCTGAACGGTCAGGCTGGCAGTCTGAAGCGGCGCAGGTTCGATATAAGCACCCGCCGAGTAGAGTTCCTCGCCAATCAGGGGGGCGGATGCGCTAGCGTAGAGCACAGCCTGAGCGGCCAGATTGTCACTGCCGCCTACGCAAAAGACATTGGCGCGCTCACAGGCATCGGTCAGCAAGGCCGATTCCACGCCGAAGTTGCCTATCAACACGGTGGTGGAGACGTTTTCGTCGCGAATGGAGGGAATAGCCCCCGCCGCATAGGAGAATGGCGTCAGACCGGTCAGACGTCCAGCGGAGGCGTCGTAAGGCTGGAGGGCGTCTTCTGCCACGCCCTGCAGGGTGGATTGGGAAAGCAAAGCCAGCGCGCCGTCGCCAGAGGTGGCGATGGGGGGACGGTCGCTGACAGCGGTCACGTTCGCAAGACGGCGCAGAAGGGCAAGTCCTGCCAGGGCCGAGGCGCTTTGCGGAGTGACCAGCGCGCCGCGCCCAAGCGACACATGCAGACGAGAGCCATCTTCCACCACGCGGCCAATGGCGCGGCGCAGGCGCAGGTAGGCAGGGACTTCGCGCAAGGGAGGGGCGGATTTGTACTGCAAATAAAAGAACGCCGCCAGCAACGTCGCTGCCAGAAAAACGAGACCAAAAGCAACCAGACCCAAAATAGTGTCGCTCACTGTTTTACTTCCTCTCGCAAAAAAGCGGCGAAAGCGCGCGCTTCGTTGGGGTCTTCGAACAAGTTGGCCAGGGATTCAATCTGGCCCGGGGAAAAAGCCGGACGGAGGAGGGGAGAACCAACATGCAGCAACTGCGCCCCCACCACCATCACAGGCCCCAAGGCTTCGAACGCCCAGGCGGCAAACGTCCCCAGCCGCCGCTGACGCAGAAACTCTGCCCACCGGGGCCAGGAAGAACGCGTGCCGGGAAGAGTGTCGGTCTGCATTTTCTATTGAGTATAGCACAACTTGTGAAACAATCATAGAACGAATGAGCGTTTGCGCAGGCAGGCACTCCCTTGCTTTGATTCATAACACCGGCGGCATAGTATAATCACATCAGGAGACCCGTTCATGTTCTACGGAAAACGCATCCGCTTGCGGCGAAACGAGCGCTCTGACCTGCCCAGGTTTGTCGAGTGGCTCAACGACCCTGACGTGCGCCGTTACCTTTCGGGAGGCTGGCCCATCTCGCAGGCCAGCGAAGAAGGCTGGTTTGAGAATATGCTCAAACGCTCGCCCGAAGAACAGCCCTTGTCCATCGAAATCCGGGAAGGGGATGGCTGGCGGTTGATCGGCAATTGCTCTTTCTTCGATATAGACCAGCGCGCCCGCAGCGCCGAAGTAGGTATTTTCATCGGCGACAAATCCTTCTGGAATCAGGGCTATGGCGCGGAGGTTATGCATCTCCTGCTGCAGGTCGGGTTCAAGACCCTGAACCTGAACCGCATTTTCCTGCGCGTGGACGAGGACAACCGGGGCGGCATCCGCGCTTACGAAAAAGCCGGCTTCGTCCACGAAGGGCGCTTTCGACAATCGGTTTATCGGGATGGGAAATACGTGGACTTGCTCTTCATGAGCGTCTTGCGCTCGGAATGGCACCCTGAAGAGGAATG
The DNA here is from genome assembly GCA_034436335.1 of Anaerolineales bacterium. Taxonomy (GTDB): domain Bacteria; phylum Chloroflexota; class Anaerolineae; order Anaerolineales; family Villigracilaceae; genus UBA877. The sequence continues at coordinate 51,504 of DAOTVO010000021.1, read as the reverse complement.
AATTATGGCACAATCGCACGAAATGAAAGTATATGGCGGCATCAAACTCTACGCCGGAACAGCCTCGCCGGAATTGGCGCGCAAGGTGGCCGAGTATCTTGGCGAAACGCTCTGCGGCCGCGACATCATTGAATTCCCCAACGAAAACCTGTTTGTCAAACTCCACAGCAGCGTGCGCGGGCAGGATGTCTATGTCATCCAGCACACTGCCGCGCCGGTTCACCGTAACCTGATGGAACTGCTGATTCTCTTGCAAACCCTGAAACTGGACTCGGCGGCGCGCGTGACAGCGGTGATCCCCTATCTGTGCTACGGCCGCTCGGACAAAAAAGACCAGCCGCGCGTCCCCATCACGGCCCGCCTGGTAGCCGACATGATTGAAATTGCCGGCGCCGACCGCTACATGACCCTCGACCCGCATTCCTTTCAAATCCAGGGCTTCTTCTCCATCCCCGGCGACGTATTGAACTCGCAATATTTGCTCATCAACCACGTCCGCGAGAACTTGCTCGCCCAAATGCACGAGCCGGTCGTTGTGACCGTTGACCTGGGATACGCTAAAAAAGGTCGCAACTTCGCCGCCGGCATCAACGCTCCGATCGCCTTCATCGAGAAGCGCCGCGTCGCCAACGATGCCAAAGCCCAGGCGTTGACCATCATCGGCTCGGTAGCCGATCGGGATGTGATTCTGGTGGATGACGAGATAGATACCGGCGGCTCGATTGTGCAGGCAGTCAACCTGGTCAAAGAAAGCGGCGCGCGAAATGTTTATGTAGCCTTCATCCATCCTATCTTTTCTGCCAACGCGCCCGAACGGTTGGCCGCCCTTCCGGTGGCCGAATACATCACCACCGACAGCGTCCCCATCAGCGAGGAAAAACGTCGTCCGTTCGGCGACAGGCTGAAGGTCCTCAGCGTTGCGCCTTTGCTGGGCGAGGTCATCCGCCGCGCCCACGAGGGCCGCAGCGTCGGCCAATTGTTCAACGAATAGTCATTCCAAAGGAGACCCCTATGAAAGGCAAAACCAAAGTCCTCGATACTCTCAATCTTCTGCTGGCCGATGAATTGACGGCCATCAATCAGTACATGGTGCAATCGGAGATGTGCGCCAACTGGGGCTTCGACCGCCTGCACGAAGCCGCCGAAAAGCGCGCTATAGACGAGATGAAGCACGCCGAAAAACTGATTGCCCGCATCCTTTTCCTGGAAGGGCGGCCCATCGTCAGCACGCTCAACAAAATTCACATCGGAGACACGGTGGAAGCCCAGCACCAGAACGACCTGGAAAGCGAAACCGCCGCTATCAAGGCCTACAACGACGCCATCAAACTCTGCACCGACCTGGGCGACAACGGGACGCGCGAACTGCTCGAAGACATCCTTGAAGACGAAGAAGAGCATTTGGATTGGCTGGAGGCGCAACTCGACCAGATTGCCCAGATGGGCATCCAGGTCTATCTGGCCGAACAACTGCACTAAACCGCGCAGGGGCGCATGTTTCTGCGCCCCTGTTTTACTTTTCCCCTGCGTCATTGATCGGACGGCTTAAGAGATTCGGAAGAGAATGTCTTGAGATATCTCCTGCCGCTGTTTTTTGCGTTGACCCTCGCACTGACTGCCTTGCTGGGAATTTTCATTTTCTCCAACCCGTATGGCTGGGACGCGCGTCTCTACTGTCAGGCCGCCGAACTCGACCGTCTCGGCGGCAATCCCTACCTGGCACAGGATTTCCCCGGCGGCCTGCCCTGGCTCTACCCTCCCGCCCTGCTGAATTTCTTCGGCGTTTTGTGCGCCTCGCCGCTGAACTTCGCCGCCGCGTACCCGCTGATTTACCTGCTGGTCATTGCGCTCAGCCTGCCTCTCTGGCAGCCAGGCCGGGACCTGCCGACGGCTCTGATACTTGCCATCGGCGCGTTAGCCGGACTGGCCTGGGCGCTGTGGAGCGGCAACCTGGAAGTCATCCTGCTGTTGCCCGTCTCGCTCGCCTTTTTCAGCATTCAGCGCTCCCGCTGGGAAATCGCCGCCGTCTGCCTGGGACTGATGGCCTCCATCAAAATCTTGCCCCTGGCCTACCTGCCCTTGCTTTGGCTGGCGCCCCTGCCCCGCCTGCGCAAAGTGCGCCTGCTTGCCATTGGCCTGGGGACCTTCCTGATCATCTTTTATGCGCTGACTTTCTCACGTCCCGACCTGACGCCCTGGTACTTCCGCCAGTTGACCGGCGGCCTGCCCGGGCAGGGGAATCCGGCGGCGGAATTTGGCGGCATCAATCACCCCGCCTTCCCCTTCTTTTTTGCCGCCCTCTTTGGCTGGCCGCAAGGACTGCCGGCGCTGTTCTTTGGGATGGCGATCGGCGGGGCGGTGGCCATTGCTCTGTTTTGGTTAACTTGGCGTTTTCTCGCTCCGCATTTCGAAAGCCGGGAGCGCGCCGTCTTTCTCTTTTCGTTTGCTTTTTTACTTCTCTCTCTGGTCTTGCCGCGCTTCAAACCATACACATTTGTCCTCCTTCTTCCGGCTCTCTTTCTCCTGCTCCGCCGTCAAAATCCTGGCTGGCAGGTTCTTATTCTTCCTGCCATGGTTGTTTACCCGGCGACCGCTTTTTATGTATACTATCACTGGCTGGGAACTTCCTCGTCTGCCCTTTGGGCCAATTACAGCCAGACGATTGCCCTTTTGATAAGCATTCTCCTTCTCATGACCGCCGAATGGCGGCGCGGCCGTCCTCTCCCCGCCCATGCCTGAACTCCCTGAAGTCGAGACCATCGTCCGCACCCTGCGCCCGGCGCTGATGGGCCGCACCATCCTCCAGGCCGACCTGCGCTGGAAGCGCACGCTGGCCGAGCCATCTCCCGCCCAATTCAAACGGCAAATCATCGGTCAGGAAATCATGGCAATTTCTCGCCGGGCAAAATACATTGACATTCAACTTTCGCCCCTCCACCTGCTTATCCATCTGCGCATGAGCGGCGACCTGCTGGTTGTACTGGGCGGTTACGAACCCGGCTCGCACGACCGGCTGATTTTGAGCCTCTCGCAGGACGCCCGGCTGGTCTTCAACGACCCGCGCAAATTTGGGCGCGTCTGGCTGGCAGCAAACCCCGCCTCGGTTCTCGCGGACCTGGGGCCGGAGCCGCTCTCGGATGCGTTCACCCCCTCCTGGCTGTTTGCCGCCCTGCGCGCCCGGCGCAGGCAACTCAAGCCTCTCCTGCTCGACCAGACCTTCCTGGCCGGGCTGGGCAACATTTACAGCGATGAAGCCCTGCACCTGGCAAAACTGCACCCCCTGCGGCTTTCCAACACCGTCAGCGAGACCGAGGCCGCCGCGCTGTGGCAGGCCATCCGTCTCGTGCTAGAAGAGGGCATCCGGCACAACGGCGCGAGCATTGACTGGGTCTATCGCGGCGGCGGGTTTCAGAACTATTTCCGCGTCTACCGCCGGAAAGGCCAGCCCTGCCCGGTCTGCGGGACGCCGGTGGAACGTATCGTTGTCGGCCAGCGCAGCGCGCATTTTTGCCCGCTCTGCCAGCCTCTGCCGGAGCAAGCCTGACGTAATCGCAAGGAACGCAGGTCTAGAAATCCGGTAAAATAACTGCAAGGTGAACCATGCAAATTTCTCTTTCTCTGACCACGCTGATTTTTCTTTTCGTCGTCTGCCTTTGCGGGGGAATCATCATCGGCGCGATGTTTGGACGGGCAAAGAAAATCATGCAAGAGACATCGCCTGAGATCGAAGAGAAGCCGAAAGAAGAGCCGTCTACTCCGGCCAAGCCGCGCGGCCCGGCGCGGGAGGACGATACCGAAATCCTGCGCGCCTGGCGTGACGGGAAGGGGAAAATGTGGCTGGAAATGGACAGCAGACGATTGGAAGGCAAAGAGCAACTGAACGCAGAGCAGAAAAAACGCCTGCTCGACCTGGTCATGAATCTGCGCCCGTGGCTGGATATCCCCTCAGCCGCCGCGCCCGCTCCGGCGGCCGCGCCCAGGCCGCCGGTCCAGCCGCCGCGCCCGGCTCCGCCTGCCGCGGCCGTTCCTGCCGTCTCAAAGCCTGTCGAGACAAAGCCCAAAATTGTGCTGAAGAGCATTGTCGAGCAGATTGACGATGTCCTGCAGGAAAAACTGACCGGCACCGTTTTTGCGGGCCGCGAAATCCGTCTGCTGGACGGCGCTGGGGGGCGGGTCATCGTCCAAATCGAAGAACAGACTTTTGAGGGCATTGACGCCGTGTCGGACGCCGAAATCAAGGCGCTCATCCGCCAGGCGATCGCCGAGTGGGAGAAAAAGGCCGGTTAGAGGGCTTTCACAAGATAGAGTTCGCCGCGTTCGAACCCCCGTTCAAGATAATACTGACGTGTGCCCACCGCCGCGATGACCGCCATGCGGCGGTATCCTTTTCCCCGCGCCACTTGCTCGGCCTCGGCCAGCAGCCGCGTGCCGAGACCGGCGTGCTGGGCCGCGCCCGTCTGCTCGCGCCCCACCTCCAGCGACTGCCCGTAGACGTGCACCTCGCGGATGATGGCCGCGCCCCTCAGGTCGCGCAAGCCCGTCGCGGGCGACTCGCGGCCGGGCAGCGAGAGACGCAGGAAGGCGGCAATCTTATCCCCCGGCGTGACGAAGGAGAGGAAATGCTCCTCGGCCCCGTCGGCGGCATAGACCAGGTCATCCAGGCGCAGGGAGGCCGGCTCGACCGGCTCGCCGCGCACTTCACGGCAGCGGATGCACTCGCAGCGCCTCCCACGCCGCGCCAGTTCGGCGTGGACGTCCTGCCGCAGGCTGGTGCGCTTGTTGCCCTCGATGACGTGCGTGGAGGGAATGTCGCGGATGACGCGGTTGACGCGGCAGTAGCGCGGGATGGTCGGCTTCACGTCTGCAATCAGGCTGATGAGTTCCTCGGTCGAGTAGGGGCGGTATTCGCCGCGCTGCCAGATGGCGTAGAGCGGGGCGTTGGCGAGTAGTTGCGTCGGGTAGATTTTGATTTCGTCCGGGCAGAGGCCCTCCCACAGGCGCGGGAAATCGAGGCGGTCGGACTCGGGGGTGGCGCCGAGCAGATTGGGCATCCAGTGCAGGACGATTTTGAATCCGCCGGCCCGCAGCAAGGCGACGGCGCGGTGCAGGTCGGCGACGGTGTGGCCGCGCTGGTTGAGTTCCAAGATGCGGTCGTCGAGGCTCTGCGCGCCCATCTGGACTTTGGTCACGCCGAGCGTGCGCAGCCAGGCCAGTTCGTCGGGCGTGACCTCGTCCGGGCGGGTCTCGACCACCAGGCCGACGTTGCGGTGCGGAGCGGTTTCGTTGACCTGCTGTTCGCGGGCGAGCGCCTCAAGGAGCGCCGGCAGGTCGCGCCACTGGTCTTCGCCGAAGGTTTCATCGGGCGATTCGTTCAGCGCCTGGAAGCAGCGCAGGACGAACCAGGCCTGGTAGTCGCGGCGGTAGGCCGAGAAGGTGCCGCCCAGGATCAGGAGTTCGATCTTGTCGGTCGGGTGGCCGACCGAGGCCAGCGCCTCCAGCCGCGAGGTCACCTGCCGGTAGGGGTCGAAGTCGTTCTCCACCGCCCGCGCCGCGCCGGGTTCATCGGGCAGGTAACTTTTGGGCATGCGCACGTCATCTGGGCAAAAGATGCATTTGCCGGGGCAGGGATAGGGCTTGGTCAGCACGGTGACGGTGGTGACGCCCGAAAGCGTCCGCACCGGCTTGAGGCGGATGCGCGCCAGCAAGGCCTCATCCGCCGGCCACTCGCCGCTCCCGACCAGTTGCCGGTAAGCCGCCACCAGGGCCGATTTGTGCAGCGGCGCGCCGCGCCACAGATGGGCGCGCAGGGCCGCCTCCACAGGCTTGCCGCGGCGGATGTCCTCCAGCGCCAGGCGCGCCTGGGCGAGTTTTTCGGGGGAGAGAGAGCGTAGTTCGTGCCAGTTATGTTTTCTTTTCACCACAGATTACAGCCACAGATTACACAGATTACACGGATTATTTGTTTTAGCAATATCACGAATTACGAATCATCCGGCTTCTCCAGATATAATTGGGCTATGGACAAGGCCACGGCGGCGCGGCTGATTGCTTTGAATAAACAATTCTACCAGACCTTCGGGCGGGAATTCGCGGCCACGCGGATGCGCCTCCAGCCGGGGGTCAGGCGGTTGCTGGAGCGGATTGCCGCGCACGAATCTATCCTCGACCTGGGCTGCGGCAACGGCGAATTGGCGCGGGCGCTGGCCCGAGGCGGCTACCGCGGCCGCTACCTGGGCCTCGACTTCAGCCGCCCGCTGCTGCAAGAAGCCGGAGAATTGCCGCAGAATTTCGCTTTCATCGAAGCCACCTTGAGCGCGCCCGATTGGCTCGAACACCTGTCCACTGAACACTGGTCACTGATCACTGCCTTTGCTGTCTTGCACCACATCCCCTCGCATGAACTCCGCCTCGACCTGTTGCACAAAGTCCACGCCCGGCTCGTCCCCGGCGGGCAATTCATCCATTCGGAGTGGCAGTTTTTGAGCAGCGCAAAGTGGCGCGGGCGAATCCAGCCCTGGCGCGAAATCGGCCTGAGCGAGGCCGAGGTGGACCCTGGCGACTATCTGCTCGATTGGCGCGGCGGCGGGCGCGGCTTGCGCTACGTCCACGCCTTCGACGAGGCGGAGTTGAACGCCCTGGCCGCGGCGACCGGCTTCCAGGTCCGCGAGACGTTCTACTCGGACGGAGAAAACGGCAAACTGGGACTGTATCAGATTTGGGAGAAGCGATGAGGACAAAGGAAGAAATCGTCACCAACTGGCTGCCGCGTTACACCGGCACGCCGCTCGAAGCCTTCGGTCAGTACATCCTGCTGACCAACTTTGACAGTTATCTGCGCACCTTTGCCGCCTGGCACAATGTCCCCATTCTGGGCGAGGAAAAGCCAATGCCCACCGCCACCGCCGAGGGCATCACGATGATAAACTTCGGCATGGGGTCGGCCAACGCGGCGACCATCATGGATTTGCTCTCGGCCATTCGCCCTAAAGCGGCTCTTTTCCTCGGCAAGTGCGGCGGACTGAAGCGGCGGCTCAACCTCGGCGACCTGATTTTGCCCATCGCCGCCATCCGCGGCGAAGGCACGTCAAACGATTATTTTCCGCCCGAAGTGCCCGCCCTGCCGGCCTTCAACCTGCAAAAAGCCGTCTCGACCACCATCCGCAACTATGGGCGCGACTACTGGACGGGGACGGTCTATTCCACCAACCGCCGCGTCTGGGAGCATGACGAGGAGTTCAAAGCCTACTTGCGCCGCATCCGCGCCATGGCGGTGGATATGGAAACCGCCACTATCTTCATCACCGGCTTCCACAACAAAATCCCGGCCGGGGCGCTGCTGCTCGTCTCCGACCAGCCGATGATCCCGGAGGGCATCAAGACCGCCGAATCGGACCGCAAGGTGACGCAGGAGTTCGCCGACCTGCATCTGCGCATCGGTATCGATTCGCTCAAGGAAATCATCAACGACGGGTTAACCGTCAAACATTTGAAATTTTAGGAGAAACCATGCTTACCGCCATCACCCGCGCCGTCAGCCGTTCCATTGTCCATTGCGAATTGACCCACCTGGAACGCGTCCCGATTGATCTGGAAACCGCCCGCCGCCAGCATCACGCCTACGAGCAGACTCTGCGCTCGCTGGGCGTGCAGATCATTTCCCTGCCCGAAGAGCCAGATTTGCCCGATTCGGTCTTCGTCGAGGATACGGCCATCGTGCTGGATGAGTGTGCCGTGTTGACCCGCCCTGGCGCCGACTCGCGCAAGCCGGAGGTCGAGTCCATCGCTCAGGCGCTCGCCCCCTACCGGACCCTGTACCGGGTCGCCGCGCCGGGGACGGTGGACGGCGGCGATGTGCTGACGGTCGGCAAACGCATCTTCGTCGGGCTGACGACGCGCTCCAATCAGGCCGCCCTTGAACAGATGCAGGAATTCCTCGCCCCCTTCGGTTACACGGTGAGTGGCGTGCCGGTGAGCGGCTGTCTGCATCTCAAATCGGCGGTTACGCAGGCGGCGGAGAACCTCCTGCTCATCAATCCGGCCTGGGTGGAGAAATCCGCCTTCCCCGGCATGGACTTCATCGAGGTAGAGCCGTCCGAACCCTACGCGGCCAACATCCTGCGCGTGGGCGAACATCTGGTCTATCAACCCGCCTACCCGAAGACTCTGGCGCGGCTGGAGGCGGCGGGTCTTCATCCCGTGCTGGTAGATGCTTCTGAACTGGCAAAGGCCGAGGGCGCGTTGACGTGTTGTTCGCTGTTGTTTACCACATCCTGACTCGCAAGCCGGAAACTTTCGGGTAAAATCAGCGCACAATCTCTCCAGTCGAGAAAACGGCTGTGCTTCACATCAAAATTTGCAGCATCCAATATCCCGAACGATATGTTCTGCGGCGCATGGTGATGGCCGCCCAAAACGAACTCCAGGCGGAGTTTCCCGGCCTGGAGACGGAGATCACCGAACTAGCAGACCCAAGTCAGATTGGGAAATATGCCTTCGTGCTGGTCCTGCCGACGCTGGTAGTTAATGAAAAAGTGGTCTGCAGCGGCCGTTTCCCGACTAAGGAGGAAGTACGCGAGTGGATAAAAGCCGCCGCATTGATTGACGCCCCCAAAGGGGCATGATAGAATACCCGTCCGAATGGGCGAGTAGCTCAACGGCAGAGCAGTGGCCTTTTAAGCCATTGGTTGAGAGTTCGAGTCTCTCCTCGCTCATCAAAAAAGCTCGCTGCACAGCGGGCTTTTTGGTATTGTAGAGACATTTCATTGACAGACAGGCGGGATGAGAACCCCACTCGTTGCAAGAAATTATTTTCCCAACACCGCCAGCAAGGCCTGAACGGCCTGTGGGTCAAAGAGAACGCCAGACTGCCGGCGTATGTAATCGAGCGCTTCCTGACGAGGCCAGGGAGGGCGATAGGGACGGGAGGATGTCAGGGCATCGAATACATCCACGACTGCAAATATGCGCGCTGCCCTAGGAATTTGCTCCCCTTTCAGCCCTTTCGGGTAGCCGCTTCCGTTCCATCGCTCATGATGGTAGCGGGGAATGTTCAAAGCAGCCTCGAGATGAGGCAGCGGCTGTAGGAGATGAAACGCGATTGTGGGATGTTCGCGGACAATGGCCCATTCCTCATCTGTCAGCGCTTCGCCTTTGAGTAAAACGGTTTCGGGAATCCCAAAGTGGCCAATATCATGCAGCAACGCGCCGCGCCGTATGTCAACAATTTCAGCCTCCCCCATGTGTAATTTGCGCGCCACCTCGACAGTCAGGTCGGCAACACGGCGAACATGCTCGCGGTCTTCTCGCCCACTGATTTCCAGCGCGCGGAGCCAGGATTCGATGGCTAAGTCAGAAGAAAGGCTAAGTTCGAGAACCTTTTTTTGCAAATCCTGGACGAGTTTGGCGCTCTCGATGGCCAGAGATGTACGGGCAGCCAAACTATTGAGAAACTCAAGCCATTGATCTGTCGGCGTGAGGAAGGTGCGAGAGTATATTTCCAGCACCCCTTTGATTTGTCCTCTCGTCATCAAAGGCACGGCATAATAACTGACGAAACGCTCATCGCGAATTTCGGCGGCAGGAGGATGCTCCAGACGAGCGCTATCCAGGACAAGGGAGCCAATGGTGCGGCGTTCACGCGCCGCCGCGCCGGCATATCCTTGGCCGAGACGAATGGCAGGCCAGTGAATCTCCGGGTTGCGGAATCCGAACCCCGCGGCAAATTCAAGCAGATTGGAAGTAGGCTCAAAGAGCAAAATATCTGCGGCGTCCACCTGCAACTGTCCCACGATTTCCCGCAAGATCACCGAGAGGGTTACTTGCAAGTCCAGGCTGGTGATGGCGGCCAAATCGATGGCTTGCAAGGCTGAGACTTGTTGTAATTGCCGGCGAAGCGTTTCAGCAGCAGCGATTTCCTGGCTTATCTCCCGCCCGGCAAGGACGAGATGGCCGTCAGAAGTATAAACCGCACGCAGGTCGAACCAGCGCAGTCCTCCCAGGGTAGGCAGTTGACAGCGAAAGGAGGTCACTGCATCGGCGCTCCTGGCCGTTTCAATGATATGCAGAATTTGTTCCGCAGCCTGCAGCGGGAAAACCTCACGAATGTTCTTGTGCAGAAATTGCTCCGGCGGCATGAACAAGAGCAATGCGTCGCCGGTTCGATAGTCGAGGATGTTGCCCTGTTCATCCAGCAAGAACAAAATTTGAGGGAAGGCGCGCAAGAGCGCCTCCAGTTGGGTGACAAGACTCCAATGCTGGCGGGCAAGTTCGTATTGGCTGGGCTTCGAGTCAGATTTTGCGCTCAAATATTTTCTCGCTTAAAGAAAAAACGCGGACGCGGGGCACGGTGACTCCCCTCCGTCACCGCGCCGCCCTCCCGCCGCGTCATCCAGATTTATCCGCTCAGCGTGTGCAATATTGTTCCGTCTGGGCAGGATAAGGCAAGAGCGTCGGGCCGGTTTGCTCAAGGGTACGAAGAAGAATTTGGGCCAACGATGAGAGCGAATCGGCGTGTAAAGATAGAATCAGCGTGCGTTCTTCTTCAGAAAGTAAAAAGACTTCATTTTGGTAGCCCTGCTGCAAAGCGGTTTCAGGGTCTTCGAGCAGGAGACGGGCAAATTTTAGGTTGACTGTGGCGGCCGCCAGCAGGCGGGACAATTCCAGGCGGTCTTCGAACGACGGATGGGCGCCCAGATGAGCAGATTGGGAGGGGGAACGCGACATTACCTTTCCTTTTGGCGATGATGTGAGCCTGAAATCATTACCCAAAAAGCGCCCGAGGCGATGAGAACGTCACCCAAACTAAAAGCCGCTTGATAGGGTAACCAATCCGGCAGGAGAAAGCGGTCCGACAGAAATTCAAGGCGGGTATTTTCAGGCAAGAGCAAAATATCTTTCCAACCAAAACGACTGCCAATCTCGATGTTGTTCAGCGTTTCCTGAGAAATCAGGCGGCCGGCTGTCTCAGGGCCGATGGGCATGAAGCCGCCGTTGAGAGCAATGACCAACAGGTTGGCTGCCAGCCCGCACCCCAGCAGGAACATCCCTGCAATGCGGCGGTTAAGCCAGCAAAAGGCCAGCAAGAGAATCTGGGAGGCAACGATGCAGAGCGCGGCCCATTCGTCAGAGATACCGGCACGCAGGGCTGGAATGTAAACGGCAGCCAGTTGCGGCAGAAATGCAACCGGAACCAGCCACAAATGGGCGAGCGGGGGAAGTCTCCAGGGGCGTTTTTGCCAGCGCGCAAGCCTCCACCCCACCGCCCCTCCGGCCAGGAGCGCGAAGAGCAGGATCAAGAGAGTTTATTTCCCAATGGGACCAATGCCAGGACCGCCATCTTCCGGAGCACCGGCGCCCAGGACAAGCAGAACCAGAACGAGCAACGCCCAAGCCATCTGAATATGCTGGCGATTAACCTTGCGGCTGAAGTCGAGAATGTTGGCAAAGATTTTGTTCATGGAAAGCACCTGCCTTTTGTAGATTTGTTGTCATCATACAAACAAGCAGACTGCAAACCAGGATGCAAAACAGCCTTTAGTAAGCCGCCAACTAAAAAAGTATCCCCGAAAGGAAAAACAGGCAGAGAGCGTCAATCTGGCGCTCTCTGCCTATATTTTACACGCAGCGGCAGCGGAATAGCATTCCGCACTGTTTTTGAGACAGCCCCGGCCTGAAACCTGGGGAGATTCAGGCTGTCAGACGACGATAGAGCGTTTCCGTTTCCAGCGAGGGAGGTATGCCAAGTTCCGAAGCCAGAGTATCTCGGCAAGCCTGATATTCGCGGGTGACGGCTATACGGTCGCCGCGCGCTGCATGAATGTTCATCATCAACCGGTAAGCGGCTTCCTCGGTCTTATCCACCGCCAACGCATAGTGACAAACTTTGGAGGCTTCTTCCACATCTCCGCGTTTCAACAGCAGTTCGGCCATCGCCAAAAGTGCCTCGACATAACGCCGTCTGAAACGTTCGCGGTCGGCCATCAGCCAAATGGAATCAAAGTCCTCCAGGTAGAGACCACGCACAGCGGCCACGGCCTCCTGATAGGCGCGCAGTTGGGCCTCCACATCCTGCGCCGCGCGGGCGCGCTTTAGACTGCTCTCGAATACCTCTACATCGTATTCCATGTCCAGGTCATGATTGAAGCGGTATCTTTCGCCGTCAAACAGCACCACATCCGGTCCCACCGCCCGCCGCAAACGGTAGAGTTCGTTTTTGAAGCGCCGTTTCAGCGCCTCGGCGTTGCTTTCCGACCAAAGTTCCAGACCAATCTGTTCCTTCGTCAGCGGCCGCGGCGACTGGAGCAGGAAGAAGAACAACTCTTTGACCGCCTTTGTACGCCATTGCGCGTTAGTAACCAGTTGCCCGTTGACCCGTACCTGCGACCTGCCGAAGGCACGTACAGACAGGGCAGGGACAGTTTCAGGGACAAGGTGAGCGATGCGGCGGAGACGCTTGCGCAGGGAAGGTAATTGTTTTTGGAACTGTTCGACCTGACCGAGTAAGAGACGCAAGCGCGGCCCGGCCTGTTCATTGGCGCTCAGCGGAGCGAGCCAGGCGCGGACCTGCAAGCCGGCGACTAAAAACGAGGCGGGTGTTTCCCCGTCGCCGGCCAGGCGAAAGGCGGCCGCGAATGCCCGGCAGGCAGATTCCAAGTCCCCGGCGCGAGCCAGCGCCGCGGCCAGCCATAGACTGGCCAGGCCGGCCTCCGTATGCAGGCCGCCCTGCTCGAAATTTTCCACTGCAATCTTCAGGTCCGGCGCAGCCCGATCAGGGGCGCCCTCTGCGAGATGGAGGCTCGCCGACTCGAGAAGATAGAGGCTCCTTTCGTATTGTGAACTGCTCTGCCGAATGGCGAATTCGGCATCTTCGAGCATCCGATGGGCGCAGTCAAAATCGCCGCTGCGCCGCGCAATTCCGGCCAGGGTAATCCGGCTATACGTGAGCAGGAAATGGTCGTTGCTCTGGAGGGCGATTTCATAGGCATTCTGGCTGGCCTGTTTAGCCGCTTCCAGGTCGCCAATGGCGGCATATACATCCGCCAGGCTGGAAAGGAGCAGACCCTCCGAGTGCAAGTACCCGCTGCGACGGGCGCAATCCAAGCCCTGTTCGAAAGCCCGAACCGCATCTTCGTAATCACCGCAAAAGTGATGCAAGACGCCCAGGTTGTTCAAGAGCGTCGCCTGCGCTATGAGACGGCCTTGCTGCTGCCACGCCTTGAGCGCCTTTTCATAGTTCAGGCGAGCGGCCTGAAGGTCGCCGAGCGCCCGTTTCACCATGCCCAATTCCATTTGCTGATGTGGGATTTCCCGCTGACGTCCCAGGCGGGTGAAAATCTTCAGCGAGGTCTGCAGGCATTCGGCGGCCGAATCGGCGCGGCCAAGCCGGAAAAGCGCCAGTCCCTTCATACGGTGCGCTTCGGCAAGGCGGAGTTCCTGTCCGGGCTGTTCGGCGGCGAGTTGGATGGCTTCTTCGGCGTCATCGAGGGCGGCCGGATAGTTTCCCAGCAGGCGGTGCGCCCAGGAACGCTGGATGAGGGTAAAGACCAACCCGGCCAGGTTTCCCTGAGCGCGGAACATGGCGGCGGCATCCTCGGTTTGCTCGAAGCCATATTTGACCTGCCCCCTGACGAGGGCGATAAAACCATTCAAAGCCAACAGTGACGGATTTTCCTGGATTGTCGCAGGAGGTAATTCCTCCAGCCAGGCAGAGAGGGTCAGGATGCGGTCGCTTTGAATGAGATGCGCCCCGGCGCGTTCCATAAAAGCAGTCAGGGCGTTCAAGTCGCCGATTTGCCGGATGGCATGGTGGGCTTTTTCCCAATCGCCGTTTTCCTCGCTGACTTCCGCCAGGCGCAGAAGAATAGCCTGCACGGTGGTCGGGCTTTCCTGCAAGAGACGCTTGCGCAAAAATTCCTGAAAAAGGGAATTATAGCGAAGCCATTCGCCCTGTGGACCGACCGACAAAACGAACAGATTGTTCTGCCGCGCCGTCCGCATCATGGTTTGCCAGTCGCCCACGCCGAGAACAGCATCGCACAGGGCGGCGTCGAATTCCTCCAGCAGGGAGGTCTGGAGGAGGAAGGCGCGCATTTCGGGCGTCTGCTGAGCCAGCACCTGCTGGTCGAAGTAATCGGAAAGGTCAATGCCGGCGGCGCGGGCGGACTTGGACAGGTCTGGCAAAACGCCCGAGTCGCTCAGCCGGCTGAGATGCAGGCCGGTAATCCATCCTTCCGTGCGGCGCAACAGAGAGAAGGTTTCCTCTTCGGTGAGAGAAACGCCGTAATTGCGCTCAAAGAGCAGGCCAATTTCCTCCGGGCGAAAGGCCAGTTCCTCCAGGTCGAAACCGCCCACCTGTTGATGGGCCACCAGGGTAATCATATCGGGCAGGGCAGGCAGACGACGGGAGGCCAACACCAGATGACAGTTTTCCGGGGCGTGTTGAACGAAACGGCTGACGAAATTGCGAATCTCGGAGACTGTGTCCACACACTGGTAGTCATCCAGCACGAGGACAAAATGTTCGTCAATCTGGTCGTAGATTTCGTTGGCAAAGGTAATGACGATGTTTTCGAGCGCAGAGGAGAAATCGGTTGCCTCGGCCAGCGCGGCCATGGAACGCTTGCCAAAGCGGGGAAAACGGGCGGCAATCGCAGCCGCGAAGTAGAGTAAAAAACGCTGCGGGTCGCGGTCAAGTTCATCCAGCGACAGCCAGCAGACCGGCAAGTGAGTGTTTTGCGCAAAGTCAATAAGCAGCGATGTTTTCCCGTAACCGGCCGGCGCAGTGACCAAGATAAGCCGCCTTTCGAGCAGGTCCTCCAGTTTTTCGAGCAGACGGGCGCGAGTCAAGAGTTCCGGCCTGCGCCCCGGTGTGGTTATCTTGGTCTGGCTGAGCGGCAACCCATGGATGAAAGCCATGAGAATATTTTACCGCTTTCAATGGCCAATGCGCACTGTGTTCTTGCGGTATACTCAATGCCGCGCCCCAAAGAGTCGGCCTCATGAGGCAATTGCCCGGCCAAGAGGGGCAAGTTGTCGCCCGATGCCAAAAATGCCAAATTAAATTTTTACTTGCAGGGAATGCAGGGTTTGTCAATTTCTTCCTCATCGGCGCATGCAACATTTGCGGCCAAACTCGCAAGACAAAAACCAAGCCATGGAGAACAGTTTTCCCTATGAAACAACTCCTGCAAAACATGAAAACCGGCAAAACCACCATTGAAGATGTGCCTGTCCCCACGCCGCGCGCCGGGCAGGCGCTGGTGCAGGTGGCTGCCTCGCTCGTCTCGGCCGGGACCGAACGGATGGTGGTGGAATTTTCCGAAAAATCGCTGGTGGGCAAGGCGCGTTCGCGCCCCGATCTGCTCCGCCAAATAATGGATAAGATGAAACGGGAAGGGGTGATTCCCACCCTGCAAGCGGCTTTCAATCGTCTCGACCAGCCCATCCCATTGGGCTATTCCTCCGCCGGCGTGATTGCGGCTCTGGGGGAGGGGATGGACGGCTTTCAGGTTGGGCAGCGCGTGGCCTGCGCCGGCGGCGGCTACGCCGTCCATGCCGAGTACAACATCGTGCCCCGCGCTCTGCTTACCCCCCTGCCCGAAGGGGTGGATTTCGAGTCCGCCGCCTTCACGACACTCGGCGCCATCGCTCTGCATGGCTTCCGTCTTGCCGAACCGCAAATCGGCGAAAACGTGGCCGTCATCGGCATGGGATTGCTGGGACTATTAGCCGGACAGATTGCCGCCGCGGCCGGCTGCCGCGTGCTGGGCGTAGATACCAACCCACAGCGCGTTGCCCTGGCGGCCTCGCTCGGACTGCAAGCCTGCTCCCGCGACCAGGCCGTGGAGACCGCCCGGGCTTTCACTACCAACCTTGGCTTCGACGCAGTGCTTATCTGCGCCGATACTGCTTCCAACGACCCGGTGGAATTGGCCGCGCTCATCGCCCGCGACCGGGCGCGGGTCGTCGCCACCGGCGCAGTGGGCCTGACACTGCCGCGCAAACTCTACTACGAGAAAGAAATTTCTTTCATCAACTCCCGCTCCTACGGCCCGGGGCGCTACGACCCGGCCTACGAGGAGATGGGACGTGATTACCCCATCGGCTACGTCCGCTGGACGGAGGGACGCAACTTCGAGGCGGTGTTAAACCTGATGGCCGCAGGCAGGCTCAAGGTCGAGCCGCTCATCACGCACCGCTTTCCCATCGAGCGCGCCGCCGAAGCCTACGAGGTCATCACCGGCAAAAAGAAACAACCGTTCCTCGGCATCCTGATCACCTACCCTGAGACAGCCGAAGCACAGAAAGGTTCGCATATCGTCCGCTTCAACGCTCCGGCCATCCGACCTTCGGCCTGCAAACTCGGCGTTCTCGGCGCGGGCAATTTCGCCGCCGGCGTTCTGCTCCCTGTCCTCCAAAAACTGGAGGGCGTCGAATTGGTCGGCATCGCCTCGGCGGGCGGACTGCACGCCCAGCACGCGGCCAAAAAATTCGGCTTTGCCTATGCCGCTTCCAGCGATGATGAAATCCTGAACGACCCTGCCATCAACACCGTTGCCATTCTCACCCGCCACGACCTGCATGCCGAATTGGCCGTCAGGGCCTTGCAAGCCGGGAAACATGTTTTTGTCGAAAAGCCGCTGGCGATTGACGACGAGCAGTTAGCGGTCATCAGTGAACAGGTCTCGGCCCTCCGTGAGCAGGTGCTGATGACCGGCTTCAACCGCCGCTTTGCGCCCCTTGCTCAAACGCTTTTCGCCCAACTTGCAAACCGCAAAGAACCGCTTTACATGCATTACCGCATCAACGCCGGATCCATCCCGCTCAATCACTGGGTGCACGACCCTGCCCAGGGCGGCGGACGCATCATCGGCGAAGGTTGTCACTTCATAGATTTTCTGACCTTCCTGGCCGGCGCCGCACCTATCAGGGTGAGCGCGCACGCCCTGCCCGACGGCGGAAAATATCATCAGGACAACGTCTCGATGACGTTCACCTTCCCTGACGGCTCGGTGGGCGTGGTGGACTATCTTGCCAACGGCGACAAATCCTTTCCCAAAGAACGCATCGAAGTCTTCTGCGGCGGACGCGTGGCCGTACTGGACGATTTCCGCACGTTGGAGACGGTCCATGAGGGAAGGCGGAGGCTGGTCAAAAAGAGGCAGGACAAAGGCTGGCGCGGCGAGTGGCAGGCCTTCCTGACCGTCCTGCGCGAGGGCGGCGCGCCGCCCATCCCCTACGAGCAATTAATCGGCGTGACGAAGGCCACATTTGCCGTCCTGGAGTCGCTGCAAACGAATATGCCTGTCAGCATCAAGTGAGCCGCTCTTCTGCTTTTCCCCTGACTATTATTCGCCAACGCCGGCAGCGGCGCGAGAAAACGCGTCGCAGCGCTGAAAGGCGCACCCGCCGGCTGGCCTTTGGATTTGGATTCATCGTCAGCGCTGTCCTGGTAGCGCTGACGATGGCTGCAGTCTTTGCCTACGCTTCGGTGACCGAAAACCTGCCGCCGCTCGAAGCGCTCGCCGCACAACTCGACCCTTCCAACGGCCTCCTGCTCCAGCCAACGCGCTTGTATGACCGCTCCGGACAGCGTTTGCTGGTAACGCTTGCCCCGCAGGATTCGCCGCGCACATTCCTCCGTTACGAAGAGTTTTCGCCCTTTCTTGTTCAAGCCACGCTGGCGCTCGTCCAGCCGGATTTCTGGCAATCCCCCGGCTACACGCTGGAAGGCTGGCAGACCCCCAACCGGCATCCCACACTGGCGCAGGAATTAGTCTCCCGCCTCCTGCTGACGGACGAAGCGCCCACCATCCGCCGCGCCTTTCGCGAGCGGCTTCTGGCGGCGCAACTCACTGCCCGCTACAGGCCGGAACAGGCGCTGGAGTGGTACCTCAACAGCGCCGACTACGGTCATCATGCCTTCGGCGCCGAAGCGGCGGCGCGTCTCTATTTTGGCAAGTCAGCCGCCGACCTGACGCTGAGCGAAGCCGCCATGCTAGCCGCCGTGGGCAAAACCCCCGCTCTCAACCCGTTCGACGCGCCGCAGGCCGCTGAGGCCAATTGGCTGGAAACGTTGCGTGCCTTGCTCAGCCTGGGCTGGATTACGCCTGCCCAGGCAAACGAGGCGGTCAATCACCCGCCTCGCCCTCTTGCGCCGCCGGAGAGCAACTTCTTCGCCGTCGAGGCGGGAGTCTCGCCGCAATTTGTGGATTATCTTCTGCGTCAAGTAGACGCGGCACTCGGAGCGGGACGCGTCGAACGCGGCGGCGTGGTCATCCTGACAAGCCTCGATTACGGCCTTCAAGTGGAGGCCGACTGCGCCCTGCGCGCGCAACTGGCACGCCTCGCCAACAGCTCCACAACTCCGCCCGCCTGCGAGAGTGCCGCACTTTTGCCCGAAATGTCCATCCTCCCTGTCTCAGCCGAGGGCGGGATCCTCATCCTCGACCCGCTGACAGGGCAAATTCTGGCCGCGGCCGGTGACCTTTCTATCCATCCGGCAGGAACGTCTGTCACTCCCTTCGTTTACCTGACCGCCTTCGCCCGCGGCCTCAACCCTGCCAGCCTGACGTGGGACCTGCCGGACGGCGCGCCCAGCCTGGGGCAGGTCTATCATGGCCCAATGCGCCTGCGCACGGCGCTGGTTAACGACTACCTCAATCCGGCCCGCATTCTGCTGAAGCAGTTGGGCGCTCGAAGCGTTCAGCAAAGCGCTCTGTCCTTTGGGTTGGAATTGCCGTCCGAGGCCCTGCTGGAGCAGGAATTTCTTCTCTCGCCTTTTGCGCTCACCTCCGCCTACGGGGTCTTTGCCGCCGAGGGCGTTCAGAGCGGGCAGGGGATTGCTCCGGCTGCGCCGGAAGCGGCGGCGGTGTTGCAGGTCAGCGAGGTAGACGGCCGTCTGTTACTCGACTGGTCCGCGCCGAAGACGCGGCTGATCGTCAGCCCGCAACTGGCCTACCTGATGAACCACATCCTGAGCGAGCGGCCAGGAGGAAGCAATCTGCTGGACCTTGGCCGTCCGGCGGCGGTCAAAACCTCGTCCACGCTCGACGGCGCGGGGGCATGGGTAACGGGGTACACGCCGCAGCGGGTGACGACGGTCTATTTGACGGGGGCAGGCGGGAAGTCCGCGGAGGCAGCGCAGGGGCTGTGGCAGGCGCTGATGCAGACGGCTGTCCGCGATTTCCCTTCCGTCGGCTGGCAAATGCCCGCCGGAGTCGTCAGCGTCAAAGTTTGCGACCCATCCGGCCTGCTTCCCACACCAGTCTGCCCGAACGTGGTGGAGGAAGTTTTCCCGGAGGGCCGACAGCCAGTGCAGTTCGACACGCTTTACCAGGCCTTTGATATCAACATCGAAACCGGCCTGCTGGCAACGGTCTTCACACCGCCTGAACTGGTGCGCAGCCGCGTCTACATGGCGCTTCCGCCCGGCGCGCAGGACTGGGCCAAAGCGGCAGGTATCGAGCAGCCGCCTTCCTCGTACGACACTTACCGACCCGCCGAAGTATTAAAATGGACGCGCATCACCTCGCCAACCATGTTCGCCGACGCCCGCGGCGAGTTGGAGATTCGCGGCACGGCGGCCGGCGATGGTTTCGTCTCGTATCGGCTGGAATACGGGGCGGGGCTGAACCCCACGCGCTGGCTGCAAATTGGGAGCGACTCCACCACCCCGGTGACGGACGGTCTGCTGGCGCGCTGGGATACCGCCGGCCTGGACGGCGTGTATGTGTTGCGCCTGCTGGTCGTTCGCGCCAATGAACGCGTGGACGAAGCACTGGCACAACTGACGCTGGATAACACAGCGCCGCACGTGGAGATTTTGTATCCCCAGGAAGGCCAGGAACTCAGCCTGAGCGATGGGGCTCAGGCGGTCCTGCAAGCGCAAGCGCAGGACGCGTTCCTGACCGCGGTTACGTTTTATGTGGATGGGAAAAAACTCATCACGCTCTCTGCCGCGCCATTTGGGACGCTCTGGGAGGCACAGAGCGGCCGGCATACGCTGCGGGTCGAGGCAACCGACCGGGCGGGAAATGTGGGAACAGCAGAAATTTCTTTCACGGTAAAGAAGTGATACTTCCCCTTTATAACTACTGACCACCAAAGTCACCCAAAAATGCCTCGAAGAGCCATTCGGATCAACGACCGGCTCGCCGGCAAAACCGGTCACATCATAGCCACCCAGGATGTTTTGATCGCCACCCAATCGGAGGTGATTGCAGTCAAGTCACCGGCCGGTTTTCAAGAACCGGCGCCATCTGAGATACAGCGTTCCCCTTGGGAGTTATTGCGAATTACGCCGAACATATTCTCGCAACTGGGCGGCAGCCTCCTCGTAAAGTTGCAGAGCTTTCTCCTTCGCCGACAGGTATTCCAAATCCTGCCGCTCATTACGCCGCGCCCACAGGATGAGAGCATCCAGAATTTCCAACTGCACTTCGAGGGTAAACCGTTCATCCGGCGGACTTCGACGCACTGCTTCCACCCAGGCGCTTACCGAACCGTAGGCGGCGGTATTGCCCTCGATGTTGTCCCTGAAAATCTGCGCCCGGGGGTGAGAAAAAACCACTCCCCCGCGCAGCAGACCAGAGGTCCAGGCCAGGTGTGGGAGGCGCATCTCGATTGTCTTGAGAATTTCATCGCGCTGACGTAGCCACTGTTCATCGGGGAACTGGTTGTGAATGACCTCCGGTCGGTTGCGATGAATTTGTTTCCATACGCCATTTTTCTTGAGAATGACTTCACTCCAGTGCTTGACCTCGAAAATCCATATCCCGGAGGGGCCCAATAAGAGCACATCTGTGTCGGAAACAATATGCGCTGAAGTGAGCAGGCCGCGCACCGCCAGCCAGGAATCGGGCAACACACGCGCCAGTTGGCCCAGAAAATCCACTTCGCCGCGGTCGCCGTGTTTTTCGATGCTCAACGTTTCCGGTGCGAGGCTCTGCCACCACAGGTCTGCCAGGCTAATCGCCACACGGGTGCGCTGTGGCTTTGGCCCGCTCGAAAAAGCCTCCTGCAGGAAGTTCCAGCCGGCAACAATCAATGTAACAAAGAGGACCAACACGGTCATCGCCCACCAGGCGAGGACACAGGCCGCCTCGCGAAAGTAGAAGGTCGCCAGGCACAAGGCAATCACCGAGAGTGGGAATAACACTGCGCCGGCAATGGCTGCCCGGCGTTTCTTCTGCCACTCCGTTTGCTCACGGCGATATTTGAGATTGAAGACCACCTGAACCGCCCGCCCAAATTCGGCTTCGAGCCGCGCTTGCAGAGATTGAACAGCCTGCCAGCCAAGAGAAAGGTCCACCCAGCGAGGTTCAACGATACGCATGGGGCGAGTATATCCGAGGTTGCGGTCTATAACAAGAAAATACGTTAAGACGCCTCTTACGTTCCCCGGTTATAATACCGACAGGAGAATTCTGATGAAAATTTTCCGACTTGTTCTGACACTGCTTACCGTGGGTGTTTTCCTGCTCCTGCCGCTGTGGGCAGGGGCCTCTGGGACCTCCATCCTGGTGCTGTCCATTGACGGGCCGATCACTTCGGCCACGCAAACCTACCTGACGCGCGGCCTCGCGATCGCCGAACAGCGCGGCGCGGAGGCCATCATTCTGCAACTTGACACGCCAGGCGGCAACATCGGCTCCCTGCAAAAGATGATTAGCGGTATTCGTAGCAGCAAGGTACCGGTGGTGGTCTATGTGACCCCGCGCGGGGCCTGGGCCGCTTCGGCGGGCGCGCTGCTGACGATTTCTGCGCACGCCTCTGCTATGGCCCCCGAAACGGCCATCGGCGCGGCCAGCCCGGTGAGCGGCGAAGGCGAGGACTTGGCCAAGACGATAGATTCCAAGGCCAAAAATCAGTTGAAGGCGACCATCGCTCCGCTGGTGGCGCACCGTCCGCCCGAAGCACAAAAACTGGCGCAGGCCATGATTGACGAGGCCAAGGCGGTTTCTTCGGACACGGCTTACGAAATCGGTCTGATTGACTTCATCGCTGAAGACCTGGATGACCTGCTGGCGCAACTGGATGGTTTCACCGTGACCATGCCGGATGGGCCGCGCGTACTTCATACGCAAGGCTTGCCGGTACAAAGCCTGACAATTTCGCTGATAGAGCAATTGCTTCAAATCCTCGTCAACCCGAATATCGTGCTCATTTTACTGGGGCTGGGCGTGCAGGCTATTTTGATTGAGATTTCCAGCCCCGGCGGGTGGGTGGCCGGATTTATCGGCGCGGTCTGTCTGGCGCTGGCGGCCTACGGGCTGGGCTTCCTCTCGGTCAACTGGTTTGGGTTGATTTTCCTGGCCATTGCTTTCGTCTTGTTCATCATTGACATCAAAGCCGCTACACACGGCGGATTGACCGCCGCTGGAATCGGTTCGTTTATCGTTGGGGCGCTGGTGCTGTTCAATTCGCCCGGCACGCCGGATTTTCAGCGCGTCTCCGTGCCGCTGGTGGTCTTCCTGGCGCTGGTCATCGGCGCCTCGTTTGCCGTCATCGTCGGCTTTGCCTTGCGGGCGCAGAAGACGCCCGTCCGCACCGGCGCGGAAAGCCTGAGCGGGGCAACCGGTTTCGCCGTCAGCGACGTGACACCCAGCGGGCAGGTGCAGGCGGCGGGCGAACTGTGGAGCGCGGAAGCAGTCCCCGGGTCCGAACCGATTCGCAAGGGCGACCGGGTGGAGGTGGTTGCAGTAGAGGGACTGCATCTAAAGGTGAAGAAGGCGGAAGACAAGTAGTCAGGCAGCAAAGTAAACAGGTATCACAAGGAGAAAAATGGCTGTTGTTCCTACCCGCGAACGGGTCAATCCTGAAACCGTCAATACCACTCCTTTGCGCCGCCCGGAGTGGATTAAGGTGCGCGCCCCCGGCGGCGAGACCTACGAGCGTTTGCAAACGCTGATGCGCTCGAAAGCGTTGCATACCGTTTGCGAAGAAGCAATGTGTCCGAACATGGGTGAGTGCTGGGGATCCGGCACGGCGACCTTCTTGATGCTCGGCGATGTCTGCACGCGAACGTGCGGATTCTGCGACATCAAGCATGGCCGCCCCGAGGCGCTCGACTGGCTGGAACCGGAGCGCGTGGCGCAGGCGGTTAAGTCTATGAACCTGAAACATGCGGTCATCACTTCGGTCAACCGCGATGACCGGCGGGACGGCGGCGCGCCAATCTTTGCCATGGTCATCCGCCGCATCCGCGAAGTGCTGCCGGGCTGTTCGGTGGAGGTGCTCATTCCAGACTTCAAAGGCTCGCTGGAGGCGATCAAGATGGTCATGGACGCCCGCCCGGAGATACTCAATCACAATGTCGAAACGGTGCCGCGCCTGTTCAAGCAGGTTCAGCCGCAGGACAAATACGAGTGGAGCGCGACTATTCTCTCTTCGGCCAAGAAACTCGACCCCGCCGTGTTGACCAAGTCGGGCATCATGGTGGGCCTGGGCGAGACGATGGAGGAGATCAAAGCGGTGATGCGCGACCAGCGCAGTTGGGGCGTGGACATTCTGACGGTCGGGCAGTATCTCCAGCCGAGCAAGAAACATTTGCCCATTGCGCGCTATTACACGCTGGAAGAGTTCAAGGAAATCCGCGAGTACGGGCGTGAAATCGGCTTCAAGTGGGTCGAGGCCGCGCCGCTGGTGCGCTCTTCCTACCACGCCGCCGAACAGGTGCGGGCGTTAAGCGTTGTCCATCGGCAATTATATGGAGAAGTTCAAGAAGGATAACCGCGTGAGATTTTGTCAAAACAATTGCCGCGAAGAAAACGCAATTCTTCGCGGCGAGTTTTTTGGAGTGGTCAAAGGTTCTCAATAGCGGTAGCCGATGATGTTGCTGTTCGAGAACAGGAATTCGATGAATTTCTTGTGCTTTCGAGGATGTCCGCTGACGATCCAGGAGCAATGTAATTTGTCGTTTTCTTTGGTGTAGCGTTTTTCGCGCAGGTGCAGGCCATAGCGGTGCGCCTCGGCCTCGATTAATTCCACGTTATGAAGGTCGGGCTGGCAGATGATTTCGTAGGTGTGCTGTTCCCGCGAAACATCTATTTTCGCTTCGATCAGAGGGAAAAACCACAAGACAAGCGTGCTAATGAGCGCCAGGATAGCCGCCAACAGGTATTCCCCGCCGCCGATGGCCATTCCCATGGCGGCCGTCAGCCAGATGGTGGCGGCAGTGGTCAGGCCGATGATGCGCGAGCCTTCGCGCAAGATGGCGCCCGCGCCGAGAAAGCCGATGCCGGTAACGATATTGGCGGCGATGCGTGTCGGGTCTTTATCCAGCGCCAGGCGGGAGGACAGGATGGTAAAGGCCGCCGCTCCGGTGGCAATGAAAATCAGCGTGCGGAAGCCGGCTGATTTGTCGCGGAATTCGCGTTCCAGGCCAATCAAGCCGCCGGCAACCAGCGCCAGCAGTACCCGAAAAAGGTCTTCCAGATAGAATTCCATAGGTATTTCTCCTTTGACGATAACGCGACGGTCGCTTCAGAGCGGCCATCACGTCAGCGCAGTCCTTTTCTGAATTTATCCCATCTTGCCGGTCAGATAGGCTTCGGTGAGTTCTTTGTCGGGGCGGGTGAAAAGTTTGTCGGTGAGACCGAATTCCACCAGTTCGCCCAGCCAGAAGAGACCGGTGAAATCCGAGACGCGGCCAGCCTGTTGCATGTTATGGGTCACAATGACGATGGTGTAATTCTTCTTCAGTTCCGCAATCAGGTCTTCGATTTGTCCGGTGGCAATCGGGTCGAGGGCGGAGGTAGATTCGTCGAACAGAATCACTTCTGGCTTGATGGCAATCGTGCGGGCAATGCAGATGCGTTGCTGCTGGCCAAGCGAAAAGCCAAGGGCGTTCTGCTTCAGTTTATCCTTGACTTCATCCCACAGCGCGGCGGCGCGCAGACTGCTTTCCACGATGGCATCCAACTCCGATTTGATGAGCGTCAGGCCGAGGACGCGCGGGCCAAAGGCCACGTTGTCGTACACGGACTGAGGAAACGGATTCGGTTTCTGGAAGACCATCCCCACCCGCTGACGCAGGTCGGTGACGTTGAAGTCGGGAGCGTAGATATCGCGCCCCTCAAACAGAATCTGCCCCTCCACGCGCGCACCGGGGATGGGGTCGTTCATCCGGTTCAGGCAGCGCAGGAAGGTGGACTTGCCGCAGCCAGAAGGGCCGATGAGCGCCGTCACCTGGCGGGCAGCAATTTCCATGTTGACGTTTGCCAGGGCCTTTGCAGCGCCGTAGTAGAAATTCAAATTACGGATGGAAAAAACAGATTGGGCGTCCACAAGATTATTTTACACGATTCTGCCGTATAATTCGGGCGATGACATTCAGACGCTTCCTTAGGATTGTCTTGCTTTTCCTGCTCACTGCCTGCGGCCTGGCAGGCGCTCCGGCCAATTCCATCCCCGAAAGTGCAACGTATTACATCGAGAACAAAGGCTCCGATACCATCGTCAACCTGGCGCTGGCGTGGGCCGAGGCCTACCAGCACGCCCACCCGGACGTTCGCATCTCGGTGACGGGCGGCGGGTCCGGGACGGGGATTGCGGCGCTCATCAACGGCACGGTGGACATCGCCAACGCCTCGCGTCGGATCAAGAGCGAGGAACTCGAACAGGCGCGAGCCAACGGAATCGAGCCACACGAGTTCGTCATCGCCCGCGATGCAATTGCCATCATCGTTCACCCGGACAATCCCGTCAGCCGCCTGACCCTCCAGCAGATTTCCGACATCTACAGCGGCAAGATCAACAACTGGGCCGAGGTGGGCGGCGAAGACCGTCCCATCGTGCGCCTGTCGCGCGAGACTAATTCCGGCACGCACGTCTATTTCCTAGAAACCGTCCTGCGGCTGGGCGACAAGAACAACAAGACTCTCTTCTCGATGGACACGCTGCTGTTACCTTCCTCGGAGGGCATCATCAACGAGGTACGTCAGAATCCCAATGCCATCGGCTACGATGGGCTGGGTTACGTTCCCCCCGACCTGAAAATCATCGCCGTCGCCAAAACCGAGGTCGGAGAGTACGTTCTGCCAATGATTAGCACGGTAAACGACAAGACTTACCCAATTGCCCGCGACCTGTACATGTACACCGCTGGCGAACCGACCGGCATAGTCAAGGCTTATCTGGATTGGATTCTTTCGCCCGATGCGCAGAAAATCGTAGCCAACCTCGGTTTTGTTCCCATTCTGCTCTATACCCCCTAGGCATCCATGGACCCAAAGAAACTCACCTGGCAGGAATTTGTCATTCCCCGTCTCATCAAGACTTCCGGCTATTCGGCTATTCTGTTCGTCATTCTCATCTTCTTCTTCCTGCTCCGGGAAGGGATACCGGCCTTGGGCGAGGTTCCGCTGGCAGATTTGTTCAGCCAGCGCTGGTATCCGATTGAAAACTATTTCGGCATCTTGCCGCTCATCACCGGTTCGTTGATTGTGACCATCGGGGCCATGATCGTCGCCCTGCCCTTCGGCATCGGGACGGCGGTCTTCATGTCCGAGGTCGCGCCGCGCTGGCTGCGCGAGATTCTCAAACCCCTGGTGGAATTGCTTGGCGGATTGCCCTCGGTGGTGCTGGGTTTCCTGGGCATCCTCATCCTCTCACCGTTTCTGCGCGTCTTCCTGGACCTGCCAACCGGTCTCACCGCCCTGGCCGGGGCGCTGCTCCTGGGCGGGATCGCCGTGCCGACCATCGTCTCGATTGCCGAGGACGCGCTGGATGCGGTGCCGTACAGTTACCGCGAGGCCGCCTGGGCGATGGGCGCCACGCGCTGGCAGACCATCTGGCGCGTGACCCTTCCCGCCGCCCGCTCCGGCGTGCTGACGGCGGTGATGCTCGGCATTGGGCGCGCTATCGGCGAGACGATGACGGTGATGATGGTCACCGGCAACGCGCCGGTGCTGGCAATCAAACTGACCTCGATGTTTTCTCCCGTCCGCACCATGACGGCCACCATTGCCGCCGAGATGGGCGAGGTGGCCAATGGCAGCACGCACTATCATGTGCTGTTTTTCATCGGGCTGGTGCTGTTCCTCATCTCGCTGGCGGTCAACGTCACGGCTTCGTCGGTGGTCTTCAAATCCAAGAAACGGGCGGAGAGGGTGCTATCGTAGCATTATCTTGTTTTGGAGATAGGAAAATTTCCTTCACGAGCCCCTGCATCAATCTCACCGAACAAAGTTTTGAATCTGAAAGCATCAAGCAAGGATCCGTATGGAATCGTGTACCCCCCGCAATAAAACCACCACCTACGGCGCATGCGCGCTTTCAGTGGTTCCCTACTCCTATACAACTTTTGCGTCATAAAGTCAAGTTATGAAGAAGAAAATTGCCATTGACCGCGACCTCATCCAGCGCCTGGGCTTTTCGCTGCTCACCCTCGTGGCGCTGGTGACCGTCTTCCCGATCGTGGTGGTGATGGCCTACATCCTCAAAGAGGGCACGCCGGCTATCTCGTGGGAATTTCTGACCGCCATGCCGCGCGACGGAATGCGCGCCGGCGGCATCCTGCCGGCCATCGTCGGGACGCTCTATCTCACGCTGGGCACAGCCGTCTTCTCGGTGCCGTTGGGGATTGCCGCAGCCATCTACCTCTCCGAGTATGCGCCGGATAACTGGGCGACGCGTCTCATCCGCCTGGCCATCATCAACCTGGCCGGCATTCCTTCGGTTGTGTACGGACTGTTCGGGCTGGGGCTGTTCGTCCTCTTTCTGAAGTTCGGCACGAGCATCCTGGCAGCCTCGCTGACGCTCTCCATCATGACCCTGCCGGTCATCATCAGCGCCTCGGAGGAGTCCCTGCGCTCCGTGCCGCAGGCCTTCCGCACGGTGAGCATTTCCCTCGGCGGGACGCAGTGGCAGACCATCCGCAAGATCGTCCTGCCACAGGCGCTGCCCGGCATCCTGACCGGGGTCATCCTCGGCCTGGAACGCGCCGCCGGTGAGACGGCGCCAATCCTCTTCACCGGAGCGGCCTTCTTCTTGCCGCGCCTGCCCAACTCGCCGATGGACGCCACCATGGCGCTCCCCTATCACCTGTTCGTCATCTCCACGCAGGTGCCAGAAATGCCGATTCAAATCCAGTACGGCACGGCGCTGGTG
Organism: Anaerolineales bacterium; assembly: GCA_034436335.1. GTDB lineage: Bacteria > Chloroflexota > Anaerolineae > Anaerolineales > Villigracilaceae > UBA877. The sequence continues at coordinate 23,394 of DAOTVO010000021.1, read as the reverse complement.
TTGATTGTCTTTGTGCTGGGAATGAACATTATTGCGACGGTCATCCGATCGAGGGCGAGGGCAAAGCGGCAATGGTAGATAAAATCATCATCCAAAACCTGTCTTTGCAATACGCAGACGGAACCGAGAGCCTGCGCGACATTTCGCTCAACATTCCGGCCAACGCCATCACCGTGCTATTCGGGCCGGCAGGCGGTGGGAAGTCCTCCCTGTTGCGCTGTCTCAACCGTCTCAACGACCTGACGGAGGTACGCGCCGTTTCGGGCCAGATTTTGATTGACGGCGTAAACATCCTCGACCCGAAGACGGATGTCATTGCCCTGCGCCGCAAGGTGGGGATGGTCTTTGCTCGACCGGTTGTCCTGCCCCTCAGCATCCGCGGCAATCTGACCTACGGTCTGGAACTGGCCGGCGAAAAGCGCAAATCCCGGCTGGATGCAGCGGTTGAGCGCAGTCTCCGCCTGGCCGCGCTCTGGGACGAAGTCAAAGACCGCCTCAACGACCCGGCCATCGCCCTCTCCGGCGGGCAGCAGCAACGCCTCTGCCTGGCGCGCGTCCTGGCCAACCAGCCGGAGGTCATCCTGCTCGACGAACCCACCTCCGGCCTCGACCCAATCTCAACCGGCAAAGTAGAGGCTGCCCTCCAGGAACTCAAGCGACAGTACACCATCGTCCTCGTCCCGCACTCGGTCCAGCAAGCGGCACGGACGGCCGACTTCGCCGCCTTCTTCCTGCAAGGAAAACTGATCGAATACGGCCCCGGCAAGGAACTCTTTACCAACCCGAAACAAAAACGCACCGAAGATTATGTCGAAGGGCGGTTTGGGTGACCATCCGCCTGCTTTGGCTCACAAAGGCCCTTGCGGCCTTTTTTGTTTTACACAACCTTAACTTGCTCTTAAACGGTTCACAATCAACCTGCGATAAAATAGGGCTGAAAATATCCGATTTTTCAGAAAGGACACAGAACATGCTCGGCGAATCCATCCGAACCGAACAGATGTGGATGACCGTTCAACAACCGCGCCTTGCTTCCTTTGTGCCGAACTCCTATCTGTTGCTCCTCTCAGCTCTGGATAGCGGCTGGACAATTCAAAAGATCGCCCTTCTGCCCTCCTGGGACCAGCACGGGATGATTTACCTGGTGACTCTCGGACGCAGCGGCCAGGAACAAACTCAACAACTTATCCTGCCGCAGAATTCTCTGGTGGATACCCTGCTGGCCGAATACGCCCCCCACCAGCCCATCCGCTCCGCCGCCGATTGAAGCGCAACAGAATTTTGTGCAATTTTCCCGCCGTTTCCCCTTTTCCCGAGTATTTTGCCCTGCGAAGGCTTGCGGGGCAAAATACTTTTGGGAAAATCTGTTTGAGTCATAATCGTTTATGATAAGATATTTGTATGCCGGAAAAAATTCTTGTTGTCGAAGATGAACCCGCCCTGCAGGAAACGCTGGCCTACAACCTGCAAAAACAGGGCTACGAAGTCGAGACGGTTGGAGACGGCTATCAGGCGCTCGAAAAAGCCCGCGCCGTAGCCCCCGACCTGATTTTGCTCGACATCATGCTCCCCGGCCTGGACGGCTTCGAAGTCTGCAAGACCCTGCGCAAGGAGATGAACGTCCCGGTGCTGATGCTCACCGCCCGCGACGACGAGATAGACCGCGTCGTCGGGCTGGAGGTCGGCGCGGACGACTACCTGACCAAGCCCTTCTCCATGCGCGAACTGATTGCCCGCGTCAAAGCCCAATTGCGGCGCACCAAAGTCATCCGTGACGAAATGGAAAAACTAAAAGCCGCCGGGAGCGAAACCACCCACGAGGTGCTCACCTTCGGCGACCTGTCCATTGACCTGACCCGCCGCGAGGTGGCGCGGGGCGGCGAAGTTATCCCGCTCAAGCCGCAAGAGTACGACCTGCTGGTCTTCTTCGCCGAACACAAAGGCCAGATGCTCTCGCGCGAATTCATCCTCGAACGCGTCTGGGGCTGGGAGTACATCGGCGACAGCCGCACGGTGGACGTCCACGTGCGCTGGCTGCGGCAGAAAATCGAAGCCGACCCGGCCCACCCACAGCGCATCGTCACCGTGCGCGGCGGCGGATACCGCTTCGAGGGCTGACCCTCTGTGCAAAAATGGACTGGCTGTTTCTCCTGCCCGTTACGCTTCTAACCGCCGCCCTGGGCTGGCTGGGTGGGCGTCATCTTCTCCTGCGCCGCCGTCTGAAGCGCTATCAATCTGCCCTGCGCCGGGCAATCGAAGAGCAGATGCCACCATCCTCCCTGCCGGAGGACGCTCCCGGCCTCGCAGACCTCTCCAACGCCGTTAAAATCCTTGCCCTGACGTGGGCGGCGCGTCTCTCGGCCCTGCAGGCCGAACGCGACCGGCTGGCGGCCGTCCTTGAACAGATGACCGACGGCGTGCTCATCGCCAACAGCGCCGGGCGAGTCCAATTTATAAACCCGGCGGCGCAGCGGTTGTTCGCCGCCCCCGACGCCCTTGGCCGCAGCGTGGTAGAAGTGCTGCGCCACCACAAACTAGTGGAAGTCTGGCAGCGCTGCCAGCAAAGCGGTGAAGCGCAGGACGAATCCACCGAACTGCCACGCCAGCGGACCTTCCTGCAACTGGTGGTGCTGCCTGACCAGCAGACCGGCGGCTCGCTCCTGCTCGTCCACGACCTGACCCGCGTGCGGCGGCTGGAATCGGTGCGCCGGGATTTCATCTCGAACGTTTCGCACGAACTGCGCACCCCGCTGGCCTCGCTCAAAGCGCTCACCGAAACCCTGCGCGACGGCGCTCTCTCGGACCCTGAGGCTGCGCCGCGTTTCCTGGAACGCATCGAGACCGAGGTGGACGCCCTGACCCAAATGGCGCAGGAACTGCTCGACCTGTCGCGCATCGAATCGGGGCAGGTAGCGCTGCAATTCGGCAAAGTCAACCCGTCCCGCCTGCTGGAATCGGCTGCCGAACGGATGCGCACCCAGGCCGAACGCGCCGGGCTGACGCTGACGGTCGAGGAAACGGCGGCCCTGCCCGAAGTGCGCGCCGACCGGGGGCGGCTGGAGCAGGTGTTGGTCAATCTCATCCACAACGCAGTTAAATTCACGCCGCCAGGCGGCGAGATCACGTTATCCGCCGAGCAGCAGGGGAAGAGCGTTTGTTTCAGCGTCCGCGATACCGGGGTGGGGATTGCCGAGGAGGACCTGGAACGCATTTTCGAGCGCTTCTTCAAGTCCGATCGGGCGCGCTCTGGCGGCGGCACAGGACTGGGGTTGTCCATCTCCCGTCACATCGTCGAGGCGCACGGCGGGCGCATCTGGGCCGAGAGCCAGGAGGGTCATGGAAGCACGTTTTTCTTCACCATTCCGGCTTTCTGACGCAATTGATAGAGCCGTAACTGCCTACCCAATGAGGCCGGGATTGTTAATCGCAATCTGCGGATAATTTCCGAGACCAGGGTAGATAGTTACTAGAGCCAGGCGCCGGTTGGGGAGGATTTTTTATCTTTCTGTTAACCTGGTGTTTGTTGGTTGTTAACCGGGTTGTGGTATCCTCGGGGTGGAATGGAAAGGTGAACAATGGCGTTCTGGTTCTTCTCTCTCAATGTAGTTGCGCTGATAGTCGTCTTTGCAGTGGATGTGCGGCATAAGCGGCAGGCTCACATGCGTTGAACTTTCATTCATCTTCTTCCTCCTTGATTTCGGCCAGGGTCCTCCCCTGGTCGAAACGTTTTAAACCTGGCGGCTTTGCGCCTTCGCGTTGAGTTTTTCAGCAGGTGTTTGAGCATCGGCACTCCTCGCAAAGACACACCTCTCCATCCCAATGGTTGCAATATATCTTTAACAAGACGTTAAACAATCGTTCTCCGTGCCTTAAACAGCGACTGATACACTGTTGGCGATAAAAAACTATAAGGAGAAAAGAAATGCGCAAAAATTTAACTGTTTCCCTGTTCGTTTTGATGGCCGCTCTGCTCGTGCTGAGCGCCTGCGGCCCGGCCGCGACCCCGACCGAAAAACCGGTCATGACGAACGAGCCGCAGCCGACGGATGTCCCCACTGCTGCTCCCACCGAAGACCCGATGGCCATGTACATGCCCGACGCCGTATCGGGCGACATCATTACCGCCGGTTCGTCCACCGTTTTCCCCCTGAGCGAGCGCATGAAGCAGCGCTTCGAGGAGGAAGGTTTCACCGGCAATATCACCATTGACAGCATTGGCTCCGGCGCTGGTTTCGAGCGCTTCTGCAAGGCCGGCGAGACCGACATCTCCAACGCCTCGCGCGCCATCAAAACCAGCGAAATCGAGTCCTGCCAGGCCATTGGTCGCGAGCCGATTGCCTTCCGCGTGGGCACCGATGCGCTGGCAGTGGTCGTCAGCAAGAACAATACCTTTGTTACCGATGTAACCAAAGCCGAATTGGCGCTCATCTTCTCGACTGCCGAGAAGTGGTCGGATGTGCGCCCCGAATGGCCGGCCGAACCCATCCTGCGCTTCATCCCTGGCACTGACTCGGGTACCTTCGACTACTTTGTGGAAGCCATCATGGCTCCCGCCAACCCGGATGAGAATGGCAAAGCCAGCGTCGAAAAAGGCGAGGCTGCCATCCTGGCTGCCAGCAACCTGCAACTCTCCGAAGATGACAATGTGTTGGTGCAAGGTGTGGAAGGCAGCCCCTACGCGGTTGGCTTCTTCGGCTTCGCTTACTACCAGGAAAACTCTGACAAACTGACCGTTCTCTCGGTAGATGGGATTGCCCCCACGGCCCAGACGGCGGAAGACAACTCCTACCCGATTTCCCGCCCCCTGTTCATCTACTCCGACGCCAAGATTATGCGGGAAAAGCCCCAGGTAGCCGCTTTTATCTACTTCTACCTGACCCACGTCAATGACGAAATTCTGGATGTCGGCTACTTCCCGGCCAGCGATGCTGCCCTCCAGGAAGCCCTGAACGCCTGGCATACCGCAGTTGGCAAATAGCAACCTAAAAAGGGAGTGCTCTTCCCATCTTGAGTCCTTCCCCCTCTTCCTGAGGGGGGAGGCTCTGTCTATGCGTAAAAGGATGTATTATGGCTGAAACAGTGAATGGGACGGAGAGACAGTCCGGTTACCCGACCAAAGCCCTGGGACTCAAGAAAAGGCGCCGCTTGGGAGAGTCCCTGATCCAGTTTTTATTATTTTTTACTGGTTTTTTCTCGATCTTTATCACGCTTGGTATTGTCTACGAACTGGGCAAGGAAGCCTGGCTGTTCTTCCGCCTGCCCGAGGTCAACCTGTGGGATTTCCTGACCGGCACCCAGTGGCAGCCGCATATCAACGCGTTTGGCGTGCTGCCGCTGGTCACTGCTACGCTGATGACTACGGCGATTGCCATGCTGATCGCCATTCCCCTCGGCTTGTCGGTTGCCATCTACCTGAGCGAATACGCCAGCCTGAAAGTGCGCAACACCCTCAAGCCCATCTTGGAAATCCTGGCCGGCATTCCCACCATCGTGTACGGCTTCTTTGCCCTGACCTTCTTGACCCCCATCCTGCGCTCCATTTTCGGGCGGGATGTGGTCGAAATTTACAACACCGGTTCCGCCGGACTGGTGATGGGCATCCTGATCCTGCCCCTTATCGCCTCCATCAGCGAAGACGCCCTGAACGCCGTGCCGCGCTCCCTGCGTGAGGCCGCCTACGGGCTGGGCGCGACTAAACTGGAAGTGGCCGTCAAGGTGGTCGTCCCGGCGGCGCTTTCGGGCATCTCGGCGGCCATCATCCTCGGCATCAGCCGCGCCATCGGCGAGACGATGATCGTGGCCGTGGCTGCCGGGGCAGGGCCGAACTTTACCTTCAACCCCTTCAAGGGCGCCGAGACCATGACCGGGCACATCGTCCGCATTTCGGGCGGCGACCTGAGTTACGACTCAATTGACTACAACAGCATCTTCGCCATCGGCCTGCTGCTGTTTTTCATCACCTTGGGTCTCAACATCATCAGCCAGCGCTTCGTGCGGCGTTTCCGGGAGGTGTACGAATGAGCCTCGAAAAGAACCTCTTCAAGAAAAAGAATGGCAATGGTTCGCCCCTGACCCCAGAAGCCAACCTGACTGCCCGCCACCGCCGTGGGAAGGTCTGGCTGGTTATTTTTCAGGCCTCCACCGTGATCGGCATCATCGTCCTGACCGCCCTGCTGTTGAACATCATTGACAGCGCCTTTGGATACGTGGCCTACGAATCCAAAGTAGACCCGGCGCAGTTCACCGTGGACGGCGTTCCGCTCGAGGAGCAGACCCACGAACAGTTGGTGGCGCTCCTGCAAGCGCAGTTATCCAAAGGGGCGTTCAACAAACTCAACAACGAAAAGCCCTTCGAAGAGCGCAGCCGCGCCGAAGTCTATGCCCTGGTGGTCGAGCGCATCCTGAAATACAATGTGGTCGCCTCCTGGTCGCTGGCCGATTCGCTCTTCCGCCGGGCGGAGATCGAAGCGCAAGTGCAGGAACTGCTCGCCGAGCACCCTCGCCTGGAGTTGAAATTCGTCTCCTGGCTGACAACCGACTTCATCAGCCGCCCGCAATCCAGCGAAGCGGTGACGGCAGGCGTCCGCACCGCCATTCTTGGCTCACTCCTGACGATCATCATTACCATTACAATGGCCTTCCCGCTTGGGGTAGGTGCCGCAATCTACCTCGAAGAATATGCCACCGATAACTGGCTGAATCGCATCATTCAGACCAATATCAACAACCTGGCTGGTGTGCCGTCCATCATTTACGGCATCCTGGGATTGGCGATCTTCGTCCGGGCACTGGAAAAACTGACCAGCGGCGTCCTGTTCGGCGCCTCGGACCCGGCCACGGCCACCGGGCGCACGGTCCTCTCGGCGGGACTGACCCTCGGCCTGCTCGTCCTGCCCGTCATCATCATCAACGCCCAGGAGGCCATCCGCGCCGTCCCGCAGTCGCTGCGCAAGGCCAGTTACGGGCTGGGGGCGACCAAGTGGCAGACCATCTGGTGGCACGTGCTGCCGAATGCCCTGCCCGGCATCCTGACCGGCACCATCCTGGCCATCAGCCGCGCCATCGGCGAGACCGCCCCGCTGGTGGTGGTGGGCGCTTCAACAGCCATCTCCTTTGACCCGAAACTCTTCTCCCGCTTCACCACCCTGCCGATCCAGATTTACCAGTGGACCTCCCGCCCGCAGGATGAGTGGCGTCACCTGGCGGCAGCGGCCATCGTCGTTCTGCTGCTCATGCTGCTCAGCCTGAACGCATCCGCCATCTTGATGCGCAACCGCTTTGCGCGCAAATACTGATCTTTGGAGTAAGACAACATGACAGATAATCATTACATCCTCGAAACCCGCGACCTGAACATTTTCTACGGCAGTTTCCTTGCTGTGACAGAAGTCAGCATCAAAATTCCGCGCCACAAGATCACTGCCATCATCGGCCCCTCCGGCTGCGGGAAGAGCACTTTGCTGCGTTCCTTCAATCGCATGAACGAACTCTACGCCGGCGTGCAGACACGCGGCGAGGTGCTGTTCGATGGGCAAAATCTCTACGACAAAAATGTGGACCCGGTCGAGGTGCGCTACCGCATCGGGATGGTTTTCCAGAAGGCCAACCCGTTCCCCAAATCCATCTATGAAAACATTGCCTGGGGGGCGCGCATCCACGGCTACAAAGGCGACATGGACGAACTGGTGGAAAGTTCCCTGCGCGCCGCTGCCCTGTGGGACGAGGTAAAGGACAACCTGAAAAAATCCGCACTGGCGCTTTCGGGTGGGCAGCAGCAGCGACTGTGCATTGCCCGTGCCATCGCTGTCAAACCGGAGGTTATCCTGATGGATGAACCTGCCTCGGCGCTCGATCCGATTGCCACGCTCAAGATCGAAGAGTTGATGCAGGAACTCAAAAAGTACTACACCATTGTTATTGTCACCCACAACATGCAGCAGGCAGCGCGCGTCTCCGATTACACCGCCATGATGATGCTCACCGGCGAGACCCGCGCCGGGACAGTGATCGAGTTCGACGAGACCAACAAGATCTTCACCCGTCCGACCGATAAACGCACTGAAGACTACGTGACCGGGCGTTTTGGATAAGAGAGGTTTCCATGCGAAAAACCTTCGAATCTGAGATCCAGCAATTAAGAGATGAAATCCTGCTCCTGGGCAGCATGGTCGAGCAGGCCATCCTGGAAAGCGTAGAGGCGCTGAAGAAGCGCGACCTGGAAGCCTCCCGGCGCCTGTATGCCGCCGACGCCGAAATCAACGCCAAACGCTTTGCCATCGAAAATCAGGTCATGGCGACGATTGCCACCCAGCAGCCAATGGCGCATGACCTGCGCCTGCTGGCCTCCATCCTCGAGATCGCTGGCGAACTCGAACGCATGGGCGATTACGCCAAAGGTATTGCCGCGGTCAACCTGCGCATGGGCGATGCGCCGTTGCTCAAACCGCTGATTGACGTGCCCTACATGGCGCGCAAAACCGCCGACATGCTCCACCGCGCCCTGACCGCCTTCATCGAGGAGGATGCCGCGGCCGCCGCGGCCATCCCCACCGAGGACAACGAGGTGGACGCCCTCTACAACCAGGTCTATCGCGGACTGATGCTCTATATCATCCAGGACCCGCGCTTGGTGGAGCGCGCCAACTGGCTGCTGTGGGTGGCACACAACCTAGAACGCGTCGCCGACCGCGTTACCAACATCTGCGAGCGGACGCTGTTCGTCATCACCGGCGAAATCAAAGAGATCAATTCCTCGGATGACGAGCAAAAAGTTGAGTAATCTGTCTTCATTCTGAAGCAGAGTCAAAACAAGCCGCTTCGCAACGGCTTGTTTCTTTTCTCTTCAGCGACGTTCTATATCTTGCCGGCTGCCCTGGCGCGCTCCAGCACATTCTGCGCAGCCTTCACCAGCGGCATGTCAATCATTTTCCCCTCCAAGCCAAACGCACCGCGGCCCTCCCGCTGATGGGACTCGAACGCCTCCACAAGTTTCTGCGCGGAGCGGACGGCTGCTTCGTCCGGGGTGAAGGCTTCCTGCACCGGCCCCACCTGCGCCGGGTGGATGACCTGCTTGCCGGTGTAGCCCATCTGCGCCCCAAAGAGCGCCTCGCGGCGGACGCGCTCGATATCGCGGTAATCCACCGTCACCATGTCAATCGCCTGCAGGCCATTGGCCTTGGCGTGCATTACCACCAGCGAGCGGGCCGTGAAGACCTCCCAGCCTTCCGGCGTGCGCGCCGCGCCGATGCTGACGGCGTAGTCCTCAGCGCCGAAAATCAGCGCGTCTAGACGGGGATGGGAAGCGATTTCCTTCAGATTGATGATGCCTTTGGCGGTCTCCACATCCACAATCAGGCGGATGGAGCCCAGCGGCCAGCCGTGTGCCAGTTCGGCAGCCTCCACCTTTTCACTGAGCCACGTTACCTGCTCCAGCGATTCGGCTTTGGGCAACACAAGCCCATCCGGCCGGGCGGGGAGGACGGCGGCCAGATCGGCCTCTTCCAGCCCGGAGCCGGCCGGATTGATACGCGCCAGTTTTTCGGAGGCGCCGAAGTCCAGTTCACGCAGAGCGGCGGCGACAGAGAAGCGCGCCGCTTCTTTGCGGGTTTGCGCCACGCCGTCTTCCAGGTCGAGGCAGATGCAGTCGGCGCCGAAGGTGAGCGCCTTTTCGATCTTATGCCGGTCGTCGCCGGGGACGTAGAGCAGGGAACGTCGTGCGTGCATGTCCCTATTTTACGCCAGAAACAGTAAAATTGCCTGCATGCCGCCCTATCGTTTCGCTGTTTGGATGCTTCTCTGCCTGCTGTTGACTTCCTGTTCGCCCGTCCTGGCAGCAACCGCATTGCCGCCCGCGGCGGCCACGCGGACCCCGTTCCTGCCGGCCAGCGAGATGCCTTCTCCCCTCCCCGCCGACCCGCCGACCCCCGCGCCTGCGCCCACAGCCTCGCCCACGCCCCTCGAAACGGCAACCAGCCCCCCCGTCCCGACGCCGAGCGCCACCCCCCTGCCTGCCTCGCTGGGTCTCGACCCGGCCGACTGGCACAACTGGCCGGTGCTTCCCATCGTGACCGAAAACATGCGCCTCGTCTATCAGTTCGGGCAGGCGCAGGGCAACAATCCGCACGCCTTCTCGGTTTTCGGGGACTGCCAGTCCGAGCCAAAGGTCTTCATGGGCGTCTATGACACCGACCCGGCGGCCGTGGCGGCCCTGCCCGCCGACCTGCAGGAAACAGTTGCCTGGTTTGCCGGTTCGTTTGGGCGGGATGGGCCGACCATACGGGGCGGGACGACAACAGCGGCCATCCTGTGGCCGGCCTGGCATCAGAACCGCTACACCTGTACGGCTTTCGAGACGCCGCTCCAGTGCGAGTTGCGCCTTCACCATCCATCGTTTGTCATCATTCACGTCGGGACGCATTACGAGTACAAGAACGACATCTACATGCGGCGCATTCTCGACCAGTTGCTGGCGGCCGGTGTGGTGCCGATTGTAGCGACCAAGGCCGATAACCGCGAGACGGATGAACGGGTCAACGCAGGCTACGCAGCGCTGGTGGTCGAATATGGCATTCCGGTCTGGAATTTCTGGGCGGCGGTGAGCGGCCTGCCCAACCGCGGCCTCTACACCCGCCCCGACGCGGTCTACCAGGGCGATGTGTACCTGACGCCGGAGGCGGCCGCCATTCACCGCCTGACGGCTTTGCAGGCGCTGGACGCCGTCTGGCGGGCAGTGAACAGTCCCTGAAAGAGTTTTGGGCGGAGAAGTCTAGTTGCCTGCTTCCAGCGCAGCCTGCAATTCTGCTTGAATGTGCTCGAAATCCAATCCCTGCTCATTGCAGTAGAGCTTGACGCGTGTGGCTGGGTCGGGCATGGGCGCGCCGATGATCTGCTCGATGACCTCCTGCTTCAGGCCAAGATCGAGCAAGTCCTGGAACGTGGTGCGGCCGCGCACCATTTCTGCCGCTTCATCCCCGGACTCAACGCCTGCTTCGCCTCCCTGACCATAGCCGCCCCCGCCCGTCCTCTCGGTATTCCAGTATCCCAGCGCCGACGAGAGGGCGATGCCGCCAAACAGGACCACCAGGATGAGAATGCCCAGGGTTTTCGAGTTGAGTTTCATTTGACGCCTCCAGCAGAGAAAACGACTGTTTCGCGCACCGGGCAGCAGGCCTCCGATGTGCACTCCATGCAGGTGATGCACTGGTGGTCGCGGATAATGTTCTTCTCGCTGACGGGGATATTCATCGGGCAGCGGATGTCGCAAGCGCCGTCGGCGCGGCAGGTTGCGGCCACGCGGCGAATTTTGAAGATGCGGAACAGGTTGGTCAGCCCGAGCACTGCCCCGTAGGGGCAGGCATATTTGCACCAGGGACGTTCCATAAACAGGCTCAGGACGAGGGTCAGGCCGAGGATGATGAAGGCAGTGACGGTCACTTCGCCGGTCCAGAAGTTGAAGAGGGCGTAGTATGGGTCATAATCCTGGAAAAGCAGTTTCCCGCTGTTGATGGTGATGTACAACACCCAGGCCAGCACACCATAACGGGCATAACGCAATACTTTATCCAGTTTGGCCGGGATAAAGTGGTTGTAGCGTTTGCTCTTGAATATCTTGCGTCCCAGTTTTCCTACCCATTCCTGGGCTGTCCCCAACGGGCAGACCCAGCTGCAGAAGACCGGTCCGAACAGGATGGCAAGCAGGAAAACGATGGTCATCAACACGAAAGATGATTCTCGCACTTTCTGGACGAATGTTCCCTCGGTGAAAAATTTGTAGAGCGTCTCCACCCCGCCGAATGGGCAGACGGCGTGCAGGCTGATATTGGGCAGGAATGAGAGTCCCGCCCCGCTTTCTGTCAGGGTATGGTTGATGGAGATGAGCGCAATCAGGGCAAAGAAAAAGAATTGCAGAAGGGCGCGCGGCCAGAGGCTGCGTTTGCGGAAGAGTCGGATTCGGGGGAGTTTCATGCTTAGGCGTCCTCAAGATGGTGTTATTCTATGACGGTCACTTGGAAAGTGACCGTCACAGAAGAGGGGATGATTATGGCCGTCCGCCGTGATAGCCGTTGCCGCCGCCATTCTCGCCGGCAGAAGCCAGGCTGAGTGCCTCAGCGTAGACCTCGGGGGTCAGGTATTGCGGCGCGTAAATTTCGCCGGTCTGTCTTTCAAGCGTGGAAGTGAACGCCGCCAAGTGATTGAAGGAACCGGAGAGCAAGTTCTCATAAGCCAGGCGGACATCCCCCGGCAGGTCGCTTTGCAAGCGGGCTTGCAGGTCAAGGATGTCAATCTCTTCGATTGCCGCGCCGACCTTGAGCGCCTCGGCCAGGCTCTGGCTGCCCTGCGCGGTCAACTGGTTGTAGAGCGCCTGCAGGTCGGGGTTGGCGAACTGACCGGGCTGCGCGCCGGCGGCCGGGTCGGGCAGGCCGTAGGCGTCCAGCAGAGACTTAACCGTGTCGGTGTGGGTCTGTTCGCTTTCAGCAATGTTCTGGAAAACCTGCACGCCCCACTGTTCGTACAGGAAGATGTAAACATCGTGCGCCAGTTTTTCTTCTTCGCGCACGTAGGCCAGGCTGTCTTCCACGGTCTGCGCGGCAGGCACGGATTCAGGAATGGCAGGTTCGGGGATGGTGTCGGCTTCTGTAACGGGGGCAGGTTCATCGGTCCCGCCGGCGGCGGGCGCGTTTTGGGTATTGCATGCTGCCAGCACAATGGCGGTCAGGAGCAGGGGGAAGATCAGGAGTTTCTTCATGGTTCGTTCCTTTCGAGTTTGGATTGCGCCAACTATAAAGGGTGAAGGTAAAGCAGGGTTGGATGAATCATGAAGATTTGGTAAAGAAAATGGGCTGTCTCTTGCAGACAGCCCATTGCTTGCGGGAAGGTTCCCCCTTAGCGTGCGGCCGCGCGCCGGTCGCGTAGCCGCAGGAAGAGTTTGGTGATTTCCTCCGAGACAGCCGGGATGAGCGCCAGACCGACGACAATGGCCCATTCACGGGCGGCAAGGAAGTGGGTGTTGAAGATGGGCTGCAGGAATGGCACGGCGCAGACAATCAGGAGCAAGGCGATGGAAAGGCCGACGGCATATTGCATCCACTTGTTCGAGAAGACGCCGATGCGGAAGATGGAGACCTTCTCGGAGCGGACAGTGTAGGCGCGGAAAAGTTCGCACAGCGAAAGGGTGACGAAAGCCATCGTCTCGGCGGTCTGCACGTCCACGCCGCGCCAGTCGTGCTGGATGATATAGAGGATGGGGTTCGTTCCCTCGGTTATCATGGCGCCTGCTTCCAGGTGCCAGATGAGGCCAAGGGCAAAGGCGGTCAGCACCGCGCCAGTCTGGGTGATGGTCTGGATGACCATGCCCAGCCCCATACTGCCGGTGATGATGGGTTCCTTCTTGCGGCGCGGCTTTTGCTCCATGATGTCGGGGTCGCCCTTTTCCATCGCCAGCGCCAGGGCTGGCGCGCCGTCGGTGATCAGGTTCAGCCACAGCAACTGGATGGCCGTCAGCGGGGCAGGCAGGCCAGCCAGCGTGGCGAGAAAGATGATCATGATCTCGGCGATATTGCTGGACAGGAGGAAGAAGACGAACTTGCGGATGTTCGAGTAGATGATGCGCCCCTGCTCCACTGCCGAGACGATGCTGGCGTAGTTGTCGTCGGTCAGCACCATGTCGGCAGTCTCTTTGGCCACATCGGTGCCGGTGATGCCCATCGCCACGCCGATGTCGGCGCGTTTGATGGCCGGGGCGTCGTTGACGCCGTCGCCGGTCATCGCCACGACTTCATCGTTGGCCTGCAGGGCGTCCACGATGCGCATCTTATGTTCGGGCGAGACGCGGGCAAACACGTCCGTCTCCTCGATGACGCCCTTGAGTTCGTCGTCGGACATGCGGTCCACCTCTGCGCCGGTGATGACCTTGTGACCGGGGCGCAGCAGGCCGATGGACTCGGCAATCGCGCGGGCCGTATTGGGGTAATCGCCGGTAATCATCACCGTGCGGATGCCGGCGCGGGCGGCCTTTTCGAGCGCCGGCCGGACCTCGGTGCGGGCCGGGTCAATCATGCCGATCAGCCCGACAAAGATCAACTCGCGCTCGAGTTCATCCACTTTCAGGTCGGTTTCGGGGACATCGCGCACCACGCGGCCGGCCATCCCCAGGACGCGCAGCGCGTCTTTGGTCATGGCGTCGTTTGCTTCGAGGATGCGCTGACGGGCGGCGTCATCCAGTGGGCGCGGCTGGTCGTCCATGCCGAGGTATTGCGTGCACAAATTCAGCACCAGGTCGGGCGCGCCCTTGACGGCAATTACATCCCAGCCTTTATATTGATTGTTGTAGAAGGGCGAAATATCCTCCGGCCGGGGGTTTTCCACGCTGTGAACAGTAATCATGCGCTTGCGCTCGGAGTCGAACGGCACTTCGCTCTCGCGCGGGTAGGCCTCGGTGATCTCGCCCGCCCAGGCGCCAGCCTTCGCCGCGGCGACAATCAGTGCGCCTTCGGTCGGGTCGCCGACGATGCGGTAGGTTTTCTCTTCTTCCTTCTCGCCGGTGATTTCCAATTGGGCGTCGTTGTTGAGGACGCCCACCCAAAGCGTGGTCAGGATGGCCGGATATTTTCTCAAATCCACCGGCTGCCCATCGACGCGGAAATCGCCGACCGGCGCGTAGCCCGTGCCGGTCACCTCAACAAACTGCCCGTCGGCCCAGAGGCGGGTGACGGTCATCTCGTTCTGGGTCAGCGTGCCGGTCTTATCGGAGCAGATGACGGTGGCCGAGCCGAGCGTCTCGACCGAGGACAGTTTGCGGATGAGGGCGTGGCGCTTGACCATTTCGGCCATGCCGAGCGCCAGGCTGATGGTCACCACCGCCGGCAGCCCCTCCGGCACGGCGGCAATTGCCAGGCTGATGGCGATGATGAAGACATTGGTGATATCTTTGGCAAAGGTCTTGAAATAATCCAGCGGAGCGCTGAACAGGAGACGGATGTCGGTGTAGTTGATGAGCGCCACCAGGAAGACCACCGCGACCAGGATGAGAGCGCCGATGGAAAGCACGCGGCCGAGTTGGTCGAGACGGCGCTGGAGCGGGGTTTCCTCTTCCTCAACCGATTGGAGCATGTTGGCAATCAGGCCGAGTTGGGTGCGCATGCCGGTCGCCACCACCACGCCGCGTCCGCGTCCGTAGGAAACGGTCGTCCCCATGAAAGCGGTGTTCTTGCGGTCGCCGAGCGGCACGTTCTTGTCCAGCACGGTGGCGGCGTTCTTCTGAACGGGGAGCGATTCGCCCGTCAGGGAGGCTTCTTCGATGCGCAGGTTGACCGCTTCCAGCAGGCGCATGTCCGCCGGGACGAAGTTGCCTGCTTCGAGGAAAACGATGTCGCCGGGGACAAGTTCGCGCGCCGGAATGGTGAGACGGCGGCCCTCGCGCATGACATGCGCTTCGGGCGCGGCCAGCTTCTTGAGCGCCCCCAGAGCGGCTTCAGCGCGTCGTTCCTGGATGATGCCCAGGGTAGCGTTGAGAACCACAATGGCGAGGATGGCGCCGGCCTCGATGAACTCTGCGGTTTCTCCGCTGTGGCGGTATTCATTCCAACCAATCAGGGCCGAGACAATCGAGGCCACAATCAACAGCCAGACGACGAAACTGTTAATCTGGTCCCACAGCATTTTGAGAAAACCGGGGCGCGGTTTCTCGGTCAACTGGTTGGGGCCATACTGCGCCAGACGCTCAGCGGCCTCTGCACTACTCAGTCCATTGTTCTGAACCTGCAGGTGCGCCAGCACGGCATCTGCGGGCAGGCTGTGCCAGTCCTGCTCAGGGAGGGAGGTGGGTTGAGAAAGCGGGTTGGATTGATTCATCGACGTTTACTCCAAAGGTGGGTTAAGGTGGTCAAATTCATGCCGGTTCGATGCGCGTTCCGGCAGGAAGAACACAGTTCTTGGGGATGACGACGATGCCGTCCTGAACCGTCCAATTCTCGCCCGTGTACTCGTAGCCGCGCGGGAAAGGACGGATGACCACATCGTTCCCGATGCGGGCGTTCTTGTCAATGATGGCGCCCTCGATATAGCAATTCGAGCCGATGCCGATGGACGGCAGGCCGGGCATTTCGCTGGCATAATAGTCCGCGCCCATCAGGATACTGTCCCGGATGACCGTTCCGGCGGCGATGACCGAGCGGACGCCGATGACCGAATGGGTGATTTCGGCTTTCTGGATGCGGCAGCCCTCGGTCAGCAGGACGTCTTTCAGAACGCTGTCTTCCACCACCGAGCCGGGCAGGAAGCGGGCATGGGTGTAGATGGGATGTTGGGCGTCGTAAAAGTTGAAGGGCGGGTTCGCAGTCGTCAGGTTGAGGTTGGTTTCGTAGAGGGAGCGAATCGTCCCGATGTCGGCCCAATAGCCGTCGAAATCATAGCCGCAAACGGTGCAATTCTTGATGGCGTAGGGAATGATGTCGGAGCCGAAATCGTCGAAATCGGGGTTGTCGGTCAGCAGGTCTATCAGCGCCTCGGTGTTAAAGAGATAAATGCCCATCGAGCCAAGGAAGGGACGTTCAGGGTCGGCGCGGCTGACGAACTTTTCCTGCACGGCGGGGTCTTTGGGCTTTTCGACGAAATCGGTGATACGACCCTCTGCGTCGCGTTTGAGAATGCCAAAACGGGAGGCATCTTCGCGCGCTACCGGCTGGACGGCGACGGTGATATCCGCGTGATGCTCCCAGTGAAATTCGGCCATCGGCGCGTAGTCCATGCGGTAGAGATGATCGCCGGCCAGGATGAGCACATAGTCGGCGCGCGCCGCGCGTATCTGAAAGAGTTGCTTGCGGACGGCGTCGGCCGTGCCCTGATACCAGTCTACCGACTCGGGCGTCTGTTCGGCGGCCAGGATTTCGACAAAGCCGAGATGGAAGGTATCGAAGTGATACGTCTGGGTAATGTGACGATGGAGGGAATGCGAGTTGTATTGGGTGAGGACATCAATCCGAAAGATGCCGGAATTGATGCAATTGCTGATCGGGATGTCAATCAAGCGATATTTGCCTGCAATCGGCACGGCAGGTTTTGAGCGTAATTTTGTCAAGGGATACAATCTCTGGCCGCGTCCCCCACCCAAGATGACTGCCAGGATATCATTCATTGTCGGCATCGTCTTCCTCCACAGGTTGGGATAGGATGATTTCTATTTTATCGCATGCCTAGAGAAACGGGGAGCAGATTACAACTTTGTACGGCCGGAAAAGATGCGGCGGATGAAATGAACCAATACCGCCAGCATATACGCAGAAAACATCAAGACATCGAGGACGAGAAAAATCAAGGGATACTTCATCCGACGCTCCTTTCGAATCAGCAGCCGAGAAAAAGAAACGAGACCGCCTTGTGGCGGTCTCGCGGACGCTTGATCGCGCTCCGGACACCGGGAAGCCCAGCCTCAGTTTTCTCGAAGGGCACTCCGTCTTGACGATGACCGGCTCCGCCCGCAGGCGGTCGCTACTCCCCGTCGAAGGGAATTTTGATATAATGCCGAAGGTGGGAGTCGAACCCACACGGGCGCGAGGCCCTCGCGATTTTGAGTCGCGCGCGTCTGCCAGTTCCGCCACTCCGGCTTGTAAGGCGGAATAAATTCCGCCCTACGGCGCGCCAAATTTTACCACAACTTACAGGACAAGATGAAACTCGGTATCATCGGTTTTCCCCAATCCGGCAAGACCACCCTCTTCAACGCCCTGACGCGCGGCCACGCCCCGACCACCGCCTCGGCCGGCCGCATCGAAGTTCACACCGCCGTGGTGGACGTCCCCGACCCGCGCGTGGACGCCCTCTCGGCCCTCTTCAAGCCGCGCAAGACCATCTACGCCAAGGTCACCTACGCCGACATCGCCGGGCTGGAGGGCGGGGCCGCCAAGAGCGGCATCGCCGGCGCGCTGCTCAACCAACTGACCCAGATGGACGGCCTCCTCCACGTGGTGCGCTGCTTCCCCGACGAAAACGTCCCTCACCCCTTCGGCAGCGTGGACCCGCAGCGCGACATCGACTCGATGAACGCCGAACTGATGCTCAACGACCTGATTGCCGTCGAGCGCAAGTTGGAACGCCTGGCCGAGGAGCGCAAAAAAGGCGGCACGGACAAGGTCATCAACGAACGCCAGACGGCGCTCTTCACCCGTCTGCACGAGGTGCTGGCAGCCGAAAAACCGTTGCGCGGGGTGGAAATCTCCGCCGAGGAGGAGAAGTTCCTCTCCGGCTTCGGCCTGCTGACGCGCAAACCGCTGCTCGTGCTGCTCAACCTCGGCGAGGGGCAGCCCGCTCCCCAGGTCCACGCCGAGGCGCCGGTGGTGGCCCTGCAGGGCAAACTGGAAATGGAATTGGCCCAACTCCCGCCCGAAGACGCGGCCGTCTTCATGCAGGAATACGGCATCACCGAACTCTCGCTCGACCGGATGATCAAGATTTCCTACGACCTGCTCAATCAGCAGTCGTTCTTCACGGTCGGCGAAGACGAAGTCCGCGCCTGGACGACGCGGCGCGGTGCGACGGCGCTGGAAGCGGCCGGTGCCATCCACACCGACCTGCAGAAGGGTTTTGTGCGCGCCGAGGTAGTCGCTTGCGCCGACTTGCTCAAACTGGGCAGCATGGCCGAGGCCAAGGCCAAAGCCAAACTGCGCCTGGAAGGCAAGGACTATATCGTCAAGGATGGGGACATCGTCCACATCCGCTTCAACGTCTAAGAGGTTTTTTGAACCACAGATGAACACAGATAACACTGATTTTGGATGAACATCCGTCTCAAAGTTACAAAAATCCACTTTGTCGGTGTTCATCTGTGACCGACTTGAATCCACCATTCTCTCGCATTTCACCAAGGAGTCCCATGTCCTACCAACTTTCCCCCTGGTCGCTCGCCGATCTCTTCCCCGCCCCCGATAGCCCCGAACTGGAGGCCGCCTTCCGGCAACTGGACGAACAGGTCGCCGCCTTTGAGAAACTGCGCCCGCAGTTGCAGCCCGACCTGCCGGTCGGCAGTTTTCTGGAAATCCTGCACGACCTGGAAGAAGTCACCAAACTGGCTAATAAGATGTACTCCTACGCCGGGCTGGCCTTCGCCGCCGACACCCAGGACCAGCGCATCCAGGCCCTGCTGGGACGCATCCAGCAATTCATGGCCGAGATGGAAAACCGCACCCTCTTCTTCAGCCTGTGGTGGAAGGACCTCGACGAGGCCAATGCCGCCCGCCTGATGGAAGCCTCCGGCGACTACCGCTACTTCCTCGAAGTGATGCGCAAGTTCAAGCCGCATACCCTCACCGAGCCGGAAGAAAAAATTGCCAATCTGAAGAACGTCACCGGCCGCGAAGCGCTCATCACCCTCTACGACGCCCTCACCAACCGCTACGTCTTCAAGGTGGAAGTGGACGGCGAGACGAAGGAGATGACGCGCGGCGAACTGATGTCCCTCGTCCGCCGCGACGACCCCGACCTGCGCGCCCGCGCCTACCAGGAACTCTACCGCGTCTACGGCGAGGACGGCGCCCTGCTCGGCCAGATGTACCAGACCCTCGTCCGCGATTGGCGCAACGAAAACCTGACCCTGCGCCGCTTTGCCAGCCCGATCGCGGCGCGCAACCTCGGCAACGACATCCCCGACGAAGCCGTCGAAGTCCTGCTCCAAGTAGCCAAGCAGAATGCGGTCATCTTCCAGCGCTTCTTCCGCCTCAAAGCGCGCCTGTTGGGCATGGACAAACTGCGCCGCTACGACATCTACGCCCCGGTAGTCAAATCAGACAAACAGTACGAGTTTGGCCGCGCCGCCGAGATGGTGCTGGAGTCCTTCGCCTCGTTCCATCCCCGCTTCGGCGAACTGGCGCGGCGCGTCTTCGATGAAAATCACCTCGACAGCGAGGTGCGCAAAGGCAAGCAGAGCGGCGCCTTCTGCGCCTCGGTCGTGCCGGGCCTGACGCCCTGGGTCAAAATCAACTACCAGGGCCGCGCCGACGATGTGGCCACCATGGCGCACGAACTCGGTCACGCCATCCACTCGATGATGGCCGAGCACCACAGCGTCTTTACCTTCCACTCCTCCCTGCCGCTGGCCGAGACGGCCTCCACCTTCGGCGAGATGATGCTCATTGACAAACTCCTGGCCGCCGAGAGCGACGAGGCCGTGCGCCGCGACCTCCTCTTCCGCCAGATGGACGACTCCTACGCCACGATCATGCGCCAGTCCTTCTTCGCCCTCTTCGAGAAGCAGGCGCACGAGATGATCCAGAACAACGCCTCGGTGGATGAACTGGCCGCGGCTTACATGGAGAATCTCAAAGAGCAGTTCGGCGAGGCGGTGGAAGTGGGCGACGAATTCAAGTGGGAGTGGGTCTCCATCCCGCACATCTACCACACCCCCTTCTACGTCTATGCCTACGCCTTCGGGCAGTTGCTCGTCCTGGCGCTCTATCAGCAATACAAGGCCGAGGGCGAGACCTTCAAGCCGCGCTACATGGAGATTCTTGCCGCCGGCGGCTCGAAGTCCCCGGCCGAGATTTGCGCCGCCGCCGGCATCGACATCCGCTCGCAGGCCTTCTGGCAGGGCGGCTTCGATGTGCTGGCCAAACTGGTAGATGAGTTGGAGAAGATGAACTAAGGAAGAAGAAATAAAAAAAAGGCGCAAACACGAAGATCGGTTTGCGCCTTTTTGATTCCTGCCTCTACGCCTCGTACTCGGCCTGTTCTTCCTCCACGGTCGAGACCGGCTCCTCCTCCGGCTTCTTATCCAGCATCTGCATCGTCAGGGCGACGACCTTGGTGAAATACTTGGTCTCGCCGTCCTTGTCCTCGTAGCGGTCGGTCTTCAGGCGGCCTTCCACGTACACCAGGCTGCCTTTATGCAGATACTGCTGGCAGATTTCGCCCAGCCGTCCCCAGGCTTCGATGTTAATCCATTCGGTGTATTCCTTCATCTCGCCGTCGGCGCTTTTCCAGCGGTTGCTGACGGCCAAACTGAAATGTGTCACCTTCTTGCCGGTCGGCGTGAAACGCGTCTCCGGGTCCTTGCCGAGGCGGCCGATCAATTGAACACGGTTGAGAGCGGGCATTTTTTATCTCCTTTCCCAGCGAAGTTTGTTATGATTAGTGTAATGACGTTTGGCTAAAAATCAAGTAGGAGATTGGAACTGTATGCAGACTGTAACTTCCCTTGAAGAATTACGCGCCGCCCGTGCCCGCCTGCCGGGACCGGTGGGCTTCGTCCCGACCATGGGCTACTTGCACGCTGGACACATTTCGCTAGTCGAGCGCGCCCGCCGCGAATGCACCAGCGTGGTCGTGAGCATTTTCGTCAACCCGACCCAGTTCGGACCAAACGAAGACCTGGACAAGTACCCGCGCGACCTGCCGCGTGACCTGGCACTGCTCGAAGCGGCGGGCGCCGACCTGGTCTGGACACCCACGCCCGAGGTCATGTACCCGCCCGGCTTCCAGACCTGGGTCACGGTCGAGGGGCTGACCGCCCCGCTGGAGGGGGCGCAGCGTCCGGGTCATTTTCGCGGCGTGACGACGGTCGTCGCCAAGTTGTTCAACGCCGTTGGGCCGCAGAAGGCTTATTTCGGGCAGAAGGACGCCCAGCAGGCGGCCGTCATCCGGCGCATGGCACGCGACCTGGATTTCCCCATCGAAATCGTCGTCTGCCCCACCGTGCGCGAGCCGGACGGGCTGGCCATGTCCAGCCGCAACACGTACCTGAACCCGGAGGAACGCAAAGCGGCGACGGTGCTGTTCCGCGCCTTGAGCGCGGCGAAAGCGGCCTATGAGGCAGGCGAGCGGGATGCGGAAGTTCTGCGCCGCATCATGGCCGATATGATCAACGCCGAGCCGCTGGCGCGGCTGCAATACGTCTCCTGCGCCGACTACGACACGCTGGAAGAGTTGGGAACCGTGACCGGCAAGTCCCTGCTCTCGATGGCAGTCTTTGTGGGCAAGACGAGGTTGATTGATAATTTCGTGATTGGGGAAACGTAGGTCACGCATTTTGAGTGACTTCCTCCGCCGTCACATTGAAAACGTGACCTACTGACAAGTGTGGAGGGGTCTCCCAACCCCACCCAAAAAACTGACCGGTGGTCTCCTTTGTCAATGAGGAGACCTCCGGTCAGATGTGTGTCAGGGTCAGCAACCCTGACACATCAAGAAACTCAGGTGGCTAGTACCTTACCAAAATAATGCTGATAAGTTCGTTGCTTCTGGTAAACTGTGGGCAAAAAGGCAATCCAGGAGAGAGCGATGGCGAACAAGATTTACATTGTTGATTTGACAGATGATGAACGCGCTGTGCTGCTGAAATTGATTCAAAGTGGTAAGCGGTCCTCGCGCAAGGTCATGCGGGCGCAAATTCTATTACTGGCGGACGAAGGCAAGACGGATCAGGACATCGCCAAGAGTTTGCATACCAGTCCCGCCACCGTCCAGCGCACCCGCCAGCGGTTTGTGGAAGGTAATCTGGAAGGGGCGATCAACGAGAGGCCGAGACCGGGCGCTCGCAAGAAATTGGATGGGAAAGGGCAGGCAACCTTGATTGCCCTGAGCCAGAGCCAGCCTCCGCCCGGACGGAAGCGATGGACGCTTGACTTGTTGTCCGACCGCCTGGTTGCCTTGCAGGTGGTGGACGAGATTTCATCAGAAACCGTTCGCAAAGAGTTGAAAAAAAACGCATCAAACTGGATGTGAAAAAGAAATGGTGCATTCCGGCGATTGGCGCAGAGTTCGTTTGGCGGATGGAAGATGTTCTGGAGGTGTATGCCCGACCCTATGATCCAAGCCGTCCAGTTGTCTGCTTCGACGAAAAGCTGGTTCAACTGATCATGGAGGTCCGCCAGCCCTTGCCGCTCCAGCCAGGCCGACCCGCCCGTTATGATTACGAGTACAAACGCAATGGAACCTGCAACCTATTTGTCTTTTACCAACACCGTGCCGGTTGGCGACATGTGTTGGTGACCGACCAGCGCACCAAAATCGACTTCGCCCATTGCATGCGTTGCCTGGTGGATGTGCTTTTTCCGAGCGCCGACAAGATTATCCTCGTGCTGGATAATCTCAATACGCACGCTCCCGCCTCGCTGTATGAAACCTTCGCACCGGCCGAAGCCAAACGCATCCTGGATCGGCTGGAATTTCATGCGACACCCAAACATGCCAGTTGGCTGAATATGGTCGAAATTGAAATCGGCATCTTGAGTGAACAATGTCTGGGCGAGCGCATCCCAGACATACAAACTTTGACTTGTGAAATCACCGCTTGGGAAGCGGCTCGCAACGCGCAACACACGACCATCGACTGGCAATTTAGCATGGATAACGCTCGCACCAAGCTCAAACGCCTCTATCCAAACTTGTCAATATTAGATTGGTAAGGTA
>DAOTVO010000020.1:0-35674 GCA_034436335.1 Anaerolineales bacterium | reverse complement strand
TCGGGATTGAGAGTAGCTATCGGTGCGCTGGTCAAGTGCGCGGTTGGACGACCTCGCCCAATGCGGCTTATCGCTTTGTCTTGATCGCGGTGAGTTTCATCTTGCTGAATATCTGGCTGTACCTGCGGTGGTTATTTACCCAGATGCCCCGGCGTGGTCGGCGCTGGCTGAACACGAAGCGTTTTCAGCTCACGCGCTTCGCCAAGTTCCTACGTCGTGCGTTAGAGCAACACTACGTTGCGGTCAACGAGATTGTGGCCGTTGCTGCTCCACGCCCATGAATTTTGGATCTACTGAGTCTTACAATAAAGAACCGGCGAGCAGCCGGTTCTTGTTTTCCTGGTATTGCCATCTTAAAACAATCGTCCGGCGATTGACATCCACTCCCTTTTTTGCTACACTATGGGCGTAGTTGTCAGACAACTAGACCTTTCCCCCTCCAAACCATGAGCACACTTCTCATCAAGCACGCCTACCTTGTCACGATGGATGACCGCCGGCGGGAGATTCCCGATGGCGGCCTTTTTGTCCGCGATGGATTCATCGAAGAAGTGGCGCAAGTCTCAGATTTGCGCCACACCACTGCCGACGAGGTCCTTGACCTGCGCGATCACCTCCTCCTGCCCGGCCTGGTCAACACGCATCACCACTTCTACCAGACGCTGACCCGCGCCGTGCCGGCCGCCCAGGACGCCAACCTCTTCAACTGGCTCAAGACGCTCTACCCCATCTGGGCGCGGCTCACGCCGGAAGATATTTTCATCTCCACGCAGACCGCCCTGGCCGAACTGGCGCTCTCCGGCTGCACCACCGCCTCCGACCATCTCTACCTCTACCCCAACGGCTCGAAACTGGACGATGAGATTGCCGCGGCGCGGGAGATCGGCGTCCGCCTGCACGCCTCGCGCGGCTCGATGAGTTTGGGTGAATCGAAGGGCGGCCTGCCGCCCGATTCGGTCGTGGACAGCGAGGAGGCCATCCTGCGCGACTCGCAGCGGCTGATCGAAACGTATCACGACCCGCGGCCGGGTTCCTTCATCCAGATCGTCCTTGCCCCCTGTTCGCCCTTCTCGGTGACCGGCGACCTGATGCGCGAATCGGCGCGCCTGGCGCGGCACTATGGCGTTCATCTGCACACCCATCTGGCCGAGACCGAGGACGAGGAGCAGTTCTGCCTGCAAAAGTTCGGCTACCGTCCCGTGCCCTACATGCAATCGCTCGACTGGGTGGGGGAGGACGTCTGGTTTGCCCACGCGGTCTACGTCAACGGCGAGGAAGTGCAGACTTTTGCCCGGCATGGCTGCGGCGTGGCGCACTGTCCCTCCTCGAACATGCGCCTGGCCTCCGGCATTGCGCCGATCAAGGAATACCTGGCCGCGGGCGTCAAGGTCGGCCTGGGCGTGGACGGCTCCGCCAGCAACGACAGTTCGCACCTGCTGGCCGAGGCGCGCCAGGCGATGCTCCTGGCGCGGCTCAAGGAGGGCATCACGGGATTTTCGCTCACCCCTTCCCCTCTCCCATCGGGAGAGGGGCCAGGGGTGAGAGTCTTAATGTCGGCCCGCGAGGCGCTCTGGCTGGCGACGCGCGGCGGGGCGGCGGTGCTGGGGCGAAGCGACATCGGCTCGCTCGAAGCGGGCAAATGCGCCGATTTCTTTGCCATCCACTTGAACCGCCTCGACTATGCCGGGGCGCTCCACGACCCGGTGGCGGCGGCGGTCTTCTGTCACCCCGTGCGCGCCGACTATACCGTGGTCGGCGGCAGGTTCGTCGTCCGCGGCGGGCGCCTGGTCACGGTGGACGAGCAGAGCCTGGTGGAGCGTCACAACCGCGCTGCAGCCAGGCTGCTGAATGGGTGAGGAAGTGGCTGGGAAGGATGTTGAACCATCAGTAATTAAGTTTGCTTATAGAGAATATCTTTTAGAATTCTTATCCTGACCATTTCAGTTATAAAGTAGAAAGATTGGCTGTGGTTAAAATTTGCCCTTTTTGTAACGCAAAAATCGAAACATCACTTGTTCGCCATATTAAGGCGGAACATGGGGAAAAGACCTTGCGCGAGGCTCTTCTCACGGATAAGCGCAATGGTATGCCTGACGTGCAAATTGGCGACAAGTACGGTATTTCGTTCAGTTATCTTGAGCGAGTTATTACTCAGGAATACGGAACGAATATAAGCAATGTCACTCATAAAAGGTCCAAGATAACTCAATGGGAGCCAAAGGGCTTTCAGCCAGAAACAACCACCGTTTGGAGTTTCAAGAATCGTGGCAAGTGGGCAACCCACGACGGACGCTATCGTGGGAACTGGTCTCCGTACATTCCACGCAATCTTATTTTGCGGTATTCACAACCGCATGAAGTTGTGCTGGACTACTTTAGCGGTGGGGGAACAACCGCTGTAGAAGCGAAACTCCTAAGCCGCCGTTGTATCGCGCGGGATATTAATCCAGACGCTTTGGCGCTGACGAAAGAAAACCTTGATTTTCAGCCGCCTCAGGATATGTTTTCGGGCAATGGAAACTCCTTTGTGCAACCCGAAGTTGTTCTCGGCGATTCACGCGACCTCACATCTATTGAAGATGACTCGATTGACTTGATTTGTGCCCACCCGCCCTACGCTGGCATCATTAGTTACAGCGCAAATGCGGTTGACGGCGACCTCTCTACGCTTTCCGTTCCTGAATTCATAGCCGAAATGCAAAAGGTTGCCCGCGAAAGTTACCGCGTACTCAAGGCAGGGCGGCAGTGTGCAATTTTGATAGGCGACTCTCGAAAGTCATAGCACAATAGGTTTGCATATGCAACTCCAAATGATAGATAACGTCGAACACAACACTGCCACTGTGCTTGCCTCTGCTATTGAGGTAGCAAATGATGTTCGAATTGCTGTGGCATTTGTATCAAGCGACGGCCTGTTACGAATTATGCCTTCCGTACGAACAGCGCTGGACATGGGTGCCTATGTTGAGTTTCTCGTGGGTATGGATGCGCGCGCAACCGACCCTTTCGCCATAAAAGAATTGTACGCCTTATCCTGTGAAACCCCTCAAGTCTGCCTACTGTGTTTTGCATCTCGAAACACTTCGGCGATATACCATCCCAAGATGTATCTGGCAAGAGATGACCACACTGCAACAGCAATCATTGGTTCATCGAATTTGACACGACGCGGGCTGACATTAAATATCGAAGCGAATGTGGTTATCAAAGACGATGTTCAAGCGGAAATCGTATCGGAGATATACAGCACATATAACAGGCTAAAATATCATCCCGACAGAGTCATCCCAGACGGTGAGTTCATTGACCTATTCACTGAACTGTGCCAACAGGAACAATTCCGCGAACGTAGGTTGGCAAGGGATTCTGAACTGAAAAAACTGAGAGAGAAATTTGTCGGGAAAGCAAATAAACTTCAGCACCCAAAGCCAACAAGGACGGACTTGGTCGGCTGGCTTGAACTGGTGTACAAGGTGCTTCCAGAAGGCAGGTTTACCAACCAAGAAATTTACGAATACGAGAATAAATTCAGGCAACGCTACCCGCAGAATTTGAATATCAGGGCAAAGATCAGGCAACAATTGCAGGTTCTGCATAAACTGGGATTTATCGAACATGTGAGTGCAGGAGTTTGGAGAAAGGTTAGCTGAGATGGGCTACAAAGATAATAGGTGGCTCGAAGCCCCTGGCTATTGCGTAGAATGTGGAAATCTCAGACCACTCAACCAGTCGTGTGTGTGCCACGAGTGCTGGTACGATCTTGAGACGTTAGGCGTTCAATGGAAAGAAGACGAAGACCGAAGTCGAATCTATTATCAACGGATGATTGCACAAGCCGACCTTGGCAAGCACGCATAGCCGCCCGCGCCTTGCACAACGCTTTGTTAAAGTATGGAGCGGATATTTTCAATGTCACGCTGAATACGCGCGGTCTCTCAAAGCAGGCAGTAGCGCAGGTCAGGTTTTTCACCGCCAATCAGGATTTTCGTGAGCCGCCCGAAGACCAATTTGGCAAGTATCTTGAAGACCACACGCAATTTGACGCCCGCGCAATCGCCGATGACCCTGCTGGCTTCTTGAGTTTCTTGGGAATGACTCGGCTTTCCCAAAGTGATAAGCGCCTTGACTACGCCAAACATGCTGCCGAGTTTTTGCTTGAGCGCGAGATAAACGCCTATGATATCGCGGCGCACTATGGGAATGATGCTGAGAAGATTCGACAAGCATTTTTGGCAAATGTGGGTATGGGCTATGGGCGCAAGAAAACAGATATGTTCATCCGCGATATGGTAGTGCTTGGCGTGTGGTCTGATTTATCAAATATGCAAGTTGTTGACGTTGCCAGCGACCGCAACACTATGAAACTTGCGTTGCGAGCCCGCATCCTTCAGACCGATATTCCGCTGCTTTCGAGTTTTCTCGATATTTTTGGCTATCAGTATGGGCATATTGACGCGATGAGCGCAGCGGCTTGGCGGGCAGTTTGGGAAGAATGGAAAATAGCAGAACCCCAAACCGCTCCCATTGCGCCCTGTATGATGGACTTTTTGCTCTATAGAATTGGACGTGAATACTGTGACGATAAGTTGGTTGAATTTGTCTGCGAAAACGGACATCGCCTTTTTCACTTTGGCGCACGGCTAAAACTCTGCCGTGAATGTCGCAGCGTATTGACGCCCATGAAAAGACTTTTACCTTGCCAGGTTCACAGCCAGCAGTTGCCACGTGATGAAGAAGGCGCGTTACGCTTGGACGAATCGAATCTACTCCGAACTTTTGACGGCGTTTGTATTTTCGAGTCTGCTTGCAGACCTAAAGCAGATGATTTCAAGAAACTCTCTCCGCCCAAAGCCATTTCGATTATCGGACGTACAGGCTGGACGGACTCGTACGCTTACAAAGACGAAGGCGGCGGCGGGATGATGGGATAGATTTGGAATTCAAACACAGCCTAAACGATCGATCTAGTCGATTACTTCGCATTGCTCCGCTGGAGCGCCGCCGCTGAGGCGCATGTTGTTGGGCGCTTCTATATGAGTGGATAGGCCATCCTGACATGAATGCAAACGCTTTTCGTCATCTCTACAATTATCATTTTTCTGAAAACCGCAAGGTGTGGGAATACGCCTCCCAACTCCCCTACGAAGAGTTCACGCGAGAGATGGGTTATTCTCATGGATCTGTTCGAAATCAACTCGTCCATCTGATGAATGTAGATGAAGTTTGGTTTTGTGAATTACGTGGTGTTGAACTATCAGAGCCCTATCACCCTGCCGATTTTGACGACCGCGCCGCGCTGCGTGCGCGCTGGGATGGCGTAGAGCAAAAGATGCGCGACTATCTCGCGGCATTACGAGATGACATGCTGTTTACGCAGCCGATCAAAGAGCCGCAAGAAGATAGCGATCTCTACGTGTGGCAAGTGCTTCTCCACGTTGTCAATCATGGCACAGACCATCGGGCGCAGGTTCTCAGAACCCTTCATGATTTAGGAGTTCCAACAACCTCACAAGATTATATTTTCTACGCCTACGAAAATCCTTTGCGACCCTTGGCGACAAGATAATTCAACACAAGGAGTAAACCGACTTTATGACCAAAAAACTCTTCGACTTCGATGCCGAATTCCGGCTGGGGATTGAGGCCGTTGACCATGAACACGTCCGCCTGATTGATTTGCTCAATGAGGTCCATGCCTTGTTAAGCGAAGGAAAAAGGGGCGAGGCGCGGCGGGTTTTTGGAGAAACCCTGGCCGATTACATAACGGTCCATTTTGCCAACGAAGAAAAGTTCATGGAAAGCATCGCTTTCCCGAAACTCGAAGACCACCGGAAAATTCACGAAAACTTCAAACGCTCGTTCCAGGCGCTGAAACCACAAATCGAGCAGGCCGATGACGAGGCCTTTCGCAAGGCGTTGAGTGACGCTTTCTCGTGGATTATTACGCATATCGGCAAGACCGACAGAAAATATGCGGCTCACTATTTCTCGAAGCCAACCGCTTAGACGGCAAGACAGGGAAAGGAGATTTTTATGGCCTCATCATCTTCCACTCGCGCATTGATTGGCGTCGCCATGGGGCGCGCCGCGGCGGATATGGTCATCCGTCACGGCACGTGGGTGTGCGTCCAATCCGGCGAGTTCGTCCCCGACACCGATGTGGCCATCAAGGACGGGCGCATCGCCTACGTCGGGCCGGACGCCTCGCACACCATCAAAAAAGAGACCGTGGTGATTGAGGCCGAGAACAAGTACCTCGTCCCCGGCTTGCTGGATGGGCATGTGCATGTCGAATCGGGCATGCTGACCGTCACCGAGTTCGTGCGCGCCGTCCTGCCGCGCGGCACCACTGGCCTGTTCATTGACCCGCACGAGATTGCCAACGTCTTCGGGTTGAAAGGCGTGCGCCTGATGGCCGACGAAGCCGCCGAACAGCCGATCCACGTGTGGGTGCAGGTGCCGTCCTGCGTCCCCTCCGCGCCGGGGATGGAAACCGCCGGCGGCGAGATCACGCCCGACGACGTGGCCGGGGCGCTGGTCTGGGAGCGCGTCATCGGCCTGGGCGAGATGATGAATTACCCTGGCGTGGCTTCTGCAGACGCAAAAGCCCTGGCCGAAATGGACGCCGCGCGGCGCGCCGGCAAGGTCATCGGCGGCCACTATGCCGCCCCGGACCTGGGGCCTGCGTTCCACGCCTACGCCGCGGGCGGCGCCGAAGATGACCACGAGGGCACGCGCCTCGATGACGCCGTCGCCCGCGTCCGCCAGGGGATGAAAGCCATGCTGCGCCATGGCTCAGCCTGGCAGGATGTGGCCGCACAAATCCCGGCCATTACCAAACTCGGCCTCGACCCGCGCCACTTCCTGCTCTGCACCGACGACTGCCACGCCGATACCCTGGTCAGCGAAGGCCACATGGACCGCGTCCTGCGTCATGCCATAGCCGCGGGCCTGCCGCCGATGACCGCTATTCAGATGGCCACCCTCAACACCGCCGAACATTTCGGCGTGGCGCGCGAGATTGGGCAGATTGCCCCCGGCCGCTGGGCCGATATTCTCCTTGTGGACGACCTGAACGACTTCCGCCCCGAACTGGTCATCGCCCGCGGGCGCGTGGCCGCCGAGAACGGCAAACTACTCATCGAATTGCCCAAAGCGGACTATCCCGAATGGGCACGCAAATCCGTGCATTTGAAGGAAGCGCTCAAAGCCGAAGATTTCCGGCTGGCGCTTGCCTCCCCCAAAAAAGTGAAAGCCAACGTCATCGGCGTTGTGGAGAATCAGGCTCCGAGCCGCCGAGTGACCCTCGACCTCCAGCCGGAGAACGGCGAACTCAAAGCCGACCCCGGCCGCGACCTAGCGAAACTCGCCATCATCGAGCGCCATCATGGGACGGGGCGAATGCAGGTCGGCCTCGTGACTGGCTTTGGGTTGGGCGAAGCGTGCGCGATCGCCTCCACCGTTGCCCACGACGCGCACAATCTCATCGTCCTCGGCACGGACGACGAGCAGATGGCGCTGGCCGCCAACAAACTCGCCGAGATGGGCGGCGGGCAGGTGGTCGTCCGCCGCGGCGAGGTAATTGGACAAATCGAACTGCCGATTGGCGGCTTGATGTCTGCCGAACACGCGGAAGTGGTCGCCCGCAAAGCGCAATCCATTCTGGACGGCTTCCGCACCTGCGGCTGCAAGATTAACAATCCCAACATGACCCTCAGCCTGCTGGCCTTGCCGGTCATCCCCGAACTGCGTCTCACCGACAAGGGACTGGTGGATGTGAACCGCTTCGAATTCATATCGTTAGTGGAAGCGTAGAAAGCGAGGCAATCATGAGACATTTTCCTTTTCGCCGCCTGCAAAGCGAACTGGCCGAACTGATCGCCGGTCTCCCGCCGGAGAGCCGCCTGCCCTCCGAGCCGGAACTGGCGCGCCGGCTGGGAGTCTCGCGCGCCACTCTGCGCGAGGCCATGCGCGCCTTCGAAAATCAGGGCCGCATCCGCCGTCAGCAGGGCGTGGGGACGTTCGTCCTGCCTCAGGTGCCGGTCATTGACACCGGCCTCGAGGTGCTGGAGAGCATCGAAACCCTGGCCCAGCGCATCGGTCTGGCGGTACGGATGGGCGAGTTGACCATTTCGCAGGAAACAGCGGATGAGGCCGAGGCGGAGCGGTTCGGCTTGCTGCGCGGCGCGCCGTTGACGCGTGTGGCGCGCATCATTTACGCCGACTCGCACCCGATTGCCTTTCTGGTGGATGTCTTGCCGGCAGATGTTCTCTCGCTGGAAGAGTTGAACGGCGGCTTCACCGGTTCGGTGCTGGACCTGCTGCTGCGGCGCGGCAACCCGAAACTTTCTCAGTCCCGCACCGAGATCTGCGCCCTCGGCGCGACGCCGGAAGTGGCGCGTGCCCTTCAGATTCAGCGGGATGATGTCCTCCTGCACTTCGAGGCGCAGTTATACGCCGAAGATGGCCGCATGGTGGACCACTCGCACAGTTATTTCCTCCCCGGCTATTTCCGCTTCCATGTGGTTCGCCGCGTGAGCGGAGGATAGTCGAAGAAACCTCCAATCATCCGCAGACTTCGCAAATGATGCAGATGTTCCGATCTTTCTGCGGGTGAATAGGCACAGTTACAGATTTAAAGGATTGCTATGGAAGTCAATGTTAAAGAACTCAAAGCCCGGGTGAGCGCGGCGCAGGAAGATATTATCCGCTTCATGCGCGACATTTGCGCCATCCCCAGCATGGAGGGGCAGATCAAGGACGTAGGCGAGCGTATCCAGGCCGAGATGCGTAAACTCGGCTACGACGAGGTACGTTTTGACAAAATGGGCAACACCCTCGGACGCATCGGTAACGGCCCGAAGGTCATCGTGTACGACTCGCACATTGACACGGTCGGCGTAGGCGACCCGGCCGAGTGGGAGTGGGACCCGTTCACCGGCAAGGTGGAAAACGGCATCCTTTACGCCCGCGGCGCCTGCGACGAGAAAAACTCCACCCCCGGCATGGTCTATGGCTTGGCGCTCGCCCGCGATTTGGGCCTGCTGGAAGGCTACACCGTCTATTACTTCGGCAACATGGAAGAGCAATGCGACGGCATCGCCCCCAATGCCTTTGTGGAGACAGACCCGCAGGTCAAGCCGGACTTCGTCGTCATTGGCGAGCCGACCAAGATGCGGGTCTATCGCGGCCATAAGGGGCGCGTTGAGTTGCGCGTGGTGGCCAAAGGGCGCTCGGCGCACGCCGCTTCGCATTACCTGGGCGACAACGCCGTGTACAAGATGGTCGGCATCATCAACGCCATCCGCGACCTCGACCGGCGCATGCGCTTCGGCTTCGGCTACCACCCCGTGCAGGGATATGCCTCGATCGCCGTGACCGACGCGGCGACGCGTACCGCGTCCATCAACGCCGTCCCCGATCAATTCACCATCTATATTGACCGCCGCATGACCCTCAGCGAAACGCGTGATGAAGTCATCCAGCAAGTGCGCGGGCTGATCCCCGACTATCTGCAGGGAGAAGTCGAGGTGGAGGAGTTGTTCTACGATACGCCCTCTTACACCGGCTTCGTCTTCCCTGTCTCCAAGTTTTACCCGCCCTGGCTGTTGGAAGATACGCATCCCCTCACACAAGCCGCTCAGCGGGCGGTGGAACTTCTCTGGGGCGAGAAGCGCGAACTCGGCACGTGGGATTTCTCCACCAACGGCACATACTGGGCCGGGAAGGCGGGTATCCCCTCTATCGGTTTCGGGCCGGGCGACGAGAAGTTTGCCCACACCAACCTTGAGCAGGTCCCGCTGGCGGATGTGGTCGCCGCAACGGAGTTCTACGCCATGTTCCCCGTCATGTGCGAGGAGGCGTGCGGGGCAGGCAAGTAAGCCAGTCAACAGGTAGCAGGGAAACGGGCGTTTTCCATGCTTGTTTCCCTGCTACAGAATACTTTATCAACCACAAAAGGAGTTACACCATGCGTAGTTTTGCTGGCCGGGACATTCTGTCCCTCAAGGATTTCGAACGGAACGAATTTTTCCACGTTTTCGACGTGGCGGCTGAACTGGAGCCGATTGCCGTGCAGCGCCGCAACAGCGACCTGCTCAAAGAGAAGACTCTGGTGACGGCTTTCTATCAGCCTTCCACGCGCACGCGCCTGGCGCACGAGGCGGCCATGCACCGCCTGGGCGGTCACGTGACCGGCTTCGCCGATGCCAAGATGACCCGCGCCGGGGACTTCTACCAGGAGTCCATCAAGGACACGGTCAAGATGCTGGAGTTCTACGGCGATGTCATCGTCATGCGCCACTTCCAGCAGGGCGCGCCGCACGAGGCGGCCAAGTGGGCCTCCATTCCCATCATCAACGGCGGCGACGGCTGGGGCGAACACCCGACCCAGATTCTGACCGACCTCTACACGGTGCTGAAGGAGAAAGGCACGATTGACGGCCTGAAGTGGCTGGCGGTGGGCGATATGCGCATGCGCACGATGCACTCGCTGGCCTATGCCCTGACGCAGTTCGATTGCCCGATCACCTTCGTCTCGCCGCCCGAAATGAGCCTGACCGAGGAGTTCAAGGCCGAGTTGCGCCAATACAGCCTCGATTTCCGCGAGGCCGAACACGTTGAGCAGGCGATTGCCGACGCCGACGTCATCCTGGTCGAGCCGGTCGTCCAGCCCGATTACACCAAGTCCCGCGACGAGCGCAAGGGCGATGTCGGCCTGACCCCCGCCAACTACAAGATCACCCGCGAACTGCTCGCCACCAAGGCCAAGTCCGACGCCATCCTGCTGCATTCCCTGCCGCGCATGGACGAGGTCCCGACCGACGTGGACATCACCCGCTGGAGCCGCTACTGGCAGGAGGCCTTCAACGGCGTGGTGATGCGCATGGCGCTCTTGGCGTTGGTGTTGGGAGCGATGGAGTAGAGTCTAGAGTCTCATAGTCTGATAGTCGGATAGTCTGATGACGGTCAGACTGACGACTATCAGACTCCCGACTATTAGACTCCCGATATTAGACTAAAGACTATCTAACAGGAGACTCATTATGCAAACCTTCTTACATGGCCGTGACTTAATCGGCGACCTGGATTTCACTAAAGAAGAAGTCGAAACCGTCCTCGACGTGGCCTTCGACCTGAAGCGCAAGCGCGCCCTGAACGAACCGCATCCCTACCTGCGCGACAAGGTGCTGGCGATGCTCTTCTTCTTCTCGTCCACGCGCACGCGCGGCTCGTTTGAGGCCGGCATCGCCCAACTGGGCGGCCACGGCGCGTTCATCGAGAGCCGCACCACCCAAATCGCCCACGGCGACACCCCCAAGGAAATCGGCGAAATCTTTGGCCGCTACTACGACGGCATCGCTATCCGTCACGTGGACTGGGGCGTGGGCAACAAATACATCAGCGAGGTGGCCAAGTACAGCCGCGTGCCGGTGCTGAACATGCAGTGCGACATCTATCACCCCTTCCAGATTCTGGCCGACCTGATGACCATCGTCGAGAAGAAAGGCCGCGACCTGCGCCGCAAGAAGATGGTCGTCTCGTGGGCCTACGCCGCCTCGTACCAAAAGCCGATGTCGGTGCCGCAGTCGCTCATCCTGCAGATGCCGCGCTTTGGGCTGGATGTGACCCTCGTCCACCCGCCGGAATTCCGTCTGATGCCCGAGATCATGGCTCAGGCTGAGGCCGAGGCCAAGAAAGCCGGCGCCGGCTTCGAGGTCATCTCCGACCCGGACGGGATGGAGAAAGCCTTCAAGGATGCCGACATCATCTACGCCAAATCCTGGGGCGCCATGGTGCACACCCCGGACCCGGAAGAGGGTGCCAAAATCATCCAGAAGTACTCCCACTGGATCACCGACGAGCGCAAGATGGCCCTCGCCAAGCCCGACGCCATCTACATGCACCCCCTGCCCGCCGACCGCAACATCGAGGTCACCGACGGCGTGATTGACGGCCCGAACTCGGTCGTCTACGATGAGGCCGAAAACCGCCTGCACGCCCAGAAGGCGGTCATGGCGTTGACAATGGGATAGGAGAACGTATGACCAAAAAACTCGCTGTGGTTGCCATCGGCGGCAACTCGCTCATCAAAGACGAGCAGCACAAAACCGTTGAAGACCAGTACCAGGCGGCCAAAGAGACCTGCTACCACATCGCCGACATGATCGAGGCCGGCTGGGAGGTGGCCATCGGTCACGGCAACGGGCCGCAGGTCGGCTTTATCCTGCGCCGCTCGGAGATCGCCGCCAAAGTGGAGGGCATGCACGAGGTCCCGCTGGACGTGTGCGGGGCCGACAGCCAGGGCGCCATCGGTTACGCCCTGCAGCAGAATTTGCAAAACGAACTCTACCGGCGCGGCATCAAGAAGAACGTCGCCACCATCGTGACCCAGGTGCTGGTGGACAAGAACGACCCGGCCTTTCAGAATCCCACCAAGCCCATCGGCTCGTTCATGGACGAGGCCGAGGCCAAACGCCGCGAGAAGGAACTCGGCTGGACGGTGCGCGAAGACGCCGGGCGCGGCTGGCGGCGGGTCGTCGCCTCGCCGCTGCCGAAGGAAGTGGTCGAACTCGACTCGGTCAAGACCCTGCTCGATGCCGGTGTGGTCGTCATCACGGTCGGCGGCGGCGGCATCCCGGTCATTGACAAGGGCGGCGGCGAATACGTCGGCACGGCGGCGGTCATTGACAAAGACTACGCCTCCAGTTTGCTGGCGCGCGAGATCAAGGCCGACCTGTTCGTCATCTCCACCGCGGTCGAGAAGGTGGCGCTCAACTTTGGCAAGCCCGACCAGAAATGGATTGACAAGATGACCCTGGCCGAAGCCAAGCAGTACCTGGCCGAAGGGACGCACTTCGCCAAAGGCTCGATGGCCCCGAAAATCCAGGCCATCATCTGGTTCCTCGAAGCCAACCCCAACGGCAAGGCGCTCATCACCAACCCGGAGAACATCGGCCGCGCCCTCAAAGGCGAGACCGGCACCTGGATTGTGCCGTAGATTTAAGGCCAGAAGGCATGATACAATCCTTGCGGCTTTTTTGATGGAAAGGAGGTGAGGTGCAGGGAGTAACGGGCACATGAAGGCTTTTGGTTTGTCGTCGAATCCGTACAAAATTTCTGCAGGAGGAGTTCCCTATGCGTAAGTTCTTTGCTCGTTTCACGTTTCTGGCTCTGGCGGCCATTCTGGTCCTTACCGCCTGCGCTCCCAAAGCCGAGGAAGTCGGCGGCTTTCAGATTCCGGCCATTAAAAGCGGCAAATTCAACGTTGCCATGGTGCTGATTGGCCCACACGACGATGGCGGCTGGTCGCAGGCGCACTATGAAGGCCTGCTCTACGTGGAAGAAAATGTCCCGAACGTCCACGTAGCCTACATCGAGAATGTGCCGGAAGGCGCCGATTCCGAACAAGTCTTCCGCGCGCTGGCCCGCAAGGGCTTCAACCTGATTTTCGGCACCTCCTTCGGTTACATGGACCCGATGGAGACGGTCGCGGCCGAATTCCCGGACACGATGTTCATCCACATCAGCGGCTATAAGTCCAATATGACCAACTTCGGCAACCTGTTTGGCGCTATGGAGGACATGAAGTACCTGGCGGGCATGATTGCCGGCGCCCGCGCTAAACTGGATGGCAATCCGAAACTTGGTTACATGGCGACCTTCCCCATCCCCGAGGAATTGCGCCTCGGCAACGCCATTGCTCTGGGCATGAAGAAAACTTGCCCGGAATGCACGATGGATGTCCGCTGGATTAACACCTGGCATGACCCCGTCATCGAGCGCGATGCCGCCGCTTCCCTCTTCGACGCCGGCGCGCAGGTGGTCTTCACCGGCGCGGATACCCCGGCTGTGGCCGATGTGGCCCAGGAGAAGGGCAAGTGGGGCGTGACCTATGACTGGTCCGGCTCCTGCAAGGTGGATGCCTGCCTCACCGCTCCCTACTGGAACTGGGGCCCGGTCTACGCCTCAATTACCCAGGGCGTGATTGACGGCACCTACACCCCCGGCTGGGACTACTTTGACGCCGATAGTGGCGGCCTCGGTCTGTATGGCTTCATGGAAGGACAGAGCCTGACCAAGGGGATGCAGGACCTGCCGCCCGAAGTCATCGAGATGGTGCGCTCCACCCTGGCCGATATGCTGGCCGGTAAGTTTACTCGCTTCGATGTCTTCAAGGGCCCCATCTATGACAACAAGGGCAACCTGATTTTGCCGGCAGGCCAGTCGCTTGAGCAACTCGACCTCGACCAGTTCAAGGCCTGGAATCCAGATGTCAAGATCGGTATGTTCTGGTGGGCTGAAGGTATCACCGCCGAACTGCCGACGCCGTAATTTCTGATGTTTGGAGGGGCCAGAAATGTTGCACCGCTCTGACCCCTCCTTGCATGGTGCGGCAAGCCGCAATGTAGGTCGGATGGCCAATCCGACCTACGCGCGGAGTCTTCGCGATTTCCATAATTTTATATCCCCCTCGACCTGTTGTCGGCTTGCAGGAGATGTTGTGTGAATACTACTCAGCCTGTAAATTCACCCCCTCCCGGTTCGGAAAGCGCCCTCCTCATGGTGGAAATGCGCGGCATCTGCAAGCATTTTCCGGGCGTTGTGGCAAATGACCATGTGGACTTCGACGTGCGCCGCGGCGAGATCCACGCCCTGCTGGGCGAAAACGGCGCTGGAAAAAGCACCTTGATGAATGTCCTCGCCGGACTTTATAAGCCCGAATCCGGCGTGATTAAGGTCAAAGGGCAGAAGGTTAACTTCAATTCTCCGCGGGACGCCATTTACGCGGGGATTGGCATGATTCACCAGCACTTTATGCTGGTTCCTTCCCAAACAGTTACAGAAAATATTCTGCTTGGATTGGAAACTCCGCGTTTTCACCTCAACTTGCGCGAATATGACCGCATTATCTTCGAGTTGGGGGAACGCTTTGGTTTGAAGGTGGACCCGCGCGCCAAGATTTGGCAGTTATCGGTGGGCGAGCAGCAGCGCGTGGAAATTCTGAAAATGCTCTACCGCGGTGCGGATTTGCTTATCATGGACGAGCCGACAGCCGTCCTGGCGCCGCAGGAAATCGAAGATTTGTTCGTCACCCTGCGCGCCATGGCCGCGGAGGGGAAGTCTATCATCTTTATCAGTCATAAATTGCAGGAAGTGATGGCGATTGCCGACCGGGTTACAGTTCTGCGCAAGGGCAAGGTCACCGCTGCCGGGCTGGACGCCCACAGCGTCACCCGTCAGGAACTCGCCCGTCAGATGGTGGGCCGGGATGTTGTCTTCCATCTCGATAAACAGCCCAAAGAGCCGGGCCGGGTAATGCTTTCGGTGCGCGATTTGTATGCCGATAACGACAAAGGGCTGCTGGCGCTCAACGGCGTCTCGTTGGAAGTGCGCGCCGGTGAAATTGTTGGGCTGGCAGGCGTGGCCGGCAATGGTCAGCGTGAACTGGCGCAGGTGATTACCGGTCTGCGCAAATGCAAGAGTGGACAGGTCGAACTAAACGGCGAGTCGATTGCCAATCGTTCGGCCTTGTTTGGAATTATGCGCGGTATGGCGCACATCCCCGAAGACCGCACGCATGTGGGAACGGCTCCCAATTTGAGCGTCACCGACAACGTTATCATGAAACAATACCGCCAGCCGCCGCTCGATAGTCATGGCTTCCTCAACATGTCACAGGCTGTCAAATTCGCCTCCCGCTTGAAAAGCGAATACGATATCATGGTCCCCACCGTCGAGACGCCGGTGCGCCTGCTTTCGGGCGGCAACCTCCAGCGGGTCATCCTGGCGCGCGAAATCTCCGGGCGGCCGTCTCTGCTGGTGGCCGTCCAGCCGACGCGGGGGCTGGACGTGGGCGCGATCGAGGGCGTGCACCGTCTCCTGCTCGAACAGCGCGCCGCCGATGCGGCCATTCTCCTCATTTCGGAAGAACTCGAAGAACTGCTCTCGCTCAGCGACCGGGTCTATGTCATCTACGAAGGGCGCATCATGGGCGAGGTCAAAATCGAAGCGGGCGAGCCTTCTCCCGAACTCATCGAGGCCATCGGCCAGATGATGACCGGCACGCCTCTCGAAAAAGTCCATCTTGGAAAGGCCGAGAAACATGTCTGATGCCTCTGTCTCCGTCTCGAAACGCGGCAGGCGTTTTCCCTATCGTCTGCGCCTGGAACCCCGTCTCCAGGAACCGCCGAAGTGGTATCCGGTTGCGCTTTCGGCCGGCGCGATTGTCCTGGCGCTGATACTCGGCGGCGTTGTGATTGCCTTTGCCGGCGGCAACCCGTTCGCCTCGTATGCCCACATCGCCAGGGCATCCTTTGGCAATATCGGCGTCCTCTCGGATACGCTCGTCAAGGCCACGCCCATTCTGCTCACCAGTCTGGCCTGTTCGGTTGCTTTCCGCATGAAGTTGTGGAATATCGGCGCGGAAGGGCAATTCATCATGGGCGCATTCGGCGCAAGCGCAGTGGTGCTGATTCCGCTCTTCCCACCGGAGACTTCGGCCTGGATTGTCCTCCCGACCATGATGCTGGCCGGCATGCTCCTGGGGGCGCTGTGGGGAAGCATTCCGGGCCTGCTCAAATCCAAACTGAACGTCAACGAAATCATCAGTTCGCTGATGATGAACTACATCGCCGTCTCCTGGATTAATTACTGGATTTTTGCGGTCTGGACGGAAGGCGGCTTCCAGATGAGCAAAATTTTCCCCAAAAACGCCTGGCTGCCGCGCTTGCTCGACTATGCCGATGCGGTTCCCTTCCTGCGCGGTCTGACCACGCATGCCGGGCTTCTCCTGGGGATGATCGCCGCGGTCATCCTCTGGTTTGTCCTCTATCGCAGTCGCTGGGGCTACGAAATCCGTCTGATCGGCGATAACGCCCGCGCCGCCGAATACGCCGGCATCAACATCACCCGCAATACGCTGCTGGTGATGATACTCTCCGGCGCGTTGGCCGGGCTGGGCGGCATGTCCGAGGTCGCCGGGACGGTTCACCGTCTCCAGACCTCGCCGATTGCCGCCGGTTACGGGTTCACCGGCATCATCGTCGCCTGGCTCTCCAAACTGAACCCCCTGGTTGCCATCCTTGTCTCCGTCCTGTTCGGCGCGCTGCTTCTGGCCGGGCGCGAAATTCAGCCCTCCGGCATCCCAAAGATGATTCAGGGGATTATCCTCGTCTGCCTGATCGGCAGCGACTTCCTGATGCGTTACCGCCTGCGCATCGAACGTGTACCAGAGGAGGGGTAATCATGGACATCCTCGTTGTTTTGCAGGCGGGCGTTGCCACCGGGACCGTTTTGCTGTTTGCTACGCTGGGCGAAATCCTGGCCGAACGCTCCGGTGTGATGAACCTCGGCGTGGAAGGGATGATGCTCATCGGCGCGATGAGCGGCTACAGCGTCGCCATCAAAACCGGCAATCCCTGGCTGGGCGTCCTGGTCGCTATGCTTGCCGCCGGTTTGCTCAGCCAGATTCACGCTTTCATGACCATCACCCTGCATGCCGACCAGGTGGTCAGCGGACTGGCGCTCACCTTCCTCGGCATTGGCATCAGCCTCGTCCTGGGCGACGGCCTCAGTAAAGCCGGGACGGTAGCCCTGCTGCCAACCATCTCGGTCCCGCTTCTTGAAAAGATTCCCATTCTGGGCAAGATCTTTTTCTCCAATCAAAGCGTCCTGGTTTATCTGGGATATCTGTTCATTCCGGTAACCTGGTATTTCATCAACTACACCCGGCCGGGCATGCACCTGCGCGCCGTAGGGGAATATCCCGCTGCGGCCGATGCGTTGGGCATCAACGTTTTCCGCATGCGCTACCTGTACGTCTTCATCGGCGGTATGCTGGCCGGTCTGGCCGGCGTCACCATCAGCCTCGCTATCGCCCCTGGCTGGTTCAGCGAGATGACCACCTCCGGTCAGGGCTGGATTGCCGTCGGCCTGGTCATTTTTGCCCAGTGGGACCCGCTGCGCGCCGCAGTTGGCTCTTACACCTTTGGCGCGCTGCGCCGTCTCATTCTCGACATTCAAGGCCCCACCACGCTGTTTGGCGCCGCCAACCCCTTTTACTACAACCCTTACTGGGGGTTCTTCCTGCAAATGCTTCCTTACGCCTTCACCATCGTGGTATTGGTGATAGGTTCGCGCGACGCCATGCGCAAGCGGTTGGGCGCGCCTGCCGCTCTCGGCATCCCTTACATCCGGGGAGAAAGAGGCAAGTAGCCCGTTCTCCCTCCTCAATGCTTCTTTCTGTGTAGGTCACGCCCCGCGTGACCTACACTTGCCAGAAGGAGTGAAACGTTCCGTGATGGCTCATTGGCAGAATTATCTGCGGCCAACCTCTCTTCAGGAGGCGCTTCAAGCGCTGGCCTCCGCTCCCGGCCCGGCCCTGCCGATTGCCGGCGGCACCGACCTGATGCTCGACCTGCAGCAGGGGCGTCACCCTCCCGTCCACACCCTCGTGGATTTGACTTTCATCCCCGAAATGAAATTGCTCGAAATCCGGGAGAGGGAACTGTTTATCGGCGCGGCACTCCCCCTGAGCCAGATCGCCGCATCGCCCCTGGTCGCCGAACACGCCCAGGCGCTGACCGAAGCCTGCTCGCTCATCGGCGGGCCGCAGGTACGCAACGTGGCGACCCTGGGCGGGAACGTCGCCCATGCCCTCCCCGCCGCCGACGGGACGATCGCCCTCACCGCCCTCGGCGCGCACGTCTCGGTCGCGGACCTCGATGTGGTCCGCCGCGTCCCGTTGACCGACCTATTCCTCGGCCCCGGAAAATCCGCCCTCCGACCCGGGCAACTCATCACCGCTTTTCACCTGCCTCTGCGCCGCGCGGGACAGGCCTCCGCCTTCCGACGGGTGATGCGCATTCAGGGGATTGCCCTGCCCATCCTGAACCTGGCCGTCTGGCTGGAACGCGTCGGCGATAGGATTGCAGACGCCCGCCTGGCGGTTGGCCCCTCCGGCCCCACCCCGCGCCGACTGACGGCCACCGAGTCTGCCCTGCGTGGACGGAAATTCGAGGACGCTCTCATCGAGCAAGCGCTCGAGACCTTGCTTGCCGAAGCGCATTTCCGTTCCAGCCCACACCGCGCCGGCGCCGAGTACCGTCGCAGCGTGGTCGAAGCCCTCCTGCGCGATGGCCTGCAGATGGCCTGGCGTAGAGCAAGTGATCGTTTATAAACACAAAGGGCTCGAAAAGAATAAAAGATTCGTGTCCTTTGTGCCCCCTTTGTGTCCGTTGTGTTAATTCGGAAGTAAAAGTCACTTTACTTTCCGCTAACTTATGCCTTGAAAGCATATATGGCGATTTACTCGAAAATCTGCCGCTTTTTCCCATATTTGGGACGCCATATCTGGGAAAAATAGGCGGTTTTGACGATCTTTCTCCACATATAGTGGAAATCTCAATTTAGCGGAAACTAAAGAGTCATAAAGAGCGAAAAATGAATGCTATCACCCTTACCGTTAACGGCACAGAATACACCCTCGAAGCCGTCCCCGGCGAGACGTTGGCGACGCTGCTGCGCGAGCGCCTCAACCTGACTGGCCTGAAAATCGGCTGCAACGAGGCCGAATGCGGCGCCTGCACGGTCGTCATTGACGGACAGGCGGTGATGTCCTGCGTCTATCCCGCAGAGCGGGCGCATGGCAAGCACATCACCACCATCGAAGGCCTGCAAAGCGAGACCGGACTTCATCCCCTGCAGGAAGCCTTCGTCAAATACGGCGCGGTGCAGTGCGGATTTTGCATCCCCGGCCAGATTATGACCGCCTACGCCCTCTT
This sequence comes from Anaerolineales bacterium, assembly GCA_034436335.1. GTDB lineage: Bacteria > Chloroflexota > Anaerolineae > Anaerolineales > Villigracilaceae > UBA877. The sequence continues at coordinate 15,890 of DAOTVO010000020.1, read as the reverse complement.
GCAGCATAACCCCGATCCCGCCCCCGCCGAGATTCGCACCGCTCTCAAGGACACCCTTTGCCGTTGCGGCGGCTATCCGACTATCGAGCGCGCCATCCTGGCCGCTGCCCATACCTTGCGCAGCGGTGAAGCGCTGCCCGACCCCGGCATCCCCGAATCTGCCGAACCCCGGCAGGTTGTTGGGCACAGTGTCATCCGCCCCGACGCGGTCGAGAAGGTCACCGGGCGTGCCGTCTATACCGATGACTTGAAATTCCCCGGTATGTTGCATGCCGCCGTGCGCCGCGCCGAGGTGCCCCATGCCATCCTGCGCCGTCTGGATGTCGAAGCGGCGCGCGCCCTGCCCGGCGTTGTCGCCGTCCTGACCGCCGCCGACATCCCCGGCGAGAAGAATCACGGCCTCGTTATTCACGACTGGCCGACGCTGATCGGCATCGGTGAACGCATCCGCTATGTGGGCGATGCCCTGGCGATTGTCGCCGCCGAAAGCCGCGAAATTGCCGTCGAAGCGGCGCGCCGCATCCAGGTCGAAGTGGAGGAGCGTCCGGTCATCTCTGACCCGCTTCAGGCGCGGCGTCCCGACGCCGAGGCGCTTCATCCGGGCGGCAATCTGCTCAAGCACATCCAAGTCCGCAAAGGAAATGTCCACCAGGGATTTGCCGAGGCGGAAGTCCTCCTCGAACATACCTTTTCCACGCCGATGATGGACCACGCCTTCCTGGAGCCGGAGTGTTCGATTGCCGTCCCGCTGCCGGATGGGCGCATGGAAATCTACGTCGGCTCGCAGATTCCCTACGCCGACCGCGCCCAGGTGGCCGCGGCGCTCGGCTGGCCGGAGGAGCGCGTTCGCATTGTCGGCCAGTTGATGGGCGGCGGCTTCGGCGGCAAGGAAGACATTGCTGGGCAAATCCACGCCGCCTTGCTGGCGCAGGTCACCGGCCGGCCGGTCAAACTGCTCTACGACCGCCGCGAAAGTTTGATTGCCCACCCCAAACGTCACGCCACTCAAATTCGCGTCAAAATCGGCGCCAAATGGGACGGGCGCTTGACCGCCGTGGAAACCGAACTCTTCGGCGATACCGGCGCCTACGCCTCGCTGGGCGAAAAGGTGCTTACCCGCGCCACCACGCACTCGGCCGGGCCGTATGAAGCCCCGCATGTCAGCGCCGATTGCTACGCCATGTACACCAACAACCCGCCCGCCGGAGCCTATCGCGGCTTTGGCGTCCTGCAATCGGCCTTTGCCATCGAAAGCATGATGGACACGCTCGCCGAAACGCTCGGCCTCGACCCCATCGAACTGCGCCGCCGCAATGCCCTGCGCGTTGGGAGCGTGACCAACACCGGCCAGGTCTTGCGCGAAAGCGTCGGCCTGCTGGAGTGCATCGAGCGCGTGGAGGCGGAAATGCTGCGCCTCTCCGGGCTGGAGCGCGAGCGGCTCTTTGCCCCGCGCCCCCTCCCCGAAGCGCCGCATCGGGTGCGCGCCTGGGGCTTTGCCGCGGCGTACAAGAACACCGGTCTGGGTGGCGGCGCGCCGGATAAGTCCGGCGCCGAAGTGCAACTCTATGCCGACGGCTCGCTGGCAGTGCGCACCTCCGCCGCAGAACTCGGCCAGGGATTGGTGACGGTGCTGCGCATGATTGTCGCCGAGGAGTTCTCCCTCCCGCCGGAGCGTGTGCGCGTCCTGGTGATGGATACCGACCTGACTCCCGACGGCGGCCCCACCACCGCTTCGCGCCAGACCTACGTGACCGGCAACGCGGCGCGGCTGGCGGCGCAATCCCTGCGCCGGGCGGTGACCTCCTTCTTGGCCGAAAAATACGATTGCCCGCCGGAGCGCATCCGCTACGTGGAGGGCTTGGCGCAGGTGGACGGGCAGAAGCTCACCCTGGGCCAGGTGGCCGTGGCGATGCAGGCGGCAGGTCTGGAGCCGCTTGCCCGCTACGAGTACTGGGCGCCGGAGACCAAACCGCTCGGTCAGGGTGGTGATATGCACTTCGCCTTTTCCTTCGCTGCCCAGGCTGCCGAAGTGGAGGTGGATACGCATACGGGGCTCGTGCGCGTCTTGCGTGTCATCTCGGCCAATGACGTCGGCAAGGCGATCAACCCCCTCGGCCTGCGCGGGCAGGTGGAGGGCGGCGTCACGATGGGACTGGGCAACACACTCACCGAGCATTTCATCTTGGAGGAAGGGCGGGTCGTCACCGACCGGCTGGCGCGTTACCGCATCCCGTCCATTGTCCACATGCCCGAAGTCATCCCCATCATCGTCGAGCATCCCACCGCCGAAGGCCCTTACGGGGCGAAGGGAGTGGGGGAGGTGGTCAGCATCCCCACCCCGGCGGCAATTGCCAACGCCATCTACAACGCCGTCGGCCTGCGCCTGGATTCCCTGCCGGTGGACCAGGAACGGATTTTGGCATTCCTCCGCCGTGCCCAGGCAGGAAACGACTCTTTGCAGATATAATAGAAACCTTGTAAAAGTCTTTTTAGCCATAGATTACGCCGATTCGCACGGATGGAAATGCAATTTCTCTGACAATCTGTGTAATCCGTGGCAAAGAAGCCGCTGCAATCGCTGCGTTTGTATCGTTATGCAAGAAGTCTAATCAAACTCAAGAGTGATGCGACTATGGAAAAATATCTTGGCTATCGCTGTTCGTTGTGTAATACCGAATATCTCCCCGGCCAGGTGACATACACCTGCCCGAAGGATGGCGGCAATCTAGACGTGGTGCTGGATTACGACCATCTGCGCCAGAAATTCCAGCCCGAAGACCTGACCTCCCGCTCCGAACGTTCGCTCTGGCGCTACCTGCCGCTTCTCCCTGTCCCCGACCCGGGCGGCGAGGGGACCATGCTGCGGCTGGCCGGCGGGACGCATGTCCTCTCGCTGGCGCGGCTGGCCGCTCCCCTCGGCCTGGAACGGGTTTGGCTGAAGAACGAATCCTCCAACCCGACCGCCTCGTTCAAGGACCGCGCCAGCGCCGTGGTGGTGGCGCGGGCGCGCGCCATCCGCGCCGAGGTCGTCGTGACCGCCTCCACCGGCAACGCCGGGGCGGCTCTGGCCGGGATGTCGGCTGCGGTGGGGCAGAAAGCGGTCATCTTCGCCCCTAAAACTGCGCCGCCCGCCAAAATTGCCCAGTTGCTCATCTACGGCGCGCAGGTGATGCTGGTGGATGGCACCTACGATGACGCCTTCGATTTGACGGTTCAGGCCGCCCAGGAGTTCGGTTGGTACTGCCGCAACACCGGCTACAATCCATTCACGGCCGAAGGCAAGAAGACCGCCGCCTACGAAATCTGGGAATGGGCGCGGGAGATGGAAAACACCCTCGGCTCTGCCTGCCTGACTGTTTTCGTCTCGGTGGGCGACGGGAATATCATCTCCGGCCTGCACAAAGGCTTCAAAGACTTGTTCGCTCTCGGCTGGATGGAGAAAATGCCGCGCATCATCGGCGTCCAGGCCGAAGGCTCGGCGGCGATCGCCAATGCCTTCCATGCCGGAACGGAGAAAATCATCCCGGTTGAGGCCAACACGCTCGCCGACAGCATCTCCGTCAACTTGCCGCGCGACGGCGTGCGCGCCGTGCGCGCCGCGCGCGAGACCGGCGGGACGTATCTCCTCGTCTCCGACGCCGAAATCCTGCGCGCCATCGCCGACCTTGGCAAACTGGGCATCTTTGCCGAACCGGCCGGGGCGACGGCCTATGCCGGTCTGGTCAAAGCGGCAGGCGCGGGCATTGTCAACCCCGAAGACCCGATTCTCGTGCTGAACACCGGCTCCGGCCTCAAGGACGTGCGCGCCGCCATGCAAGCCGTTCACGAGGCGCCGGTCATCGAGCCGACCTTGGAGGCTGTGAAGAAACTGCTATGAACGACAGGCAGTGGAATTTGCCGCTTCGCTACGTCGTTTCGGCTGTTCTGATACTTCTACTGGCTGTGGGCCTGTGGTACGTCCGCACGGTCTTGCAGCCGTTGATTATTGCTGCGTTTGTCGCCTATCTCATTAATCCGGCGGTCAACTTGCTCACCCGCAGCGTCAAATTATCGCGCCGGGCGGCGGTCAACCTCGCTTTTTCGGCCAGCGTCCTGCTTCTTGTGGGCGCTCCGGCGAGCATGACGCTCTTTTTGGATGAATTGCAGCAGATTTTCCGCGATGTCGGCGTCGTTCTCAATCAGGCCACATTTTGGCTCGCTGAGCCGCATTCTGTGGCCGGTTTTGCGCTTGATTTTACCCATCTGGCCTTGCGCTTAGAGCAATTTCGTCTCACGTTCATCCCCTCGCTGACCGAAAATGCCCTACACTTGCTTGAACAAACCTCCCTGGGCGCGCTCTGGGTCTTGGTGACCTTGGTCGCGGTGTATTATTTTCTCTCCGAATGGCCCACCCTGCGGCAAGGGTTTATCCGTTCCTTCCCCTCCGAATATCAACCTGAAATCGAAGAAGTCTATCGGCGCGTCCGCGCCGTATGGATGAGTTATCTGCGAGGGCAACTTCTGCTGATGCTCATCGTCGGCATCGTATTTACGCTGGCCTGGACGATCCTCGGCCTCTCCGGAGCGATCGTCTTGGGCATTGTTGCCGGTCTGCTGACACTTATCCCGGATGTCGGCCCACTGGTAGCGGCGCTCCTGGCGGCGGCGGTGGCTTTGCTCGAAGGGTCTAGTTGGATTCCGCTGCCCAATTTGGGCGTGGCCCTGCTAGTCGTAGCGGTTTATCTGGTGCTGATTAGTGTCAAGAATTTTTGGCTGCGACCGTATATCATGGGGCGCAGCGTTCACATGCCGGAGCCCCTAGTGTTCATCTTCATCGTCCTGGCCACCATCCTGTGGGGAATCTTGGGGGCCTTGCTGGTCATTCCGGTGGCGGTTTCTCTGGCAATTATTTTCAACTATCTCCGCCGCCGTGTTCTGGGAATGACACCCTTCGCCGACGCCCCGACAGAGACCCCGATTGAAACGGCGCAGCCTGCTCCCCACCCTCGCGCCGGACGGAAACGAGAGAAAAAATGACCGAAATTGACTATTCCATTGTTGCTCCCATCTATAACGAACTCGAAAACATCCCTGAACTCTACCGGCGGGTGAAGGAGGTCATGTCTGCGGCGGGCGGGACCTGGGAACTGCTCCTTGTGGATGATGGTTCGACCGACGGCTCGACCGAGGCCATCCGCACCCTGGCGCAGGAGGACCCCCGCGTCCGCCCGCTCATCTTCGCCCGCAACTTCGGCCACCAGGTCGCCATCACCGCCGGCTGGGACCATGCCCGCGGCAAGGCGGTCATCATCATTGACGCCGACCTGCAAGACCCGCCTGAAGTCATCCCCCAACTGATTGCCAAATGGAAGGAGGGGTATCAGGTTGTCTACGCGGTGCGCACCGAGCGCGAAGGTGAAACGTGGTTCAAAAAGGTGACGGCAGCCGCCTTCTACCGCCTCATTTACCGCATTACCGATGTCAAGATTCCGCTCGATACGGGCGACTTCCGTTTGATGGACCGCAAGGTGGTGGATGTGCTCAAAACGATGCGCGAGCGACACCGCTTCCCGCGCGGCATGTCGGCCTGGGTGGGGTTCAAGCAGGTGGGTGTGCCGTATAAGCGCGCCGCCCGCTACGCCGGCGTGACCAAGTACCCGTTCAAGAAGATGCTCAAACTGGCGCTGAATGCCATTACCGGCTTCTCGTATTTCCCCCTGCAACTGGCGACCTATTTCGGCTTCATCTCGGCCGGGCTTGCCGCCCTGGCCATTCCGGTGGTCATCGTGATGCGTCTGCTGGGGTCGCACTTTTTTGAAGGGCAGGCAACGACGCTCATCGCTGTCCTCTTTTTAGGCGGGGTGCAGTTGATTTCTCTGGGCGTGCTGGGCGAGTACATTGGACGCATCTACGACGAGGCCAAAGGTCGCCCGCTCTACATCCTCAGCGAAGGGCCGGAAAATGTCCTGGCTGCCCGGCGCAGCGATGCCTCATTCCTCCGTTCGGACTAGTTGGCAGCCGCGAAGCGATCTAACTCTTGGCCTCGTTTCGCAAAGCCGTCCCCTTAAACAGTCTTATGCAAAAAAGCCGGTTTTCCTTTCTCGCTATCTGCTTCCTCTTTTTGGCTGGCTGCGGTCCTCAACCAATTGCAGGCCCGACCAGTGGAAATACGCCTGAACAAATGTTTGAAGCGTTGATTCAATCGCCCATTCCTTCCGAAATTCGCGATCTTCAAGGCACAGGGGACACTTGGCAGGGACATAGCCTCTATCTCCGCTTCCAAGTTGAGCCGACTTTTTTGGAAGCCTACTTGCAAGACGATTTTGAATCTGTGCCCTGTGTTACCATTTTGGACCGTTTCGAACTGCCCGCCCCGAGTTACGATGTGTTCGATCCGCCTTGGAAACCTACCGAGGTGCCCCACGCACTTTGCTATCGTTCAAAGGGCTTTGTCGGGGAAAAATGGTTGGGAGAGCAGTTTTTTCTTTGGGATGTTGTCACAAACACGGTCTATTTCTACGGCTTTGGCAGTTAATCTACCAGGGAGTAACTGCTTAGCCCGACGATGGACTATCCCCAAAGGGTCGTTTTTGGCCGGGCCACCTGTTCGAGAAGAGGCTCACGACTGCAAAGGGCGAGAAAAAAGTTTGGCATTCGTCAATTCGTGGTCGTACTCGTAGACGGTTTCTGCATTTCCTGAGGCGAGGCCCATTACGTCCAAGAAAGAACATTCCCATCTTGCATCGTTTTTGGAGATCTCATGCCTTTTGACTTTGATCGCCTTATTGACCGCCGCTCCGGCAGCAGCCTGAAGTGGCAATTCTACGGCGAGGATGTCCTCCCTCTGTGGGTGGCGGACATGGATTTTGCTGTCCCTGAGCCTATTCTTGCTGCGCTGCACAGGGCGCTGGAACACGGCATCCTCGGCTATGACCTGCCTTCGCCGGCGCTGCGGGAGGCCGTTCTGGCCCGCATGGACAGCCTCTACGGTTGGAAGGTGGCACCCGAAGCGGTGTTGGTCACGCCCGGCGTGGTGGCCGGTTTCACCGCCGCCGCACAGGCCTGCTGCCAGGCGGAGAAGGGGATTCTCGTCCAGCCGCCGGTCTACCCACCGTTTCTCCAGGTTCATCGGCATAGCGGTCTTGTGCGCCAGGACGCCGAACTGCGCCGCGTCGAGGCGGGAAAGCGCCTGCGCTACGAGATTGACTGGCAGGCGCTCGAATCCGCCTTCGATTCCGGCGGCGCGCGGACCGGCATGTTCCTGCTTTGCAGTCCGCACAACCCCACCGGTCAGGTTTGGAGGGGCGATGAGTTGTTGCGTATAGCAGAAATGTGCGCGCGGCGCGACGTCTTTATCTGCTCGGACGAAATTCACTCCGAACTTTTGCTGGGCGGCGCGCGTCACGTCCCGCTGGCCGCCCTCGACCCGGAAATTGCCTGTCGCACGATCACGCTCATTGCCCCCAGCAAGACTTTCAACATCCCCGGTCTCTTCTGCGGCTTTGCCATCATCCCTGATGAATCTCTCCGCCTGCGTTTCCGTCAGGCCCAGGAGCGCATGGCGCACCATGTCACCGGCTTGGGGATGGTTGCCGCGCAGGCGGCGTTCTCCGGTCAGTGCGACGGCTGGCTGGACGACCTGCGCGCCTACCTGACCGCCAACCGCGATTTCCTCGTCAGCGTCATCGAGAGCGAATTTGACGGAATCCGCCTCACGGTCCCGGACGCTACCTACCTCGCCTGGCTGGATTGCCGCGAGTTGGTGAAATCGGGAAAAATTGAAGGCTCGCCGCACCAGTTTTTTCTCTCGAAAGCCAAAGTGGCGCTCAATGACGGCGCGGATTTCGGCCCCGGCGGCGAGGGATTCGTGCGGCTCAATTTCGGCTGTCCGCGCCGCACGCTGGAGGAAGCGCTGGACAAGATGAAATCTGCGCTTGCCTGAACGTGCCCCGGAGATAAACAGGGATGAACAAAGATGTTTTGGCGTTTCAATCGCCAAACAGGGTGGTTCAGCGGGAAAATCTTGTTTACCTCTGTTTATCGCCGGTTATGCTTTCCATGACGCACTTATGAAACGGTTTTTCCTGCTCACCCTTCTCTTGTTGACGGTCTCCTGCGTGCCGGCGGCCTCCCCGGCAGAGTACCGCGTGGTCACGCACCCCGACGGGCCGCTCTATGTTGGCGACCTGGTCAGTTTCGAGATCTTTGCCCCGCCGGATTCCGCGCCCGGCGAAACGGTTACGGTCCGTTACGCCGGGCAGGCGCTTGGAACGGCCTTGTTTGGCCCTTTTGGTATCGGGCAGCGCGACCAGGCCACTTTCTGGTGGGTCTGGGATACTTCCGGGCTGGAGCCGGGCAGGCACACGCTCACGTTTACGCTGGGAAGCGGCTACTCGTGGGAGGAAACCGTCCGCCTGCGTCCTGCCGATCGGGTCCCCGCGCCCGAGCCGGATGCGCATTGGGAAACCATCACGACCGAATGCTGCAACATCCACTACATCACCGGCACGGACGCGGCGCGTGATATCGAAGAACTGGCCGAAGTCGCCGACCGCCAGTCCGAAGCCGTAGCGGCGCAGATGGGCGGCTCGCTCGAGGAGCGCATTGACGTCACCTTCATGCCCCGCGTCATCGGTCACGGCGGCTTCGCCTGGGACGGCCTCTACATCTCCTACCTCGACGAAAACTACGCCGGCAACGAGATGGACATCGTCCTGCATCACGAATTCGTCCACTACTACGACGGCTGGATCGGCGGCGAGTGCCTGCCTTCGATTTTTCAGGAGGGGCTGGCGACCTATTTGAGCGGCGGCCATTTCAAACCGGAGCCGATTGGCCCGCGCGCCGCGGCCCTGTTCGACCTGGGCTGGTACATCCCTCTCGAGCCGCTGGCGGATGATTTCTACAACCAGCAGCACGAGATCGGTTACCTGGAGGCGGCCGCGCTGGTCCAATATTTCTACGCGACCTACGGCCCCGGCGCGTTCAATGAGTTCTATCGCACCATCGAATGCGCGGACGGACAGACGCCGGCGCAATCCATCAACTCGGCTCTGCGCGACCACTTTGGCATTTCGCTCCCCGACCTGGAGACGGCCTTCCGCGCCTACCTGGATGCCCAGCCTGTGACGGACGACGTCCGCACCGACCTGGAACTGACCGTGACCTACTTCGACACCCTGCGCCGGTATCAGTCGGCCTTCGATCCCTCGGCTTACTTCCTAACCGCCTGGCTTCCCGATGGACGCGTCCTGCGCGAGCGCGGCATCGTCGCCGACCTGACGCGCCGTCCACAGCGTTGGCAGAACCGGCTGATTGAATCCCTGCTGATGCACGCCCACGAGGAACTCTTCAGCGGCGACTACGACTCCGCTCGCCGGACTCTGGCGTGGACGAACCGCATTCTGGACTGGATTGCGCCGTAGCCGCGAAGATGCGCTTTCTCAAGCCGAAAAACAAACAGGCGGCAGAGAGACTGCCGCCTGCGATTTTCTTCACAGCATTGTTTACGGGCAAACTCCGCCCAACATGCGGGCAATGAAGGGCAGGTACTGGCACCAGCGCCCTCCGGTCGGGTCGGCATCCACCCAGAGCAGGAATCCAATGCAACTCACGATGACGCACAGGATGATAACGGCCAGGATAATCAGGATGATTTTGGAACTCGAACTCTTCTTGACCGGAACGGGCGCCGGTTCGGCAGGCACCTGGCCTGCATAGGCCGGGGCAGCAGGCTGAGGGCGAGCCGGAGCGGGTTGCGGACGGGGAGCCGGCGCGGGCGCTGCTGCGGCGGGCGGGACGGCGGGTTTCTGCGCTGCAGCCACCGTCTTGGGCGGTTTGGATGAAATCATCGTCGCGTTGGGGTCCACAACCGCCTCGTACATCAGCACAATGTTTTCCCCAAATGAGACTTCATCTCCCGAGTTGAGCACCTGCATACCGGAGATGCGGACGCCATTGACGAACGTTCCATTGGTCGAGCCAAGGTCTTGAATCACATAAGCCGATCCTCGCTTTTCCAGCCGGGCATGTCGGCGTGAGACTTCGGCATCGTTGATGGCAATCGTGTTGCTGTTTTCCCGCCCGACACTGATTTCCTCGCCTTCGAGGGGAAAGATTTTGCCGGGGGTTGGCCCGGAGCGCATGATAAACTGAAATTCAGCCATTGTTCCTCCTGGGTGCAATACTTTCTTTTTTATTAGTTTACCGAGATTATCCTCAAAAGTCAACTCGCCCAATTTACCTAAACAGTCGCCGGTAGAGGTCCGATTCGAGCAGGTTGTGCGGGTCACAGCGCTTTTTCAGGGCGCGAAAGCGGGCCACGCTCTCCTCGCCCAGGAAGCGGCGGGCCGTTTCGGCGCTCGTTTCGCTGTTCTTGGCAAAGTAGAAGCGCCCGCCTGCCTGCAACACAATTTGGTCGAACTCCTCCAACATGCGCGCCAGGCGGGAGCGGTTCGAGTCGGTGATCTTGAAGTCCAAGGCGAGCGAAAAACCATCTGTGGCGTGGGAGAGCAGGAAACCGTCTGGGCGGTGACGTTTGGTGACGCCGAGATAGGATGGCAGGCCGCGCTTGTGAGAAAGGGTCAGCATCTCCGTCCAGGCCTCGAGCGCCGTCTCTTTGGGCAGGAAGGACTGGTATTGGATGAGCCCGCCGCGTCCATAGGCCAGTTCCCAGTTCGGCACATAGTCGAGCAGAAAGTGAAATGCGGCGTGCGACTGACGGTAGGTTTTCTCCCGCGCTCCCAGGATGTACTTGGCCGTGTTGACCGCCCAGACGCCGAGGTTGTTCATAAAAGGGGCCATGAAGAAGTGTAAGAGCGACTTTGGCACGAGACCGAAGAATTTGTCTGGCAGGGTCTGGTACTCAACGCGCAAGGTACGGGCGAAGTCCGGGTCGTCGCCTTCGGCGAGGTAGTCGGCGGTGTGGATCTGGCCGCGCCCCAGGCCGCGGCCGCGGGCGGTCGCATCCAGCCAGCCGACGGTGTAATTGTGTTCGGGCGCGGCCGCTTCGATTTGTTCGAGATGCGTTTTCATGTCCGGCACGCCCCAGGCGCGCACATTCAGCAGGCCGGAGTAAACGCGTTTCATTTGCAGGGTGATGGAGGTGAAGACCCCCAGCATCCCCAGCCCGCCAATCATGGCGCGGAACAGGTCGCCGTTCTTTTTGGGGGAGCAGGTCACTTCCGCGCCGGTGGGCAGGAGGGCGGTGAACTCGGTCACGTGCTCGCCGATTGTCCCCATGCGGAAGTTGTTCTTGCCGTGAATGTTCGCCCCCAGGCAGCCGCCCAGGGTGGTGGTCATCGTGCCGGAGACGACCGGCGGCCACCAGCCGTCGGGGAGGACGGTGTGCCACAACTGGCAGAGGGTCACGCCCGGCTCAACGGTGATGGACCCCGAAGCCGGGTCCCAAGCTAAGATGCGGTTCATCCGCTGCAGGTCGAGGACGATGCCCCCGCCATTCAGGGCGGCATCATTGTAACTGCGCCCTGCGCCGCGGGCGGTCACCGTCAGGCCGTTTTCCTTTGCCAGTTTGAAGACCGTCAGGATGTCTTCGGCAGCCTGCGGGCGGAAAAGGTAGGCTGGGGCGCGCAGGGAATGGCCGAAGTTTTCGAGCGGCAGGAATTTTTCGTAAGTCAGTTTGCTGTTCATGGGAATTCAGAAATTCAGGCGGCGGAAAATGAAGGAGGGAATATGGCGCACGATGAGCATTATCCAGCCCCAGAACCAGGGTGTGTAGAGCGTCTGCTTGCGGCGGCGGATGGCGCGGCTGATGTCGGCGGCGGTCTTTTCGGCGGAGGCGACCAGGAACATGCCTTTATGCCCGCTGGTCATTTCGGTGGCGACGTAGCCGGGCTTGACCGTCAACACGTGGACGCCGCGGCGGGTGAGGCGGTTGCGCAGCGCTTCGAGGTAGCAGGTGAGGGCGGCTTTAGAGGCGTTGTAGGCCGGGTTTTTGACCCGTCCCCGGTCTCCGGCTACTGAGGAAATGCCCACAATGCAGCCGCTGCCCAGGCTCTGGAAAATGGACGCTGCCGGGTCGAGCCAGGCCAGCGCGCCGATGTAGTTGACCTCGGTCATTTGGCGGTCTTTCTCGAATTCATAATGTCGGAATCCGGTGGGCAGGGCAATGCCGGCGTTGTAGATGACCATGTCGAGGCCGCCCAGGTCGGCGAGGATTTTCTTGAACAGTTCTGGAACGGCGGCGGTATCGGTCACATCGTGGACGTAGGGGATGGCGCGCACTTCCCCGGCGGCAGCGTTGATTTCTTCTGCCAGAGCCGAGAGCCGGTCGGCGCGGCGGGCGAGCAGGGCCAGCGTCCAGCCTTCGGAGGCCAATTGACGGGCCAGCGCGGCGCCGATTCCGCTCGACGCGCCAACGAGGATGGCGCGTTTGCGCGGGCGGAGGGGAGTGGCAGGAGGAGTCAGTAATCTTGATGAAGGCATGGGCATCTCCTTTCAGGTCAATTATACAGCCTTTGGCATACAAGACGACCGAGATTCGTTTTTTATCAATTGGTGTCAAAAGGCAGGTGTTTTTTTCTTGACGGCTCTTTGCTCATTATGATAGAATAACGCTTCGTTGCCTAACAAGGGCTGTTGCGTCGCACTGCCCACTACGCAGTTTGTACGAGTGAGGCCATCAGGCAAGTTGACGATGGCCTCACTTATTGACAGAAATCAAATTGTTGCCAGATATTTTGTTTTCGGAGGCAAATGTGCCAACAATCAATCAACTAATCCGTAAAGGACGCCAGTCAAAGAAAGTTAAGAGCAAAGCGCCTGCGCTGTTGTTTACGTTGAACACCAAGCGCCAGCGCCGCGTCCGCCAGGATAAAGGCGCGCCCCAAAAGCGTGGCGTGTGCACCGTTGTTCGTACTACCACGCCTAAGAAGCCGAATTCGGCTTTGCGCAAAATTGCGCGTGTGCGTCTGACCAATGGCATCGAAGTCACTGCCTATATCCCCGGTGAAGGTCACCAGTTGCAGGAACACTCGGTGGTCCTCGTCCGCGGCGGCCGCGTGAAGGACTTGCCAGGCGTGCGCTATCATATTGTGCGCGGCTCTCTGGATACGACAGGCGTTGCCAATCGGAAACAGGGTCGTTCGAAATACGGCGCCAAGCGCCCCAAGTAATCAGATTTGTGGAGTAACCCATGCGTCGAGCTAAACCAGAAAAGCGTATCATTCCTCCAGACGTTCGTTACGGGAATGAAACTGTTCAAACCATGATTCATCATATGTTCACACGTGGCAAAAAGAGCACAGCCACGAATGTGATGTATGAGGCTATGGACCTGCTCCGTGAACGCAACAACGGAAGAGACCCGGTGGAAATTTTTGAAACGGCGTTGAAAAACGTCGCCCCGGTTATGGAAGTGCGCCCCCGCCGTGTCGGCGGCGCTACTTACCAGGTCCCGATGGAGGTCCCTCCGTCCCGTCGGACGACTCTCGCCATTCGGTGGATTCTGGATTCTGCCCGGGCGCGGGCAGGCAAATCTTTTGCCGAAAAACTTGCCGACGAACTGATGGACGCCTTCAAAGGGGAGGGCGCTTCCATCCGCAAGCGCGAAGAGACTCATAAAATGGCGGAGGCAAACCGCGCCTTCTCCCATTACCGAATCTAACGATTTTTTCGGCACCTTACCAAGAGAATTCTTCCTATGGCACGTACGTTTCCGCTCGAACGGTATCGAAACATCGGCATCATTGCGCATATTGATGCCGGTAAAACGACTACTACCGAGCGCATCCTGTTCTATACCGGCAAGACCCATCGCATCGGTTCTGTAGATGATGGTACGACGGTTACGGACTGGATGGTTCAGGAGCGGGAACGCGGAATTACAATCGTCTCGGCGGCTGTGACGGCCGAGTGGAAGGGCTATCAAATCAACATCATTGATACCCCTGGCCACATTGACTTCACTGCCGAGGTTCAGCGTTCGCTGCGCGTCCTGGATGGAGGCGTCGTTGTCTTCGATGCCGTCCAGGGTGTGGAACCGCAGAGCGAGACTGTCTGGCGGCAGGCTGACCGCTATGGGGTTCCCCGAATATGCTTTGCCAATAAGATGGACCGCATTGGCGCTTCCTACGAACGCACGATTGAAACGATTCAACAGCGTCTTGGTACAAACCCGATTGCCTTGCAAATGCCGATTGGCGCGGAGGCTCAATTCCAGGGCGTTATTGACCTGATGGAAATGCAGGCCATTTACTGGGACGATGAGTTGGGCCGTGAGCCTCGGCTGGCAGAGATTCCCCCTGAACTCAAGCGTGAGGCTGTTGAACGGCGCAACATCATGGTCGAGCGAATTGCCGAACTGGATGATGAACTGACCGTCAAGTATTTGGAAGGGGATGAAATTTCGACCGAGGAACTAAAACAGGCTCTCCGCAAGGCCGTGATTGCCAACCGTGTCACCCCCATTCTCTGTGGCAGTTCCTTGCGCAATAAAGGCGTCCAGCCGGTATTGGATGCGGTGATAGACTATCTCCCCTCCCCGTTGGATATCCCGCCTGTCAAAGGTACGGACCCGCGGACCGGCGAGGAGCTGGAACTGCCTGCCAAGGACGACGCGCCGTTGAGCGCCCTGGTCTTTAAAATCGTTACCGATCCCTATGTGGGCCGCCTGGCTTATTTTCGCGTCTATTCGGGGACGCTCAAGCAGGGCGCAATGCTGATGAATTCCACCAAAGGGAAGCGCGAGCGCATTGGTCGCCTGCTGCGCATGTACGCCGACCATCGTGAAGATATTGACGAGGTTCGCGCGGGCGATATCGGCGCTGTGCTGGGATTGAAAGAAACTTTCACTGGCGATACGCTGTGTGACAACAGAATCGTCGTTCTGGAGAGTATTACTTTCCCGGAACCGGTGATTTCGGTCGCCATCGAACCCAAAACGGCCGCCGACCAGGACAAGATGGGCGAGGCGCTGCGCAAATTGTCGGAAGAAGACCCTACCTTCCGGGTGCGTTCTGACGAGAATACCGGTCAGACGATTATTTCCGGCATGGGTGAACTTCATCTGGATGTGCTGATTGACCGGATGCTGCGCGAGTTTCGCGTCCAGGCAAACGTGGGTAAACCCCGGGTGGCCTACCACGAGTCTATCACGACGGCCGTTCCAAAGGTCGAGACCCGCTTTGTAAAGCAAAGCGGTGGACGCGGGATGTATGCTCACGTGGTCATCGCCCTGGAGCCCGGCGAACGCGGCAGTGGGATTGTTTTTGAAGATAAAATTGTGGGCGGCGCCATTCCGCGCGAATTCATTCCGGCTGTCGAGAAAGGCATCCGTGAATCGGCTGAAAGCGGCGTGCTGGGCGGTTATCCGGTGACAGATTTGAAGGTCCGGCTCTATGACGGCTCTTTCCACGAAGTGGACTCGAACGAAATGGCGTTCAAGATGGCTGCTTCGATGGCTTTCCGGGAAGGCGTTCAGAAGGGCAATCCTGTTTTGCTCGAACCGATCATGAAAATTGAAGCGCTGGCGCCGGAAGAATTCGTTGGCGAAATTTTGAACAGCCTCAACAGCCGGCGTGCGAACATTCAGGGAATGGAAATGCGGCCCGGAAACGCGCAAGCCATTCTGGCTACTGTGCCGCTGGGAGAAATGTTTGGGTATGCAACCGAGTTGCGCTCTGTCACACAAGGGCGGGGTGTCTTCTCGATGGAATTCGATCATTACGCACCCGTGCCTGAAGCGGTGATGCGTCAAATCTTGAACATATAGTTCTTATAAAAAACTCTAGAAGGAGCGAAAGCGATGGCGAAGCAGAAATTTGATCGGACGAAGCCGCACATGAATGTAGGGACCATGGGGCATATTGACCATGGGAAGACGACGTTGACGGCGGCGATAACGAAGTACTGTCAGCTTTTGGGGAAGGCGCAGTTCCGGGCGTATGACCAGA
>DAOTVO010000019.1:0-105135 GCA_034436335.1 Anaerolineales bacterium | reverse complement strand
ACGCGGTTCGTGCGGGTCGGAACTTACCCGACAAGGAATTTCGCTACCTTAGGACCGTTATAGTTACGGCCGCCGTTCACCGGGGCTTCGGTTCAAAGCTTCGCTTGCGCTAACCTCTCCCCTTAACCTTCCGGCACTGGGCACGCGTCAGCCCCTATACATCGCCTTACGGCTTTGCAGAGACCTGTGGTTTTGTTAACCAGTCACTAGAGCCATTTCACTGCGACCTGTCGCCAGGTACCCCTTCTCCCGAAGTTACGGGGTTAAATTGCCTAGTTCCTTAACGAGGGTTCTCCCGTTCGCCTTGGTATACTCTACCCATCTACCGGTGTCGGATTGCGGTACGGGCGTCTGAAACTCAACGCTTAGAGGCTTTTCTCGGCAACAAGGCTCAACCACTTACGCCTCAAGGGCACGCTTTCCATCTCAGCTCGGCTTGCGGACTTCCCTACAAGCCTCAACGCCTGACACGGATCGCACCCGCACAACCAATCGCGGGCTGGCCTACCTCGTTGCGTCCCCTCATCGCTCCTTCCAGACGGTTCCGGAATGTTGACCGGATGTCCATCACCTACGCCTCTCGGCCTCGGCTAAGGACCCGACTAACCCGACGCGGAATGACCTGGCGTCGGAAACCTTAGATTTACGGCGAACACGGTTCTCACGTGTTTGTACGCTACTCATGCCTGCATTCTCACTTCTGCCCGCTCCAGCCGTCCTCACGGTCGACCTTCACCGCTGGCAGAACGCTCCCCTACCGCTTTGCTTGCGCAAAGCCCATGGCTTCGGTACTACGCTTAGCCCCGTTAAGTTTTCCGCGCAAGATCACTAGACCAGTGAGCTATTACGCACTCTTTAAAGGGTGGCTGCTTCTAAGCCAACCTCCTGGTTGTTCAAGTAATCTCACCTCGTTTCCCACTTAGCGTAGATTTTGGGACCTTAGCCGATGATCTGGGCTGTTTCCCTCTCGACCCCGAAACTCATCTCCCGGAGTCCGACTGCCATGCTGTGGAGTAACGGCATTCAGAGTTTGGTTGAGTTCGATAAGCGGTAAGCCCTCTAGCTCATCCAGTGCTTTACCTCCGTTACTAAACGCATGACGCTAGCCCGAAAGCTACTTCGGGGAGAACCAGCTATATCCGAGTTCGTTTGGCATATCACCTCTACCCACAGCTCATCCCCTAACTTTGCAACGTTAGTAGGTTCGGGCCTCCACGAGCGGTTAGACTCGCTTCACCCTGGCCATGGGTAGCTCACCCGGTTTCGGGTCTAATCCCAACGACTATACGCCTTATTCAGACTCGCTTTCGCTACGGCTTCGGGTGTCACTCCCTTAACCTCGCCGCTGAGATTAACTCGCAGGCTCATTCTCCAAGAGGCACGCCGTCAGGCATAGCGCCGCGCACCCGGGTTTCCCCGGAGCACCGACACGCCATTAGCCCTCCGACTGCTTGTAGGCTTACGGTTTCAGGTTCTATTTCACTCCCCTAACAGGGGGACTTTTCACCTTTCCCTCGCGGTACTTGTTCACTATCGGTCGCCAAGTGTATTTAGCCTTGGAGAGTGGACTCCCCAGATTCCTGCCGGATTAGCGTGCCCGGCAGTACTCAGGTATCCGACGGAAGTCAGTCCACTTTCGCATACGGGACTGTTACCCTCTTTGGTAGGCTTTCCCACACCTTTCTGCTAGCAGACTGATTTGTAACTTCCATATGCCGGACCCTACAACCCCGTCCGTGCAAGCACGGGCGGTTTGGGCTGTTCCCCGTTCGCTCGCCACTACTGGGGGAATGGTCTCTTTTCCTCTGGGTACTTAGATGTTTCAGTTCCCCAGGTGCCCCTCTCTCGGTCTATGGATTCAACCGAGAGATGCTGGAGGTTCGCTCCAGCGGGTTTCCCCATTCGGACATCTCCGGGTCGAGCGCCTGTTCACGGCTAACCGGAGCTTATCGCAGTGTCCCACGTCCTTCATCG
Source organism: Anaerolineales bacterium (assembly GCA_034436335.1). Classification (GTDB taxonomy): domain Bacteria; phylum Chloroflexota; class Anaerolineae; order Anaerolineales; family Villigracilaceae; genus UBA877. The sequence continues at coordinate 103,161 of DAOTVO010000019.1, read as the reverse complement.
GCACTTGGCGCCAAGGCATCCACCGTAAGCCCTTAGTAGCTTCTCCACGTGATGCGGAGAATTTGATACTGTTCGGCCTACAAAATAAATCAGAGACTATTCAATTTTCAAGGTTCTGTTCCGCCATTGAGAAGCGGCCGATGCTCTCCACATTCGTCAAGGGCATCGGTTGCCCATCAATGATTTGATTTTTCGACAAGGCGACCCGGCTCATCGCCGGGCCGCGAACGGTCCTTGCGATACAAGCCTGCTACAAGATTATTTCGCCTGCACAATCATCAACTTCAAACTTCATCTTCCTTTCTCAAGGGCACGCCCAGTGGAGATGACGGGATTCGAACCCGTGGCCTTCGCCTTGCAAAGGCGCTGCTCTCCCGCTGAGCTACATCCCCGAGCACTTCCTGAATATTAGGTGGGCCTGACTGGACTCGAACCAGTGACCCCAGTCTTATCAGGACTGTGCTCTAACCATCTGAGCTACAGGCCCGCCTCGCGGAGCCTCAACAACTGAGGAGTGATAGGAAATCTTGCTTCGCCGACTTTCACCCACCGCGGATGAAAGATTTGGAAGTCGAGCGTCGGTCTGCGTGAGCTGGACCGTTGCTCAATACTCTAGAAAGGAGGTGATCCAGGCGCACCTTCCGGTACACCTACCTTGTTACGACTTCGTCCCAGTCACCAGCCCCACCCTCGACGGCGCCCTCCTTTCGGTTAGGCTACCGGCTTCAGGTGTTGCCAGCTCCCATGACGTGACGGGCGGTGTGTACAATCCCCGGGAACGTATTCACCGCACTATGGCTGACGCGCGGTTACTAGCAACTCCGACTTCACGCAGGCGGGTTGCAGCCTGCGATCTGAACTGAGGCCGGCTTTGGGGATTGGCTCTACCTCGCGGCTTAGCAACCCATTGTACCGGCCATTGTAGCGTGTGTGTAGCCCCGGACATAAAGGCCATGCTGACTTGACGTCATCCCCACCTTCCTCCGGCTTGATACCGGCGGTCTCGTATGACACATGTAACATACGACGAGGGTTGCGCTCGTTGGCGGACTTAACCGAACATCTCACGACACGAGCTGACGACAGCCATGCAACACCTGTGCAAGCTCCCTTGCGGGTCGGTCTGCTTTCGCTTCCCTACTACTTGCATGTCAAGCCCGGGTAAGGTTCTTCGTGTAACATCGAATTAAACCACACGCTCCGCTGCTTGTGCGGGGACCCGTCAATTCCTTTGAGTTTTAACCTTGCGGCCGTAGTTCCCAGGCGGTGAACTTATCGCGTTAGCTTCGGCACCGATGATTTTTACATCACCGACGCCAAGTTCACATCGTTTACGGCTAGGACTACCGGGGTCTCTAATCCCGTTTGCTACCCTAGCTTTCGCGTCTGAGCGTCAGAAGCAGTCCAGGAGGCCGCTTTCGCCACTGGTGTTCCTCCCGATATCTACGCATTTCACCACTACACCGGGAATTCCACCTCCCTCTACTGCTCTCAAGTCCGGTAGTATTGAACGACCTCTCCCAGTTGAGCCAGGAGCTTTCACATCCAACTTACCGAACCGCCTGCACGCGCTTTACGCCCAGTAAATCCGGATAACGCTTGCCTCCTACGTGTTACCGCGGCTGCTGGCACGTAGTTAGCCGAGACTTATTCCTGAGATACTGTCCTTTCTCATCTCTCAGAAAAGCACTTTACGATCCGAAGACCTTCATCGTGCACGCGGCGTTGCTGGGTCAGGCTTTCGCCCATTGCCCAATATTCCCTACTGCTGCCACCCGTAGGTGTCTGGCCCGTGTTTCAGTGCCAGTGTGGGGGACCACCCTCTCAGGTCCCCTACCCGTCGTCGCCTTGGTAGGCCGTTACCCTACCAACTAGCTGATGGGACGCAGGTCCCTCCCGAAGCGCATTTCTGCTTTAGAAATCCGGCATCTAATCCGGAAAACCACATGCGGTATTAGCAGTCCTTTCGAACTGTTATTCCCCACTTCGGGGCAGGTCACCAACGCGTTACGCACCCGTTCGCCACTAAGAACCTCGTATTGCTACAAGATTCTTCGTTCGACTTGCATGTATTAAGCACGCCGCCAGCGTTCATCCTGAGCCAGGATCAAACTCTCCGTAAAATATCGCTCTCGCGAGCGTTAAGTACGGAAAAGAACGACTAGGCTTGACTTCCTATCACTCTTCAGTTGTTAAGGTCCTTTGAACCAAGCGGGCGGTATTCTACCCGCATCGTTCCACACTGTCAAGGGTTTTACAGACGAAAGCGCCGATGTATTCCTTTCAACATCGGCTCGTCAGACATCATACCTCGCTGCGTTGAAACTCTGACGTAAGGCGTTCTCAGTTGTCAATGATCTGTCCGTTTGGACGAGATCGGTCGGGGTTAAGTGTGCTTACCTATTATACGCGCATGGATAATCCTGTCAAGTACTTTCAAAGACCAATTTCGATTTTTTAAGGTTTAAACGGGCGTCATCCCATCTCCTGACGACCGGAAAGGGCGCGCAGAAGAGTGTTCTGGTCGGCGTATTCCAGGTCGCCGCCGACCGGCAGACCGCGCGCCAGCCGCGTGACGTGGACGCCGAGCGCCTTCAGCCGCGGGTGCAGGTACTGGGCAGTGGCGTCGCCTTCCATGGTCGGGTCGGTGGCCAGGATGACCTCGCTCACACCGCCGCGCTGGATTCGTTCGAGCAAAGGCTTGATTTTCAAATCTTCGGGACCGATGCCTTCAATGGGGTTGATGACGCCCTGCAAAACATGGTACTTGCCGCGATACGCGCCCAGCCGCTCGATGGAAAGGATATCCAGAGGCTCTTCCACCACGCAGATGACCGAGCCGTCGCGGTTGGGACTCTCGCAAATCTCACAACGCTCCCGCCCGGCGACGGTGATGTTGAAACATTCCTGACAGAAGGCAATTTTCGTTTTCAGGTCGGTCAGGGCTTCGGCCAGCGAGCCGGAAATCTCCTCCGGGGCACGCAAAAGATAAAAAGCCAGGCGGGAGGCGGTTTTCGGCCCGATGCCGGGGAGACGTTCGAGGGCGAAAATCAGGTTTTGGATGGGGTCGGGGAGCATACTGTTTCTACGTTTGCAACGTTTGCACGTTGGCAGTTAAAACGGCAAGCCACCCGCCAAGGGGCCCATGACCTGCTGCTGAAGTTCGCGGGATCTTTCGAGCGCCAGGTTGACTGCCGTCAGCACCAAATCCTGGAGCATTTCGGCGTCGGCGTCCTTGAGCAGTTCGGGGTCAATCTCAACCGATTGACAGCGCTGGTCGCCGGTCATGACGATCTTGACCGCACCGCCGCCCGCCGTGGCGCTGACCGTTTCCTGAGCCAGGCGTTCCTGCGCCTCGGCCATTTGCTGTTGAAGGCGCTGAAGTTGCTGTAACATGCCGCTCTGTCCGCCCATGCCGGGCATTTTGTTGAATCCTTTTGCCATAAATTAGTCTCCTGTCCAAGAGGCAAATCAGTCACAGGTAAACGCAGGTGAACATGGAGGAGAGGATGAACGTATTTCTTTAGTCAACATGATTTGCCAGAAATAAGGGCTTCTGCAATGTTGATCAAGCCAATCTGCGTTTATCTGTGTTTATCTGCGTTTACGAAAGTTACCCAATCTCTCATTCCTGTCATTCCTGTGTATTTACGATCTCGCCGCCGTTCTTGAGCGCCGCGGCGACCATGCCGCCGGGTTTCACATCCGCATGGGCGCTCTGTTTGACGCCGGAGACAACACAGCGGACGGCCAGTTCGACGCCCAGCGTCTGGCGAAGGGCCTTGCGGATGGTTTCAATCTGCTCTGGCGTATCGGCCTTGCTGCGCAGAATTTCGCTGGAAAAGCCCAGCGCCAGCGCGCCGTTCTTGAGTTCGAGCGGCTTGCACGAGTTGAGCAACGCGGCCAGAGACATGTTACCGGTTTTCACCGTGCCGACAACCTGTTTCCAGGCTTTCACCACCTCCGCCAAAGTGATCTCCGTCCCGCCGGAAGGAGCAGACTCGGCTTGCGTCGAGGTTTTCTTCTCACTCGCCGGAGGCGGCGCAGCCTGCAGTGGGAGGTTTTCCGGGGAGGGTTTCTGCACAGGGGGGATGGACGCAGCAGGGGCCGTCGCGACGGCGGGCGCTTCGAGCGACTCGGCGAGCGCCAGTTCCAGGGGGAGGGAGGGCTGCCAGCCGCCGCGCGGGTCCGAAGCGGCGGCGTTGAATATTTTGATTATGCGCAAAACTTCGGCGGGAGGAAACGCGGCGGCGTGCCTTTCGGCCCGAGCGCGGACCTCCGCCGTCAGGTCTGCCTGCGAGGCGTTGCCCAGTTGAATCAGCAGGAGCGCGCGCAGGTAATCCACCATCTGACGCGCCAGCAGACGCGGGTCGGCTCCAGAGTCGAGGGCAGCGTGAATTGCGTCCATGCCGGCGGCAGAGTCACGGTTCAGCAGTGCATCGGTGAGCCGCAAAACGGTCTCGCCGGTAGCCGTCCCCAGCACGTTCTGGGTCAGGGCGAGGGTGATGGTCTGACCGGTGGAGGCGAGTTGGTCGAGGAGGGAAATGGCGTCACGCATCCCGCCAGCAGACTGGCGGGCGATGAGCGTCAGGGCGTCGGGTTCGGCCTGGAGGCGCTCGGCTTCGACAATGCGCTGGAGTTGTTTGACAATCTCTTCCACCGGCAGGCGGCGGAATTCATGCCGCTGACAACGGGAGAGGACGGTGGGCGGGATTTTGTGAATCTCGGTGGTAGCGAGGATGAAGATGGCGTGCGGCGGCGGTTCTTCGAGCGTCTTCAGCAGGGCGTTGAAGGCGCTGTTGGAGAACATGTGCACTTCGTCAATGATGTAAATTTTGTATTTGCCCTGGTTGGGGGTGAAGTTGATTTTGTCGCGCAGGTCACGCACGTCGTCCACGCCGGTTTGGGAGGCGGCGTCTATCTCGATGAGGTCGAGGAAGCGGCCTTCGTTGGCGGCGCGGCAGTGTTCGCAGGCGTCACAGGGGCGGTGGGCCGGGTCGGCGTCGAGGCAGTTGACGGCTTTGGCCAGCAGGCGGGCGACGGTGGTCTTTCCGGTGCCGCGCGGACCGGCGAAGAGGTAGGCGTGCGCCACGCGTCCAGACGCGACGGCATTGCGCAAGGTCTGGACGATGTGCTGTTGGGCAACGACTTCTTCCCATTGGCGGGGACGCCATTTGCGGTAGAGGGTTTGGGACATGGCAGAGAGAAGTGAAAAGCGAGAAGAGAGGGAGGAGAAGCCAGAAGCGAAGTTTTCAGGGAATGCGGTAGAAGGCGCGGGCGAGGCCCTGGAGGTCGTAGAGGACGACCTGTTCGCCGGATTGCCAGAGCGGGGCAGAGGCACCCCAGTGGAGGTCGGTGGTTGAGTCTTCGCCAGCGACGGTGTGGACGCGCACACTGCCGCCGGGGTAGAGAGTGAGTTGCGGGAAGGTGAAGACTGCGCCGCCGCTGTCGCGCAGCATCCAGCCGGTCAGGACAAGCGGTTCGGTGCCGGCGTTGGTCAGGGTGACCGTTTCGGTTTGCAAGTCGCCCGGAGCCGTGACGCCGGCAATGACCACGCCAGCCGCCCCGCCCACGCCGCCGGGGCAATCGGGGCGGATAAAGCGGTCATAGAGGAACAGCACCAGTCCGGCGATGGCAGCCGAGACGAGGGCATTCAGCAACAGGTACAAAATCAAACGGCGGCGGGTCATTGACCGTATGATAGCACAAAACGTTTGAAGGTATAAACGTTTTAACGTTGGCCAGCCAGCGCCACCCAGTCCCCCCTCTGCTTGCGGGCGGTCACAACCAGACCGTGTGCCTGCGCGGCCTCGATGACGGTTTGCGCCTGCTCTTCGAGGATGCCCGAAAGGATAATCAGTCCGCCCGGTTCGATCAAGTCGGCCATGCCGGCCTCGAAGAGGCGGACAAGCACCGGGGCGAGGATGTTGGCCAGCACCAGCGGCGATTGTCGAATGGGGAAGTTGCCCGCCCGCACTTCGGCCACCGAACCGAGGCCGAGGGCAAAGCGTTCAGGCGGCACGCCGTTGGCTTCGGCGTTTTCGCGGCTGGCGCGGAGGGAGGCTTCGTCAATGTCCACGCCGAGGGCGAACTCTGCGCCGAGTTTGAGGGCGGCGATGGAGAGGATGCCGGAGCCGCAACCGACATCAATGACTGAGGGACGATGGACGATGGAGGATGGCGGGCCGAGGTGTTCTTCGATGAATTCAAGGCACAATTGCGTGGTGGGATGCGTGCCGGTGCCGAAGGCCATGCCGGGGTCAATTTTGATGGGGATGCGCGCCGGGTCAGGCGAGTCGAGCCAGGCCGGGACGATGATGAGCCGCGTGCCGATGGGAATGGGCCGATAGCGTTCTTTCCAGGCTTCCATCCAGTTCTGGTCGGCAACGGGAGTGAAGACGGGGGCCGGCAGGGGTTGAATCATGCCCAGGTAGGCGAGCGCCTGCTCCACTTTTTGGCGCGTCTCTTCGATGTTTTCATCAACAGGCAGGTAGGCGCGGACGGTAATCGGGCCGATCGGCGTGCCTTCATCTTCGGCGTCGTTGTAGCGCACAGCCTGTTCGGTCGTCACACCGTTGGGGGCGAAACGGGCAAAGGCATCGGCGACGGCTTCCGCCAGTTCGCCATCTACGGTGAGGGAAACTTCGAGCCAGTTCATTTACCCTCCCAAAGTCTCCGCCAGCCAATCGAGGAAACCTTTTTCCTTCGGTTTGACGGTCGCGCCGAGGGTGGCAGCCAGTTTCTCAAACAGTTCGCGCTGTTCTTTCGTCAGGCGGGTGGGAATCTCGACGTTGATGATGACCACCTGATCGCCGCGGCCCGACTTGCGCAGGTAGGGCACGCCGCGCCCTTTGAGGGTGAAAACCTTTCCCGGTTGTGTGCCGGGCGGGATGTATAGTTTTTCGTTCTTGCCGTCCACCGTCGGGACGTCAATCTCTGCGCCGAGGGCCGCCTGCGCCACGTTGATGTCGAGGTTGAGGAGGATGTCATTCTCGCGGCGCTTGAAGAATTTGTGCGGCTCGACGCTGATGACGATGTACAGGTTGCCCTGCGGCCCGCCGAGCGTCCCCGGCTCGCCCTCCCCAGCCAGGCGGATTTGCGTGCCAGTGTCCACCCCGGCGGGGATGGAAACCAGTTTTCGGACGGTCTTGCGCTCCAGTCCGCTGCCCCGGCAGGTGGGGCAGGGCGAAGTCACCACCTCGCCGCGCCCGCCGCAGGTCGGGCAGGGACCGGACTGCATCATCGAGCCAAGAATGGTCTGACGCACCTGACGGACTTCGCCGCGCCCGCCGCAGGTCTGACAACGCTGCGGAGTGGTGCCAGGGGCCGCGCCCGAGCCGCGGCAGGTGGAGCAGACCTCGTTGCGGGTGATTTCGACGGTCTTTTCCGTGCCGAAGACAGCTTCTTCGAACTTGAGCGAGAGCGAGACCTGCAGGTCGCGTCCACGGCGCGGACGGCGGGCGCGCGTCCCGGTGGGAGTCCCAAAGCCGAAGCCAAAACTGCCAAACAGTTCCTCCACCAGGTCGTTGAAGTCCATGGTGTAGTCGTGCATGTCCACGCCGCCCATGTCGCCCAGGCCGGCGCGTCCGAACTGGTCATAGCGGCGGCGTTTCTCCGGGTCGGAAAGGACGCCATAGGCCTCGTTGATTTCCTTGAATTTCTCCTCGGCGTCCGGCTCTTTGCTGACGTCGGGGTGATACTGGCGCGCCAATTTGCGGAAGGCGGCCTTGATGTCTTCCGAAGATGCGTTGCGGGGAACGCCGAGGATGTCGTAGTAATCACGGTTAGTCATACGTTTTCAGGTTTCCACGTTTGCACGTTTGCAGGTTGGCAAGTTTGCACGTTGCAAGAGTGACCTCTGAGAGGTGCAAGATGCCAAACATTAGCGAGGTTCGCCGCCTGCATCAGAATTGGCATCCGGTTTGGGACCAGCGGAGCCGGTTGCGGGTCCGGGCGGAGGCGTCTGCTGGTAGGCCGCGGCGCCGATTTTTTGAACGGACTGGTTGAGGGCGTCCACCGCCCTGCGGATGGCCTCCGTGTCCTCGCCGTCCTTCACGCGGCGGACTTCGTCCACAGCGGCGCGGACTTCGTTCTTGACTTCTTCCGGAATCTTATCGCCGAAATCGGCGAGGGCCTTTTCGGCCGCGTAGGTGGCGCTGTCGGCGGTGTTGCGGGCCTCGATGAGGTCGCGCTTGCGCTTATCTTCAGCGGCATGCGCCTCGGCTTCGGCGCGCATCCGCTCGACTTCCTCTTTCGAGAGGCCGGAGGAGGCGGTGATGGTGATGTGCTGACTGCGGCCGGAGGCTTTGTCCAGCGCGGTGACCTTGAGGATGCCGTTGGCGTCAATGTCGAAGGTGACTTCGATTTGCGGAATGCCGCGCGGGGCGGGCGGGATGCCGTCGAGGATGAACTTGCCCAGCGATTTGTTGTCCACCGCCATCGGGCGCTCGCCCTGCAGGACGTGAATCTCGACCTGAGTCTGGTTGTCGCTGGCGGTGGAGAAGACCTGACTGCGCCGGGTGGGGATGGTGGTGTTGCGTTCGATGAGCGGAGTCGCCACCCCGCCAAGCGTCTCGATGGAAAGGGTCAGCGGCGTCACATCGAGCAGGAGGATGTCTTTGACCTCACCGCCCAACACGCCGGCCTGAATAGCCGCGCCGACGGCGACAACTTCATCGGGGTTGACGCCTTTGTGCGGCTCTTTGCCGAAGAAGCGGCGCACGGCTTCCTGGACGGCAGGCATGCGCGTCATGCCGCCGACCAGCACCACCTCGTTGACATCCGAGGGCGAGAGGCCAGCATCGGCCAGCGCCTGCCGCACGGGGACGAGAGTCTTCTCGATGAGGTCGCCGGTCAATTGTTCCAGTTTGGCGCGCGTTAGAGTGAGGACGAGATGTTTCGGGCCGGAGGCGTCGGCGGTCAGATAAGGCAGATTGATTTCGGTCTGCATCATGGAGGAGAGTTCGATTTTGGCCTTTTCAGCCGCCTCGCGCAGACGCTGCATGGCCTGCTTATCCTGGCGCACGTCGAGATTGTTTTCTTTCTGGAATTCCTGAATCAGGTATTCCATGACGCGCTGGTCGAAGTCATCGCCGCCGAGGAAGGTATCGCCGCTGGTGGAGCGCACCTGGAAAACGCCTTCGCCCACATCGAGGATGGAGATGTCGAATGTGCCGCCGCCCAGGTCGTAGACGGCGATGATTTCGTTGGTTTTCTTGTCCAGGCCGTAGGCCAGCGAGGAGGCAGTCGGTTCGTTGATAATGCGCAGCACGTCCAGCCCGGCGATGCGGCCGGCGTCTTTGGTGGCGTTGCGCTGGGCGTCGTTGAAATAGGCCGGGACGGTGATGACCGCCTGCGTGACCGGCTCGCCCAGGTAGGCTTCGGCGTCGCGCTTGATTTTTGCCAGAATCATGGCCGAAACTTCTGGCGGGGAATACTCTTTGTCATCTAGGCGGACGCGCACGTCGCCGTTCTCGGCGGGCAGGACCGTATAAGGGACGCGCTGCAGGGTACGCTGGACTTCGGGGTCTTCGTACTTGCGCCCCATGAAGCGCTTAATCGAGAAAATGGTGTTCTGCGAGTTGACAATGGCCTGGTTGCGCGCCACGCGCCCTACAAGACGCTCGTGGTTTTTGTTAAATGCCACCACCGAAGGGACCAGTCGCTCTCCCTCCGAGGAGGGGATGACGACCGGCTCGCTGCCCATCATCACCGCGCAAACAGAGTTGGTCGTGCCGAGGTCAATGCCAATGATTTTTGCCATGTTGTCTCCTGAATCAGTGTTTCAAGTCAAGTGTCCCAGTGTCAGGGTTTACGAGAACATATGACACTGAAGCACGTGACACAGCAAGTCATTGCGCCACCCTCACCAGCGCCGGGCGGATGACGCGCTCGCCAAGCAGGTAGCCCTGCTGGACGACGCCGATGACCGTCCCGCTTTCCACGCCTTCGACGGCCTCCTGGGCAATCGCCTCGTGGAAGTTGGGGTCGAAGGGCTGGCCCTCGGCCTCGATGCGCTTCACCCCTTCGTTCTCCAAAATCGTTTTCAATTTGCGGTAAATCAGTTCGATTCCGTCCGCCCAGGGTAAACCATCGGGGCGGTGTTCGAGGGCGCGCTCGAGGTCATCCAGGATGGGCAGGTAGCGCTTGATGATGTTACCCAGGGCAACCTGATAACTTTCGGCTTGCTCGCGTTCGACGCGGCGGCGATAATTTTGGAGTTCGGCAACGGCGCGCTGCCAGCCGTCCTTGTACTCAGCGACCTGCGCCTGCGCTTCGGCGAGTTGCCTTTCCAGGTCGGCGGCGCGGGCCTCGACCTCAGCCAGCTGTTCCGACGAATCGGACGGGGCGGGGGAGGCCGCCGGCGCGGCGCTCTGATTGGAAGTGGATTCTGCTTCAGAAGTAGAAGGGCGCACTTTTTTCTTACTGCTCATTTTCTTCTCCAACAATAGTTTCTGAAACGAGGCTGCTCAACAGGTCAGCCATGAAGCGGACGGTGGGAATGGTCCGTGAATAGGCCATGCGGGTTGGGCCAAAGACGCCCAACATGCCGGTAGCCTGGCCGGGCATGCCGTAGCGGGCGAGGACAACCGAGCATTGCTTGAGTTCCTCCCACTTCCCTTCGCCGCCAATCAGCACCTGCACGCCGCCGACTTCGGAGTCGGGCATCACCCGCGTAAGGAGGTTCTGGAGCAGGGTGCGCTCCTCGAAGAGGCGGAGGGCGCGGCGGGCGTCATCGGAACTGAGAAACTCCGGCTCGGAGAGAACGTTGGTCAGGCCGTCGAGGTAGATTTCGCCCGAGACGCGCTGTTCTTCGCGATTCATGTCGGCCAGCACAAGAGTCAGGATGTCCTTTTCCAGCGCGTCGCCGCGGGAGGGCAGGGCCGCAATTTCTTCCGTCGTGCGGCCGAGGCAGAGGCGGTTGAGGGCCGAGGCAGCCTCTGAAAGACGTTCCTGACTGACCGGCTCAGCCAGGGTAAGCAGTTGCTGATGGACTTCGCCGCCGGCCAGAACCAGCACCATCAACACCTGACGCCCCTGCGTGGAGATGAGTTCCAGGTGCTTGTAACGCGCCCGTTCGGCGTGCGGGGCAGTGACAAGCGATGCAGCGCGGGAATGATGGGCGAGGATGGATGCGGCCAGCGGCATCCATTGCTCCACGTCCTGACGCGCCTGATAGAACTGGTGGCTGATGGTATGCCGCGCCGATTCGGGCAAGTCCACCCGATAGACGATATGGGTGACGAAGTAGCGGTAGCCGTCCTCGGTGGGGACGCGCCCGGCGGAGGTGTGCGGCTGGCGCAAGTAGCCGAACTCGGTCAGGACGGCCATTTCGTTGCGCACGGTGGCCGGACTGAGATCGAGATGGTACTTTTCCACCACATTGCGCGAGCCGACCGGCTGTGCGGTTTCGATGTACTCACGCACAATCAGGTTGAGCAAAAAGCGCTGGCGTTCGGTCAGGTCGTTCATCGTCCGTCCTTTATTTTAGCACTCTAAAAGCAAGAGTGCTAAAATGACGCGGATAATCATACCATGCAGAAAAATGAGCGTCAATAAGAGGAGTGTTAGAAACCGCGGCCGATGGCAAGAGATTGTAGAAAATTGCCATCGGCAAGCCGCCCCAAGCCTTCCCACTCTTGCCCCACTCTGGTAAAATCAGCCGCCGGAGTGTTGTACCCTTCACTCCAAAAATCCAATTTCGAAAGGGCTTGATTGCAATGAAAGTGCTCCTTATCAAAGACGTTTACAAACTTGGACGTGCGGGGGATGTCAAGAAAGTTGCCGATGGCTATGGCCGCAATTTTCTTATCCCTCAAGGAATGGCCATCCTGGCCACCGAAGGCGCTCTCAAACAGGCCGAGCGCATTCGCCAGAAAGCCGCCGAAACACGCGCTTTGCTGAATCAGGAAATGAGCATTGTTGCCGAAGCGTTGTCGAAACTGCAGTTGAGTTTTGGCGCTCGCGCCGGCGAGACCGGCAAACTCTACGGCTCCATCACTTCGCAAGATGTGGCCGACCAGATTCAGAAGAAAACCGGCTTTACCGTCAAGCGTCAGCAAATTGACATGCAGCCCCTGCGCACTCTCGGCGAACACATCGTTCGCGTCCGCCTGACAATGGACCTCATTCCGGAAATCAAGGTGGTTGTCTATCGCGAAGGCGAAGCCGAACCGATCCTCTCGCCCGAACCTGAGGCCGTCGAAGCCGAAGGGCAGAAATCCCTCCCCGAAGAGGCGTAAATTCTCGCGAATGGCAAATCATCACCGGTCAACCTGTGGGGGACCGGTGATGTTGCATTAATAGCATGTCTGAAACCATTGGCCAGCAACTCAAACAAGCCCGACTGGCAAAGAATTTAAGTCTTGCCAAAGTCGTCCAGGCCACGCGCATCCAGGCGCATTATCTCGAGGCCCTGGAAGCAGATGACTTCTCGTCCATTCCCTCGGCCGCGCAGGCGCGCGGTTTTCTGAAACTCTACGCTGAATTCTTGGGACTTTCCCTCGAGGAAATGTCCGAGCGCCAACGTGCGGCTTCGCCCTCTGACCTGCTGCCTGCTCCCCCGCCCCAAGCGCCCTCTATCCCCTCCGAAGCCTCCCGCGCGGACCCAGCGCCAAAGGAGCGTCCCCGGCGCAAGAAAGCCGCCCCGGCCGAAGAAACCATCTCTGCCGCCGCAGATACGAAAGCAGAGACCGTTTCTCCGCCTGCCGCAAACGAATCGTCTTTTCTCGTTGAGGTAGAAAAGCCGCCACGTTCCGAGTCCCGCCTTTCGCAGAGTATCTTCGAGGAAATTGGCGCTTCCCTTCGCAAAAGGCGGGAAAGTCTCAGCATCAGCCTGAGTGAGACCGAACAGCACACCTATGTGCGCAGACATTATCTCGAAGCGCTCGAAAACGGCGACTTGGAGCGCCTCCCCTCCACGGTGCAGGCGCGTGGCATGCTCAGCAATTACGCTCACTTCCTCGACCTGGATGTGGACGCCATTCTGTTGCGCTATGCCGAGGGATTGCAAATTCAATTGGCAGAGCGCCAGCCTAACATTGAACCTGCCGAGCAAAAACCGGCCAAGAGAATCAATCTTCCTCCCTTGCTGCGCCGCTATCTCTCCATTGACATACTCGTTGGGGTTGGGCTGGGAATCCTGCTCCTTGCTCTGATTTTCTGGGGCTCCAACCAGATGCTACGCGCCAACGCCGCCATCACTCCCCAGCCAACAGCCCCCTCTATTTTGGACGTTTTGGTCGCCTCGCCGGAGTCAACGCGGCCCGCCATGACCGGCAGTCCGTCGGCAGGGGGAAGTGCTGTCCCAACGGAGAACGGGCCTTTGCCCGCAATCACGCTTCCTCCCGCCGGGACCGACCCGGTGCAGGTTGTTCTGGTTCCCAGCCGCAGTACGTGGGTCAAAGTCACCGTGGACGGGAAAATCGTCTTTGAGGGACGGATTGCGCCCGGAACAGCCTATTCTTATTCGGGAAAATCCCAAGTCGAGATCCTGACCGGCGACGGCGCGGCCGTCAATATCATTTACAACCAGAGCAATCTGGGTGCCATGGGTACATATGGGGAAGTGGTAGACCGCATCTATACTGCCGGAGCCATCCTCATCCCAACCGCCACATTTACCCCTTCGCCAACCATCACGCCGACATTTACAATCACGCCACGGCCGACTTCCACCCCGCGGCCGTCTGCAACACTGCGTCCCTCGGCCACCGCCAATCCATAAACGTCGCCAAAGGAACAAGCAGAACACGCCCAAAACATAACTGCCTCCCCAATGAGGCCGCACTTATTAATCGTGGCAAAAGGCGTTCACTTTATCCACAGATTGCACAGATTTAGCCTGTGGGTACGATGTCGCCAATTTTCTCCCCATCTGCGACCTCTGCGACATCTGCGGATAATTTCCGCGACCAGGGTAGGCAGTTACCCCAAAACAAAAAAAGCAGCGGTTTTAAGGCCGCTGCTCTCGTTTTCTATTGCGGGAGAATCGTCACCTTCCGCGCCGGTTCTTCACCGACCGATTGGGTGGTAACGCCGGGATACTCGCGCAGTTCAAGATGGATAATGCGGCGCTCGTTGGCAGGCATCGGCTCCAGCACCTGACGACGTCCGGTTTTGATGGCTTGGTCGGCCATGCGACGCGCCATCTGACGCAGTTGGCGCTCGCGACGGGCGCGGTAGCCTTCCACGTCAATGACCACCTGCACCCACTGTTCCATCTGCTTGCTGACAATCAGATTGACCAGATACTGCATCGAGTTAAGGATGTCGCCGCGGCGGCCAATCAGCACAGCCAGGTCGTCGCCGTGAATGTCCACCAGAACGGGGCGCTCGCCCTTTTCATCCTCTTCGCCATAGCGGGCGGTGACCGAAGCGGGGATTTTCATCTTCTCCAGCAGGTCGGCGACCGTTTGCCGGGAGACGCTCAGGAGAGTGTCTTCCTCGGCGGAAGCAGCAACCTGCACCGGCTGTCCGGTTTCGGGAGCAGCAGCCGGGACCGGCTGTCCGGTTGCGGGTCCCGCGGCGGGCGTGGTTTTGACCGTCAGCCGGACGCGCGCCTGACGGCCGCCAATCCCCAGCAGGCCGCGCGCGCCGCTGTCCAGCACTTCCACCTCCACCATTTCAAGCGGCAGGCCGAGTTCAATCAGCCCTTCGGTAATGGCTTCGTCCACAGAAGCGGCAATCTTTTCAAGTGTTGTGCGTTCGTTCATTTCTTCCTCATTTGAGGCTTTTGGTCTGTCTTTTGGCCGGGCAGGAGCGCCTTCCAGTTGACTTTACCCATCAAGGCATACTGGGCAATGCCGAGCAGGTTGGCAACGATGATATAAACTGCCAGGCCAGATGCCAGGGTGTAGGTGATCCAGCCCATGAAGAAGGGCATGTAGAGGGCCATTGTCTTGCTCATCATCGCGCTTTGGTCATTGGGGTTGGCAGGCGGCGGGGTGGTGACCTTGGTCTGGATGTAGGTGGTCAGCGCCGTCAGGATGGCCAGCACCGGAATGCCAACGCCGAAGAGGTAGACGCGCTCTGGCTGCGCCAGATTCATCCACAGGAATTTGCTGTTGATGGGGATGATGTCGGGCAGGCCGAGGACAGGGTAAACAGCGTCCTGCAAGATGAGCAGTTGCATCGGGGAGGAGGCCAGGGCGCGGACAACGCTCTGGTAGAGGGCAAACATGATGGGCAGTTGAATAAAAGTCGGCAGACAGGAGGCGAAAGGGTTGATGCCCATCTCGCGGTAGAGACGCATCTGCTCCTGAGCCAGTTTTTCCTTGTCATCTTTGTACTTCTTTTGAATTTCCTGCCATTCCTTAGAATTCTGGAATTCCTGCATGGCCTGGCTGGCTTTGATTTGATTCTGCATCAAGGGATAAAGAACCACCCGGCTGATGACGGTGAACAGGATGATGGCGATCCCGAAGTTTCCGCCGAGGTACTTGTAGATAATCAGCAGGATGTTTGTAAACAGGTTGACAATCCATTCCCACATAGCACACTTCCTTTACTTTTTCGCCGGGGTGAAATTCCAGGCCTGGACGCCGTTGCCATCCAAAGCCAGGAGCAGGGACTCGCCGTTCGTTGGGCTGAGCAAAACCAGGTCTCCCGCCGAAAGCGGGGTGCTGTACACTGCGCCGGAAACAGACGTGGTGCGGAGAACGTCCCCCTCCAGGGAGATGTAATAGACATTGCCGTTGTCGGTGGCGACAACCAGGGTCTCAGAAAGGATGGCCGGAGTCCCGATGATCGCGCCGTTCAGTTTCTGCTTCCAAAGTTGCTCACCGGCAAGCGTGTAGGCGTAGAAGTTCCCTGCGCCGTCGCCAAAGTAGAGCGTATCATGAGTCAACACCGGCCCGGCCCAGACCCAGGAATCAAGCGGCTTCCGCCAGAGGGTACTGCCATCCCGCGCGTCAAGGGCCACAAAAGCGCCATCGAACAGGCCCACATAGAGGACGCCTTGATGCAACACCGGAGCGCCGAGAATGGCGCCGTTGAGTTTCGTGCGCCAGACCTCCGTTCCATCCTGCGCCGAGACGGCGAACATCCAGCGGCCGAGGGTGCCGAAATAGACGTTCTTGCCATCGGTCACGGGAGCGCCCCAGAGGGACTGGTCGGCCTCGAATTTCCATTTCAGCCTGCCGGTCAGGTGGAGGGCATAGAGGTTGTAGTCGGCATTGGGAGCGTAGATGGTATCGCCGGCGGCCAGCGCCGCGCCAATCCAGCGGTCACGCGCGGTAAAGGTCCAGTTTTCGCTGCCGTCGGCGGGGTCGAGGCTGTAAAGAATATGGTCATAGCCGCCGACAATCAACTGACCGTCCTCGGTCAGAACCGGAGCGGCAAACACCTGGGCTTTGACAGGGAAGCGCCATTCTTCAGCATAGGTTTTCGCGTTGACGGCATAGACCGCCGCACCGCCGGAAACGTAGGTGCGCTCCGAATCGGCCGTCATGCCCGGCCAGGAGGAAGGCGTCATACCGGTCGCGCAACCGCCCAGCAGGATGCCCAGCGCCAGCAATGCGGCAAGAGGGAAAATAAATTTGGTCTTCATGGGGTCTTGTCTCTTTACGTAGTGGATTTCACCACGAAGGCCGCAAAGACAGCGAAGAAACTCTTCCCAAGCCTTTGCGTCCTCCGTGTAATGAGCAAAGTTTCCGGCCTCCTACTTGACCGGGTCGTACCCGCCGGGGTTGAACGGGTTGCAGCGCAAAACGCGCCAGACAGCCATCAGGCCGCCTTTCAAAACGCCATACTTGTACACAGCCTGATAACCGTAGTGTGAACAGGAAGGATAAAAACGGCAGGTATTGGGCGGCAGAGTTTTGGCAAATGTATGCTGATAAAAGCGAATCAGGGCCAGCAAAACGATGCGCGGCCAATTGCGCGGTGTGCGCGGCAGGTCGCGCAGACGCGGTTCGTGGGAATAATCGTCGGGGAGGTAACTAAACGTCATTGGGGCGGACCAATAAACCGGCGCGCCGCAAGACCGACTCCAACGCCTGACGCGTCTCTTCCAGCCCGGCCTGCGCCAGCGGGGGACGGGCAATCAACATCAGGTCGAATCCGGAACGGGTCAGCGGCAAAAAGGATTTCATGGCTTCGCGCATCAAGCGTTTGGCGCGGTTGCGCTCTACAGCGCCTCCAACTCGGACACCGGCGCTGACCCCCACGCGCGCTTCTGACTGGTCTGACCGAAGCACATATAACACAATAAGCGGGTGGGCATAAGACTTGCCATACCGCCGCACCCGCTTGAAATCAGCAGCCCGGGTCAGGCGAAAGCGCCGCTTCACCTGCGCCTCGAGGGGGAGGAATCACCAGTCGGAGAGGTTCTCCTACCAACGGATACGCTTGACATGCTCATTCGAGCGCACCGTCAGGCGATAGCGCCCCTTCAGGCGGCGGCGCTTGAGCACCTGGCGGCCATCGGCCGTGGACATGCGCTGGCGGAAGCCATGCACACGCACACGCCGACGAATACGAGGTTGATACGGACGTTTTGTTGCCATTTTTCTTCCTTGAATAAAGAAAAAATTTCGAACCAAACGGCAAGTTTCTGCCGGGGGTCGTCGAAGCGAGGCGCTATTATACCGGAAGGTATATGTTTGGTCAAACGGAATTTGCGCCCTTTGTTCGAATTAGTGAAAGCGCTTGACCTATTTTAAGAGAAACAGTAAATTCGTCGCCGAAATCCATCAGCGGGCTGTTTTCTTCCCCTGACCTCCCTGCGCTCATAATCGAATTCCACACATCGCCTCCGATATCTCCCACAGCCGCCGCGCCGACTCGGGGTCGAGGGCGCGGGGATTGGGGGCTTTGGGCACGCCGTGCTTCCAGTAAATTTCCGCTGCGTTCTGGATGGATGGCTCGGTTGCCAAAAAGACCACGCCGCGCGCCGATTCTTCGGGCGAGATGCCGCCGCGTCTGCGCCAGCCCCAAATGAAACGCACCAGCCACGGATTGCCCTTGAAGCCCATCTCGGTGAAGACCAGGCCGGGGTCGGCAGCAAAGGCGCGCACGGAGGAATCCGCTCCCAGCCGCCGGTTGAGTTCGGCGGTGAACAGGACGTTGCAAAGTTTGGTCTGCTTGTAGGCGCGCAAGCCATTGTAGCCGCGACGCAGTTGTAAATCGCCCCAGCGCAGGCGGGTGTGGTAGTGCGAGTTGGAACTGACCGTCACGACGCGCCCTATTGGCGCGGCTTTCAGGAGCGGGAGCAGGCTCAAGGTCAGCAGGAAGGGGGCGAGGTGGTTGACCGCCCATTGCATCTCGAAGCCCTCAGCGGTCAGTGCGCGCCGCCAGGTGAAGGTCCCGGCGTTGTTAATGAGGCCGTCCAGCGCGGCGGCCTGGTGGCGGACTGTCTCGGCCAGCCGGCGGACTTCCGCCTGCAGGGAAAAGTCGGCGGAGAGGAAGCGCGCCCCTCCGCCTGCCGAACGGAGTTTCGCCTCCGCCGCGGCGCAGCGCTCGGCCGAGCGCCCCACCCCAAGCACGGTTGCGCCCCGCCGGGTCAGTTGCTCCGCCGCGGCCAGGCCGATGCCGGAGGTCGCACCGGTGACGAGAAAAGTCTTTCCGAGAAGGTCGGTTTGCATGAGTGATTTACTCCTGTTGATTTGCATTGAGAAACAAGCACAGTCCGTCTTATCGGCTCAATAGAAAGAGACCTGCCAATCCCTCATCTCATCCCCTTCATACACAAACTTCGCCGAGAAGAATTTTCCCTCCCGCATCCATTGAAAGAAGAATTTGTCGCTCGGCCAAAGGGGGAGAGATTCCAGTTCGCCATCCGGAATCCAGCGCAAATCGCCTTCCGGGGAGTCGGTCAACCGGCCGCTACATTCAGTGGCGGTAAAGACGAAGACGTACCAGTCCGCGCCCTTGAAGCCGGGAAACATAACCAGTCCGTGCAGGCGCGGATGGACAATCTCCAGCCCCGATTCTTCACGCACTTCGCGGATAACGCACTCTTCGGGCGTCTCCCCCGGCTCGAATTTACCGCCCAGGCCGTTCCACTTGCCGGCGTGGATGTCGCCCGCTTTGCGGTTGCGATGAACCATGAGCGTGTGGCCGTCTCGTTTGATATAGCAGAGCGTGGCAAGAAGCATTTCAAGAGTCCAATAGTCAAATAGTCGCGTAGGGGCGGGTTGAAAGGGAACAGCCGCGCAAGGGAACCGGGGTCAGTTCTTCCTTTTGGAGAGAAGGGGGAAAAGTGCCTCAAGGTAAATCAGCAGAGGGATGACCCAGAGCAGGCGCAGCGCGCGGAACCCGTACACGAAGAAGAGAAAACCCAGGTTGCCGAGCATCGGCGGCAGCCAGCCAACCGGAAGAACGTAGAGGGCGAGCAGGTCGGCGCTCTGATAGTAAGGCAGGGCGAGCGGGCTGGCGGCGGCCAGCGCCGAAAAGCGGCGGGATTTCTCCATGCGGAGGAGGAGCGGCGGCAGAAGAAACAACAGCGCGGCGGGACCGAGAACCGGCCACAGGCTGAGGCTGCCCCAGTCCCAGGGCGCATAGGCGCGGATACGCTCGATGAGATGGATCGGCCAATCGGGGAAAAGGAGCAAGGAGGCCAGAGTCAGCAGCACCGGCAGGATCAGGACGCGCAGACGGGCGCGCCGGTCGGCGTCGGCGGCCAGCCAGAGGAGAAGGCCAAAGGGCAGGCCAATCTGGACCTTGGTGCAGGCCAGCCAGAATCCAAGCCCGGCCAGATGCCAGCGGCGATGCGCCAGCGCCCACCAGGCCAGCGCCAGCGCGCCAATGAGCAGACCGTTTATCTGCCCGAGGAAGAGGGAGTAGAAGAACTGGAAGGTAAGCAGAACCAGGGCGGCGCGCCCGCCAAAGACCCGCGCGACAAAGAACAGGCAAAAGATGTTGAGCGCTGACCAGAGCGCGTAGCCCACCAGCGGCGGCAATTGCGCCAACAGCCAAAAGAGCGGCAATATCCAATCCGGGTAGTAGAACTGACGCAGGTTGCCGTGCGCGGTCTCGATATAGACGGAATAGTCGAAGGGGATGTAGGAAAGGGAATTATCCAGCCACAGGAACAGGCCGAGGGTCCCGAAAGCGAGCGCCAGAGCCAACGCCTCGGCGCGGCTGATGCGGCGTCGAAGACGGGTATCTATCGCCCCGGCATCGGCAGAGGGCCATTCCGGGGGGGAGAAGAGTCTCAGCAGGCGCGCCCCGAGGTTCATGCCGGCTTGCGCTTGCGCTGACGTTCCGCAACGCGCTTCCAGGCCGCGGTCGGAACGGGAGGCGGCGTTTTCTGATGCTTTTCCAGGCTCAATGCAAAAGCCAGGTCTTCGAAGATGACGCCCAGCGGGCTTTCGGGTTGTTCCAGCACAGGCGGCTTGCCGAAGTTGAGCGCAGCCACAAATTCATCCGGCGCGTAGGGCAGAACCAGATTGACCGGCATCTTGAGCATGCGCTCGAGGTCCGGCAGGTTGAGGCCCTGGCGGGGGAAAGTCCAGTTGAGCAGGACGTAGATTTTCTTGGCGGCGGGGTATTCGAGCGTCTCGAAGATTTCGCGCGCCATGCTGGCGGCGCGCAAGGAGGCGATTTCGGGCTGAAGGACGAGCAGAATGATGTCACTCTGATCGAGGCAGGCCAGGCAGGGGTCGCCAAAGTTGTGGGGCAAATCGAAGACGACATACGGGTATTGGCGGCGCAGCAGAGAAACGGCGCGGCCGACTTTCTCAGCGGTCATCAGCAGGCCCTCTTCCGGGCGGCGCGGCGAAGCCAGGGTCAGGACGCCGCTTTCGTGCGGCAGGAGGGCGGCCGAAACCATTTCCGGGTCAATGTCGTCTGCTTCGGCGCGGCAGATATCGGCCCAGGTGCTGCGCAGGGATTGATTCAGGAAGAGGGCGCTCTGCCCGGCAGTTTCGACCATGTCGGCCAACACGACTTTTACATTCCACAATTTTGCCAGGCCGACCGCCAGATTGACGGCGATGGTGGTCACGCCCGCCCCGCCGCGCAGGGAGAAGACCGAGATAGCGCGCCCCTGTTCCTCCGCTTTTTCCTCGCCGGCCTGGATGAACGGACGCAGGAGGACGTGAATGCGGGCGGTCAGTTCCTCGATGTCGCACGGCTTGACCATGTAATCGTCTGCACCGGCCTCGAAACCTTTGACTTTGTGTTCCACATCATCGAGCGCCGTGAGCATAATGACAGGGATGCGCGCCCCTTCCGGCAGGGAGCGGATGGTGCGGCAGGCGGTATAACCGTCCATGCCGGGCATCATCACGTCCATGAGGATGAGCATGGGCGGATTTTTCTTGACTTCCTCAATGGCCGCCGGGCCATCGGAGGCCGGGACGACCTCGAAGCCCTGTTTGGTCAACAGGGCCGTCATCATGCGGCGGGTCAGGTCATCGTCTTCAACGAGCAGAATGCGAATCGCCATGCGGGAACTTCCTCTAGGGAACGGCAATCGGGGTGGCGACCAGGAAGGTGAGTTTGCCCACCTCGGTTGTTTCGCCGGCTCGCACCTCAACGGTGTATTCCTGCGCTGTGCCGTTGTAGGTCACAATCAAACTACGCAGGCCTTCCGGCGCGCCTTCGTAGATAAATTCTCCGTTTTCATTCGCCTGGACGGGCTTGTCCACGCCAAAGAGATAGACGACTGCCGCCAGAGGGCGGCCCTGTTCATCCACCACCTGACCTTTGACTTCGCCCTTGCCAACCAGAAGCATAGCCGTCTGGCTGCCGGCGAACTTGATTCCCGCCGCGGCGATGACCAGTAAAAGCAAAACAAGCAAGGCAATGCGAAATGCTTTGCGACGGGCGGAGGGGTCTTTGGGCCTTTCGGGAATCCCGTCCTTGTATTCCTGCAATTTGGGAGAACTGGAAAGACTCATTGCGCCTCCTTATGGCAGGGCATTGACCGAAATGCTGTCGAAGCATACCACGCTGGAATCCCAGGAACGCAGTCCAATGCTGCCCTGCCTGTAGGTGGGGTCGGTCGTCTTGACCACTTGTTGACCGTCCACGTAAGCGGTGAAGGTGTTGCCCTGCACAACGACCTGAATGTCATGCGGACTGCTGTAATAATCATAATTGCCGGGCTTGTACAAAGCGGAAGGAGCAAACTCGCGGCCCTGATACCATTCACGAAAAGCAAACCCTCTCAAACCAGGGTCATACTGGAAGGTGTACCCATTGACCTGCTTGAAGTTATCGGCGCGGAAGAAGATGCCATAGCCATTGCCCTGGTCTAGTTTCGCACCGTTCAGGTTGATGACGTAGTCACCTGCCCCCGGCAGAGGCTTGAAAATTTGACCGCCGTTTGCATTGCATAGTTTGCCATTTTTGATTTCCCACTTGCCGCTGATGATTTGCCAGCCACTCAAGGTATCGAAATCATCACTGAAGAGCGCGCCGGTGCAGGCCGCCGGTTGTGCGCCGAGTTTCTGGGCAATCAAACAATAGACATCCTTCAAACTTACTCCGGCTATGCTCAATGCCAGAATAATCGCAAGGACAACCAGGACGATCAGCAACGCGTATTCGACAAGTCCCTGAGCATACTCTGCACGTTTCCTATCCATAGGCGACTCCTTACGTTGATTATGGCACAAAGAGAAGCAAATGCGTCTTAAATCTTTTGTATGAATAGTTTTTGCAGTCCCAGGCCGATGTCATTTTGCCAGCAGGTGTAATTGTGTCCGCCGGAGAACTCCCGATAGGTCACCTTGTAACCGCGCTCTTTGAGCAGGTCATGCATCTGGCGGTTGCCTTCCAGCAGCCATTCCAGTTTGCCGGCATCCATCCAGATTTCAATATCGGGGGGCGGCAGGTAACGCGCCAAGTCTTCGATGACCGAGTACAGTTCCGGCACGAAGAACGCTCCCGACTGGCTGAGCACTTTGCCAAAGACCTGCGGCAGGCGCAGGCCGGTATAGAGGGCCATCAGCCCGCCCATCGAAGCGCCCAGCACGCCGTAAGGCTCCGCGCCGGGGGCCGTCAGAGGCAGATGTTCCTGCGCCAGGGGGATAATTTGGTTGAAGATGAAGCCCAGGGTGGCATCGGAACAGGAATACTCCATCGTCCGCGCCGGGCCGCCGTTGGCGACCAGCGCCATCGCAAAGGGACGCACGCGCCGGGCGGCAATCAGATTATCCACGATGACGTTGAGATGGGCGCGTTTGAGGTAGTCCGGGCCGTCGTACACGACCAGCAGCGGGACGGGGGTCTCAACCGGAGGCCGGTACAGGTAAACGGTGCGCTTCGAGCGGCCGTCGTAGTCGCGCGTCTCGACCTGATGCCTGCTCACCGTTCCCCGCGGCAGGCGTCTCACCGGCTGGATGAGGTCGGTGGGGCGGCCTTCCGGCATGTAGAAATAGTGATTCCAGGCGTTGATGCCGTTCCAGATTTTACGCGGGTTGAGCGGGTCTTCCACGCGCCGACCGGTCTTCGGGTCGAGAAATGCATATTCCAGGTAGGCGTCGGGAGGCAGTGTAAGACTCGCCTTCCACAACGTGGAGGCAATACGCGTCATTTCCTGGGGAGAGTCTTCCCAGTTGTGGACATCTTCGATTAACAAAACAGGCGACTCGCCCTCCCAGAGAAAGGTGGCGATGTTGCCTTCTATAACAGGATTGCCAATCGTGCGGGCCAGAGCGAGAAGAGGGAGTGTGGGCATGAAGAAACTCAGCGTTCGCTTTGAGGGGATGGACTGCCGGGGAGGGAGATCCGCAATGGATGCAATTCGGCCATCATGACATTTTGTTTGACTGAGGGATCATTCATCATGAAAACTTGGGCAAGGTGGTCGCTTTCGGCGCGAAAGAGGACCAGCCCAAACGTATCGTCGAGACAGGAACCGGCCAGCAGAACAATGCCGTTTTCGGCGGCCTGCCGGAGATAATCGAAATGCGCCTGCATGACGGTCTCTTCTTCGGGCCTCATCTGCTCGAAGAAACCTTCACGAAAAGGGTGGATGAGGTAGATGTATTCGGGCATTGGATGGCTCAATCGGTGAAGGAACTCGACCAGGTCTCGAAGCGACGGCCGCGGTGCTCGTCCCCTTTGTAGTAGGTAAGGTAGGTCAATACCTGATAGGGGACGAACTTTTGTTCTTCGGGTTTGTGAATGGCTAGGTCAAAATAGGTGTGCCAGGTGCCGGAGTTCATGTACATTTGACCGCCTGATTCGCGCAGGCCGGGCATGAAGTCCAGCGGGACGACTTCATGATGGTGGGAATGACCGTACACGATAAACTGCGCCCGATGGTTGATGAACGCTTCTTCCTTGAGCGCGTGCTGAGAGAGAGTCAGTTCATCTGCCGAGAAGCGCTTGCGAATCCACAAAACAAGACTGTCGAGCGTTTTGAAGGACAGGGCATCCGTGAGCGTGAAGAGGGCTTCCAGACCGTCCACCAGGTCGGGCTTGAGCCGTTTCTTATCGGCGGCGCGCACGAAGGGAAGTTTCAGGAAATCATGGCCCAGGTCATCCCAGATGGCCTTAAGTTTGCGCTGCTGGGCTTCGGGGATGTTGTTGCGCCGCAACTGACTGCTAATCCACAACGGCGTGGCCAGCGCCGGGCGGACATTGATAAGTTCGCGCAAAGCGGTGAGCATATCCGGCGGGAGTTCATCCTTCATCTCCTCTTCCACCAGCACCGGAAATCTGTTGATGACCTCCACGGCAAAAGCGTCGCCCAGAGCAGCATGGTCGCGCCCCTTCGCCTTGTCGTAATTGAATTCGTCGTACAGGTCGCCGTGCTGGGCGTAGACCCCGTGCCGCGCGAGAACATCGTCCAGCGCCGGCGATTCCTTGGACTGGTGCGGGAAAGGAGCGGGGCGGTTGGCAAGCCCCATCGCTTCGATGACCTGCTGACGGATAGGATTGAAATCCGAGTTGGGGAGATGGTAAGGCCAGTCATGATTTCCAACCATGTAGTGAATGTTGACCTTGACCGGGATTTTCTGAAGCGTCAGTTTGGCCGGTTCCCCCCACCGGTTGGCCGGCGGCAGGTTCAGGAAAGCGCCGGGAGTGCTCAGACCTTTCAATAGAGCCACCGCCTCGGCATTGTTTGCCAGGATGTCAGTCGTAATCTCCTGCAGGGTGCGCCGGAACTCCGGGTCTTTGGAGTCGGTCCAGGGACGAGCCTTGTTCGGCGTCCCATCCTTATGCTTCAGCCAAAGGGTCGAATGCTGAACATCGAGGATGTCGCCGAGCAGAATCAAATCCACTTCCTCGAGCGGCCGGTAAGAGCCGTCCTTTCGATACGAAGCGCGCCAGACAAGTTCCCTGAGCCGCTCCACAAAGAGGCGAAACGCAGCCGCAGAGATGGACTTGCCGCAAGTGCCGTCTGTGAGGTGCAAATCGCTGATGATGATGAGCATGCGAAACCTCCTGAACGGTTCAATTATAGACCACAGCAGGAAGGTGCAAAAGGGCATTTTGAGCAGAAACAGTAACTGCCTACCCTGCTCTCGGAAATCTTGCGCAGAGGATGCAGATTGGGAGAAAAATCGGCGACATCGTACCCACAGGGGAAATCTGCGCAATCTGCGGATAAAGTTTGCCTCTTTTGCTGCGATTAACAAGTTTGGCCTCATTGGGTAGACAGTTACCAGAAACAGCCCATTTCTGAAACCTTGCCCATTTAAACCGAATTAGGGTACTATTACGCTAGATTATGAGCCTGCCACCTCCCCCCTCCTCCCCCGAAACACCGCACGCCGGCCGGATTATCCAAAACGTGGTCAGCATTGCCATCCTGTTGGCCACCCTGTTCACCGCCTTTTCGCCGCGGCTGTTTCTGGGCGATTTTGGCGCCGCCATCCTGACATTGATGACGCCTCAACCCGTGTCGGACGTTTCTGCCCCTGCCGGCAGACAGGTGGTGCGCATCGGCATCGTAGTCGGTCACTGGGGCAACGGCGAGGACCGCGGCGCGGTTTGTGAGAACGGCGCCGCCGAAGTGGACATCAACTACAACATCGCCTCCCTCGCCGCGCAAATGCTTGAAGGACAGGGCTATACGGTTGACCTTCTGCAAGAGTTCGACCCGCGTCTGACCGGTTACCGCGCCGCGGCGCTCATCTCCATTCACAACGACACTTGCGCCGACCTCGGGCCGGAGGCAACCGGCTACAAGGTGTCCCCCGCCCTGGGCAACCGCGACTCCAACCTCTCGAACCGGCTGGTTTCCTGTCTTTCCGACCGCTACGGACGCGCCACCGGCCTGCTGTTCCACCCCGGCAGCATCACCCGCGACATGACCGAATACCACGCCTTCGATGAACTCGACCCCGCCACCACCGCCGTCATCATCGAGACCGGCTTCATGCGCCTCGATTACGACCTCCTCACCACCCACAAAGGAACGGTAGCGCAGGGCGTCGTCAACGGCATCCTTTGCTTCCTGAGAAACGAAAACGTGGAAGTCAATCCCAGTCCATGAATCGCGACCCGCTCGAACTCCGCCAGGCGCTCGAAAACGCCCGCCAGGCCGTCCGGCAGGGCGACCGGCGGTCGGCGCGCCGCTGGGCGGAGAAAGCCGCCGCCCTGGCCCCCCATCTCGAAGAACCCTGGCTCATTCTGGCCGGAATCGCCAGTCCGCGGGCCAGCGTTGCCTACCTGGAACAGGCTTTGCGGATTAACCCCTCCAGTGAACGCGCTCGCAGGGGCCTGGAAGGGGCGCAGCGGCGTCTGAGACACTCCCAGGGTGGAGCGGCCGCGCCTCCAGAACCGGCGGCCGCTGCGCCCGTCGAAGCCGCGGCCGGTCAGCCGGTCCGGGAACGGGCGAGGAATCTCCCCGCCGCGCCGCCGCTTCGTTTTCCGCCGCGCAAAGCATTGACGCGTCCGCGCCGCTCGCTCGCCGCCGTCGCCATTTTGATGATTTGCGTGCTGGCCGCGGCCGCCTTTTGGCCGGGGAAATTTTTCCCCGCCCGCGCTCTGTTCGAAGCCCAGCCCAGCCCCATGCTCGGCGCGGCGATGGAAGTGAATAAGCCCACTTACACGCCCACGTTCACCTCCACCTTTACGCCAACCGCCACGTTTACCAGCACGCCGACCTTCACCGCCACCTTCACCCCCACCCCAACTTTCACGCCGACCAACACGCCCCTGCCGACCAATACGCCCTTCCTGCCTGCCACCGAGACGCCCCCCCGTGCTCCCTCTGGCGGCGTGCGCTGGATTGACGTGGACCTCTCCGACCAGATGCTCTACGCCTACGAAGGCAACACCGTCGTGGCAAGTTTTCTGGTCTCCACCGGCGTGCCGGCCTATCCGACGGTGGTGGGGAAATTTCACATCTATATCAAACTCGAATCCACGCTGATGGCAGGGCCAGGCTACTATCTGCCTAATGTGCCGTACACGATGTATTTCTACAAAGGCTACGGCATCCACGGTACGTACTGGCACAGCAACTTCGGACACCCGATGAGTCACGGCTGTGTAAACATGTACACCCCCGACGCCAAATGGCTATTCTACTGGGCGCCGCTGGGAACGCTGGTCAATATCCACTACTAACTTTCGCATGATTACACGGCGCGACTTTCTCAAACTCAGTGCGGCCTCCCTGCTGGGAGTGTTATTCTCTGAACTGGGCCTCGACCGGACGCCGGCCGCGCCAGCCCTGCAGGGACGCGTCACGGCCAACCGGCTGAAGGTGCGCGCCCGTCCGTCCTTTCAAGCCGAGCGCGTCGGCTCGCTGACCCGCGACGCGGTGGTGAACCTCCTCGAGCAGGTGCAGGGCGGCGAAGAGGGCGATTACAACCGTCTGTGGTACCGCATCGGCGAAAACCAGTACCTGTACTCCGGCTTCGTTCAACCGGTTCGGACTCTGCTCAACGAAGCGCAGACAGAACTGCCCCTGCCCGGCATGGTGGGCGAAATCACCGTCCCCTATGCCGATAGTCTCTGGGCGGTGAACCGCAGTCCCGCGCCGGGGCCGCGCCTGTACTACGGCTCGACGCATTGGGTCACCGAGGTCGTCGCCGACCGGCGCGACGGCAGTCTGTGGTACAAGTGTTACGATACCCTGTGGCAGTCGCACTACTACACGCGTCCCGAATTTGTGCGCCTGTATGCCGCCGCCGAACTGGCTCCGCTCGCGCCGATGGTCCCCGCCGAAGAAAGATACATCGAAATCGTCCTCGACGAGCAGATGCTCTACGCCTTCGAGGGCGAAACGCTTGTCTTCGCGGCGCGCACCGCCACCGGTCAGCGCGGCTTCGAGACGCCCACCGGCCTGTTTCGCACCTTCCACAAACGCCCCACCTACCACATGAGCGGCGGCTATGATGACGCCAGTCTCTTCGACCTGCCCGGCGTCCCCTGGAACACATACATTACCGAAAGCGGGGTTGCCATTCACGGCACTTACTGGCATAATGACTTCGGAACGCCCCACAGCCACGGCTGCATCAACCTGACGCCCGAAGCCGCCCGCTGGGTCTACCGCTGGACCTTTCCCGCCGTTCCGCCCGGAGAACGCCTCGCCCT
Source organism: Anaerolineales bacterium (assembly GCA_034436335.1). Lineage (GTDB taxonomy): Bacteria > Chloroflexota > Anaerolineae > Anaerolineales > Villigracilaceae > UBA877. Next base: position 74,709 of record DAOTVO010000019.1, on the reverse strand, counting down.
CACCCCCGGCTTCGGGACCCAGGTGCAGATTCTGCCGACCAAACCTTCTGACCGAAGAGTGAACCATGAACCCTGCTTTTCAGTATGACCGTTATCTGCTAAAACGCCAGGTCTTCGCCCTGACCGGCAAACTACGCTTCTACAACCCGCAGGAACAGCAAGTACTCTATGTGGAACAGAAGATGTTCCGACTGCGGGAAGACATCCGCGTCTATACAGATGAATCCAAGCGCCAGGAAGCATTGCTCATCCAGGCGCGCAACATCGTTGACTTTAACGCCGCCTATAACGTGATTGACCCGGCCTACAACCAAAAAGTCGGCGCGTTGCACCGCAAAGGCTGGCGCTCGATGATGCGCGACGAGTGGGAAATCCTGGACGGCAGCGATCAGGTGGTCGGCATGTTGTTCGAGGACAGCGTCGGGCAGGCCATGCTGCGCCGGCTCCTGCTCGGCTCGCTCCTGCCGCAAAACTACGACATCACCCTCGGCGCTGTCCGCGTCGCCGACTTGCGCCAGCGTTTCAACCTGTTCGCCTACCAGATGGATGTGGATTTCAGCATGGACACAGGCCATCTTCTCGACCGCCGCCTGGGGATTGCCGCTGCCACACTGCTGGCAATCATCGAAGGAAAGCAGCAGGGTTAACATGCCGCGTCAGCCCCTTTTTGCCGGTCTCGTTGTGGACGAATTCGACCGCCCCGTGGAAACCGCCTACGTGGGCGAGGAACCCTGCTATGTGGTGGATGACGCCGGTTTCAAGTGTCACATTCCTTCCGAGCAGGTGGACCGCGTTGTGCTGGAAATGATTCGCCAGCAAATCAGCGGCAATGAAGCCCTGCTCTCCGAGCAAGCCGCCAAAATGCTCGGCAGCGACGACATCTTCTCACGCGCCATGCTGGAAAAACAGTTGAAAAACGTGGATAAACAGTTCGATGCCCTGCTCGAAACCGGCATCCCTGAAGAAGGACGAATGTTCCTCGGCATGTCGGGATTCAAGGTCGTCATCGACATCCACGGCAAGGTTCTGCGCCTCGACCAGCCGGCCGCAACCGACGAAGATGATGACAGCGGCGAATAAATAATCGCCCGCTCCTTCCCTGCCTGATAGGTTGTCCGCCTGTCAGGCTTGTTTTTTAATCCCGCTTGACTCTCGCCCCCTGGAATTGTATGATGATAAAGAGGACCTATGACCATCTCCCCCGAACAATTCCGCATTGTCATGCGCCGCTGGACGAGCGGCGTTACCATCATTACCGCCCGGGAGGGCGGCGTCATCCACGGTATGACCGCCAGTTCCTTCTCATCGGTCTCCCTCGACCCGCCGCTGGTTCTGACAGTCCTTGCCAACACCAGCCGCACCGGGGAAATGATTCGCCGCTCCGGCTGCTTTGGCGTGACCATCCTGGCAGAACATCAGCGGGAACTGGCCGAAACCTTTGCCGGCCGCATCCGCGACACAGAAGAACGCTTTGCCAGGGCAGCGCTCGAAACCCTGACAAGCGGCGTTCCCTTCATCACAGGCGGCCTGGCTTTCCTGGACTGCCGCCTTGTGCAGACCATCCCGGCCGGAAGTTCAACCGTTTATCTCGGCGAAGTGACAGCGGCTTTCAGCCGGGGAGACGGCAAACCGCTGGTGTATTTTGGCCGCGAATACCAGGAACTGTGTTCCTAGCGGAGGAGAAATGTCCACACCGCTTACTGCCGAAGAAAAACAAACCCTATTGAAACTAGCGCGGCGTGCCCTGGAAGCCGCCGTACGCGGCGAACCGCCCCCGCCGCTCGATTCGATCTCCCTGACCCCCAACCTGCTCGCCGAGGGAGCCAGTTTCGTCACCCTGACAAAACGCGGCGCCCTGCGCGGCTGTATCGGCGCTCTCGAACCCTACCAGCCGCTAGCGGCCGACGTGCGCGAACACGCCGCCGCGGCCGCCCTCGAAGATTACCGCTTTCCGCCCGTCCAGCCGGACGAACTGCCGGAAATCCAAATCGAGGTCTCGCGGCTGACCGTCCCGGAGCCGCTCGAATACAGCGACCCCGATGACTTGCTCGCCAAACTTCGCCCCGGCATAGACGGAGTCATCCTGCGCGACGGCTGGCGGCGCGCCACCTTCCTGCCACAGGTGTGGGAGAAAATCCCCGACAAAGCCGAGTTCCTGGCCAACCTGTGTTACAAGATGGGCGCCGCGCCAGATACCTGGCGCAAGAAGCACCTGGAAGTGTTCACCTATCAGGTTGAAGAGTTCCACGAGTAAAGGGGGACTTCCCCGGCAAAATGCGGTTATAATCGCCTAAATTTTGCAAGGCGAAATTTATTTATCGCAAAGAGGAGAATACCATGTACGACGTTTCCATCCCCCCCGTCCCAGATACCCCTCCGCCCATCGAACAGAAACAGTCCAAACTGGGCATCGCCGCCTTCATCCTTGCCATACTTGCGCTGCTGATGTTCTGCATCGGCTTCATGCTTGCATTCGCTTACGGCTTCTCGATAGCGGCTAATCCTTATTACGACCCGTCCATGATTGAACAGAGTTCGCCTGTCATCCTGATTGCCAGCGCCTTCTTTTGCTGCAGCCCGATTTTGAGCCTTGTAGGAATTGGCCTGGGAATTGCAGCGGTTGTTCAGGAGACAGAAAAGAAGACCTTCGGCATCATTGGTCTGGTGATCAACTCGCTAATCATCCTCTCCATTTGCGGGTTTTTCATTATCGGTCTCCTTACGCAAAGTGGGATGTAGCGCCTACGCGAAGACTCTCGACAATCGGCTTTTCAGCCTATCTGATAGGCTGAAAAGTTTTTTTATACCTTCACTCGATTTTCCCGCCGAAATTTTTTGCCTCGATTTCCTGCCACGTTTCCTGCGGCAGGCGCAGATAGCGGGCCAGCAGGGGATGGACGCGGCCGATTTCCCCGGCCAGGCGCTGGGCCAGGCGGCGCATCGAAAAGTGGGCATTGGCGGCGGCGCGCAAACGGCAGAAGGCAAACACCTCGCGCAGGTTCAGGGTAAACAAGACGCGCCGATAGAATCCGTTGGGGACAAGATAAGCGGCCACATGCGGATTCCAGGCCGCCAGTTGTTCGTAGGCTTCGGCGGCGCTCTCCATTGCCGCACGGTAGGGGACCTCGAAGCCGGCCTCCACGATGCGGCGCGGAACGGCGTACCCCAACCGCGTTGTCAGCGCCTGCGGCGTCTGGGTCATCATGCGGTGGCGCTTGAATTCGGCATAACCGCCCTGGTCGAGCAGAATTTCGAAGGTGTAGGCGGTGTGTTCGAGTTCGCGCAGAGGGACATCGTATTCGCCCAGCCGTCCAAGCAGCGATTCGGCCAGCGCTTCCCGCTCTTCGGGCGGGGCGACGCGAACGGTCTCCAACGCCGCGGCGTAGGTCATCCCGCCAAAGCGGAACAATGCCGCGGCCAGCACCTTGTTCTCGCCTTCGGGGTCATAGTCGTGCAGAATACACCAATCGGAGGATTGATGATTGGCAATGGGTGATTGCTGATTGGGGATTGAGGCGGCGCGGTTTTCAAAATTGGCGGCGGTCTCCCGCAGGTAGGGGAGAGCGTCTGCGTACTTGACCAGCGTGGGGGCTTCGGCCTGCGCCACGCGCTTCACTTCCTCCCCAATCTGGCGCACTTCCTCCAGCGGGTGCGAAAGCATTTTGCCGATGGCATGTTCCAGCACGCGGGCGTTGGCAGTCATGCCCAGGTTCGCCAGCGAAGCAGCGGGGAGCAGGAAACGGCACGAGTCCACATACTGCGAGCGGATGCGGCGGTCGTAGGCTTCCTCGCCCTCATTTTCCCGCCGCGGGGATTGCTTTTCGACCAGCGCCTTGACCGGGGCCAGCGACTGCGCGTAGGTCTCAAAAAGCAGGCGGCAGGTTCTCGTGTAGAGCCCGAGCAGGGGATGGCCGTCCAGTTCGGGAGGGGTGAAGAAGGCATCCAGGTCCCACTTCTGGTAGCGGGTGGATTTCTCCGTGTAGGAGGCCAGGCGGTTCGATTCGAGGCACTCCACCGCCAGCCGGGAGACGTTCTCAACGGCAATGTGCAGGACGGCGTGTTCGGCCACCGAAGCGTGACCGTAGCCGACGACCCACTTTTCGTGAAACTGGGCGGATTTTTCCTCGCTCAACTCGGCGGCAATCTGGCGAAAAGAGTCGGGCGAACGGGAGGTCTTGGCAAAGGTGACGGCGATGGTTTCGGGGGGGAGTTCTTTTGGGGAGAGGAGGTAAATTTGACGCTGGGACATGGGCAAACTATAGACGAAAATGCCCCGCTAGTCAACCGGGGCATGGGGGTCAGACCAGAATTTGGCGCACGCGGGCGATATCCTCCCGAATTTGCGCCAGGAGCGCGTCCACAGAGGGGAATTTCATCTCGTCCCGCAGACGGACAGCGAACTCCAGCGTCACTTCGCGGCCATATAAATCGCCCTGAAAATCAAGCAGGTGGGTTTCCACACTGGCGGTCTGCCTTTCGGGCGGGAAGGTCGGGTTGACGCCGATATTGGTGGCGGCGGCGAAACGCTCTCCGCCGACATGCGCCCAGGTGGCGTAGATTCCGCGCGCCGGAATGAGTTTCTCCGGTGCGACTTGCAGGTTGGCCGTCGGGACGTTGATGTGCCGGCCGCGGCCGTCGCCGTGAACAACCCGCCCGGAAAGCGAGTAGGGTCGCCCAAGCGCTTCGGCGGCTTTTTCCACCGCGCCCTGCCGGACCTGCTCCCGGATTGCGCTGGAGGAGAGAACGCGGCCCTCCTGCTGAAGCGCATCCACCACCTCGACGGTATAGCCCAGCGAGCGGCCGATTTCCGCCAGACGGGCAGCGTTCCCTTCCCGGCCGCGGCCGAGGGCGGTATCGTAGCCGATGACCAGGCGGCGCAGGCCGAGGGTCTGCGTCAGGCGGCGCATGAATTCCTCGGCAGTTTGGCTGGCAAAGGAGCGGTCGAAGGGTTGGGTGATGAACGCATCCACGCCCAGGGCAGACATCAGGGCGGCGCGCTCATCGGGCAGGGTCAGGTAGGCAAAGTCGCTCTGCCCGCCGAGGATGACGGCCGGGTGCGGGTGCAGGGTCAGGACAACCGCCGGACAGCACGCGGCGTGCGCCCCTTTCACAAGGCGGGAAAGCAGGGCGCGGTGTCCGAGGTGAACGCCGTCGAAGATGCCGACGGTCACCCAGGCGTTTGGAAGGTTGATTTCTTCCAGGGAGCGGGCGTGAATCATGGTCTTTTAACACAATCTGTAGCACAACTCTTCGAGAGTTGTGCTACGGTTTTGGCGGGATAAAGACAGGTTGGCGGGAAAGAATCCCACCCTAATCGGCCTGCGTTGGTCTAGAGCAGGGTTCTATGAGAAGAACACTTTCTTGGGCTGCCACTCAAGGGTGACGCCGTCTTCGCCGGTGGCAAGGGTCATGATGGCGATGAGTTCACCAGCCATGCTGACGCCGCGCACCAAGCCGGGCTGGGCATCGGGGGCGGCTTTGACGCGGTGGCCGTGCTTGACCTCTTCGACTTCATCCGGGTTGAGTTCCACCGCCGGCCAGTCGGCGAGGGCTTCGGCAGCGGGAATCAGGTATTGATACCAGTTGCCGGTGACGAAGGATTCCTGCAATTTGCGCAGAGGGGTGGCATCGCGCAGGGTGAAGCGGCCGCTCTTGGTGCGCCGCAGGCCGACCAGGTACGCGCCGCAGCCGAGGGCTACGCCCAGGTCGTTCGCCAGTGAGCGAACGTAAGTTCCGGAGGAGCAGTGAACGTCCACCACCACTTCGGGCGGCGCCCATTCTAGCACTTCGAGATGGTAAACGTTGATTTTGCGCGGGGCGAGTTCTACTTCTTCGCCCTGGCGCGCCATCTCGTAGGCGCGGCGTCCCTGCACTTTGACCGCCGAGTAAGGCGGGGGCGTCTGTTCGATTTCGCCCACGAATCGCTGAAGGACTTCGTTAAATTGCGCTTCGGTGATGTTGACAGGCGTGCGCGCTTGCCCGATGAAGCGCCCATCGGCGTCGTAAGTGTCGGTCGCGCCGCCCAGGCGGATAATGGCCTGGTAACGCTTATCGGCAGCCGAGACGAATTCGCTCAAGCGGACGGCAGGGCCAATCAGCACCACCAGCACGCCGGAAGCGCGCGGGTCGAGGGTGCCGGTGTGTCCGGCGCGGCGGATGTTGGTGCCTTTGCGAATGATTTCGACCACATCGTGGGAAGTCAGACCGACAGGCTTATCCACCACCAGAATGCCGGAGATGGCATTTTTTACATCTTGACTTTCCATAATCAGTGTTCCTCCAAATGTTGTTGACTCGTTCCCGGCGAGTCAATTCAATGCGGTTGATTCAAATACCGGCGCGTGGCGGTCAGGACTTTCTGCTGAACCTCGTTCAGAGTCCCGCTCACTTCCGCACCGGCGGCAGCGCGGTGGCCTCCACCGCCAAACTGCCGGGCAATCTGAGAAACGTCAATGTGCGGTTTCAAGCCGCGCCAGGATACTTTCGTTTTCTGCGGACTTTGTTCCACAAACATGACGGCAATGTCCGCCTCGTCAATGGATGAGACGATGGTGATTAAATCGGCATCATCATTCAGATTATAACCCGCCGCTTGCCGGTCTGCCAGTGTGAGCGTGCTCCAGACGATGCCGTCGGCGCGCTGTAAACTGGAAAGCCCTGCGCCCCAGTATTTGGCTCCGGCAAAGGTGCGCCGGACGAGACTGCGGAAGTAAATGCTGCTCATGTCCACGCCCAGTTCGAGCAGGTCGGCGGCCTGACGCAGAGTTTCGGGGCTGGTGCTGGGGGTGCGAAAACCGAGCGTATCGGTGACGAGACCGGTCATCAGGTTGGTCGCAATTGGCGGGGTGATGGTCAGTCCCCAGCGCGGCAGGAAGCGGGCTAGGATGGAGGCGGTGGCGGCCGCCTGCGGGTCAATCAGGTTCAGGCTCCCAAACGGTTCGGTGGTCAAATGATGGTCAATCACCACGTCTGGAGCGCGGTAACCGTCCAAAATATTTCCCACCCGCTTGGGGTCGGAACAATCCACCGTGACAATCAGGTCAAACTCGCCTTGAGGGAGGGTCTGGATTTTGTCACTGCCGGGCAGATGTTTGAAACCAGCCGGCACGCCGTCGGCCAGCGCCATCTGGACCTGTTTACCGGCATCGAGCAGCGCCAAGCCGAGCGCCAGGGTGGAGCCGATGGCGTCGCCGTCCGGACGGATATGAGAAGTGATAAGGACGCGTCCGGCGGCGTGGAAACGAGATTTTATTGCTTCGTGCAGGTCAGTCATGTTTACGCAGGGAGGCGAGCAGACGTTCGATGCGGTCGGCGTTTTCGGGCGTCGGGTCCCAGTGGAAGCGCAGACGGGGCATGACGCGCAGTTCGATGCGGGCGGCAAGTTCGCGGCGCAGGAAGCCGCTGGCGCTTTGCAGTCCTTCGAGAATTTCGGCGCTGCGGGCCGCGCCTTCCACCGCCGAGACGTAAACATCAGCGAAGGCCAGTTCCCGGTCCACGGTCACGTCGGTGACGAAAATCTGATGCAGGCGCGGGTCGCTGACCTCGCGCAGGAGGAGTTCCGAGAGTTCCTGCTTGAAGCGGTCGGCAATACGTTCCAGTCTAACTTTCGAGGGCATGTTCCACCACCGTTCTACGGACAGACGCGCAAAGATTTACTCTTTGTCCGTCTTTTCCAACACATAGCATTCGATGACATCGCCAACTTGAATATCGTTGAAGTTCTTGAGACCGATACCACACTCGAAGCCGGAGCGCATTTCGCGCACGTCTTCCTTTTCGTGTTTGAGCGAGGCAATATCGCCCTCGAAAACGATGTCTTTGCCGCGCAGCAGGCGCGCTTTGGCGTTGCGGCGCACTTCGCCTTCGGTCACCCGGCAGCCGGCCACCTTGCCGCCTTTGGACAGGCTGAAGACCGCCAGGACATTGGCTTTGCCAATCACTTTTTGGGTAAATTCGGGCTGGAGCATGCCTTTGAGGGCTTTCTCCAGGTCTTCGGTCAGGCGGTAGATGATGTCATACAGGCGGATGGAGACACCCTCGGCTTCGGCCAGACGGCGGGCAGCCACATCGGCCTGAACATTGAAGCCGACAATGATGGCCTGCGAAGCCGAGGCCAGCATCACATCGTTCTCGCTGACGTTCCCGGTTTCTGCGTAGAGAATGTTGACTTTGATTTCGCCGCTGTTGAGGCGGTTGATTTCGCCGATAATCGGCTCCAGCGAACCCTGCACATCGGCCTTGAGGATGAGATTCAGTTCGCGCGCCTCGCCGGACTTGAAGCGGCTGAAGAGTTCCTCCAGCGTCATCTTCTTCTGCGCCGAGGCCTGTTGTTTGGCGGCTTCCTGGCGCTCCAGGATAATTTGCCGGGCTTCCTTCTCGCTGGCAACCACCTGGAACAGATCGCCTGCCGAGGGCAGGTCGTTCAGTCCCATCACCGAGACGGGAACAGACGGCCCGGCCTTCTGAACCTTGCGGCCGCGGAAGTCGAACAAGGCGCGCAGACGGCCGTAGGCCATCCCCGCGACGACAATATCGCCCGTGACCAGCGTCCCGTTCTGGACCAGGAGCGTGGCGACCGGCCCCTTGGATTTGTCCAACTCCGCTTCGATGACCGTGCCGATGACCTTGCCTTTCGGGTTGGCGCGGATGTTGCTGTTATCGGCCACCAGCAGGATGGTTTCGAGCAGGTCTTCGATGCCCTGTTTTTGCTTGGCCGAAACGGGGACGACGAAGGTGTTGCCGCCCCATTCATCCGGCACAAGGCCGTTTTCACTAAGTTGCTGTTTGACGCGGTCGGGGTTGGCGTTGGGTTTGTCAATCTTATTCAGGGCAACAATAATGGGAACACGCGCCGCCCGCGCATGGGCAATGGCCTCTTTGGTCTGGGGCATCACGCCGTCGTCGGCGGCCACCACCAGCACAACGATATCCGCGCCCTGGGCGCCGCGGGCGCGCATGGCCGTAAAAGCGGCATGGCCGGGGGTATCCAGGAAGGTGATTTGCCGTCCTTTCAGTTCCACCTGATACGCGCCAATGTGCTGGGTAATGCCGCCGGCCTCCCCGGCCGCCACGTTGGCGTTGCGGATGGCATCCAGCAGGCTGGTCTTGCCGTGGTCTACGTGGCCGAGGATGGTCACCACCGGCGGGCGGGTGCTGAGCGCCGCCTGGTCTTCTTTTTCAATGACTTTACGCCACAGCGGCACTTCGCCGGTCTCTTTTTCTTCTACTTCTTCGACCTTCTCGAGGACGGCTTCGTAGCCCATTTCGGCGGCCACGATGGCAGCGGTGTCGAAGTCAATGCTCTGGTTGATGGTGACCATCATGCCATTTTCCATCAGCTTGCGGATGATGTTGATGGCCGAAACATCTATTTTCTGGGCAAAATCCCGCACGGTAATTGAGGCGGGCAGTTCGATAGTTTTGGATTTCTTGTCGCTCATACGGCAACTCCTTGTGGATAATAGCAGTTTGGAGTCTCTCTGAACGAGAGACCGTGCGTCGGTGGACCGGGCAGCCTGCCGGCTGAGCGAAGGGCGTTTTCCTAGCCCATGTTGTCCGGGTCCTGTTCGTCTTCCTCCGGCAGCGTTTGCATAAACTGGCGGAGGGTTTCGATATCCTGCGGCGAAAGCGAAACTTTCAAGGCATGCGCCAGCGAGCCTTTCAGTCCCTTTTCCCAGCAGGAGCGGCGATTGTGCAAATAAGCGCCGCGGCCGGATGCTTTACCAGTGGGGTCAATATGCACGCCGCCTGCCTGACGCACAATACGCACCAGCGAACGCTTGGGCAACACGGTACGACAGCCCACGCAAGTCCGCTGGGGGACATGTTTTGGACGTTTGGTTTGTTTGCCAGACACCTTCTTACCAGTTAATCAGAAAAGTATCCTTTGCCGAAGAAAATCGGCAAAGGAATTGGTTCTACCAGTTATCTTCATCCAGCAGTTCATCGCGCTTGTGTTTCTTGCGCGCCACCTGTTCGCCGCGTTCTTCATCGAACTCATAGATGCGGTCTTTGCGGCCTTTTTTCTTGTCTTTGGCTTTCTTGGCGTTTTCTTCATCGTCGCCGGCTTCGATCTGCACTTTGAGATTCTGCACGCTGAAGAGTTGATCAAAAACCTTCTCTTCCTCTTCTGCTTCGGATTCAACCGCCGCGACGGCCTCGCCTGTCCTGCTCTCGAGGGCAACAGGCAAGGCAGCTTCTTCCACAGTCGTCGCTTCAGGAGCAGCGGCCTCCGTTCGTGTTTCAGCGGTTTCAGCCGGCTCGGCTTGCGGGAACGAGAGCGCATTCAGCGTCTCTTGGATTGCTTGCATGGCTTTGGGGCCGATGCCGGGCAGCCCTAGCACGCTGTCGGGATTGATTTTCATCGCCATCATCAGGTCACCCACCGTGCGGTGATCAGCCTCGGTCAGGATGGCGTAGACATGCTCCGGCAGGTTCATCGAGGCGATATCCATCTCGAAAGCCTGGGCCGGGATTCCGGCGCGCGCTTCGGCCAGGCGTTCTTCCGCGGCAGCCGCTTCAGCGCGCTGTTTTTCCACCGTGCGACGCTCGACGCGGTCCACAAATTGAGTGACCGCCACCACCTCGTCGGAGGTTAGCGGCTGATTCTCGGCCTTTTTCGCCAGAATGGCCTCGATTTGCGGGATGGTATCCTTCTCGTGTTCGGCAATCAGGGCCAGCGAGGGGTCGGTTTGCAGTTTGACGATGGCATCGCCCGCCGCCTCGGCCAGCGATTTGATGTCGATGCGCCAGCCGGTCAATTTGGCGGCCAGGCGGGCGTTTTGCCCATCGCGGCCGATGGCCAGCGAGAGTTGGTCTTCCTGAACGACCACGGTGGCCGTCCTCTCCGACTCATTCAGATAGACGCCGGTCACCCGCGCCGGGCTAAGGGCTTTGGAAATATAAATCACCGGGTCGGGATTCCACTCGATGATGTCAATTTTCTCGTCATGCAGTTCCTTGACGATGGCCTGGATGCGCACGCCTTTGATGCCCACGCAAGCGCCCACCGGGTCCACATTAGGCTGGGTCGCGGAGACGGCCACCTTGGCGCGTTGACCCGGCTCGCGGGCGATGGCGCGGATTTCCACGATGCCGTGATAGATTTCCGGCACTTCGTTTTCGAGCAGGCGGCGCAGGAAATTGCGATGAGCGCGCGAAAGGATAATCTGCGGGCCGCGCGGGTTGTCTTTGACTTCCAACACGATGGCACGCACACGGTCGTGTACTTTGAAGCGTTCGCCCGGAATCTTCTGGTTGGGCGGCATCAGCCCTTCGGCTTTCATATCCAGCCCTACCGTCACGCCCTGGGTATTGTTGACCGCCTGCACCGTACCGCTGATGATTTCTCCCACCTGCTTGTTGAAGAAATCGGCCTGCATTTGGCGTTCCGCCTCGCGAATGCGCTGCTGAATGACCTGACGCGCGGTCTGCGCGGCAACGCGCCCAAAGTCTTTGGGCGTGCTTTCGACAATCACCATGTCGCCAATTTGCGTGTTCGGCTGCACTTTGCGCGCTTCTTCCAGGCTGACCTCGGTGCGCTCATCCTGGACTTCTTCTACCACTTCCTTTTCGGCATAGATGACCACTTTGCCCGTCTCCGGGTCGAGCTTGGCGCGCACTTCCTGGGCATTGGAAGCATTCACTGCCCGCCGATAAGCCGAGACCATGGCCGACTCAATCGCCGCCAGAATAATCTCTTTGGGCAGTTGTTTTTCCTCGATGATTTCATTGAAAGCCAGGGCAAATTCGTTTTTCATTCCTTCAATCGCTCCATCTTATTACTTTACAAGCAGAAAAGTGGGGGGCGCCCACTTTTCGATGCGTTCGGTATTGGTCGTGCAACGGGGGTGATTTTAGCATGAATTAGAGGAGGATGCAAGGATTTTAGAACACAACTCAGTTGTACGAAGCGATTCGCCTGGTCGTCTTGTCTTGCCATGCCCCCCCGAAGCAAATCGGTCAACACACAGCCAATCAAAGCAGCAGAAATCGCCTTAAGGCACAATTTCGGCGGTTGTTATAAAAACTGCCACAATTGACTAATCAGCGTATAATGTAAAAAATTGACAGCGGCGAAGTTGAAGTGATTTGCGGTATAGTGTGCGTATGATCACCAAAGATATACATATCGAAAATGCGGTAGCCAAAACATCGTCAAAAATAGCCACAATGCCAGTGGCAGTCAGCAATACTGGTACAAGGACTGCGGAAAACGTGGCGCTCTGGAACCGAAACGCGGCTACACGGATGAACAAAAAGAGCAAATTCTAGCAGCCTACTTCGAACGTTCCACGCCTTCGGCAGTGCGTAGCATTGAACGCACCTTTGGCTTGTAACTTAACCACTACACAAAAATAAATATACACTGGCAACGTAGCCTTTCCTACGAAAAAATCCAAACTTCTGGCAAAATTTCATCAGACTTGCTTGAAGCGCAAAGAAATCCGAATGGAAGGATTAGTTATGTCAGAACTTCTCATCGCCGGCGGGACGCTGGTTACAGAGACCGCATCTACTATGGCCGACTTACTCATCCGTGATGGGAAAATTGCCGCTGCCGGGCCGGGACTGCACGCCCCAGGCGCCGAGGTCCTAGACGCCTCCGGCAAACTCATCCTTCCCGGCGGGGTGGACCCGCACACGCACTTCGACCTGCCGATGTTCGGCACAGTCTCCTCAGATGACCATTACAGCGGGACAAAAGCAGCCGCCTTCGGCGGGACGACGACCGTGATTGACTTCGTCTCCTTCGATTTTCCCACCCTGCAAGAATCGGTGAAAGCCTGGCGCGAGAAGTCCGCCAAAGCCGCGGTGGACTATGCCGCCCACATGAACCTGACCCGCTTCGATGAAAAAATTGCTGCCGAAATCCCCCATCTCCCCGAGCTGGGCATCACCACCTTGAAGGTTTTTACTGCCTACAACAACCGTCTGCGCCTGGACGATGGCAACATTTTTCGCACCCTGCGCATTGCCCGCGAGCATGGCCTGCTCGTCCTGCTCCATGCTGAGAACGGCGATGTCATCGAGACGCTGACCGCCGAGGCGCTCGCCGCCGGTCACACCGACCCCATCTGGCACGCCCGCACACGCCCGGCCTGGGGCGCGGTCGAGGCGACCCTGCGCGCCTGCGCCCTGGCCGCCCAGGCCGACGCCCCCATCTACATCGTCCACATGAACGCCGCCGGGGAGGTGGATATGCTCCGCTACGCGCGCGAGCGCGGCGCCCGCGCGATGGGAGAGACCTGCCCGCAATATCTGTTCTTCACCGAAGACGACCTGACGCGCCCCGATGGAGCCAAGTGGATTTGCTCCCCGCCCGTCCGCACCGCCGCCGACAACGCCCGCCTGTGGCAGGGACTGGCCGACGGCACGCTCCAGACAGTCGGCACCGACCACTGCCCCTTCTTCTTCGATGGGACGAAGCCCATCCGCTACGAGGGACAGGAGGTCGCCATCCCCGGCAAGGAACTCGGCCGCGGTGACTTCACCAAAATCCCCAACGGCCTGCCAGGGGTGCAGGACCGTCTGCCGGTTCTGTGGACGGCCGGCGTCGGGTCCGGCAAGTTAACGCCGCAGCAGTTTGTGGCGCTGACATCCACCAATCCGGCCAAAATCTTCGGCCTGTACCCGCGCAAAGGCGCACTGCTGCCCGGTTCCGACGCGGACCTGGTTATCTGGGATCCGAACCGGAAGGTCAAGTATGGCGTCGCTCTATCCCATCAGCGCACCGATTACAACTTGTACGAGGGCTGGGAACTGACCGGTTACCCGGAGAAGGTCTTTCTGCGCGGCCGGTTGATCGTGGATGGCGAGACCTGGCTGGGAAGGGCTGGCATGGGCGAGTTCCTGCACCGTCAACCCAGCGCGCCGGTTTTATAACAAGTTGCCCCACTTTAGAATCTGGAAGTCTGCTTCTGGAGGCAGGAGAGAAAATGACAAAACATGTGACCCAAGCAATTGTTGTCCACTGCATGGACTTCCGCCTGCAAAAGATCATCAACGACTGGCTGGAGAGCGAGTTCGGCGTGGGCGATTACGACCGCCTGTCGGTGGCTGGCGGTGTCTTCGACCTGGATTTCGTGATGAAACAGGTAGGAATTTCTCATCGTCTGCATGAGATCAAGAAAGTAGTGCTCATCAACCACGAGGACTGCGGCGCGTACGGTGCGGCCGATAGCCCCGAGCGTCACGCTGCCGATTTGCGCTCACTCCCCCTATCACCTGTACGCTGAGTTCTCCAGTTTGCCGATAGCCCCGAGCGTCACGCTGCCGATTTGCGCGCCACACGCCAGCGCATCCAGGCCGAATTCCCCGACCTGGAAGTCAGGTTGTATTACCTGCTTCTGAATGGGACTTTCGAGCCGGTTGCTTGAGGTGGCAAGGCGGCGTTGCATTCCTTCTTCGTCTGAGCCGTCTTTTTGCACAGGCGAGCCTTGACCCGTCTTTTGCCCAAGCCGGACTGTTTTCAGAGGCACGCGGCGAGGAATGACTTTTGCCGTCTGGTTCTCCTGGACAGCAGTGGGAACAAAAGGGGGGTAAAAAGCATCTGTTTTTTGAAAGGAGATAAGGATGACAAAACGATTGGTCTTTTTCCTCGCCTCTTTGATGACCCTCGCGGCATTTCTCTCCGCCTGCGGAGGCGGACAGGTCGCCGCCTCGAAATTGAAGCGGGTCGAGAATCCAAACGCGCCCGCCGCCGATCTCTCCGAATTGGTCGCCGGCAATACTGCCTTTGCCTTCGACTTCTATCAGGTGGTGCGCGCACAAGATGGCAACATCGTCTACTCGCCTTACAGCATCTCGCTGGCCTTTGCCATGACCTACGCCGGAGCGCGCGGCGAGACGGCCTCCCAAATGGCAGACGTTCTCCATTACACCCTGCCCGAAGCGCAATTTCACCCTGCCTTCAATGACCTCGACCTCGACCTGGCCGCCCGTCCCGAACAGGCTGCGAGCGTGGACAAGGACAACCGCTTCGAACTCACCATCGCCAACGCTCTCTGGGGGCAGAAAGACTGGCCGTTCCGCCCCGAATACCTCGACCTGCTGGCCTTGAACTACGGCGCCGGGATGCGGCTGGTGGATTTTGCCAGGTCTCCCGAAAATGCCCGCCGCGCCATCAACGATTGGATTTCAGACCAGACCCGCAAGCGGATTCAAAACATGCTTCCGCCCGGCATGCCCGACTCTTCCACCCGCCTCGTTTTAGCAAACGCCATTTACTTCAAAGCCGTCTGGGAATATGAATTTGACGCCAACGATACCAGCGACCGTCCCTTTACGCTGTTGAACGGTGAAACCGTCAATGTCCCGATGATGTCGCAGGACCATCAAAAACCGTTCCCCTATGCAGCCGGCGAGGGCTGGCAGGCGGTTGCCCTGCCCTACAAGGGCGGTTTGACCGAAATGATCGTCGTCGTACCGGACTTGGGGAACTTCGAAGCCGTCGAAAACATCCTGACGGCCAAGACCTACGAGCAAATTGTCAATCAAATGCAGACGGAACAAGTGCGTCTCTCCATGCCGAAATTCAAATTCGAGACCTTCCTGACCTTGAGCGGTCTTCTGTCTCAAATGGGCATGACCGCAGCGTTTAACCCCGACCTGGCCGATTTCTCCGGCATGGACGGTCAGCATTCTCTCTATATCAGCGAGGCGCTCCACAAAGCCTTCATCGCTGTGGATGAAAAAGGCACCGAGGCCGCCGCCGCAACGGTGATCATCATGGCCACCGGCGCAATGCCATCCCAGGGCATCGAATTGGTCATTGACCGGCCCTTCTTCTTCGCCATTCGTGATGTCCCCACCGGAACCATTCTCTTCATGGGCAGGGTGCTGGACCCGCGCTAAACGGCATCGGCGGTCACCGTTCAACGTGACCGCCTTCCTTTCACATCCCCCTCAACTTATTGAAGGAAAATTCCAAAACTTGAGCCGCGCCAGCACCTGCCGCTCGAACAGAGCCGCCAACAGCGCGCCGGCGGCATAGGCGAGGAAGTCCAACGGATCAAAATCGCGACCGAGCACGTCCAGCCCCAGACCTTGAAGCAGTTCCATGGCCGATGGGACGAGGAAAACGAGCAGGGTTTTGACCCGCCAGGGACGCATCCAGGCCAGCCACGGTTCGGGCAGACAAAGAACAAAGTACAACCCAAAAGGCTGGATAAAATCTGTAAAATAACCGGCATACAGCCTGTAGGCCAGTGCCCCCGGCGCGAAATAGACGCCGTAGGGAAAGTTTTCCAAAAACAGGGCAATGGCGAGTGGGATGAAAAGCAAAATGAACAGTTTGGGGAATTTCATCTGCGTCAGGCCGGCGGGTTGCCCAGCAACTCCTTCAACCGCGGGTGTTCCGCGTAGACGCCGCGCCGCTCCGGCGGCAGAAGAACGCCAATGCGGCACATCACCTCGTCGGTATATCGCTGCAGAAGCGCCTCGCGGTCGGCGCCTTTGGCCTCGGCAGGCAAGGTAAAGAACTCGCCCGCTTTCACGCGGATGTCCAGCCGCTGAAAGCGCTTGAGCCGCGCCTTGACCACCGCGTCCTCACAGCCGGTCAGGGCGACGGGCAAGATCGGCACGCCAGCCTTCCAGGCCAGATAAATCGCCCCCGGTTTGGCCTCCTGCAGGTTGCCGCTCTTTGAGCGCGTCCCCTCCGGGGTGACGACAAAAATCCCGCCCGCGCGCAGCCGCCGCAGGGTCTCGCGGATGGCGCCGATGTCGGCGTTGTACCGGTCAATGAACATGCCGTTGGTGATTCTCACCAGCCAGCGGTAGAAAGCGTACTTGCGATATTTCTCGGCCACGACCATGATAATGTCGGGACGGTCGAGAACAAAGTACGGAATGGCGGCATCCAGCCGGCCGATGTGATTGGCGGCAACCACATAGCCGCCCGAAACAGGCAATTTCTCGAAGCCGGTCACTTCGACGCGGGCAATCAGTTTGAGCAGGGTACGGATAATCCAGCGGAAAATTTTGTAGAAACGCGGGTTCATATTCGCTATAACCCCGTCCGGCGCGGACCGTTAGCCTGCCGCGCCCGATTGGAGCAATTCCTTCAGCCGGGGATGGTCAGCGTAGACTCCGCGCTGTTCGGGCGGCAGGAGAGCGGCGATGCGGCACATGATTTCATCGGTGTACTGCTGAAGCGCATCGTCCCGTCCATCGGAGGGAAGCGGCGGCAGGGAAAAGGCCGGCCCCAGCGTCACGACGACGCGCGGCCGCTTCAGGCGTTTCAACTGCCCGAAGAAAAGCGGGTCAAAAGAGCCGGAGATACCCGCCGGAAGGATGGGATACCCCAGTTTGGCAGCCAGATAAGCCACGCCGGGCTTTCCTTCCAACAGAGTTCCCACCTTTGAGCGCGTCCCTTCCGGCGTGATGACCAAAATCTCGCCCTGTTTCATGCGCGTCAGCACCTTCCGGATGGCGCGAATATCGGGATTGAAACGGTCCACGTAAAGAAAGTTCAGCCCCTTGCCCAGCCAGCGGATGAAGCGGTTCTTTTCCCACTTCTCGCCCACCAGCAAGATGAGATTTTCGTTGTCAATGATATAAAACGGCAGAAAAGCATCCACCAGACCGAGATGGTTGGAGGCAATGACAAAAGTCCCCTCGGCAGGGATGTGCTGGCGGTTGTGGATTTCGACGCGGGTCAACAGCCGCAGCAGGAGACGGATGAAGAAGCGGGTAATTTTCAGACGCATGCGAATATTATACAGTAGGGCGGGATAATATCTCGCCCTACTCGCGTTTCAAAATATGCGTCACAATGGTCGCCCCGCTGCCGCCGATGTTCTGAGTCAGACCGATACGCGCCTCGGGAACTTGGGTCGGGCCGCACTCGCCGCGCAATTGCTGCGCCACTTCGACAACCTGGTAAACGCCCGTTGCGCCGACCGGATGGCCGCGCGCCTTCAACCCGCCGCGCGTGCAGACCGGAATCCGTCCTGTCGGCAGAATGTCACCCTCCAACCCCAAGCGAACGCCCTGGCCGCGCTCGGCAAAGCCACAAGCCTCCAGCGAAAGCGCCGACATGATGGTAAAAGCATCGTGCAGTTCAAAGACGTCAATATCCTGCGGCCCGACACCGGCCTGTTGATAGGCCTGCTGCACCGAGCGATAAGCCGCCGTCAGAAAGAGGTCCTCGCCACGATCGTGCAGGCCGATCGTATCGGCTGCCGCACCCGAACCGGCGACCAGGATGCGCTTTCCCCCACGCAGCGACTCAGCAGGGACAAGATAAAGGGCCGCCGCCCCGTCACCGATCGGCGAAGCATCCAGCAGGTTAATCGGCGTGGCGATCATCGCCGATTTCTCAAAGTCCTCCACCGTAATCTTCTGATGCAAACGAGCATGGGGATTATGCAAAGCGTTGGCGTGGGCATTGATGGCAAAAGGAGCAAAATCGGCGTGCTTCCAGCCGTACTCATGCATGTAGCGGCGCATGATGAGGGCATTCAAGCCGACAAACGAAACCCCCATCTCAATTTCGTAATCTGAGTCGGCGGCGGTAGCCAGGGCTGCAGTGACCTCATGCGGATGGCGATCGGTCATCTTCTCGACGCCCAGCACAAGGGCAGACTCGAGTTCGCCCGAGGCGACGGCCATCAAACCGGCGCGCAGAGCAGCCCCGCCCGACCCGCAAGCGGCGTCCACTCTGACAGATTCGGCTCCCTTCAGCCCAGCGAAATCCGCCACGAGCGGGGCGAGGTTGTTTTGCATGTCGAGAATGCCCGCCATCATATTGCCCACAAACAACCCTTGCGCCGATTCACGCCCGGCATCGTGCAACGCGGCACGCACCGCCTCCACAGCCAGGTCACGAATCGATCTGTCCCAATGCTCATCTATTTTGGTTTGGCCAATGCCCAAGATGGCGACTTGTCTCATAGGAAACCTTTCTAACGAGAATCGAACGACGCTCTAATTGTATCCAAGGCGGCTATCAGGGGCTATCAAACTCATACGACCATCTTCCCCAACGCTTGGAGTTGACGGACGGCGTCCTCCGGCAAGGTCGGTGGACAGACGCCGAGCATACGGCAAACAACGAGTTTATGGGCAGTGACCTCGATGATGTCGGTCAAATCGGCAGCCCGGCGCAGGTTTGAGCCGCCCACCACCAGGCCGTGATTTTGCATCAGAGCGGCATGCCCTTGCGCGCCAAAAGCGTCTGCCACAGCCTCAGCCAATTCGTCCGTGCCGGGCAGGATGAACGGGACAATCGGCAACTCGCCGACGAAGACCGCCTCAGCGGAGATGAACTCGAAGGGGATGCCGGCCAAAGCCAGCAGGGTAGCATAGGGGGCGTGGGTGTGAATGACGGCGTTGAGGTCTGGCCGCCGTCGGTAAAGGGCGCAGTGGACGCGCCGCTCGCTGGAGGCGGGGTAACCGTCCCCGCTCAAAATGTTCCCGTTCAGGTCAATGCGTACCATCATCTCCGGCTGCAGCGCACCCTTGAAGATCGCTGAGGGGGTAATCCAGATTTCGGCCGGGTTGTTTTCACAGCGGGCGCTGATGTTGCCGCCGGTCGCGGTGACGAGGCCGCGCTGGTAGAGTTCGGTCGTGACTTGCACAATTTGCTGACGAACGTCTAGCAACATGATTTATTCCTTTCCTGACAGAGGTTTTTCGCTTTTTCTCTCTGCGTTCATCTGTGCTATCCGCGTTTTCTGCATCCCAAAACTTTCACTCCTCCTCCACCCCTCTCACCTCCCCCCATGCGGACGGGTCCTCCGCAGGCAAAAACTTCGGGCCCTCCCCGCCCTCGCGCAGCAAATCCCTTGTCCGACAATTCAACACCGCCTTCGCCGCCTCGATTCCCGAAGCCGTGACCCCCGCCACGCCGTGACTGGTCGTGCTGGCCCCGCACAGGTACAGCCCATCGAACTCCGTCCGCGCCGTGAAGCCGAGCGGCCCCACCTGAGTCGGCGACTTCTCAATGCCGTACAGATTCCCGCGCGTCGCGTTGAGATAATGTTCGTTCGTGAGCGGCGTGCCGAGACTCCAAAAGACAATATGCTTGCTCAAACCAGGGATGCGCTTCTCCAGCCCGCGCACCATCCGCCACGCCAGGTCTTCCTTCATCGCCTCGTAGTCAGCGGGACGCGCGCCATACCGAGTGTGCGCCCACTTCGCAAAGGCGTCATACCCCACGAATGCGAACGACTCGCAGGTGTGATGTCCCGCCGTCGCGCCGTGCGCGTGCATCTTCGAGGGGTCTTTCAGCGTTGTTACCGTCAGGAACATGCCGGGCGGCGTTTCCTCCCGCAAAAGCGCATCTGTCAGCCCGTGGGCGTAGATGCGGTCAACGTCCGCGTGGTCGTAATACCAAAAATTTCCCGAGTCGAGTCCCGCCCCGCGCAAATCCATATCCGTCGCGAAGAACAGGCTCAGGCACGAGGTTGAGTACGCCAGCCCGTCCAGTTTACGGCGCAGACGCGGCGAGAGGTTCTCGCGCCCGATTAACTTGCCGAACGTCACTTCGGGATCGGCATTGGAGATGACGACTCCGGCACGGATTTCCTCGCCCGATTCCAGTTCCACGCCAATGACTTTTCTCCCTTCGAGCAAAATCCGCTTCACGCGTGACTGGAGGCGGATTTCCCCGCCCGCGCGTTTTAACGCCCGAACGAAGGCGCGCGGAATGGTGAACGCGCCGCCCTGCGGGTAGTATCCGCCCTCGAGGTAGTGATGGGTGATACCGGCGTGCATGAACGCGCTCACCCGCGAGGGCGGCAGACCGTGGTCGCCCGACTGTCCCGCCAGCACGCCGCGCAGCACGGGGTCGCTGATGTGCGCGTTGATGAGGTCCGCGCCGGTAGCGCGCATCCACTTCAGGACGTTCCCCGCACCCTTCGCCGCCGCGAGCGGATTCTTCGCATTGCCGAGGGCGCGCAGCCCCTCCATCATGGCGGTCAGGTCGCGGAAGTAGCCGTCAATCCCATCTTTCTCGTGCGAGAAGTGGCTCTTCAGCCGCTCGATGAGATTCTCCTTCCCCTTCGGGAAATCCACCCGCTTCTCGCCGACGACGATGTGGTCGTAGCCGTCGGGGTTGAGTTCGCAAAAGACCAAATCCTGCGAGACGCCCAGCCCGTCGTAGATGCGGCGCAGACCGCCGCCCTCCTGCAGGTCGCCGATGTAGTGGACGCCGGGGCTGAAGCGGTAGCCTTGCAGGGTGAAGGAATGCGTCCACCCGCCGGGGCGGTCGTGCTGTTCGAGAACCAGCACGCGCTTCCCTGCCTGCGCCAATGCGACGGCGGCAGTGAGTCCGCCCGCGCCGGAACCGATGACGAGGATGTCGTAGTCCACGTCAGCAGCCCTTATCCACCAGCGTGATAACATCTTCCTTGTTCGGCACGATGCACAGGAATTCGAAGTTTTCCTCGCCGATGTTCTGATACCAGTGCGGCGCGCCCTCCGGGATGAAGACCACATCCCCGGCCTGCACCTCGAACTCCTGGCCGTCAATGCTGATGCGGGCGCGGCCGTGCAGCACATACTGTTCATGCTCGACCGTGTTGGTGTGTTCCGGCATCCCGCCGCCGGGTTCCATCACGAAGCGCCGCATGGTGAAGTTGGGGCCTTTCAGCAAGACCTGAAGGGTCGTAAAGTCGCCAGCCTTGACCGGTTGGGCAGGAACATCAGAAGTGTGGGTAACAGACATTCTATTTGCCTCCGCTTTGCAAGACTTTCACCGTCCCGGCGTTCACCTCCCAGGTCTCGGTCTTTTCGACAAAGGCGGGGGCGAACAATTTCAGGTCGGTGGTGGTGAGCAGGGCCTGCTCCATCTTTTCGAGATAGGCCAGCAGGTCGGCGCGGCGCTGGAGGTCGAGTTCGGCCATCACCTCGTCCAGCAGGAGCACCGGCCACTGACCGGTTTTCGCTTTCATCCATTCCACCTCGGCCAGTTTGAGCGCCAGGAGTGCGGTGCGTACTTGACCACGCGAGCCATAATCGCCCAAATCGGTGCCGTTGGCAAGGAAACGCAGTTCGTCGCGGTGCGGGCCGAGGACGGTCACGCCGCGCGCAATCTCCTCGCCCCGCGCCCGGCGCAGAGCGTCCAGGAAGCCGAGGCGGATTTCCTCCTCGCCCAGCCCGGAGCGGTCCACGCGCGTATCCATGCGCAGGGCAATCTGGCCGTTCGGGCGCGGCAGGGGGTCGTAGGCTGGCCGGTAGTCGAGGCGCAGGTTTTCGGCGCCGCGCGTCAGTTCGGTATGGATTCCCAGCGCCAGGGCCTCGATTTCCTGCACGGCGGTGATGCGCGCCCGGATGAGTTGCGCTCCGGCGCGGGCGATCGTCTCGTCCCAGAAATCGAGTTGCGAGGCATCGCCGCCGCGTTCGCCGAGCGCCTTGAGCAGGGCGTTGCGCTGGGTGAGCGCCTGGGTATATTCGCTGAGGGCGCGGGCGTAGCCGGGGACCGTCTGCGCCAGCGCCAGGTTCAGGTAGCGGCGGCGGTCTTCGGGCGCGCCCTCGATGATGCGAGTCATCTGCGGGACGAAGACGACGGCGTTGAAATGCCCGATGACTTCCGCCAGCGGGCGTTTGACGCCATCGAGCAGAATTTCCTTGCGCAGGCGCTGACCGTTGAGCGGCCCCACCGGTTCGATCACCAGCCGGACCTCGAGCCGGTGTTTGCTGACCCCGCGCCGGTACTCAGCGACCAGGCGCGCCACGGCCAGCGATTCGCGGGCAGCGACGAAGTTGACCAGTTGCCGGTCGGTGTGGGTCTGGAAGGAGGTGAAGGCAGCCAGGAAATAGACGGCTTCGAGGATGCTGGTCTTGCCCTGGGCGTTGCTCCCCACTAGCAAAACAACCCGCCGGGGAACGTCGAGGTCCAGGCGGGCAAAACTGCGAAAGTTGGTGAGAGAGATGTGGGTGAGGTGCATCCGTTTACAGGTTTACACGTTAGCGGTTCACAAGTTAGAAGGTTAGACGTTGTCGAGAACTTCTTCATCGGGGGCGGGTTTCCAGACCTTGACGGCGCGGTCGGTGAAGACGACGCCTTCCAGGTGGTCAATCTCGTGCTGGAAGATGCGCGCCAGCCAGCCTTTGGCCTTGATTTTGATGGGCTGGCCGCGGCGGGTTTTGCCGCTCACGCGCACTTCGAGGGCGCGTTCTACCTCGCCCTGGATGCCGGGGATGGAGAGACAGCCTTCGATGCCCATTTCGGTCTCGCGGGACATTTCCTTGATTTCGGGGTTGACGACCACGTAGAGTTTCTTCGGGGCGTCTTCCTCTTCGTCATCTTCGGGGTATTCGACCACAATGACGCGCTGCGAAACGCCCACCTGCGGGGCAGCCAGGCCAACGCCGGGGGCGGCGCGCATCGTCTCGATCATGTCGTCCACCAGGCGCTGCAGGCCGGGGCCGAAGTCGGTCACCGCTTTGGCCTTGCGGCGCAGGATGGGGTCGGGGAGGGTAACGATTTCACGGAGAGACATGGTTCACCAGTAATTCAGAGAGTTAGAGACATATTTTACTTCAACTGCCGCCGGATGTTTCGCCTTCGCTGCCCGGCTGGCCGGTTTGGGGAGGTTTTTGCGCGGATTCCTCGGCCCGCAGGACTTGTTCATTGTGATAATAGGCCGCGAACCAGTCGGCAAAGCGTTCGCGTTCCTGGCGGGCCTTGTCCTGTTCGCGCTTGGCGACTCGTTCCAGCCGCCGCCGCTCGATGTCATCCTGCACGGCGGAGGGATTGGCGACATCCTCGAAAATCATCTGCTTGCCGCCGCCGATGGTGATTTTCACATCGCCATAGTTGAAGAGCAATTCCCAGATGCCATGACGTTCGTATTCGATGCTGAGGATGTTGTCGAGGGCGGCAATGTCGCTGGTCATTTCACCCAGCGGGGTCTTGTCTATGTCGAGAATCTGTTCGGGCGTGACCTGGAAGATGTCGTTGCTCCAGTCAATGTACTGGTACAGCCACCAGAAAAAGGCCACGGCGAATAGGAGGCCCCAGGTGCAGAGCAGACTGTCCAATTCAAGTGTGGAAGCATTGGCCAGCAGATGACGGACCAGGGCAAAAATGAGGACGGCAATCAGCACGGCAAGGAGCAGGAACGGTTTCCACGTCTGGCGCACCAGAACGACGATGTGCTTGCGGTAGGTAACAACCGCCTTGTCCTCGAAGCGCAGACGAAAGAAGTCGGCTATGCGGTGTTTGCCTTTGTAAGGGTCAAGTTTGGCCGGCGGTTTGGCAATCAAGGACGGCGCTTTGACGGGACGTGGGCCGCTCTGCAGGATGCGCTCGCGCAGGATTTGTTTCATCTCATTTTCCTCCATCCTGCGCGAGGTTTCGAGCGAACGCTTCCAATGCTCCTCGATGAGCGCGGCGGCCTGGTAAGGGTAACTGATGTTCTTCAAGGTGATACTGCTTCCCACGATGGTGCGGACGATGAGGTCGCCGTACTCCAACTGCCGCCCCCAGAACTCGGTCTGGACGTTAACGCGCTGGACGGCCGAGAGGGGCGCTTCATTGCGGCTGTCATAGAGGCCGATGACCTTTTCGAGCCAGATAACGCGCCGGTTGGTCAGAATGTAGTAATCGTTTCCCCAGTCTATGATGTTCCAGAGCGCCCACAGGCCGGCCAGGATGCTCACAAACAGCGCCACCCACCAGAGCGCCTGAATGTCCAGGCGGCCAGGGGAATAATACCAGGCGGCCAGCATTCCGGCGATTCCCAGTATCAGCAGGAGGGAAGGCACAATCAGCGCCTCGACCAGCAGAATGGGATGCTTGCGCGCCAGGTAATAGATAACTTCATCTTCTGGCAGCCACTTGAAATGTATCCTGCGCGCCAGACGACGGCTGTTGATTGCCACTTGAAAATTGGCGCGCAGTCCGCGAGCCTGCTTGAGCAAATCCTGAAAATGTTCGTAACTGAGCGCCAGCGTCAGGGTATCTTCCAGCGCGGTGACGGTGGCGCTTCGGCGGTGTCGGCGGCTCAAGACGGCCTCCTCGCCGAAATAGTCACCTGCCACCAGCGTGGCCAGCGGCTTTTCTGATCCTTTGCAGGTAACGTTCACCTTACCGGCGACAACCAGGAAAAATTGTTTCCCCTCCTGCCCTTCGCGCACAATCTCATCGCCCGCCTTGAACGAGACTTCTTCAAGACGCTGCGCTACAGCCGTTAATTGCGCCTCGTTCAGACCGTTGAACAGGTGCGAGCGCGACAAGAAGGCAACACGGTCGGGAATCTCGATCATCGCGCTTTATTCTAGCATGAAACGGCAAAACGGGAGGCCGCGCTCGGCATGGTAAAATCGCTTTATGATGAAAAAATGGCAATTCTGGGCCGGACTGCTCATCAGCATCGCCTTCCTGTACCTGGCCCTGCGCGGGCTGAAACTGGGCGATTTCTGGCAGGCGGTCAAAACCGCCAACTATTGGTGGATTCTGCCGGGCGTGGCCGTCTATTTCGTCGGCGTGTGGGTGCGCGCCTGGCGCTGGCACTACCTGCTCGGCCCGCTCAAGAACATCCCCACCCGCACGATGTTCCCGGTGACCTGCATCGGTTACATGGGCAACAACATCTATCCGGCGCGGGCCGGCGAGGTGCTGCGGGCGGTCCTCCTGAAGCGGCGCGAGGGCGTCTCGGTCTCGGCCTCGCTGGCGACCGTCATCGTCGAGCGCATCTTCGATGGGGTAGTCATGCTGGGCTTCGTCTTCGTCAACCTGCCCGAACTGGCGCGCCTGGCCGCGGCCGATTCGGGCTTCGTTGGCAACCTGCAGACCCTCTCACTGTGGGGCGCGGGGATTTTCGCCGCCGCGCTGCTCGTCTTCCTGCTGGCGGCCATGTTCCCGCAGGTGACGGCGCGCCTCGGCCAGTGGTTCATTGACCGGCTGCTGCCCCGCCGCCTGCGCGAGAAAACAAGCGCCATCCTGCACAAGTTCCTCGACGGGCTGGCCTCGCTGCGCTCGCCGGGGCATGTCCTGATGGTTTTCCTGACCTCGGTGCTGATCTGGCTGCTGGAGACGGGCAAGTACTGGTTCGTGATGCACGCCTTCGATTTCGAGGTCAGTTTCTTCGCTCTGATGCTGATGAACGGCGTGGTCAATCTGGCGACGACCATCCCCTCGGCGCCGGGCTACATCGGGACGTTCGACGCCCCGGGCATCGCCGTGCTGGCCGCCTACGGCGTGCCGCAGCCGGTGGCAGCGGGCTACACCCTCGTCCTGCACGTGGCGCTCTGGCTGCCGATCACGGCGTTGGGCGCTTTTTATCTGGCGCGGGAGGGCATTCGGTGGAGTGACTCGCTACGCGCTGAAGTGTAGGACAGCCTTTCGAGGCTGTTGAAAAAGCGTCCCTCTTGACAAATCTGCGCCTATATTCCATAATGGTTCCAAAATGAAACCATATTGGAGGCCGTTATGGTCGCTGTCACCCTGAAAAACATTCCGCCAGAAGTGTATGAGCGCCTCAAACAAAGCGCCCGAATCAACCGCCGCAGCATCAACAGTGAATTGCTTGCCATCATCGAGCAGGCGCTCCTGCCGCGCCCGTTGGACGTGACCGAAACCCTCGAGCGCACCCGCCGCGTCCGCGAACTGACCGCTCCCTACGTGGTCACCGACGAGGAGATTACGCGCCTGAAGAACGAGGGCCGGCGATGATTGTCGTGGACACCAATCTCATCGTTCATTTGCACCTCAGCACCGATTGGTCGGAGCGTGCCTGCGCCCTGCTGAAGAAAGACCCCGAATGGGCCGCGCCGCTTTTGTGGCGCAGTGAGTTCTGCAATGTGCTGGCCGGATATTTACGCAAAGGAAGGCTTTTGCAGGAACAGGCGCAGCAAATCCTGAACGAAGCGCAACAGACAATGCGCGGGCGCGAGTTTATGGTTTCATCCAACCGCGTTCTCGGCCTGGCCGCGGCCAGCGGCTGCAGTGCCTACGACTGCGAGTTCGTCGCCCTGGCGCAAGATTTGGGCATCCGGCTGGTTACGGCGGATAGGCAAATCCTGGAAAGTTTTCCTGAAACAGCCATCGGGCTGGATGTTTTTCTCAATCAGTAAGTTGGATTGCCAATCCGACCTACCTGCCTGCGATCTACAGGAGAAAAAATATGAAAATTGCCATCATCGGCGCCGGGTTTGCCGGCATGGCGGCGGCGTGGGACCTGCGGCGCGCCGGCCACGAGGTCACCCTCTACGAAGCCGCGGACTACGTCGGCGGGCTGGCGAGCGGCTTCCAGGAGCCGGGCTGGGACTGGTCGGTGGAGAAGTTCTACCACCACTGGTTCGCCAGCGATCGGCACATCCTCGGCCTGATCCGCGAACTGGGCTGGGAGGACAAGGTGCTCTTCCCGCGCCCGCTGACGGTGATGTACCACCAGGGGAAGTTCTACCCATTCGACTCGGTCGTCAAGGCGCTCCTGTTCCCCGGCCTGGGCTGGGGCGTGAACAAGGCGCGCTTCGGACTGGTCGGGCTGTTCCTGCGCCTGACGAACAACTGGCGCGCCCTGGAGAAGTACACCGCCGACGCGTGGATGCGCAAATGGGCCGGCCAACGCGTCTACGAGATGATGTGGGAGCCGCTGCTCATCGGCAAGTTTGGCGAGCGTTACTACAAGCAGGTGACCATGGCCTGGATGTGGGCGCGGCTGAAGGCGCGCACCACCCGGCTGGGGACCTTCGAGGGCGGCTTCCAGCGTTTCGCCGATCTGTTCGCCGACCGGCTGCGGGAGATGGGGGTGACGATCCGCCTCGGGACGCCGGTGACGCGCCTCGAGCGGGAAACCGGCGCGGGCGGGGTCACGCTGCGCAGCGACCAGGCCGAAGCGTATGACCGTGTCCTGGTCACGCTTTCGCCCGAGGCGATGGCGCGCCTCGTTCCGTCTTTGCCCGAAACGTACCTCTACGGCCTGCGGCAGATGAAATCCATGGGTGCGGTGGTGTTGACGTTGGCGCTGAAACACCGCCTTTCGGAGGAGGGCTATTACTGGTTCAACCTGCCCAAGCGGGAGGGCTTCCCGTTCCTGGCGCTGGTGGAGCACACGAACTATGTTTCGCCGGAGCATTTCGGCGGGGAGCACATCGTCTACCTGGGCGATTACCTGGAGCCGGAGCATGAGTACTTCCGCCTGAGCCAGGAGGAGTTGCTGGCGCGCTTCCTGCCGGTGCTGAAGCGCTTCAACCCGAAGTTCGAGCCGGACTGGGTGCGCAAGACGTGGCTGTTCCGCACGGCCTACGCCCAGCCGGTGCCGCTGGTCAATCACTCGCAGAATATCCCGTCCATTCGGACGCCGGTGGAGGGGGTGTACTTTGCTTCGATGAGCCAGGTCTATCCCTGGGACCGGGGGACGAACTTTGCCGTGGAGATCGGCCGGCGGGCGGCGCGGCTGATGATGGAAGATGGGCGCTAAAGCAGTGCAGATTGACCATCTCGTCCGTTCGCGGCGCAAGACGATTACGCTGGTCGTCCGCTCAGATGGAACCCTGGAGGTGCGCGCGCCGGCGCAGATGGCCGAGGCGGATATCCGCGCCTTCATCGAGAAGCACGCCGATTGGGTACGCAAGCACCAGACGCGGGCGCAGAAATATGCCCCGCCCCCCAAAAAACGTTACCAGGAGGGCGAGACGTTCCTCCTCCTGGGGCAAGCCTTCCCGTTGAAGATCGTCCCGCATCAACGCGCTGCCCTGACCTTCGATGGCGACACCTTCCGGCTGGCAAAGTCGGCGCTGCCGAAGGCGGAGGAGGTTTTTACGCGCTGGTACAAAGCCCAGGCGGCCTTGGTGCTTGCCATGCGCCTGCCCGCGCTGGCCAGTAAACACGGCTTCAAATATCAGCAAATCCGCATCTCCTCGGCGCGCACGCGCTGGGGGTCATGCAGCGCCAAAGGGACGCTTAGTTTCACCTGGCGGCTGGTAATGGCCCCGCCCGAAGTGGTGGATTATGTGATTCTGCACGAACTGGTGCATACGCAGATTCCCAATCACTCAAAGGATTTCTGGGCACGGATGGCTGCGCTAATGCCCGACTACAAGAAGCATCGTCTTTGGCTGAAGCAAAACGGGAAGATGTTGACGCTTTAAGACAAAGCAGCAGGGCGGGATGAAATCCCGCCCTGTTTTTTTGCCGTAGAGTTCACATTAGCGTACAGATGAGAACCGAACGCGGAGAAACTCTGTGCAAGATCGCCCTATTCACGCACGTAGGGGACGTATTCGGCGCGCGCCAGTCCCTGCTCGATGGCCTTGAGCGCCACGGCGCGGGCGACGGCGGCATGCAGATCCCGGTCCAGGGGGTTGGGGACGAGTTGGTCGTCGGGCGTCTGGGCGGCGATGGCCTCGGCGGCGGCGACGAGCATCTCGTGCGAGATGCGCGGCGCCCAGGTGTCCACCGCGCCGCGAAAGATGCCGGGAAAGCCGAGCACGTTGTTGACCGATTTCCCGTCCGCGGCGAAGGCTGCGCCGGCCTTGCGGGCAACTTCGGGTTCGATTTCCGGGTGCGGATTGGAGAGCGCCAGGATAATCTGCCCCTTGCGCACCATTTCGGGTTTGATGAGGCCCGGCGCGCCGGTGGTGGCGATGACGATGTCGCACTCGGCCAGGATTTGCTTCAGGTCCGCCGACCGCCCGCCGTTGGCGACATGACGCGCTACGGCCTCCGGGTTCAGGTCCGCGCCGTAGACGGGGTTGCCGGTGATGCGCATCAACATTTTGGCGATGGCGTTGCCGGCCGCGCCCAGGCCAATTTGTCCGATGACGGCCTTGCCCAGGTCGCGTTTCGTCTTGTGGCTGGCAACCGTCAAAGCGGCGGTGGTGACCACGGCCGTCCCATGTTGGTCATCGTGCAAGACGGGGATGTCCAATCGCTTTTGCAGTTCTTCTTCGATTGTGAAACAGCGCGGGGCCGAAATGTCCTCCAACTGGATGGCGGCGAAGGTGGGAGCGATGGCGGTCACGGTGCGGATGATTTCGTCTTCGTCTTTGGTGTCGAGCAAAATCGGCACGCCCGAAAGTCCGACCAGCGTTTCCATCAGCATGGCCTTGCCTTCCATGACGGGCATGCCAGCCAGCGGGCCGATGTCGCCCAGGCCGAGGACGGCCGTCCCGTCGGTGACGATGGCAACCAGGTGGCTGGTGGAGGTATAAAGGCGCGCCAGTTTCGGGTCGCGGGCGATTTTCATGCAGATTTCGGCCACGCCGGGCGTGTAGACGCGCCGCAGGGTGGTCAGCGAGTCGATGGGATAGCGCGAGCGGACGGCAATCTTGCCTTTGAGATGCAGGGCCATCACTTCATCGCGCACGTCCAGCAATTTGGTGCCGCGGTTGCGGCGGATGGCTTCGAGAATCAGTTCCAGGTGTTTTTCATCGTCAGCGAAGATGGTGATATCGCGCACCACCTGCGTGCTGGTTTCGTTGAGCAGTTCGATACTGCCCACGTTGCCCCCAACGGCAGTGATGGCGGTCAGCAGCCGCCCCAGCGTGCCCATTTCCTGGCTATTGACCACGCGCACGATGCGCAGGATTTTGTTTTCCCAGGTCATAGAATCTCCTTCCAAAAGCCGCCGTCAGCCGCCGATTTGACTCATGACGCGGTTGACGGCAATTTGTCCGTCGGCCAGGCCGTGTCCCCAGGGTTTGTTCCAGACGGTGTTCAAAATCAGGAGACGCAAATCTTCTTCTGATGCGCCCTGACGGAGGGGGGTAAGCAAATCTACTTCATAGTCGCGCAGCAGGCACATGCGCAGAATCCCGTCGGCGGTGAGACGGGCGCGGGTGCAGCCGGCGCAAAACGGCGCGCTGACGGAGGAGATGAAACCGATATCTCCCCGCGCGTTGGGAAGACGGAAGACGCGCGCCTCCCCGTCCAACTGACCGCCGTTGGCGGGCGTAAGCGGACCGAGCGTTTGCTCCACCCGCCGCTGGATTTCCTCTGTCCGCACCATCTGGCCGGTCTGGAAGTCCGTCGCGCCGCCGAAGGGCATCATCTCGATGAAACGCACCTGCCAGGGATGATCGAACGTGAGACGCGCCAGGTCCACCACGTCTTCCTCGTTGTAGCCGCGCACCACCACCGCGTTCAACTTGATAGGCGTCAGTCCGGCCCGCTCGGCGGCCAGGATGCCCTCCCAAACATCCTCGATATCGCCGCGACGGGTGAGACGATTGAATTTGGCCGGGTCGAGCGTATCGAGGCTGATGTTGACCCGTTTCAGCCCGGCTTCGGCCAGCGGCGCAGCAAGTTTCGAGAGAAGGATGCCGTTGGTCGTCATGGTGACATTTTTGATGCCGGGGGTGGAAGCGATGCCGCGCACAATCTCGACCACGTTGGCGCGCACGGTCGGCTCGCCGCCGGTTAGACGAATCTTATCGAAGCCAAGGCGGGCAAACAGGCGCGTGAGACGCAAAATCTCTTCATCCTGCATCAGTTCTGCCGCAGGTCGAAAAGTCATGTTTTCCGGCATGCAGTAGAGACAGCGCAAGTTGCAGTGGTCGGTGAGCGAAATGCGCAGGTAGTGAATAGGACGGGCAAAACGGTCGAAGGCCATAGACTCAAGAGACTGGCAGAGATTATATCAAACTAAATTTGAGCCTTCCGCCGCCGGCAGCGGGACCGGCAAAGAAAATTGCAAACAACCATTTGCAGTTCCTTCATGAAAAGCGAAAAGTTTTGTCGAATGCTCTGTTGCAAAGACCTTTGATATTGTCACTATGAGCGATGGTCGAGTAGTCTGATCTAAACCATGATCCTTATTAGATGTGCTGGATGGGCGGTTTCCGAAATACTTCGCGTGCAGTAAAATCAAAGGCAGAAAATTTGCCTGCAACAATCAGGAGATAAACGATGCGTCTGGAAGACTTGAATTGGATGGATGTGGAGGAATATCTCAAGCGCGATGACCGCCTGATGCTGGTCATTGGCGCCTGTGAACAGCACGGCTACCTGAGCCTGCTTGCCGACATCAAAATTCCTCTTGCCCTGGCCGACGCCGCCTCTCGCCAGACCGGCGTGCTGGTCGCCCCGCCCCTGAACTTTGGGTCTAGCCCTTACTTTCTCGCCTATCCCGGCACGTTCAGTCTGCGTCTCTCCACATTGATGGACGCGGTGGAAGATATTCTCCGCTCGGCCTATCGGCAAGGATTCAAGCGCATTCTTGTCCTCAACGGGCACGGCGGGAACAACGGTGTCCGAGCGCGTTTAGCCGAATTGGTGAACGAATTGCCCGGCCTGAAAGCGGATTGGTACGCTTGGTGGCAATCGCACAGCGTAGAAGAAGTGACTCGCCGGCACGAGATCAAACCGGCTCACGCCAACTGGCTGGAAGCATTCCCCTTTACCATCGTCAGCGACCTGCCGGAAAACGACAAAACGCCTCCGCTTGTCCCCTCCAGCGTGATGGACGCGGCCACGACGCGCCAGGTCTATGGTGATGGCTCCTTCGGCGGGCCCTATCGGGTGACGCAAGAAATCATGCAGGAAGTTTTCGACGCCGCCCTGGCAGACATCCTTCAATTGCTCGAATTCGATTGATGTCAGGGGAAGGCCAGCGACCGTCCCGGAAAATATTCGCCTGAGCAGGATTCGAATGTTGCCCCTATCCGCAGATCGGCGCAGATGGACACAGAATCCGAACTTAACTCAGATTTTTAGCCTTGCGTTCCGCCCTGCCTTAAGGCAAAATACATCGGAATACCATGAAAATTCTTGCCGTCAGCGACGTGGTGGTTGACCGTCTCTACTCCTCGGAAGTCCGCAGCCTGTTTCCGCGCCTCGACCTGATTCTCGGCTGCGGCGACCTGCCTTACGAATACCTTGAGTTTCTCGTCTCCTCCTTCGACATTCCCCTGCTCTACGTGCCGGGGAATCATGACCCTGCCTATGACCCGCGCAACCCGGCCACCCGCGCCGACGGCTGCGACAATATTGACGGGCGCGTGGTGCGGGTCAAAGGTCTGACCCTCGCCGGTCTGAGCGGCGGCATCCGCTACCATCCCGACCGCCCCAACCAGTACTCGCAGATGCAAATGTACTGGCGCACTGCTTTGCTTGCCCCTGCGCTCTTGTGGAACCGCCTGCGTTTCGGCGTCCTCGACATCGTGGTGGCGCATTCTCCCCCGCGCGGCATTCACGATGACGACGACCAGGCACACACCGGCTTCGATGCTTTTGTACACCTCATCAAAATATACAAGCCGCGCTATTTCCTGCACGGTCATACCATGTTTCCCAAGACCAACCTGGAACCGCCTCTTTCTCAACTGGGGACGACGAAAATCATCAACGTCAACCCCTACCGACTACTCGAAGTGGAGCCGTATGTCTGATTTCCTTTCCGAACGCGTCCGCCAGGATTTCGCCCGCGCCCGCTTCAAGGCTTTCCTCAACCGCATCCGCAGTTTGCTGAGCGGACAGCCGACCATGCTCCTTTCCTATGACGAAGTCAAGGAAAAATTGCGCATCGGCGGCCCGGTCTACCGCGGCATGCAAACCATCCCGATTGACAAAATTGTCGGCAGTCTCAACCGCTATCACCAGTTCGACCGCGCCTTCCTGCCCACCGAAGACCGCCTGGCCGACCGCTGGCAGAACATTGACCGCGCCTTCTACCAGGACATCAGCCTTCCCCCTGTCGTTCTCTACAAAGTTGGTGAGGTCTATTTTGTTGTGGACGGCCACCACCGCGTCTCGGTGGCGCGCGAGCAAGGACAGGAATTCATCGAAGCCGAAGTGCGCGAATGCCAGACCAAGGTCAACATCACCCCTGACCTCCAGCCCGAAGACCTCGAAATCCTCGGCGAAAAAGCGCGCTTCCTCGAAGCCACCAACCTCGACCAATTGCGCCCCAAGGCCGACATCAACCTGACCATCCCCGACGGCTTCGACCGCATGCTGGAACATATCGCCGTCCACCGCTACTTCATGGGCCTGGATGAACAGCGCGACATCTCCGAGCAGGAGGCCGTAGCGCACTGGTACGACAAGGTTTACCTGCCCATCGTGCGCGCCATCCGGCGCAGCGGCATCCTCAAGGAATTCCCCGGCAAGACCGAAGGCGACCTCTACCTGTGGGTGCTCGACCGTCAGCGCTACCTCAGCCAGGAAGGCCGCAAACTCGCCAGCCCCGAAAAAGCCGCCAAAGATTTCATCGAAGAGGTCAAATGACGCCCGAATTCCCCCCGGCTACCTGGAGATTGCTCCTTCAGCCTACCCCGGCTTGCGGCGCCTGGAACATGGCCGTAGACGAAGCCATCCTCGAAGCCTGCGGCCGCGGCGACTCACCTCCGACCCTGCGGCTGTATGCCTGGGAACCGGCCTGTCTCTCGCTCGGTTACGCCCAGCCGGTCGGCGATGTGGACCTCGAGCGTCTGCGCGCCCGCGGCTGGGAGTTGGTGCGGCGCCCGACCGGGGGACGTGCCGTCCTCCACGTGGACGAATTGACCTACTCGGTCATCGGCCCGCCCGATGACCCCCGCCTGGCCGGCACGGTGCTGGAAAGTTACAACCGCCTCGCCGCCGCGCTGGTGGAGGCGCTGCGCCTGCTTGGCCTGCCGGTGGAGGTGCAGGAACGTTCCGGCAGCCCCAACCGCGCACCCAACCCCGTCTGCTTTGAAATGCCTTCTACCTACGAAATCACCATCGGCGGGAAGAAACTGGTCGGCTCAGCGCAGGCCCGTCGCCGCGAGGGGGTGCTTCAGCATGGCTCGCTCCCTCTGACCGGCGACCTGACGCGCATCCTGCAAGCGCTGCATTTCCCCGACGAAGAGGCCCGCCGCCGCGCCGGGGAGCGTCTGTTGGCGCGGGCGACGACGGTGGAAACCGCCCTCGGCCGCCGCGTGACCTGGGAGGAGGCCGCGACAGTTTTCGAGTCCGCGTTCCGCAGCGTCCTTTCCCTGAATCTGGAGCCGGGGTTGCTGAGCGAGAGCGAAGCGCGGCGGGCAGAAGAACTGGCGGCGCAGAAATATGTCCATCCCGATTGGACCGCAAGCAAATAGCCTTTTATCGCTTGTAGAACAAAAAGGCCGGGGAAATTTCCTCGGCCTTCCACTTTTCAACCTGTAAACGCTATGGCGTCGGCTGGACGAACACCACCGTCTTATACCCCAGCGCATTGAAGAATTTTTCGAGATACACTTCGGCATTGAGGCGCGCCTGCTCGAGAATGCCGTCTTCGATGGCGGCTTTGAGAATCTCCTGCTCGGCCACCTGGCGGGCAGTCGTCTCCAAGTTCGGGTCGCCGTGGGTGAGCAGCCCGGTTTGACGGTCATAGACATACGATTTCTCGTTATCGAGCGTGGCAACCAGAATCTCGGCCTGGGGAAGGCGCACCTTGAGAGCCTCTCCTTCGAGCCACAGGTCGTCCTCGCCAATCTTTTCCATGTCAATGCCGGCAATCACATAACCGTGCGCCACAAAGAGAAGACGGTCGCCGAAGAGCGGCCCCAATACGCCCTGGTTGAACTCGGCGGTGATAACTTTTTCGACCGTGTAGTGGATGGTCTCCAGTTTGGCCACCGCCCGCACCTCGTGGAGGATGGTCACCGGGTCGGGAATGACGGTGGGGGTAGGATGCAGGAGTTGCGCCACCTGGGTGTTCAGTTGGTCATTGGCCTGCTGGAAGGGCTGCATCGTCCGGACAATGTTACTGTTAATGGAATTAAACAGCAGCCATATCAGCCCGGCGGCAATCAACAATAGGAGGAGAGACAGAAGAATTTTTCTTGCAAAAGAGTTATTCATAGGGTGAATTATATCTGCGATGATGATAGTTGTCACTTGCTTATCTGCAAATTTAACGTTATCATCATACTATCTGGACATTCTCGCCCAGACCAATTTTTTTGAGAGGAGAGGAAGAAAAAGATGAAAAGACTATTCGCTCTTGTTTCCCTGTTCGTGGCAGCCGTGATGATCTTGGCTGCCTGCACGCCAGCCTCGACGCCTACCCCGGTGGTCACAGAAAAACCGTCCCCCACTGAACCGCCGGCCACTGAGACGCCGCTGCCTCCGCTGGGGAGCATGGACCGCCCCATCAAAATTTTGTTCGTGCCCTCGGTGGATAACGCCGCCATCGTTGCGGGCGGTGAACTGCTGCATGCCGCCTTGCATGAGGCGACCGGCTATTACTTCACCGTCAACGTGCCGACCTCTTATGCGGCCACCATCGAAGAAATGTGCGCCTCGCCGGACGACACGATGGGCTTCATCCCCGGCCTGGGCTACGTCCTCGCCAACCAGTTGTGCGGTGTGACCGTGGGCGCCAAGGCCGTGCGCTTTGGTCTGGACTGGTACGCAGCGCAGTTCCTCGTCTTGCGGGATAGCCCCTATCAGACCCTGGCCGACCTGAACGGCAAGAAATGGGCCTATCCGGATGGCGCTTCGACCTCCGGTTACATGTATCCCCTCTACATGCTCCAGCAGGCCGGTGTGACTCCCAGCGAAACTGTGGAAGCCGGTTCGCATGACGCCGTCGTGCGCGCTGTCTACAACGGCGAGGTGGATTTTGGCACTACCTTCTGGTCGCCCGCCAATGTGATCCAGGAAGATGGCTCGGTCGTCTCGCTTGGCAAGACGCTGGGCGTTGACTCCCTGAACGAACCCGACATCCCCGCCGACCTGATCGAATCCTGCTCTGTGACCGAGGACGGCAAGAAGATTTTGTGCGGCAATTACGAAGTGCGTGATGCCCGCCGCAACATCCGTTCGGAAGCGCCGGACGTCGTGCAGAAAGTGCGCATCCTGGCCGTCACCGCGGCTATCCCGAACGATACCCTCTCCTTCGGGCCCAACTTCCCCGCCGATGTTCGCCAGAAAGTTTTGGATGCCCTCTTCGCTTTTGCCACCAATGACCCCGAAGGCTTCGCCAATGCCTTCAAGTCCTACTCCTGGACGAACGTGATGCCGGCGACCGATGCCGAATATGACCCGATCCGCTTTGCGGTTCAAGCCTCCGGCTTCTCGCTGGAAAAACTGCCGTAAGTTGATTTGATTTTCTTCCTGGGCAGGGGCTTGTCCCCTGCCCAGTTTGTTATTTTTCCCAGCCCTTCTGCAAAGCAAACAGAATGTACAGGATTTTCAGAATATTGGCTTGGTTTGCACCCGCAAATTATCCTGTGCATCCTGTACCTCCTGTTTAAAGAGGGCGATCAACCTTTCTTAATTCATCCCACGCTTAAGCGAGATTGACATGCTGCAAGTTAAACACCTGACCAAAGTTTACGAAGGCGGCGTACAGGCATTGACGGATGTCAGTTTTGAAGTCCCCAAAGGACAGTTTCTGGCCATTATCGGCCTTAGCGGTTCGGGTAAATCCACTCTGCTGCGCTGCATCAACCGTCTCATCGAACCCACAGCCGGGCAGATTCTCTGGAATGGGGTGGACATCACCGCCGCCTCGCCGGACGAACTGCGCCGCATCCGCCGCAAAATTGGCATGGTCTTCCAAAACTTCAATCTGGTGCACCGCTCGAAGGTGCTCACCAACGTCCTGGCCGGTCGCCTTGGCTACGTCAGCCCGGCGTGGAGTCTCATCAATCACTTTTCTAAAGAAGATATCAAGAAAGCCTACAAGCAGTTGGAACGTGTCGGCATCCCCGATAAGGGGCCTTATCGCGCAGATGAACTTTCCGGCGGGCAGCAGCAGCGCGTTGGCATTGCCCGTGCCTTAATGCAAGACCCGGAGATGATCCTGGCCGACGAACCGGTCGCCAGTCTTGACCCGGTGCTAGCGCACAGCATCATGAAGTACCTCGAGCAAATCAACAAGGAAGACGGCGTGACTGTGCTGTGCAGTCTGCACTTCCTCGACCTGGTACACAAATATGCCGACCGCGTGGTAGCGCTCAACCAGGGACGTCTGGTCTTTGAAGGCTTGCCAAGCGAAATTGACGACAAGAAATTCAAAGAAATCTACGGACGCGACGCGGAAAGGGTGGGGTAGGCATGAACAAGACCGAAAACGAAAAAGCATCCCTCTGGAAGTCCGTGCGCAACGGCTTATACTTTGCTCTGGCGATGCTCTTCATCGCCTACGCCTTCCAGGTGACCAAAATTGACCTAACCGAATTCCGTAAGCCGACTCGCGTTGCTTCTTGGACGCGCGCTTTGCGCGCCCTGGCGAAGCCGGAAATTTTCGAGCACGAAAAGGCCGAGACGATCGTCAATGCCCCCATCTACCTCCCTTGCCCTGAAGGGCAGACGCCCTCCCTGCCCGCCCCGGATACGACAGGTCCCTACCTGGTACTGCCCCCTTGCGGAGCGCCGGGAGAAACGATTACTATCGAAGGCTTCAATTTCCCTCCTGGCGCAATCGGCCCCATCGGCTGGGTGCCCAACAGCGACCCCAACTATGACTTGATGTTGAGACCGGAAAACATCAAAGTCGACTCGAAAGGCTACTTCACCTATCAGTTCAAATTGCCTACCGACCGTTTGAGCAACGATATCCAGCATATCCGCGTGGTGGCGCGTCAGAACGTCGGAGCGCCAAAGTGGAGCGAGAATGCCAGACTGACTTGGGAGAAAATTGTCGAAACAGTTTTCATGGCTTTCCTGGCGACCCTGCTGGGAACCATCCTTTCATTTCCAATCAGTTTCCTGGCAGCGCGCAACCTGATGGTCAATGTCAAGAGCCCGCTGACCAGCATCGCCATGAATATCATCGGCTGGCCGCTGGGTATTTTTGTCGGCGGTTGGCTGGCGCGCTGGGTGATGAAGGTCACCGCCGTTGAATTCGGCGGCGTCTGGTTAGACCTTGCCGTCGTTCTGGTCGGCAGTGTGGCGGTTTGGTTCCTCCTGCGATGGGCCATGCTCAGCGCCAGCGAAGAGACGCCGCTTTCTAGACGCATTTTCCGCCTCGGCGCCTTGATTGTGGCTGCATTGGCGGTGATCTTTGTCCTTTATGAAATCACGTCCCTGGGCATTCAACTAGGCGGGGCGCTCCTGCCTAAGGTAACCCCCCAAAATCTGGGTCTCGCCCCTAAGGGCGGCCCGTTCACATTCCTGGCCAATTTCATCTACCAGGCCAGCGACATCATGCACACCATCCTGATTGTGATCGTGGCGCTGCTTACCGGCGGGATTGTCTCTTCCCTTCTGGGACGTATCGGCCAGCACACCAGCGAACGCGTTGCGCCTATCCCGCTGCGCATCATCAACGTTGCCTTGTCTGCTGTCGCCTTTGCGGTCCTCTTCATGCTCCTCGGCGCCGGCTTGAACTGGCTCTACGAGATTCAAGATGTGACCCGCGTCTACGTCATCCCCGGCGCGGCGGGCGCTTCGTTGGGGATTCTGCTCGCCCTCTTCACCAAGCCGAAGTCCTCCTTGCCGGTTGGCCTGGTGGTTTATTACATCGTTCGCACCATCTTGAACGCCGTCCGCTCAGTGGAAGCGGTCATCATGGCCATCGTCTTCGTCATCTTCGTCGGTGTCGGGCCGTTTGCCGGTGTGATGGCGCTCGGTTTGCATACCATCGCCAGCCTGGCCAAACTCTACTCCGAGCAGGTAGAAAGCATCTTGCCCGGCCCGCTGGAAGCCATTGAAGCCACCGGCGCCAACCGCCTCCAGACCATCGTCTATGCCGTCATTCCGCAGATTATCCCGCCCTACATCTCCTACACGATGTACCGCTGGGACATCAACGTGCGTATGTCCACCATCATTGGCATCACCGGTGGCGGCGGCATCGGCTTCCTCTTGGTACAGAACATCAACCTGCTTAACTACAGCGCGGCCTCGACACAAATGCTGGCAATCGCCGTTGTCGTCGCGGCCATGGACTATATCAGTTCCAAATTGCGCGAAAAGACGGTCTAGTCCCAGACCGTTGGACCTGTTCCCCTGCCCTGTGCGCCGAGGGCAGGGGAATTTTTATTGCCGCTCTTCGCATCCACTCTCTCCCTAATCTTTGGTACAATTTCCCCCTGTGTTCAGAAAACGCCTAAAAAAAGCCTTCTCCGTGCTTGTTAAACTTCTCCTCGTTATCGTCGGATTGACCCTGCTCATCCTGCTGGCGGCGCGCCTGACCACCAGCCTGTACGCGCGTCCGAGGACATATACCGGTCTCGAGGTCCCGGCGCGGCGCGTCGCAATCGTCTTCGGCGCGGGCTTATGGCGCGATGGCTCGCCGACTCCTATTCTGCAAGACCGTGTCGCCGCCGCTGCCGAACTGTATTTTGCCGGCAAGGTCGAAAAACTCCTGCTCAGCGGCGACAACCGTTTCGTGGATTACAACGAGCCGGAAGCAATGCGCCAATACTCCCTCAGCCTCGGCGTGCCGAACGAGGCGCTGGTGCTGGATTACGCCGGACGCCGCACCTACGATACCTGTTACCGCGCCGCGGCCATCTTCGGCGTGACAGAAGCCGTCCTGATTACGCAAGCCTTTCACCTGCCGCGCGCTCTCTACCTTTGCAATCACCTCGGCGTGGACGGCGTGGGGGTGGAGGCCGACCGGCGCGTCTATCGCCGCTCGTCCATGCTATACTGGACGGCGCGCGAAATCCTGGCGACAGTCAACGCCCTGTGGGAAGTCCATGTCACACACCCGCTCCCAGTTCTGGGTGAACCGGAACCCATCTTTTCGGAGGAACCATGACCCGCGACGAAGCCCTTGCAATTGTTCATGAATTCGTCAAGAACGAAAATCTCATCAAGCACATGCTCTCGGTGGAAGCCGCCATGATCTTCTATGCCGAGAAATTCGGCGAAGACGCCGAAAAGTGGGCTATCGCCGGCCTGCTGCACGACTTCGACTGGGAGATTCACCCCACGCTGGAGGAACATCCGCTGGCAGGGGAACCCATCCTGCGCTCGCGCGGCGTGCCGGAAGACATCATCCGTGCTGTCCTGAGTCACGCCGACCATACCGGCGTGCCGCGCCAGACGCGGATGGAGAAAGCGCTCTTCGCCTGCGACGAGGTGACCGGTCTCATCACGGCCGTCGCCCTCGTCCGTCCGTCCCGCTCGCTGCTGGACCTGGAGGCCTCGTCCGTGAAAAAGAAGTGGAAGGACAAGGCCTTTGCGGCCGGAGCCAACCGCGCTGAAATTGAGAAGGCCGCTGCGGAGTTCGGAATCGAACTGTGGGAGCATGTCGGCAACGTGATTACCGCCATGCGCCGCATCGCCCCCGAACTGGGGCTGGTGGGAAATATACCGCTCTAAAACAGCAGGTCGGATTGCCAATCCGACCTACTTCTTGTTTGTCTTCCAGACCTGCAACCGCCGCTGTTCTATGGCCTGCTCCAGTCTGCCTATCGGCAGGAAACGCTCGAGGAAGAGGAACAGGCAGAAAACGGGCGAGGGGAAGACCGTCTGCCGGTCTCGGCGCACGCCGCGCAGGATGGCGCGCGCCACCTGCTGCGGGGTCTGACTCGGCCAGGCAGCCGGGACGTCCTCCCCGGCGGCGCGGAAGAATCCCGTTCGTGTGGCGATGGGATAGACCAGCATCAACTTGCGCGGGTCGTCCAGTTGCCAGCGGTAGGCATCGGCGAAGCGGTGCAGGGCGGCTTTGGTGGCCGAGTAAAGGGCATAACCGGGGACGGCCAGAAAGGCCATCGCCGAAGCCGTGACGACCACCTTGTAGGGGCCGCGCCCGTAGAGCGCCTGCATTTTCTCGATGGTGTAGAGGGTGTTGAAGGTGTTGACGCGGAAAATGCGCTCGATGTGTTCCCAATCCGGCGCTTCGATTTCTTCATAGTAGGCAAAGCCGGCATTGGCAAAGAAGATGTCAATCCGTCCCAGGGTAGAAAGTGCCTGCTCGAAGAGTGCGTCCACGTTGGCGCGGCTCGACAGGTCGCAGGCGTAGGGGGTGATTTGAGCGGCTTTGCCATTCAGCCGGGCACAGGCGGCTTCGAGGGCCAAGGCATTCACATCAACGGCCAGCACGCGGCAGGGGAGATCGGCCAGTTCTTCCAGCAGCGCCAGCCCGATGCCCGAGGCCGCGCCGCTGAGGACGATGGATTGGTCGCTGAGTTGCATGGGGTTTCCCTGTTTGTTTAATTTTGGGTCTTGCTGTTTGCCGCCGCCCGTTTCTGGGCCGGCGCTTTTTCGACCGCCGAAGCCGTCTTCTTCGCCGCAGACTTCTTGCCTTCTTCCATCTTCCCCAGCGTCACAAAGCGCTCGGCGCTCCAGCCCTCCGTCAGCCCCACTACCGCGTCGCCGGGCTTGATTTCCACCACGGCCTCGCCGCGCACGGCGGCGCGCTTGCGCAGGGGGGCGGCGTCTAGGCGGGTCATCTTGGGCGCGGCGCGCAGCAGGTGCAGGGTCACGACCGCGTTCGGCTTGCCCAGCGCCAGCCCGGCCAGTTTGACGCCGCGCGGCAACTCCCAGACGATGACGCCCTTGCCGTAGCGTCCCTGGGCGGGGAAGTCCTTCTGCTCGATGCGCTTTGCCTTGCCGTCGGAGGCGAGGACGAACAGGTCGCCGGCGGCGGGCAGGATTTGCAGGCCCACGACTTCGTCCCCGACGCCCAGTTTGATGCCGTTCACGCCCGCCGCGATCAGCCCCATCGGGCGGACTTCCTCTTCGGCAAAGCGGATGCCCATGCCGGCGGCGGTGACGAGGAGAATTTCTTTCTTGCCGTCGGTGAGGGCGACCCAGCCAAGCGCATCGCCCTCGTTGACGTTGACCAGGCGGAAGGTTTGCGCCGAGGGGCCGGGCAGTTCGCCGATGGCGCTCTTCTTGACCATGCCGCCGCGCGTCACGGTCAGGACGAAGGTCTCTTGCGGCAGGGAGGAACGCTTGGCGGGCAGGGCAAAGGCGGCGACGGGCATTTCATCGGCGCGCAGGGGCGAGGCCTTGTGGAAGGGAATGCCTTCGGAGAGTTTTTCGGCCTCCGGCAGGGTGTGGACGGCCACTGCCGCGGCCATGCCCTTTTCGCCGACCAGGTAGAGGGTATCGGCGGCGCCGGCGCGCACCAGGAGGCGGGGCGCGTCGGAGCCAGAAAGGCGCGGCGGCTTGTCGTCGCGGCTGCGGGCGAGAGTGCCCTCGGCGGTCATCCCCACCCAGACGGTCTGCTCGGGCAGGAGTTCGGCGGCGGTGAGCGGGGCTTTCTTGGCCTTGCGCCCGCGCAGACTGACGATTTGCGTCCGGCGGCGGTCGGCGTAGGCGGCTTTGACCTTCAGGAGTTCCTCGGCGGCGACCTGACGCATCTTCTTTGGCGATTGGAGCAGGGCCTCCAGTTCCTTGATGAGCGCCAGGGTCTCTTTGTATTCGGTTTCGATTTTCTTGCGCTCGAGGGCGGCCAGGCGGCGCAGTTGCATCTCGAGGATGGCGTTAGCCTGGAGTTCGGTCAGTTTGTATTTCTTCATCAGCCGCGTCCGGGCGGTTTCCACATCGGGGGCGGCTTTGATGAGGGCAATGATTTCGTCGAGGTGTTTCAGGGCCACCATCAGGCCTTCGAGGAGGTGGGCGCGGGCGCGCGCCCGCTCGAGGTCGAATTCGGCGCGGCGGCGGATGACCGTCAGGCGGTGCTCCAGGTAGACGCGCAGGGCCTGCTTGAGGGTCAGCAGGCGCGGCTCACCCTCTACCAGGGCGAGCAAGTTGATGCCAAAGGTCTGCTGCATGGGGGTGCGCTTGTAGAGGTCGGCGAGTACCGTTTTGGGTTCAACGTTCTTGGTCAGTTCGATGACGATGCGCAGCCCCTGGCGATCGGATTCGTCGCGCAGGTCGGTGATGCCCTCCAGGGCGCCATCGCGGACGAGTTCGGCGATGCGCTCGATGAGGCTGGACTTGTTGACCTGGTAGGGCAATTCGGTGACGATGATGCGGCTTTTGCCGCGTTCCATTTCCTCGATGTGGGCTTTGGCCTGGACCGTGATGCGGCCGCGCCCTTTGCCGTAGGCGGCCTCGAGGCCTTCCTCGCCTTTCTGCTCGAGGATGACGCCGCCGGTGGGAAAGTCGGGCCCTTCGACGAATTCCATCAGGTCGGAGACGTTGATGTCGTCGAGTTTCTCCCAGCGTTCGAGCATGTAGACGCAGGCGTCCACTACCTCGCCGAGGTTGTGCGGGGGGATGTTGGTGGCCATGCCGACGGCGATGCCGGAGGAGCCGTTGACCAGGAGGTTGGGGATGGCGGCGGGGAGGACGGTCGGTTCGGTGAGGGTGCCGTCGAAGTTGTCGGCGAAGTCCACCGTGTTTTTGCCGAGGTCGGCCAGCAGGTCGAGGGCGGGCAGGGCGAGACGGGCTTCGGTGTAGCGCATGGCGGCGGGCGGGTCGCCGTCCACCGAGCCGAAGTTGCCCTGTCCGTCCACGAGGGGCAGGCGCATGGTGAAGTCCTGGGCCAGGCGCGCCATGGCGTCGTAGACGGCCTGGTCGCCGTGGGGATGGTACTTGCCGAGCACCTCGCCGACGATACGGGCGGATTTGCGGTAGGGGCTGTCGGCGCGCAGGCCCATGTCGTACATGGCGTAGAGGATGCGGCGCTGGACGGGTTTGAGGCCGTCGCGAGCGTCGGG
Source organism: Anaerolineales bacterium (assembly GCA_034436335.1). Taxonomy (GTDB): domain Bacteria; phylum Chloroflexota; class Anaerolineae; order Anaerolineales; family Villigracilaceae; genus UBA877. Next base: position 30,300 of record DAOTVO010000019.1, on the reverse strand, counting down.
CAGGGCGCGGGCGACGATGACACTCATGGCGTAGTCCAGGTAGGCCTGCTGCATTTCCTGGTCAATGTCAATTTTGCGGACGAGGCCGAGTTCCATGGGGGGCTCCGGGGAGGGGTAAGACGAAGGGTCGCAAGTAGGTCGGATTGACAATCCGACCTACAGTCTGGCTTTATCTTACGGGGAAAGGGGGCGGGCGTCAAGGAGGCAGGAAAAAAGGAGGCCAGGTCTCTTTGCAGAGTCACGGCCTCCTTTGCTGTTTTGCAACTCTTGTTTACGGCGTAAAACTGATGGTCTTCGAGACGCAGGTCCCGGCCAGGCCGTTTTCTGAACAGAGCGTGAAGGTGGCAGTAATGCTGTGACCGGCAGGATTGTAGTTAAACACGCCGGTGGCGCCCCAGTTTCCTGCTACGCCTACCTCGCCGGGTTCCAGGTCTTGAAGTTGGTTGACCGGCGCGCCGCAGCCGGTAAAGTCTTTGAAGATATCATCGCTGTATGTTTTGCTGACACTTGTGGTGGTGTCGGTGACATCAACCTTGTAGGATTGCCAGGTGACACTGCCGTTGTTGGTGAGTTGAAACCGGAAACCGTATATACCCATGCAAGGACTAATGGAGAGGTAGGCTATATTGAACGTTGCCGGAGGCGTCGGCGTGGGCGGGGGGGTTGCCATGGGCAGGGATTGCCAGTTGCCGGTCACGGTGGCGTACTGCCCCCACAGCCAGCAGATTTGCGCCGGGTTATCGGGGTTGCGGACGAGCCAGTAATTTTCCACCGTGGTGCGCGCCAGCACCTCAGTGGTCTCGCCGGGGTTCATGACGCTGAGTTTATCGTAGGCCTGTCCCGGCCCGCTGCGGCAGTTGGTGTCGGAAGAGACGGTGACCATTGGTACAGAGGGGGTGAGGGTCATCGTAAGAGATGGCGTCAGAGTAAGAGAAGGCGTTAGGGAGGGAGTGGCTGTGAGATCCGGCGCTTGGGCAGCCAGTGCGGTTAATGTCTGCTCGACGTAAACGGCCATTTGCGTCTGGGCGGCGAAGGTGGCGGCTACGGCCTGCTCGATTTGCTGCGGGTTCGGCGTGCTCGCGCTTCCGCCGGGCGGGTTGACCGGCGCGCCAATCAGGTTACAACCGGCTGTGATTAGCGCCAAAACGCAAAGAGGGGAAAGAACGAATTTTATTTTCATCATACTCTCCTTTTTCCCTATCTTACGCCATCGCCGTATGTGATTCAATTCCCCAAACAGTAACGGGGCGGCAAAAGCCGCCCCGTTGGGTTGATTTTGCGGAAGAGTTAATCCGAGGCTCCCATGTCTGGGATTTCAGTCCATTGTGACGAGCCGCCTTGTTCGGTAGATTTTTCGGCAGCGAGGAAGCGGCCCGGCGTAAATCCCGTCCCGGCCGGGATAAGTTTGCCGATGATGACGTTTTCCTTCAGACCGTAGAGCGGGTCGGTGGCCGAAGCAATCGCCGCGCCGGCCAGCACCTTGATGGTGTGCTGGAAGGAGGAGGCCGAGAGGAACGAATCGGTGGAGAGCGAGGCTTTGGTGACGCCCAGGAGCACTTCGCTGAACGTGGCAGGCTGCTTGCCTTCGGCCAGCATCTGTTCGTTGACGCGGCGGATTTCGAGCCGGTCCACAGCATCGCCGGGCAGGTACTTGGTATCGCCGGGGCGTTTCACCTGCACCTTGCTCATCATCTTACGGATGATGACCTCAAAGTGCTTGTCATGGATGTTCTGGCCCTGCGAGCGGTAGACTTTTTGCACCTCGCTGAGCAGGTACATCTGGCAGGCTTCGCGTCCCTGGATGCGCAGGATGCGGTGCGGGTTGAGCGAGCCTTCGGTCAGCGGCTGACCGGCTTCCACATGGTCACCTTCCTTGACCAGCAGGCGCAGGGTGGTGGGGACTTCATGTTCGGCTTCTTCGCGCTGTTCGTAGGAAACATACACCTTGTGCTTTTCGACCCGAACGCGCCCGGCGTGCTGGGAGACAATGGTGGCTTCGTCCAACTGGGCAATCACATCGCCGGCCTTGACTTCATCTTCATCTTTCACGACAATCTTCCATTCCTTGGGAATGTCGAACTCGTCGTGAATCATTTCGCTGTGTTCGACGCGTACGATGCGCATATCGGCGTATTTCTCGGACTGGATGATATGCACCGTGCCGTTGATTTCGGAGACGATGGCCTCGCCTTTGGGCTGTTTACGCGCCTCGAAGATTTCCTCCACGCGCGGCAGACCGGTGGTGATGTCGCCGCCTGCCGCCACACCGCCGGTGTGGAACGTACGCAGGGTCAACTGGGTGCCCGGTTCGCCGATGGACTGGGCGGCTACGATGCCGACCGCTGAACCCAGTTCCACCATCGAGCCGCGCCCGAGGTCGAGGCCGTAGCACTTGGCGCAAATGCCGTGAGTCAATTCGCAGGTCATCGGCGAACGGACTTTGACTTCCTGGACGTTGGCAGCGGCAATCTTGCGCGCCAGTTCGTGGTCAATGATGTCGCCGGTTTCGGCAATCACCTCGCCCGTTTGCGGGTCCAGGACGCGCCCGGCCAGCACGCGGCTGTACATGCGCGAAATCATGGACTGCCCGGCCACGTCATCCTTCTTGCGAATCCAGATGCCTTCGCTTGTCCCGCAGTCGTGTTCGTTGATGATGATATCCTGGGCGATATCCACCAGGCGGCGGGTCAGGTAACCGGCGTCTGCTGTACGCAGAGCGGTATCGGCCAGACCTTTGCGCGCGCCGTGCGTCGAGATGAAGTATTCCTGAGCGGTCAGGCCCTCGCGGAAGTTCGAACGGATGGGCATGGGGATGATACGCCCCGAGGGGTCGGCCATCAGGCCGCGCATGCCGGCCAACTGCGAGATGGGGCCAAAACCGCCTTTGGTTGCGCCGGAGTTCGCCATTGTCGAGAGATTGCCGTCCGGGTCCATCGTGGCGCGCACCGCTTTGGCGACCTGGTTAGTGGTCTGCTGCCAGATTTGAATGATGCGCTCGTTTTGTTCCTGTTCGGTAAGCAGGCCGCGGCGGAAGTCGCGCTGAACCAGTTCCACTTCCTTCAGGGCGTTGTTGATGATTTCCTGCTTCTGCTGCGGAATGGTGATGTCGGAAACGGCGATGGTGATGCCGGAGCGCATGGCATACTCGAAGCCGATGCGCTTGATTTCGTCGGCGGTCTCGGTGGTCACGTCCTGGCCGTAGATTTCGTACACTTCGGCGATGAGGTCTTTCACGCCGCCTTTTTCCAGTTGACGGTTGGTGAATTGCACCTTTTCGGGCAGGATGCGGTTGAACAGCACCCGGCCGACGGTGGTGTCGAGGATGCGCGTCTCCGGTTCGGGGAGACGGTTGTTCTGCTCATCGTACCAGGTCGTCACGCGGACCTTAATTTTGGTGTGGATGTCCACCTGGCCCAACTGGTAAGCCAGTTCGACCTCGTCCGCGTCGGAAAAAGCGCGGCCGTCGCCCTTGTGCGGGCGGGTGTGCATCATGGTCAGATAGAAGACGCCCAGCACCATGTCTTTCGACGGGCCGATGATGGGTTCGCCGTCTGCCGGTTTGAGCAGGTTCTTAGACGCCAGCATCAAGCGGCGGGCTTCTTGAACGGCTTTGTCCGAAAGCGGCACGTGGACGGCCATCTGGTCGCCGTCGAAGTCGGCGTTGAAGGCAGTACAGACCAGCGGATGCAGTTGAATGGCCGAACCTTCAATCAGCACCGGCTCGAAGGCTTGAATACCCAGACGGTGCAGGGTGGGGGCACGGTTCAACAACACTGGCCGTTCCTTGATGACTTCTTCCAGCACTTCCCAAACCTCGGGCCGGCCGCGCTCGATAAAGCGCCGCGCCCCCTTGACGTTGGCGGCGTAATTGTGCGAAACGAGACGCGAAATGACGAACGGACGGTAGAGTTCCAGCGCCATGGTTTTGGGCAGGCCGCACTGGTAGAGTTTCAACTGCGGGCCGACAACAATGACCGAGCGGCCGGAATAGTCCACGCGCTTGCCGAGCAGGTTTCGGCGGAAGCGGCCTTTCTTGCCCTTGAGCATGTCGCTCAGCGAGCGCAGTTCGCGGCGTCCGCGGCGGCTGAGAGCCTTGCCGCGCTGACTGTTGTCAATCAGCGAGTCCACGGCTTCCTGAAGCATGCGCTTCTCGTTGCGGATGATGACATCCGGCGCGCCCAGTTCGAGCAGACGCTTGAGGCGATTGTTGCGGTTGATAACGCGGCGGTAGAGGTCGTTCAGGTCCGAGGTCGCGAAGCGGCCGCCGTCGAGTTGCACCATCGGGCGCAGGTCGGGCGGAATGACCGGCAGGACGGTCAGAATCATCCATTCGGGGCGATTCCCAGAGCGACGGAAGGCTTCCACGACCTTCAGGCGGGTCGTGGCCTTCTTGCGCTTCTGCTTGGATTTGGTTGTCTTGACTTCATGCCAGAGTTCTTCGGCCAGTTTATCCAGGTCGAGGCGGCGGAGAATATCATAAAAAGCCTCGGCGCCCATGTCGGCGCGGAAGACCTGCCCCCAGCGTTGTTTCAGTTCGCGATAGCGCGTCTCGCCCAGAAAGGTGAACGGGCGCAGTTCCAGCAGTTCATCGCGCTGACGGGCGTTGGCGTCCTGACTGGAGATGGTTTGGTCTTCCAACTGGCTGCGCAGAGCGTTCATCTGCTCGTCGGCTTCAGCCTTGATGCGGGCGGCCTCCATCTTGATTTCTTCCAGGGCGCGCTCTTTCTCGGCATTCAGTTCGTCCTCGATGACGCTCAGCCGTTCTTGGACAATTTTCTGGACTTTGGCGATGTGGGAAGCGGCGGCCTTGACCCCGGCCTCGGCAATGACGATGCCGGTATTGCCAAAGACAACAGCCTCTTTCAAAACCTGGCCTTTTTGCTCCTGCAGGAAGCGCTCCAGCCGCTGACCTTCCTGGATGACCGGGTCGAGGCGGGCCGCAACTTGCTCATCGGACTGCCGCTCGATTTCGGTCTTGCGCTGGTTGTATTCGGCCAGTTTCTTATCGCGGGCGGTCTTGATTTCGGCAATCTTGGCGTTGATGGCAGCCGCCTGTTCACGCTCCGAGACGGAGATTTCGTCCTGGAGGCGTTTGAGCGCCTTCTGGCGGGCTTCCTCGTCCACGTAGGTGACGATGTACTGGGCGAAGTACAGCACCCGGTCGAGGTTGCGGCGAGAAATATCTAGGAGCATGCCGAGGTAGGAGGGAATGCGGCGCGTGTACCAAATGTGCGCCACCGGCGTTGCCAGGCTGATATGCCCCATGCGTTCGCGGCGGACGGCCGAGCGGGTCACCTCGACGCCGCATTTATCGCAGATGATCCCCTTGTAGCGCGGGTTCTTGTACTTGCCGCAGTAGCACTGCCAATCGCGCGTCGGGCCAAAGATGGCCTCGCAGAACAAACCATCTTTTTCTGGCCGCAAGCGGCGGTAGTTGATGGTTTCGGGTTTGAGGACTTCACCGTACGACCAGGACAAGATGGTTTCGGGCGAAGCAAGACTGATACGCAAAGAAACGAGACCTTTGGTTTCCACTGGCTGCTCCTGTCCAACGAACTGAAATCAAAAAGGCGGATATTTTTGAGACGCACAAAAGCAAGCGCTTCAGACTTTCGTCCAAGCGCTCGCTGGGTATGTCGTCATTTTCTCTTTAGTCAACAGGCAGTGATTATAGCGGCTAGAGCGGGATTGGTCAAGACTCATCGCCTGACCTGCGATCACGAGTTTGGACAACCCGCTTTACTGCTGTGCGATGCTCATAAGCCACGTGCGGCGAATTCCCGCGAAGTGGGCGGTGGTATACTTCGCAAAACGATAACACTTTCCTGCCAGGTTCAACAAATGAATATTCTTGCTCAACTCTCCCCATCCGTCGTACAAAGCACGCCGCTTCCTGAAGGGGGCTATCTCGTCCGCGGCTCGCCTGTGACCGTTAACCTGCCGTTCCGGCCTCTGCGTTTCTACCGCCATGGTTGGCAATCCTGGAGCATGGCCGCCTGGCTGGACCCGGCCACGCCGTCTGTGCCGATCAGCGCTCCGGAATTTTTGGCCAAGGATGAAGACCCCCTCTACGCTTTTGCCGACCATCCCATCAGCGCTTGGGCCTCGGCGGTCGAAGCGCCGGACGGTCAGGTGCTTTTGCTCGGCGCATTGGGACTGGGCGGCCGCGTCGAATTGCTCGACAATGCTCTGCGCGGCTTCTATGAAACGGACAACAGCGAGTGGTTTCTTGACATGGGAAATGAGAGCGATGTCTTTACCCGCTACGCAGCGCTGCTTGCCGAGCGTTTTGGACGCTCCCGCCTGGAGCGGGCGCCGCGTGTCTGGTGCTCCTGGTACAGTCTCTACCGTCTCATTCACGAGCGTATTGTGCTAGACGTTCTCGACCGGCTGGAAGGTCTCCCCTTCGATGTTTTCCAACTGGATGACGGCTGGCAAGTCAGCACCGGCGACTGGGAAGCCAACGACAAATTTCCTTCCGGGATGGCCGCTCTGGCCGAAAAAATCCGCGCCCGCGGCCGGGCCCCCGGCCTGTGGCTCTCTCCGTTCATCGTCACCCCTGACTCATCCATCTACCGCGACCACCCTGACTGGCTGCTGCGCGGCAAAGACGGTCAACCGGTCTTCACCGGACTAAACTGGAGCGGCAAGACCTACGCCCTGGATGTTACCCATCCTGCCGTGCTGGAATGGCTGGATGCGCTCATCCGCAAAGTGCGCGGCTGGGGCTACGACTATCTGAAACTAGATTTCCTCTATGCGGGGGGGGTCCCGGGCAAACACTACAAGCCGATGCCGCGCGAAGAAGCATACCGCCAGGCTCTCCAAACAATGCGAAATGCCGCCGGAGACGCCTACCTTCTCGCCTGCGGGGCGCTGATTCTGCCCTCTCTGGGGTTATGCGACGGCATGCGCGTCGGCCCAGACGTAACCCCCTACTGGCTCAACAAACCGCTCAGCGTTTGGCTGAACAATCCCAACAATCCCAGCACACAAAACGCCATCCGCACCAGCCTGCACCGCTTGTGGCTGAAACCGCTTGTTCACATAGACCCGGATGTGGTTTACTTCCGCTCGCGGCGCAATGCTATGACGCCTCATCAACGCGCCCTGATGAGAGACCTGGCCCTTGTATGCGGATTCAAGGCCACCTCCGACCTGCCGCAGTGGCTGACCGCTGCCGAACAGCAGGCTTTGCGAGAATTTCTAGAGGCTGAACCGCAGGTCGAACGGACCGGACGCGCCACCTTCCGCCTCGATGGGCGGGAAGTGGATTTCTCCACTGCTTTGCCGCTTCCAAAGCCGGCCAGAGCGCCGGTCAAATTGGCTACCACCGCCGGCCTGCTGGTCATGGGGCTTCACGAAGTGCTCCCGGCCTGGCTGGCATCCAAAGCCCTAAAATAAACTAGCGCACGCCGACCCAAGTCATCCGCCGGATAGTTTTTTAGCCCTGCCCGGCGGATTTTTTATCTCATCTCCCCGCCAACGAAAATGGCACCAGCAGGGTGAAGAGCGGCAACGCCACCGCCCCCAGCGACTGATTGTACCATTCGAAGGTCGTGAACAGACCGCCGATTGCAAACATCCAGATGACCAGAGCAATCGTGGAAAGAAGCAGATGGCCGAAACGCTTGACACACATCACGCGCCACAGCCAGAGCAATGCCAGAAAGGTCAGAACCCCTGCCGTAATCCACAGACTAAGTCCAGGTAACGCGGCTGCTCAGCAAACGTGGAGCGCAAAACGCCTTCGACCGACACAAAACCAGCACAATTTCCGAAGGAATATACCTCAGCATCCGGGCAAGATCACTATCGGAACTGTTGACTTCACGCGCCATCTGACATTCTCCTTTGCTGAAGATGGATGAGAGTAACAAAAACTATGTGCGGTGAGCGGGAAAACTTGCCGGAAAAAGATGAGCGCGCCCCAAACAGCATCCCTGCAAGCGGCCAAAAGAGGGAAGAAAATTTATCACATCATGGATTGCCGCTCACATCTGGCAGACAAGGCAGGGCCAGGCGGACGCGGAACACATACTCCGCCAGGAAAGTTCCCGCCTCGCGCAAGTATGTCGCCAATTCCACGCCCACATAACGGTAATGCCACGGCTCGTAAGTCAGCCCCGTCCACGGCTCGGCCGCGGGCGGGTTGGTTAGCGTAAATCCATATTCATGAGCGTGTTCCGACAGCCAGCGTCCCTCGCTCGTCTGGTCGAAGAGCGGGTGGAATTTCACAGTCGGGTCGCCGACCAGACGGGTAAGTTCCGGCGAACCGAAATCCACCGCCGTACCCAACTGGTGTTCACTGTGACCTGGCCGGGCGCTGACCTGATTGGCAAATGCCGGGTCTTGTTCCAGCCATTTCTGATAGACAACAATCTGGTCATAATAGCCGCGATAGGCCGAAAGCACGGTCGGCGCGAGACCGTCGGCCTGCATCGCCCGCACCAACTTTCCCAACGCCTCGGCCGCTTCCCTGCGCAGCAGGACGTCGGGCAGGGTCACGTTTCCCGATACATAGTCTCCCAGCCGGACGAGGTCGGGCGGGACGTAGTTCGGGTCGAGGCCAAAGGAGGCTGTCACAACGGCATACAGGTCATCGCTTGGACGGCGTTCCTTGCAGGATACCAGCGGCCCATCGGAAGCAGGCAATGGAAACAACGTGGGAGTGGGAGATGGACTGTTTGTGACGGTTGGGACAGGGGATGCAGTTTGAGAGGGAAGAGACGTTGGTGGGAAGGATGGCGTGGGCGTCAAAGGCAAAGCGGCCTGGGGTTGGCAGGCCGCTAGAAGAACCACAAACCAGAGAAACAGGCGAGAGACTCTCACTGCAAGGCTTCGATGAGTTTCTGCACTTCTCTTGGCGATGACAGATGGATTCTCAGAATCCGCCGGCCGCGCGCCGCCAGGGCTTCGTAGTCGCCGAGCGCCTGGGCGCGCTCCAGCACGCCGAAGGTCATACCCTGGCCAGGGATGTCCAAGTCTTCGGCGGGGTCGGCGGTGATTTGCAGAAAGAGACCGCTCTGTGGCCCACCCTTGTGCAGTTGACCGGTAGAATGCAGGAAGCGCGGCCCAAACCCGACGGTTGTCGCGCAGCCGGTGCGGGCGCGGACCTTGAGCCGGAGTTCCGTCAAACGGGCGTTCACTTCGGGGAAGCGCGGCAGATAGGCGTTGATGGCAACGTAGTCACGCCCTGAGCCGGTCGAGGGGTCGCCGCGCTGCGCCAGGTTGAGAAAAGCAGACAACAGGTCCGCGAGCGAAGCGCCCGCCAGCGGCAGGGGGGAGAAGATTTTCAGGCCGCCGCTTTCCCAGAGCGGGGTAGGCTCGTCCAGCCGCTGCGCCTGCCGGTAGGCAGCGATTTTGTTCTGCGTGCGCGTCTTGTTATCCTGCACGTCCGGCTGGTCGAAGGCGTTGACGCCCAGGATGTGGCAGGCGGCGGCGGTGGCAATTTCCCAGCGGTAGAATTCAGAGAACAGAGAGTAGGGAGTAGAGAGCGGGAGTTCGATGACCGGATGACCGGCGGCTTTGAGGGCGAGAACAGCCTGGTCGTGGCCGCCGGAGGCTTTGAGATAGACAAACAGGCGGTCGCGGCCGTAATCGGCGGGCGCGCCCAGGGGTTCGCCGTCCACCACGACGATGCCCTTGCCGTCCTTGCCGGAGGATTCGGCGATGAGTTGCTCCAGCCAGGAGCCGAAGGCGGCGAGTTCGGGGTCGGCGAGGAGGGTCAGTTTGTTGCGCCCGGCGAGGGCCGCCTCGCCCAAAATCGCCCCGAGGACGAGGCCGGGATTGCGCCCGGCAGGCAGAGCGGGACGGCATTCGTTCAACATGGCTTGGGCAGAGTCGAGAACGCGGTTTAGGTCGTAGCCCATCAGCGCCATCGGGAAGAGGCCGAAATGCGCCAAGGCGGAGAAACGCCCCCCTACGGTCGGGTCGGCGAGCAGGAGGTGACGGAAACGGCGTTCCCGCGCCAGCGCCTCCAGCGAGGTGCCGGGGTCGGTGATGGCGACGAAGCGCGTCCCGTCGCCGCCCGCCAGATGCCAGAAGTAGTCGAACATGGCGGTCACTTCCGCCGTGCCGCCGGACTTGGAGGAGACGATGTAGAGGCTCTCGGCAGGCGGAAAGTCGCAGGCAGCGCGGGCGACCTGGGCGGGGTCGGTGGAGTCGAGGATGGAGAAGGCCCTCACCCCCGGCCCCTCTCCCAGAGGGAGAGGGGAAGCCCTCACCCCCGGCCCCTCTCCCAGAGGGAGAGAGGAAGCCCTCACCCCCGGCCACTCTCCCAGAGGGAGAGGGGAGAAAACCAGCGACATGACTTCGGGGGCGAGGGAGGAGCCGCCCATGCCGAGCAGGAGGACTTTGCGGATGCCGGCGCGGTGGACTTCGTCGGCGGCGGCCTGGATTTCGGGCAGGCGCGCCCGCGAGGTCTCCGGCAGGGTCAGCCAGCCGAGGCGCTTGCGGATTTCGGCCTGACCCTGCGGGTCGGTCGTCCACAGGGATGGGTCGCCCGCCCACAGCCGCGCGGGGACAGACTGCGCTTCCAGCCGGGCAACGGCCTGTTTGACGGCAGCAGATAAGGGTCCGAGCGCCGAGGCGGCCGCGGCGCGGCGGGTCTCAATGGCGGCGAGCATGGCAGAGAAAGAGTCGGCAAAGGCTTTCACGCCTTCGTCTTCCAGTTCCTGCGTGATGCGGTCCATCGAGATGCCGCAGGCTTCCAGCGCGGCAAACACGCGGCGGGCCTCGTCGAGGCCTTCGGTGATGGTGAGGGCGGCGCGGCCGTGGTCGCGGAAGGCGTCGAGGGTCTGCGGCGGGAGGGTGTTGACCGTGTCGGGGCCGATGAGGCTGTCCACGTAAAGGGTGTCGGGGTAGGCGGGGTTTTTGGTGCTGGTGGAGGCCCACAGCGGGCGCTGGAGGCGGGCGCCGGCCTGCGCGAGGCGTTCCCAGCGCGGACCGCTGAAGGTCTCGCGGAAGGCGGCGTAGGCGAGGCGGGCGTTGGCAATGGCAGCCTGGCCACGCAGAGGGGAATCGGGGGGTAGGAGGGCATCTACTTTGGTGTCCATGCGCGAGACGAAGAAGGAAGCGACGGAGGCGGGGTGGCCCTCACCCCGGCCCTCTCCCAAGGGGAGAGGGTGGCCCTCACCCCCTGCTGCCTTAGAGGAAGAGGAAAACAGCAGGTCTTCGAGGCCGGAGAGGTAGGCGTCCATCACGTCTCGGTAACGCTGGATGGAGAAGATGAGCGTGACGTTGACGTTGATGCCTTCGGCGATGGCGCGGCGGATGGCGGGAAGGCCCTCGCGGGTGGCGGGGATTTTTATCATCAGGTTGGGTCGGGCGACGCGCTGCCAGAGTTCCCGCGCCTGGGCGAGGGTGCCTTCGGTATCGTGCGCCAGGGCAGGATGGACTTCGAGCGAGACGTAGCCGTCACCACCGCGCGTTTCTTCGTAGAGCGGGCGGAAGAGGTCGCAGGCGGCTTGGATGTCTTCGACGGCGAGTTGCCAGAAGATGGCCTCTGCGTCCCAGCCGGCCCAGGCCATCGGTAAGAGGGCGTCGTCGTAGTCGCTGGTCCTGGCGATGGCGTTGTGGAAGATGGACGGGTTGGAGGTGACGCCGCGGATGTCGCCGCGCGCAATCAGGGCGGCCAGTTCGCCGTCCTTCAACAGGCGGCGCTGAATGTTGTCATACCAGAGGGATTGGCCGAGGGAGCGAAGTTGTTGAATAAGATTCATGACATTCAACTTTCCAAATTTCTCACTTTTGCCACCCGCCGGGCGTGGCGTTCCTGACCGGGGTCGTTGCCGAGGAAGCGGGCGTTCAAGAAGGCGGTGACGATTTCGCGCGCCAATTCCGGGCCGATGATGCGCGCGCCCATGCAGAGGACGTTCATGTCGTCATGTTCCACGCCCTGATGCGCGGAGTAGGTATCGTGGCAGACGCCGGCGTAGATGCCGCGCATTTTGTTGGCGGCGATGCACGCCCCCACGCCGGAACCGCAGAGCAGGATGCCGCGCTCGGCTTCGCCGGTCTGAAGGGCGCGGCCGACCTTTTCGGCGTAGTCGGGGTAATCCACCGGCGCAGCCGAGTCTGTCCCCAGGTCAAGGACTGCGTGGCCGAGTTGACGGATGGTCTCGGCGACCAGGTCTTTGAGTGGAAAGCCGCCGTGGTCGCAGGCAAGGGCAATTTTCATGAGAGAATCTCCAAGGTGTGCTGATGATAATGAGGCAGATTTTACCATTTTCCTTTTGCGATTTACCGGAAGTATGCCATAATACAATTGCGTTCCGACTATTTCAAAAGGAGAATGTATGGCCACCCCCAGTCCCATCCAGCAGCTTGCCGGCGACATCAGTGCCTTGAAGGCCAAGGTCGGCAACCTGCAAAACAGTGTCCGGCTCAATCAGGCGCGTGACGCGCTGGAAGATTTGCAGACCAAAGTGAACGGCCTCGGTCAGCGGATTGCCAACCTGCGCGCCAAGGGATACGTCTTCGAGAAGGAATTAGAAAACCAGGCGGCAGCGTTTGTGGAGCAGTGGGCGGCGCTGGCTCCAGGTGTACAGCAGCAAGTCAATGTGCAGGCGGCTGCCTTACAGGCGTCATTGCGCCCGATTGAAGTGCAAATGGTCCAGTTGAATGCCGCGGCGCACAACCCGGCTATGGCTCGTCCACTGTTGGCAACCCTTCAGTCGAATGTGGACTTGCTGGAGGACAAAGTCTCGGCGGCGGAGCGTAGTATTCGCGGCATGTACGATAAATTCGACAACGCCGTCTATCAGTTGACGAAGCATTTGACCGACATCGAGTACATGCTGGCCCAACTGGCGGAAGCCTCCTTCCAACTCTTGCCCACCGAGGCAGGGATTGCAGCGGTGAAGGCCGTCTGGTGCCGCACAGGCAAGGAACAAAAGGACGATCCCCAGGGCGTGCTCTTCCTGACCGACCAGCGGATTTTGTTCGAGCAAAAAGAAGAAGTGGCGACCAAAAAGGTGCTGTTCGTGGCTACCGAAAAGCAAAAGGTGCAAAACTTGATGCTTGAAACGCCAGTGGCGCTGCTGGATGTCGTCACAACGAGCAAGGCCGGCCTGCTCAAGAACGAAGATCACATTGAAATCCGCTTCCAACCCGGCGCGCCGTACTCGAACGCGCATTTCCACATCTGGCAGGATTGCGCCCTCTGGCAGGGGCTGCTCAACAAGGCCAAGGCCAAAGAGTTCGACAAAGACCGCGCCGTGGCCATTGACCAGGCCGAGGTGGAGAAAATCAAGTCCGCGCCGACAAAATGCCCGGCCTGCGGCGCAACGATGGATGTTGTAATTCTGCGCGGACAGGACAGCGTCAGGTGCGAGTACTGCGGAGCGGTCATCCGGCTGTAAGTTTTGCCGTTTTACCGGAAACAGGCGGCGGGTGCGGAAACGAACCTGCCGCCTGCGCTTTTGGCCGCTGTCACACCCACCCTTTGCGGCGCATCCACAGAAACATGGTCACCGGCACGGCGAGCATCAGCGCCAGCGTCGCTGTCAAGACCGTCTTGCCGGTCCAGCCGAAGAGTTGCGCCACCGGCTCGAAGAAATTCATCCCGAAGAAGCCGGTGATGAACGAGATAGGCATGAAGAGCGTGGTGATGACCGTCAGCGTCTTCATCACATCGTTCATGCGGTTGTTGATGATCGAGAGGTAGGTATCCAGCGCGCCGCCGACCAGGTCGCGCATGGATTCGTTGAGGTCGTGCAGGCGGACGAGAGCGTCGTAGACGTCGCGGAAGAAGATGCGGTCGCGGCGGTCAATGACGCGGTAATCATCGCGGGCGAGTTTGTTCAGCACTTCGCGCTGGGGGGTGATCGTGCGACGCATGGCGAGCAGGGCGCGCTTGAGCGTAAAGAGGCGCTCGACCGTGTCGGAGGAGGGCGAGACGAACAGCCGGTCTTCGATTTCGTCAATTTCACGGTCCATTTGCTCGATGATGGGCATATAAGCCGCCACCACGTAATCCATAATGCGGTAGAGCAGGTGGTCGGCGCCGCCCTGGGTGTGACGCGCGTCCCGTTGACAGGACTCCCACGCCTGCTCCAGGGCTGGGACCGGCTCATCGTGGTGGGTAACCAGATAATGCGCCCCTAGGAAGACATCCAGTTCGACCTGTCGCAGCGCGCCCTCCTGTGGAGAATAATCGAGGGCGTCAATCACGATGTAGAGGTACTCGCCCCAGTCATCCACTTTGGGCAGGTTGGCCTGTTGCAGGGCGTCCTCTATGGCCAGGGGGTGAAACCCGAACAGGTCGCGCAGAATCGGCTCACAGGTCTCGTTGGGCTCGCCGCAAAAGTCCACCCACAGCAGGCCGCGGCGCTCCTCCAGGGCCTGCTTCAGTTTTTCCAGCGGGTAATCCGCTTGCAAACCGCTTCGCTCGGATGCAAAAAAGATGCGAATCATGCTGCCTCCGCCGATTGAGATGGCCTGATTTTAGTCCAAAACGATGGACGTGGGAACATCGTCTTTCACAGGTCTCAAGAGTGCTTTTAGAAAATAAAAAACCTCTTTGATAATTTTAAACAAAACACTTGAAAATTTAAAAATTATGTTGTATAATCTTGAATAGATTGAAACGAATTTTTAGAAAGGAGGCCGGCAGCTGCTCTCTTGAAGAACGCTTGCCGGTAAGAACAGAACGATGAAATCTGCCTTGAGCAAATGCCCGGTCTGCGGAGGCGGACTGACCATCACCCGTCTGCACTGCGAGGCCTGCGACACCACCCTCGAAGGCCGCTTCGCCCGCAGCGCCTTTGCCGGCCTGAGCCCCGAACAACTCGATTTCATCGAGACCTTTGTGCGGGTGGAAGGAAAAATGAACCGCATGGCCGACGAGATGGGCCTCTCCTACCCCACCTTGCGCAACCGCTTGCACGAAATCATCCGCGCCCTCGGCTATGAACCGGGCCGCGACGAGCCTCCCGAACTCTCGGACGAGAAGCGCCGCGCCGTGCTGGAGCAACTCGACGCCGGCCAGATTACCGCTGAGGAGGCCATGCGCCTCCTGCAGGGAGAGGAGTGACCATGCAGCAACAGACTCTATCCGTTGACCCCCATCTGCCTGTTCATGTGAGCGCTGTCCGCGGCGACCTGCGCGTGGCCGGATGGGAGCGCGCTGAAATCATGGCCAAGACCGACGGCGACCATCTGACGCTGACGATCGAAGGTGGGCAGGCGTGCCTCGTCTGCGATGAAGATTTGATTCTCTACCTGCCGCGTCCGGCCGCGCTGACCGTTGAGTCTGTTTCCGGTGACGCCAGTTTGCAGGCTCTGCAAGGGCCGCTGCGCCTCGGCCCGGTGGCCGGCGACGTGACCATGAACGACCTCGGCCTGCTGGACGCCGAGACCATCGCCGGCGACGCCTCCCTGCGTCATGTCGGCCCCGTCTCGGCAAAATCCGTCTCCGGGGACTTCACCCTGCGCGGCTGCAAGGGCGACTGCGTCCTCGAGACGGTCGGCGGCGACGCCTCCCTGCGCGACGTGAAGGGCAGTCTGGTCATTCAGAGCGTCGGCTCGGACCTGTACGTCCGCGGTGTGCGCGGCAGCGTCAACGTGACCGCCGGAGCAGATGTGGCCATCTACCTGGAGCCACAGCCTGGCTGTCTCTACCACGCCACCGCCGGCGATGACCTCCTTGTCCGCCTGCCAAAGGATGTCAATGTGGAATTACATCTTGTCGGCGGAGGCCCCGAAAACGTGCAGGTGGATATTCCGGGCGTGGAACTTTCCGGCGAGATGAGCGCCTACAACCTGACCATCGGGCCGCAGACGGAAAACATCGCCAAAATGTACCTAACCGCCGGCGACGATCTGCTCGTCACCAGCCGCGCCGACGCCTGGGACTCGGCGGCCGATTTCGGCGTCGGCATGGCCGACAGCGGCGACTGGGATATTCCTCCCATCCCGCCCCTTCCGCCCATCCCGCCCGACCTTTCGGAGCGCATCAACCGGCGCGTCCAGGCGGTGGAACGCTCGCGCGAACGCGTCGAGGTCGCCTCGCGGCGGACGGAGGCCAAAGTCGAGGCGGCCATGCGCCGCGCCGAGGCCAAGGCCCGCGCCGCCGAGGTACGCGCCCGCCGCGGCCAAGTGAGCATGGAAATCGGCCGCTGGAACTGGGACCTGACCCCGCGCGGCCCGGCCGAGAAGCCCGAGCCGGTCAGCGAGGCAGAGCGGCTACAAATCCTGAAGATGCTCCAGGAGAAGAAAATCACCGTCGAAGAAGCCGAGAAACTCCTGGCCGCCCTGGAAGGCAAGTAGGACAGCCTTTCCAGGCTGTCATGAGCAAACCGGCCTTTCCAGGCTGTCATCAACAAACCGGCCTTTCCAGGCTGTCGTGAACAAAAACCGGCCTTTCCAGGCTGTCATGAGCAAACCAGCCTTTCCAGGCTGTCGTGAGCAAACCGGCCTTTCCAGGCTGTCGAAAGAGGACGGAGACTTCCGATGACCGAAGAAGAACGCAACCGTATTCTAAACATGATCGCCGACGGCAAAATCACCGCCGAGGACGGCCTGAAACTGATGCAGGCCCTCGACCAACTCCCGCCCGAAGAAGAGGCCTCGGAAACCGCCGCCGAAAGCGCGGCCGGGGCGGAGGAACCAGCCGAACGGTCGGGCCTCGAAGCGGACCCGCGCATCGCACGGGTCAAGTCCACGGCGCGGCGCCTGTGGCAGGTCCCGTTGTGGATCGGCGTGGCGGTCGTCCTGCTCAGCGCCTGGGGCATGTACGCCCTCCTGCAGGGGCCGGGGATGAATTTCTGGTTCTTCTGCCTGATCCTGCCGCTCTTGCTGGGCGTGCTGCTGATGGCCGCCGCAGCCAGGACGCGCCGCGCGCGCTGGGTTTTCGTGGACGTTCACCAGAAGCCGGGCGAGAAGCCCTCGCGCATTTTCCTGGGCTTTCCTCTCCCGCTGGGATTGATCGCCTGGTTCTTTCGTACCTTCGGCCACAAAATCGAAGAGTTGAAAGAGACCCACGTGGACGAAGTAATTCAGGTGCTGGAAACCGGCTTTACCGGCGACGAGCCGCTGGTTGTCAACGTGGATGAGGGCGAAGACGGCGAGCGCGTGAAAGTGTATATCGGATAAGTTATGCAGCCTTCTTCTATTTCAAGCGTTGCAGCCAAAAAGGCGCCCCTGCTGACGGGCTTTCTGTTGCTCTTTATGCTGGCCATGATTCTGGCCAACCTGGGGGGGAACATGTACGGGCCGCTGATGTCGCTCTATGTGCGCGACCTCGGCGCCGATATCCAGCAGATTGGCTTGTTCTTCACCCTGGCCTCGATTATTCCGCTGGCTTTGCAGATTGTCGGGGGCTGGATTTCGGATACGATCGGCCGCCTGCGGGCGATTGCCATCGGCAGCCTGTTCGGGGTGTTGGCCTATGCGCCGCTCATCCTGGCGCGGCGCTGGGAATGGCTGCTGGCCGCCGAAGCCCTGGGCGCCATGACGCGCGCCCTGATCGGCCCCAGTTTTGATGCCTTTATTGCCGAACAATCCAGCGAAGAGAATCGCGCTCGGATGTTCGGCGTCACCCAAACGCTGTTCGGCGTGGTGGGCGTCATCGGCCCGATTTTCGGCGGCTGGCTGGCAGAGACTTATGGCTTTAAGCCCATGCTGATGGTGGCGGCTCTTTTGTACATCCTGGCGACCCTCATCCGAATCAGCATGGCGCGCCGGGCCGCGCAAGGGGCGCAGCCGGGGGCGCAGGGACTGACCTTGGCCAGTCTGAAAACGAATCTGGGGACGATGTTCGGCTTGCTCGTCTCCGGCGGCGTGATCACCTGGATTCTCATCACCGATGGCGTGCGCGATATTTCCTTCGCCCTGTCCATGAACCTGTTCTCGGTGTACATGCAGGAGCAAATCGGTCTGAATCTGACGCAGATCGGCCTGACGAGCAGCATTTTCGGCGCCTTCATGATGGCCATGCACATCCCCGGCGGCTTGCTGGCCGACAAGGCCGGCGAGCGGGTGGGCATTGCCCTCGGCTTTGCCCTGGTTGGTTTCTCGTTGGGACTGCTGGTCTTTGTCCCGGCCGGAGCCGCCTGGCTGGTGTATGTGGGCTGGGCGCTGGCCGGGGTCGGGGTCGGGTTGCTCTCGCCGGCTTACGCCTCGCTCATCAGCAAAGCCGTCCCGGCGAGCTTGCGCGGCACGGCGTTTGGTTTGTTCAGCACCAGTTTGGGCCTGGTTTCCTTGCCTGCTCCCTGGATCGGCGGCTGGCTGTGGGCGCATGTCAGCCCGCGCTTCCCGTTCCTGATCACGGTGGTGGTCACCTTGCTGACCATTATTCCGGTTTTGCTCAAGTTCAAATTGCCGAAGAACGGGAATGAGCAGCCGACAGGCTAAAAACCGATAATCTTTTGACATCGTAAGGAGGCGCATGATGGCTACAGCCGAAGAACGAATGAAAATCTTGAAGATGATCGAGGAAGGCAAGTTGAGCGCCGAAGAGGGCGCCAAACTGCTCTCGGCGCTGGCGGGCGGCACTCGCCCCGGCGGACTGGCGAGCGGCGGCACCAAATGGCTGCGGGTGCGCGTCACCGACCTGCGCAGCGGCCGCGCCAAGGCCACCGTCCAGATTCCGCTCTCGCTGATCGAGGCCGGGATGAAAATCGGCGCCCACTTCGCCCCCGAAATCGAGGGCGTGGACATGGACCAGTTGATGAACGCCCTGCGCGCCGGCGTGACCGGCAAAATCATTGACGTCACCGATGACGAAGACGGCGAACACGTGGAGATTTTTGTCGAGTGAAAAAAGTGTAGGACGAGATTAATCTCGTTCTGCACTGACAAACTTTTTTGTGGCTAAAAATTCTTCGCGCCATTTGTGCAATGCGTGGCCCAAAGACCAGAAAGGAGAAATCCATGCAAGACCGCATTCAAGAAGCCCTCAAACGCAGCCGGGCCGACTACACCGAAATCCGCATCGAGGAAAAGGAGACCACCCGGGTCGTCTTCCGCGGCCGCGAACTGGAGACCGCCGGCGCCAACATTGACAAGGGCGGCATCGTCCGCTGCCTGATCCGCGACAAAGGCTGGGGCGTGGCCACCTTCAACAACCTCGATGACCTGCTGACCAAGGTGGACCAGGCCTACCAGTGCGCCCTGGTCGCCTCCGTGCCCGAACCGGTCGAACTGGCCGAGGTCGAGCCGGTTCGTCAGGTGGTGACCGCCCAGATGGAGCGCGACTTCCGCGATGTTTCGCTGGCCGAAAAGAAGGCCCTGGCCGAGCGCTACAACGAGATCGTCCTCTCCTACAGCGACAAAATCATTGACAGCCAAGCCGCCTACTCCGACTCGTTCAGCCGCGTCATCTTTGCCAACTCCGAGGGCACCTATCTCGAGCAGGAAAAACCGGCGGTGGTGGTCGGCGCCTTTGCCATCGCCCGCGACGGCGACAACGTCCAGCAGGCGCACGAATCGTTTGCCACGACTCAGGGCTTCGAGTACGTGCTGGAGAAGGACGAACTGGCCCGCAAGGCGGCGCAGAAAGCCGTCGAACTGCTCACGGCCAGGCCGGTCAAGGCCGGCGTCTATCCGGTGATCATTGACCAGATGCTGGCGGGCGTCTTCATCCACGAAGCCTTCGGGCATCTTTCGGAGGCCGATTTCGTCTACGAAAATCCCAAAGCCCGCGAGATGATGACCCTTGGCCGCCGTTTCGGCAAGGGCATCCTGAACGTCTTCGACGACGGCTCGATCCCCAACCTGCGCGGCACCACCCTCTACGATGACGAGGGCACGCCCGCCCGCTGCAACTGGCTCATCCGCGACGGCGTGCTGGTCGGCCGCCTGCACTCCCGTCAGACCGCCGCCAGGATGGGCGAACAGGCCTCCGGCAACGCCCGCGCCATCAATTACCGCTTCGCCCCCATCGTCCGCATGACCAACACCGCCATCGACAACGGCACAACCCCCTTCGAGGACATGATCAAGGACATCGAACTCGGCATCTACGCCTGCGATGCCTACGGCGGTCAGACCCAATTGGAGAACTTCTCCTTCAGTTCCGGCTACGCCTACATGATTCGCAAGGGCCAGATTGCCGAGATGGTCAAGGACGTCATCCTCTCCGGCAACCTCTTCACCACCCTCGACAACATAGACGCCATCGGGAACGACTTCAAATGGCTGAACACCGGCGGTGGCTGCGGCAAGGGCAACCAATACCCTCTGCCGGTCGGCATGGGCGCGCCGCATATCCGCATTCAGAACGTCGTCATCGGCGGCGAGTAGTCACAAAACCGGGAGCAGAATCACCATGGACATCCTCACCCACCTCCAATCCCAGGCCGAGCAATTCGAACTCCTCGACCTGCAAAACGAAAAGACCACCGTTGAGTACGAAGCCAACCAGTTGAAGACCTGCACCGTTGCCGAGACGAAAGGCGCGGCCGTGCGCGTCATCCGCAAGGGGAGACTGGGCTTTTCCGCCTCGACCGACTCGGCCGCCCTCGACAAACTGGCCGCCAACGCCCTCGAATCGGCCGCCTACGGCGACCCCGCCCCGTTCTCGTTTGCGGACCCGCGGCCGGCTCCCATCGTCCGCACCTTCGACCGGGCCGTGGCCGACCTGCCCATCGCCCGCCTGGTCGAAATCGGCCGCGAAATCCTCGACCTGATTCTGCCCGTCGAGCCGAACGCTCGCTGCAACGTCAGCCTGGAGCGCAGCCTCGCCTCGGCCTCCATCCGCAACCAGAAAGGCCTGGACGTGGCCTTCCGCACCTCGCCGCTCTCCATCGGCGTCGAAATTGACCGCATCGAGGGCGATGACGTGCTCATCCTCTACGACCAACTCGGCACGACCCTTTGGCAGGACGACTACCTCGACTTTGTCCGCCGCCTGGTGCAGAAATTGGAGCGGGCGCGCAGGATCACCACCCTCAAGCCGGGTAAGATGCCGGTCTTGTTTGCCCCCACTGGCACGCTGGCGCTGGCGCTGCCGCTCGCTCAGGGCTTGAACGGCAAGGAAGTCTACAAAGGCACCTCACCCATGCGCGGCAAGGTTGGCGAAAAACTCTTCGACGAGAAAATCACCGTCGTGGACGATGGCACGATAGACGGCAAGTTTGCCAGCGCCTCCTACGATGACGAGGGCGTGCCGCGCCGCCGCAACGTCCTGATCGAGCGCG
Source organism: Anaerolineales bacterium (assembly GCA_034436335.1). Lineage (GTDB taxonomy): Bacteria > Chloroflexota > Anaerolineae > Anaerolineales > Villigracilaceae > UBA877. The sequence goes on along the minus strand of DAOTVO010000019.1, from coordinate 9,157 downwards.
GCGTGCTCCAGGGCTTCGTCTATGACCTGAAAACGGCGGCCCAGTCGGGGGTCGAATCGACCGGCAACGCCTCGCGCGGCGGCCTGTTCTATCCGCCGGAGCCGTCGTTCACCAATCTCATCCTCCAGCCCGGCGAGACGCCGCTCGAGGAGATGCTGGCCGGCATTGACGAGGGCCTCCTGGTCGAAGACCTGCTCGGCCTTGGCCAGGGCAACATCCTCTCCGGCGCCTTCTCAAACCCGCTGGCGCTGGCCTTCAAAATCGAAAAGGGCGAGATCGTCGGGCAGGTCAAAGACCTGTCCATCGCCGGCAACATCTACGATCTGCTCAAAGAGGTGGCCGCCGTCAGCCGCGAGGCGCAGTGGGTCTATAGCACGTTCTATGCGCCGTATGTGTTGATCGAAGAAATGACGGTGGCAGGGAAGAACCAGTAGGCAGTGTTCAGTGTTCAGTGGACAGTGGACAGTGGTTGAAAAGACGGCCCCGGAAGAAATCTCCGGGGTCGTTCTCTTCTAACTCCATTCACCATAGTCCATTAACCATAGCCCATTAACCATAGCCCATTAACCATAATCCATCCTTTTCAACAGCAGCGGCCCAAGGCGGTCAATCAGCCAGCCGAAGGCCAGTTCGGCCCAGGGGACGACGCGCAGCCAGCCGGGGACGTAGAGGACGCGGCGCGGGCGCAGCAGCAACTTCCAGATGCGCTCGGCCACATGCTTGGCCGTCACGCCGATGTGTTCGGTCGGGACGTGGCCGCCGTTCTCCTGGCGGAGGGCGACCTCGCCGAATTCCGTCCGCACCGGCCCGGCGCGCACCACGCTGACGTGGAGGCGCGTCCCGCTCAGTTCGCGGTGCAGAGCGGTGGTGAAATTGTCGAGAAAGGACTTGGTCGCCCCGTAGACTGCCACGCCCTGGCTGGGCAGGCTGCCCGAAATCGAGCCGACGTTGACGATGTGCCCGGCGTTCCTCCGCCGCATCCCCGGCAGAAACGACAGGCTGAGTTGGACAACTGCTTCCACGTTCACTTGCAGCATTTCCCAGGCCGTCTTCCACGGCATCTTGGCTCCGTAGCCGTACCAGCCCAGCCCGGCGTTGTTGACCAGCACATCGGCCCCGCCGAAGCGCGTTTCCACCTCGGCGAAGAGACGGGCGCGCTCGGCCTCCTGCGTCAGGTCAACGGCCAGGGGCCAGGCGCGGCCGCCTTCGGCGCGGATTGCCTCGGTCAGCGCTTGCAGCCGGTCGAGGCGGCGCGCCGCCAGAATCACCTGCAGCCCCTCCCGCGCCAGCCGCCGCGCCGTCGCCGCCCCGATACCCGAAGATGCCCCGGTGATGACGGCAATCTTATTGTTCCAATCTTTCGCTGCATCCATCTACAACTCTACCGCAAGAACTGAAATTAACACGAGGTCACAAAAGAACACAAAGAAAAACGCGGGGAAATCTTTGAGAACCTTCGTGTGCCCTTTGTTCCTTTATGTTCAAAACCTTTGGGCCAATGATCTGTGAAATCTGGGGCTAAGTTTCAGCCCGCCCTTTGCGGTTCTCGAAGAACCAGCGCACGGTATCGGCAATCGTCTCGAAGACCGGACGCGGCCGGAAGCCCAGTTCGCGCTCGGCCTTGCGGTGGCTGATATCTGGGTTGCTTTGCAGCACCTCCAGCGAGTAGGGCGTGAAGCGCGGCTTGGCCTTCGTCTGCCGGTAATACCAGGGCGTGAATCGGGCCGCCGCCTCGGCCAGCGAGAACGGAATCTTGATGCTGGCAAAGGCCCGGCCGGTCACCTGGCGCACCGTCTCCAGCAGGGAACGCACCGTAATCCTGTGCCCGCCGAGGATGTAACTCTCGCCGCGGCTGCCCTGCTCGGCGGCGGCGATCATCCCCTCGGCCACGTCGCGCACGTCCACGAAGTCGTAGGCGCCCTCGACGTAGAACATCGGCCTGGCCTCGGCTGCGCTGCGGATGACCTCGCCCATCTCTGAGCCGCGGAAATCGTAAGGGCCGATGACCCCCGTCGGGCAGACGATGACCGCGTCCAGGTCCGTTTGCGCCGCGTTCTGGACCTCGAGGCTGGCCGCGGCTTTCGAGCGGTCGTACTCCCCGTAGGGGTTGTTCGGGTCGAAGCCCAGGCTTTCGTCAATCACCGTCCCGTGCGGGGCGCGGCGGATGGCGTGAATCGAACTGGTGTAGAGCAGACGGCGGATGCCTTCCCGGCGGGCCGCCTCCAGGACGTTGCGCGTTCCCTCCACGTTGACCCGCCAGACGAGCGGGTTGCGGCCCGGCAGAATCGAGATGATGCCGGCCAGGTGATAGACCGTCTCCACGCCGCGCAGGGCCAGGCGCAGGGATTCAGGGTCGAGCACGTCGCCCTCGACGCGTTCCACGTCCAGCCCATCCAGCGAGGCGGTATCCTCGCCGCGCCAGACCAGGGCGCGGACGCGTTCGCCGCGCTCCAGCAGTTTGCGGATGAGGACATTGCCGATGTGTCCGGTGGCTCCGGTAACGAGGTTCATTCTTGCTCCTTTAATTCCTTTCGTAGGACAGCCTTTCCAGGCTGTCTATCTTTCCAGGCTGTCTATCGGACAGGCTAGAAAGGCTGTCTATCTTTCCAGGCTGTCTATCGGACAGGCTAGAAAGCCTGTCTATCTTTCCAGGCTATCTATCGGACAGGCTAGAAAGGCTGTCTATCTTTCCAGGCTGTCTATCGGACAGGCTAGAAAGCCTGTCCTACTTTGCCAATCCGTTCATCAAAATCTTCATGCTCTCCTCGCCGACCTTTTGCCAGTCGGCGCCGTGCGGATCGAGCACGCCTTGCAGGAAGAGGCCGACCGCCAGCGAGAGGATGACCTGCGCGGCGGCCTGCGGGTCGGTATCGGGCTTGAGCGAGCCTTCGGCGATGCCGTCGGTCACCAGGCGGGCGAAGTACTCCTGGTAGTGCCGGTAAGGGGCGATGGTCGCTTCCCAAATTTTTTCATCGCGGCTGGCCTGCAGCCAGAACTCGAGGAACATCGGCAGGCGCTCATCGGCGGCGGCAAAGATGGCCGGCAGCAGGCGGGTCATCTCGACGAAGGTCTCCGGCACGCTGGCCTGACGCATGGATTCGAGGCCCGCGTCGATGGTCTTCAGCCAGCCATCGAGCAGGGCCAGAAAGACAGCCTGCTTGCTGGGAAAGTGGTGGTAGAAGGCGCCTTTGCTGACGCCGGCCTCGGCGCAAATTTCGTCCACGCTGGCGGCGTTGTAACCGGAGATGGCAAAACGCCGCACGGCGGCGTCCAGCAGGTGGGCGCGGGTTTCTTCGCTGCGTTGTTGGGGCATCGTTCAGTTCTCTTCTTCCCTGTGAGAGAGGGTGGGGTGAGGGAGGGCGAATAACATAAACATACCGACCAGTCGGTATGTTTATACTCCTCTTCATGGCCGCTGTCAAGGAAACCCCGTCCCTTCTGACGATTTTGTCATCAGACTCTCACCTCGGTTTTACACAGTGCATCCACTGCCAAAAGATTGAAAGTGAATCACAGTGACACGAAGAGACCGAGCAGGTAAATAACCCCATGACTCTTCGCCGCCGTGGGAAAGAAGAAAGGTTTTTGGTACTGGCTCGGTCAAAGAGATGGCCTTTAACGCGAAAAGCGCGAAAGTGGGAGAAAAACGCGAAAATCAAATGTTCGCGAAATTCACCTGATTTGCGCCATTTGGGTTCAAAAAGCCATCGCTGACCTTACAACCAGAGTTTTCGAACCGACCGCTATCCAAAAAAAAAACCTCCCAAGCGGGAGGCTTCTCACTGTCACTGAAAACTTCTCAATCCGCGCTGGCTTTGGCGCGCAGTTCCCGCCGCGCTTTCAACCCTTCCACCACCGCCGGGACGAGGGAAATCAGGATGATGGCGATGATGACCAGTTCGAAGTTCTTCTGCACGAAGGGGATGTTGCCGAAGAAATAGCCGAGCAGGGTGAAGGTGGCCACCCAGGTAATGCCGCCGATGACATTCCAGCGGAAGAAGAAGCCGTAGGACATGCGGCTCACGCCCGCCACAAAGGGCGCAAAAGTGCGGATGATGGGGACGAAACGCGCCAGAAAGATGGTCTTGCCGCCGTGCTTCTCGAAGAAAGCGTGCGTCCGTTCCATGTACTCTTTCTTAATCCACTTGATTTCGCCTGTGTAAGCGCGTGCGCCGATGTGGTGACCAATCCAGTAATTGACCGTGTCGCCCAGGACGGCGGCGAAGGCCAGCAGGACGAACATCAGCCAGGGGTCAAGGGCGCCGCGGGCGGCAAAGGTGGCAGCAGCAAAGATGAGCGAGTCGCCGGGCAGGAAGGGCGTAACGACAAAGCCAGTTTCCATGAACACCACAAAGAAGAGCAGGCCGTAGGTCCAGCCGCCATAATTCGAGATGATTTGTTCGAGATAAACGTCAACATGCAAGACAAAGTCAACTGCTTTGAGAATCCAATCCATCGAGAGTCCTTTCGGGTTGAGATGCGGGCGGGATTATATCACGCCGCAGACGCTGATTGAGCAGAGGCAGGGCCAGGGCCACGCCAACGAGGATAGCGAAGATGGCAGTCACGCCGAGAGCCATGCTGCCCAGTGTGAGCGGGTCGAGCGGATTGGCCTCCGGCAAGAGGACGCGCAGCGACCCGTAAACGGCCATCACCGCCGCGCCGTTCCACAGCCCGTGCAGGGTCACACTAACCGCATACGCGCCAACGAGACGTCCCCAGCGTTTTTCCAACAGCGCCGAAGCGATTCCCCAGCCCACGATAGCGCTCAAGGTAACGTGCATCAGCGAACTGGCAAGGCGCGCCGGCAGGCCGAAGTAGGGCGTTTCGAGCAGCATGCTGGAGGCCAGAAAACCCTCGATGAGGGCGAATCCCGCCCCGCCCAACGCCCCCAGGGCAAATCCATCAGAAGGCGAACGCAGGCGGCGCCCCAATATCCAGACCGCCAGCGGCTTGACCAGTTCCTCGCTCAACGGCGCGATGCCCGCCGCGTAGACCAGCAGGACTATCAGGACGGCAGGATTCATGAGATAGGGCGCCAGCAGGTTGAGTAATTCGTCCACATTTTGAGCGCCCTTCACCTGCGTTTGCAGTTGTTGAATAGTTTCCATGATCTGCGAATTTGCCGCTGCTGCTATGCCCGCCGCAATCAGCGCCAGAATGACCGGAATATACTGAATGACGATGGCAATCAGACTGCTGCCGGTGATGGAAAGTCCCAGCGCTGCGAGCAAACGGCGGCGGGAGCCGCGCGCCAGCCCACCCGCGCCGAGCCAGCCGAAGGTCAGCGTGGCGATGGTAATGCCCAACACCACAAAAGGCGCGGCCAGCAGCGTCCCCAGGTTGCCCAGAGAACTCGCCACGCTGGAGAGAACCAGCATTCCTGCCCAGGCCAGCGCCAGCAACAAAAAAGAGCGCCATTTCAGCGGCGGTAGAGCCAGCGCGGGAATCTGCTCGCCACGGAGGGCCCGGAGAGAGTCGAGAATCAGCGGTGCAAAGAACAAGGCGCACACTCCCAGGCCAAAGAGCGTTGCCAGAACTACGCCCGCTTCGCTCACGTTGAGTCCACCGGCAGACGCCAACAGCATCTGGCCGGCTTTCACCAGCCCCAACAAGAGCAAGCCTGCCAGGCTGAGGAGGCTGAAAACCAAAATCAGGATGGAACGATTGTAACTTGAGGAAAAGAAACGCATGGGGGCCTCGTAATTTCCGTGATGTCGGCGCGGCGCTACCTTTCTTCTACCTTGACGCTCACCAGCAAGTCGCCCGCCGAAAGATCGGACAGCACATCCAGACCGGTCAACACCTCGCCGAAAATGGTAAACTGCCCGTTCAGTTCGGGCAGGACGGCGTAGGTGATGAAGAACTGACTGCCGCTTGTATCCGGCCCGGTGTTGGACATCGCCACCAGCCCCGGCCGGTCGAAGGTCAGCGCCGAAGGCTCAGTGGCAAAGTAGTAGCCCGGGTTGCCGTAGCCGGTCCCCGACGGGTCGCCGGTCTGGATGACGAAACCGGCCTCTGCGCGGTGGAAGGGAATGCCGTCATACCAGCCGCTGCGCGCCAGAAAGATGAAATTGTTCACCGCCAGCGGCGCTTTTTCCGGGAAGAGTTGCAAAACCACGTCGCCTTTCAGGGTGTGCAGGGTGACGAGGTACTGGCGCGTTTGGTCGAGCGTCCAGGGCGGACAGGTGTGGAATTTGCGCGTCTCCAGCAGCGCCAGCCGCACCATCACATCGAGACTGGCGGCGTCGGCCAGGCCGCTGTAAGGGGTGGTGCTGTTGATGTACAGGAGCGGCGGCGTGTACGGAAGATTGGCGGCCGCCTCCTGCGCCTGTTGCCGACGCGCCGCAGCGCTCTCCCCGTTGAAATCGGCTTCGAACTGTGCCGCGTCCAGTCCCAGACCGGCGGCCTGCTCCCGCGCCCAGGCCGGGAAGTCCGCCGGGCTCAGGCCGAACCACTCCGGCTGACGGGTGAAGAGCAGATCGTACATCTCCCAGAATTTCCCCTGCCGGGCGGCGGCCTCGGCAGCCTGGATGGCGAGGGCGCTCTTGTCGTAACGCGCGTCCGGCAGGTAGCGCACGATGAGCCGCACATCCTCGGGGTGCGCCGCCCGCACCTGACGGAGACTCTCGGCCAGCAGCGCACAGCCCGGACATTGGAAGTCCGTAAAGAGCAGCAGGGTGACTGGGGCGTCGGCGGGGCCGGCAGTATGGGCGTACTCATCTGCAAAGGCCGACATGGTTTCCGTCACGCCGGTGGCGTAGGGCAGGATGGAGCAGGGCATCGTTTCCGGCGCGGAGGTGGGCGTCAGGGTGACGACCGGCGCCGGGGTGGGGGGCGGAGCGCAGGAGGCAAGGAGCAAAAGAGAGCAAATTAAAAACGCACAAACGCGCAAACGCGCAAACGCGCAAACGTGTTTCATGGGCTGACCGCTTTCTGCAATTCTTCAAAGGAGGACATGGCGGCAATCGTCTTCAGGAACTCGGTCAGCGAGGCGGATTGGGCGCGCAAGGCACGCACCGCCGGGCCGACCGGGTCCTCGCCGGCTATGCCGCCGGGAACATCTGCATACGCGCCGTAGAAAGCGAAGAAGGCCTGGTTCAACTTGCGGATGTGGTAGCCGTTTTCCCAGAAGACCTGGCGGCGCATTTCCATGTAGGCTTCGGCCTCCTCCACCTTGCCCTCTGCCAGCAGTTCGTCCACGTGGACGCGGGTGGTGTGCATCTCGCTCCAGTAGTCGAAGACCGGGCGCGGGAAGCCGCCGGGCGGGACCGGGGCCAGGGAGGCGCTGACGCTCTCCAGGCCGTAGGCAGACGCCAGCTCCGGGTAGTAACGTTTCATGAAGAGGATGGATATCTCCGTCCCGGCGATGGAGGCGGTCGTTTCGTTCATCGTGCGCAGTTCGGGGGTGGTGTTGTAGTTGAAGCCGAGCGGGCGCAGGCTGAGCCAGTTGTGGATCCACTCGTGGGAGATGACGTCGGCCAGCCAATCGAGCGACGTGGTGCGCATGACCATGCTGGGGTAGGTGCCGATGCCGCCCACCGGCACCACCAGGGTGGAGACGTCCAGCGCGGCGGCAACCTGGTCTTCGATCTCCACCTGCCGGTCGAGGGTCAGGTCGGGCAGGAGGCTGAGGGAGGTGACCTGCTCGATGCGGTCGCGCGGCGAGATGATCAGGTGGTAGGGCAGGGGACTCATGTGAAAGGAGATGGGCGGGAGGGGCTGGCCGAGGGTGGCCAGGTCGAGGTCGGCCAGCAGGGCGGAGATCTGCTCTTCGAGCACGGCTTCGGCCAGGGGGGCCAGGCTGCGCTGGCGGGCGTAGGCTTCGTCGAGGCGGGCGCGCAGGTCGGCGGAGGCAGACTCGGGGTCCGCGACGGACGGGTCGGTGTAGAGGAGATTCAGTCCGTATTCGGCCTGCAGGATGTCGTCCATCAGGTGCAGGTAGTCAGTGACGATCTCCCGCCGATGAGGTTCCGGGAAGTAGAAGGGGGTGTCGAGGGCCGCCTGGCCGAGTTTGACGCCCAGGGCCTCCAGCGTCCAGTCGAAGTAGTCGAATTCGACCGCCCGGCTGTAGCGGCGGACGCGTTCCTGCGCTTCCTCGGAAAGGATGAAGTCGCTGCCGCCCAGCAGGAGGGTAAAGAAGATGAGACAGAGGCCGGTTTCCACCCCGAGCAGGAGGCGGCTGAGCAAGGACATGCCGGGATTATACTTCGGCTTGGATTAATTCCGGGTTTGAAATATACTCAGGCAGTAACGACTTTCGCGCAGCACCCTTTAGGGTAGTCGTTCTTATCTCAGGAGCGACTAAAGTCGCTACTACATAAAATTGGGAGTTGTTATGGGTCGAAAATATATTTTGCGTGGGTTGAAATTGCTGGGGAGTACGGCGGCGGTGCTCATTTTTTGCGCGGGCTGTCTCTTCCCGCTTGATTTTGCGCGAAGTGACGAGCCAGCTTCCACCGATACGCGCACGCCGACCGAACCCCGGCGGCCGACCTCGACATCCATGCCGACGCTCACCATGACACCGACGACGTATTACCGTCCCGTCACCTGGATGGAACTGGTGGATTTCATCACCGACGACCACACCAACTGGAATGAGTACGATCTCACCGACTATAACTGCCTGGATTATGCCGTTGACTTGGTCGGGAATGCCCACGCACAAGACCTGAAAGCCTGGATCGTTTTAGTGGATTTCGTGGATGAGGCAGAGGGACACGCCTTCGTGGCCTTCGAGACCAGCGACCGGGGCGTCGTGTACGTGGAGCCGCAGGGCGACAACACCTACCTGGTGCTGGAAGTTGGGCAAATGTTGTGCGACGCCTGGGGGATGTACGAGTGTTTCGGTGTCGTCGAGTCGTTCGAGTACGCCCAGTGCGACCATGAGGCGTATTGCAGGCCATATGAGCCGTGAAATGTCAGGTTGTCAAGTAAAATGTGTGTCCCAATAGGGGAGGTGGAAGGAATCGTGACTTCTGAGAACATGTTTCTCCTCCCTGTGGCGGTTCAAGGATGTCTTTATCCGGTTGGAAATTGGTCTAAATTGCTTTCCACTTCTCGAAACCTATCAAGTGGAAAAGATGACAAATATCACTTGTCGCATATCTTCCAATTCGATAATATATTGTCTGTACAAAACACCCCATTTGGA
>DAOTVO010000018.1:0-44162 GCA_034436335.1 Anaerolineales bacterium | reverse complement strand
GGTATGCAAACTCTTGACGATTTCCTGATCCGTCTTGCCTTCGTCCGCCAGTAATAGAATGTGAGCCCGCATGACCTTGCGCGAGGACTGCTTACCATTTTGAATCAATTTCAGCAACGCAGCCCGTTCATTGTCCGTCAAATCAACAATGTAAATTTTGTTTGCCATCGCTCTCTCCTGAATTGCCTGTTTGCCCACAGTGTACCAGAGGCGATGAACTTATCAGCATTATGTTGGAAAGGTACTAGCTAACTAGTCAACCAGCAACCAGCAACCAGCAACCAGCCAACTACTTAACAATCCTTCCTCCTCCCGGTACTATTATCTCATCTCCCTGATTTCCCTGTTCTTCCTGCTCTTCCTGATTTCCCTGATATAAATCCTGATCTGTAATAACCTGATTTGAGTTCTGGTTTGAAGGTATATTAAAAAGCGAAGACTCTTCAAAATTTTGACTTCCTACAATTCGATGAAATGATTCAATCCCATCAAAGAAAAATTGTGACGAGTAAAAATTAAGACCATTTGGATCGCCATAACCTTGACTAGGTTTTCCTATAATTTTATAACCAATTAAGCCAACGATTCTTTCCAAATCATACTCAAATCTACCAAAAACTTTCTCTGGAGCATTATCTGCCACATATACATCAACTCCCTCCGGCGCAGGGACAACATTGTCGCCAGTATACCTAAAATCTCCTGCCTGCGTGCGGGTATCTGGGCTCAAGTTCACTGCAAACGGCTGATACACCAAGACTCCATTCTCATCCAAAACCCCCAAAACCAAAATCTTTACTCCATCTCTACCAGGCATATTAAAAATGGCAACCAGAACACCATCTAATGAATGTTCCATAGGCATTCTTTCAATGTTTGTTGAAACGCCAAAGATTGGTACTACAACACCATACTCTCTGATTTCTTCTCTCCACCTCTGTATTGCTTCCTGCAGATTAGCAGCAGAAAAAATGTTTATAATTTTTTCCGGTGAATAAAAACCTGGATCGTATCCTAGCCCTCCATTAACACCACTAATTGATGGTACCCAATTCCTCGTATCATACATCCCCAAATTCTCACTTCCATCTCCCCGCAAAAGCCAGGGCGTCAGCAGCCAATCTGTCCGATACTTGCCTGTCTTCTGATACTCTTGATAAAGCAGCCGCCACAAAGCCTCATAGACTTTTATGCTTTTTTGATAATCCAGCCAATCTTCTCCTTTAAACCCCTTAAACTCCGAAGTATCCACGCCATTTTTCCGCAAATACGCTACCATCTCCCTCATGTAAAACTGATGAAAAGCCTGATCCTGCTCGATGTACCTTTGCTGCTCTGCCTGGCTGGGGTCAAGATTATTGCGGTTCGGCAAAGTCTCCACATAGCGCCGCATCTCTGGCGGAAACGTCCCGGCGTCAAAAAAATCCGCCACTGCTTCCGGGGTCGGGGTGGGGGTCGGCGTGGGGGTTTCCGTCGGGCGCGGCGGGGGGGTGGAAGTCGAATAGTCCGCGGTCTGCGTTCCGCCGTCTGCGGTCGGCTGCCCGCCGTCCGCCGTCTGCGGCAGGCAAGCCGTGAACAAGAGAAGGAGCAAGAGGGGAATCAAGGCGCGTTTCATCGCGTGGGCAAGCCTCTCGTGTTCCGGCGTCAAGTTCCACCTGGCAGGTATGAGGATGCTGATTTGTGGTGGAGCGGTTATTTTATTTCATCATCCGACGTATCAATCTCTTTGATCTCTCCGGTGACAACGAAAATCGTCCGTTCACAGATGTTGGTGACTCGGTCGGCGACGCGTTCGAGGTTGTGGGCTACCCATAACAGCCAGTTGGCGCGCTCGATGACTTTGGCATCCTGGATGACGAAGAGCATCAACTCGTGATAGACCTGTTCATAGAGGGCATCCACATCGTCATCTTCTTTGGGAATGGTCCGCGCAGCCTGGGCATCTTCGTTGACGAAGGCGGTCAGGGCACGGTGGAGCATATCGGCGGCTTTTTGCGCCATGCGCGGGATGTCAATCAGGGGTTTCAGCAGGGGCTGCTCGCCCATGCGGATATTGACGGTGGCAATGCCTTTGGCGTAGTCACCCATGCGTTCCAATTCCCCAGCAACCTCGAGGATGGAGGCCAGCAGGCGCAGGTCATGTGCCATAGGCTGTTGGGTGGCAATGACCACCATCACTTGCTCTTCGATGGCGTAGCGTTTGGCGTTAATCTGGGCATCGGTTTCATAAATGCGCCGCGAGGCTTGGATATCGCGTTTTTTGAGGGCTTCCACGCTTTCGAGAATGGCCTGCTCCACCATGCTGCCAAGCAGGAGCAAGTCATCTTTGAGTTGTTGAATTTCGCTTTCGAAATTTTTTCTCATAGACACCTCTTTTCATGCTCGTTGCCAATTATAATCCCTTTGGGGTCGAAAAGCCCAAGACAGGAACAGGTTGTTTGCTGCCCCTTAATTCAAATGTAACTGCCTATCCCATGAGGCCGAACTTGTTAATCGCAGCAAAAGACGCGAACTTTAGCCGTAGATTGCGCAGATTTACCCTGGGGGTACGATGTCGCCGATTTTCTCCCAATTTGCGTAATCTGCGACATCTGCGGATGATTTCCGAGACCAGGGTAGGCAGTTATGTTCACTTTAAGTTAAAATCTGCCAAGTGTTCACCTACAAAATATCAGCAAAGGCCCGTCCCGCCAAGCAAAGTCGGACAGCAGGCAGGATGAGCACAACCAGGGGCATGGCTTGTCTTGTGGAGCAAAACTGCAGGCAGGAACGACACCACTATTCCCCTCACAATGGTAAACGCTTCGTCCGCAAACTTGATGATGGGAGAAAAACATGAACGCGAGCCTAAAGAAAATCCTTGTTGTATTTTTGGCCACATTGACTCTCTTGCTTGCAAGCCTGGGATGCGCCCAGACAGGCCTGCCCTTTTTGCGGCCTACCGCAACGGCTTCTCCAACCTCAACATCAACTTTCACCCTTACAGCCTCGCCGACCCTGACGCCTTCCCTGACGGAAACTTTCACACCTTCTCCCATAGCCACTTTTACCGCTTCCCCTTCGCCTACAAATACGCCGCTGCCGACCAAAACGCCGCCTCCCCCTCAGCCCGCTCAGCCGGGAGGGGAGAATTTTGCCGCTCAGGTCATTGCGCTGGTCAACGCTCAACGGGCTGCTCAAGGCTTGTCTGCGCTGACGATCAACTGGACTCTGATGGCCAATGCCCAAGCCTGGAGTCAATACATGGCATCCAATAATGTCTTTTACCACTCCGGCCAACCAGTGGCCGAAAATATCGCTGCCGGTTACGCTTCGCCCAGCGAAGCCGTTTCAGCGTGGATGAATAGCGAGGGGCATCGCGCCAACATTCTCAACCCGTCTTACACCCAAGTGGGCGCCGGATATGCCTATTCGGCCAATTCGCAATACAAGCATTACTGGACGATACAGTTTTTACCCTGATCGGAAGAAAAGCAGTTTGTGCCGCTCCATCCTCTGTGGAATGCCCTGCCATGTTTATCAACATCCCCTTTGGGCAAGGCCTAGCGTCCAGCCCAGGGCTTCGGTCAACATAGGCTCTATGTGCCCTCAAAGGCAACGTTCCCTTGCCCTGGCACATCGGTTTGCTGGCGGCTAGAGGCCGATCTCTGCAACTCGGACGGACTTTGCCCTCTTTATTGATGCCGGCGGCCACCTTCTCCCAGAAGGACTTGTATTTCCCCAAGCGCGGATACACTCTCAGAATCTGTGACCTTGCCTTAGCCCCCTCTTGCGATTATAATTAAAGTCGCTAAAAGGCGAAGATGGGAACGAGTAGGCTCCCCATCGCTGTCAGCGAACCCGGAAACGGTGCGAGCCGGGCCAGCCAACGGAGCCGAAAATCCTCCCGGAGCCGCGAGCAGAAACCAGTGTTCAGTGAACACTGGGAGTAAGTGAGCCGGAAGCCAACCGTTATCCTGGCAGGGTATCGCCGCAAGGCCGTACCTGATGGAGTGCCCCCGCAAGGGGGAAGCAGAGTGGTACCGCGGGCATCACGCTCGTCCCTGCAAGGGATGAGCGTTTTGATTTTGCCTGCTAGACTGACGACCCTTAGACTGGAGACTTTCTATGTTCAAACCCGTCAATCCGAAACTCGCTGTCACCGCCCTCGAAGAAGAAGTCTTGAAGTTTTGGAAGAGTCAGAAAATCTTCGAGAAGACCCTCTCCGAGCGCCAGGGCGCGCCGCAATACGTTTTCTTCGAGGGGCCGCCAACGGCCAACGGCAAGCCGGGCGTCCACCACGTGCTGGCGCGCGCGTTCAAAGATATGTTCCCGCGCTACAAGATCATGCGCGGCTACCGCGTCATCCGGCGCGGCGGCTGGGATACCCACGGCCTGCCGGTCGAGATCGAGGTCGAGAAGCGGCACGGCTTCACGCAAAAACGCCAAATCGAAGAATACGGCATCGCCAAATTCAACGAAGAATGCCGTAAATCGGCCTTCGATTACATCCAGGATTGGGAGAAACTGACCGAACGGATCGGCTTTTGGGTAGACCTCGAGGATGCCTACGTCACCTACACCAATGATTACATCGAGTCGGTGTGGTGGATTCTCAAGAATTTTTGGGACCGTGGCCTGCTTTACAAAGGCTACAAAGTCGTCCCCTACTGCCCGCGTTGCGGCACGCCGCTCTCGGACCACGAAGTGGCCCTCGGCTACGACGAGGCCACCGACCCCTCGGTCTTCATCCGCCTGCCGCTGGTCGATTCGCCCGGCACCTCGCTCTTGGTCTGGACGACCACGCCCTGGACGCTGCCCGCCAACGTGGCCGTGGCCGCCCATCCCGAGGTCGAGTACGTCACCGTCGAGCGCGCCCTGCCCGAGGGCGGCACGGAGCGACTCATCCTGGCCGAGCCCCTGCTCGAAAAGGTCTTTCGCGGCGAGCAAGTCAAAGTGGTGGAACGCTTCAAGGGCAAGAAGTTGAAGGGCAAGAAATATCACCCGCTCTTCACTTTCCTCCCGCCCGAAAAGCCGGCCCACTATGTCGTCCTGGGCGACTTCGTCACCACCGAAGACGGCACCGGCCTGGTGCACATGGCCCCGGCCTTCGGCGCCGAGGACATGCAGGCCGCCCAGGAATTCGACCTGCCGGTCGTCATGACCGTCGCCCCCGACGGGACGTTCCTGCCCGAGGTCACGCCCTGGCGCGGCATGTTCGTCAAAGACGCCGACCCGCTCATCACCGCCGACCTGCAGGCGCGCGGCCTCCTCTTCCGTGCCGAGACCTACCACCACACCTATCCCTTCTGCTGGCGCTGCCACACGCCGATGCTCTATTACGCCCGCGAATCCTGGTACATCCGCACCAGCCAGTTCAAAGACCGGCTGGTGGAACTCAACCGTCACATCAACTGGGTGCCGGAGCATATCAAGGAGGGCCGCTTCGGCAACTGGCTGGCCAACAACATTGACTGGGCGCTCAGCCGCGAACGTTACTGGGGCACGCCCCTGCCGGTTTGGGAATGCGATCAGTGCAAACAGCGCGAGTGCATCGGTTCGGTGGCTGAACTCTCTGCAAAGGCTGGCCGAGACCTGGCCGGTCTCGACCTGCACCGTCCTTACGTGGACGAAGTCACCTATCCCTGCCCGCAATGCGGCGGGACGATGCGCCGCGTCCCCGACCTGATTGACGTCTGGTTCGACTCCGGTTCGATGCCGGTGGCCCAGTGGCACTACCCCTTCGAGAACCAAGACATCTTTGAGCGTCAGTTCCCGGCCGATTTCATCTGCGAGGCCGTGGACCAGACGCGCGGCTGGTTCTACTCCCTGCACGCCATCAGCACCCTGCTCTTCGACCGCGGAAGTTACCGCAACGTCATCTGCCTCGGCCTGATCCTCGACGGCGAGGGCCGCAAGATGTCCAAGTCGCTGGGCAACATTGCCAACCCCTGGGATGCCATCAACACGCACGGCGCGGATGCCCTGCGCTGGTATCTCTACACTGCCAGCCCGCCCGGCAACGAGCGCCGCTATTCCGCCGACCTGGTCGGCGAGGTGGTGCGCTCCTTCACGCTGACCCTCTGGAACGTTTACTCCTTCTTCGTCACCTACGCCAACCTCGACCAATGGCAGCCGGTCGGTCGGATTGTCAATCCGACCGAAAACAGCCTCGATAAATGGCTGCTCTCCTCGTTGAACGCCCTCGTCCGCGACGTGACCGATGCCTATGAGCGTTACGACGTGCCCGCGGCGACGCGTCCGCTGGAAGATTTTGTCGAGGCGCTCTCGACCTGGTACCTGCGCCGCTCCCGCCGCCGCTTCTGGAAGTCCGAATCGGATACCGACAAACAGGCCGCCTACTCGACCCTCTACACGGCGCTGGTCACCCTGGCCAAACTGCTCGCTCCCGCCATGCCCTTCCTGGCCGAGGCCCTCTACCAGAACCTCGTCCGCTCGGTGGAGCCAGACGCCCCCGAATCGGTCCACCTGGCCGAGTGGCCGCAGGCGAACGAAGCCCTGATTGACGAGAATCTCAACCGTGAGATGGCGCTGGTCATGAAACTCGTCTCGCTCGGTCACAGCGCCCGCCAGAAGGCCAACCGCAAGGTGCGCCAACCGCTGGCCGAGGCTGCCTTTGCCGTCGGGCGCCCGGACGAGCGTCACGCCGTCGAAACCTACGCCGACCTGATCGCCGACGAGTTGAACGTCAAGCGCGTTCGTCTGTTGGACGCCTCCAGTGAGGCTGCCACCTTCGCCCTCAAGCCGCTCCCCAAGCAATTGGGGCAGAAATACGGCAGCAAATTCCCTGCCATTCAGAAGGCCATCCTGGCGTTGGACGCCGCCTCCGCCGCGCCGACCCTGCTCTCCGGCCAGCCCCTCCAGGTCACCGCCAACGGCGAGACCTTCGACATCCTGCCCGAAGAGGTGGAAGTGCGCGCCGAAGCCAAGGCCGGCTTTGCTGTGGCTGCCGAGGGCGCCTATCTTGCCGCCCTGGTCACCGACCTGACCCCCGAACTTGTCCGCGAGGGCCTGGCGCGCGAATTCGTCCGCCGCGTGCAAGACCTGCGCAAGACCGCCGGTCTGGAGGTGGCCGACCGTATTAAACTCTACGTGGAGGCCAGCGCTGGCCTGAAGGAAGCCATCGCAGCCCATCGCGACTACGTCACCGCCGAGACGCTGACGGTGGAACTCAACTTCACCTTGCCGCCTGCCGGTGCGCCCTCTGTGAGCGACGAGTTCGACGGCGAGAAAGTTTCGGTCGGTTTATCAAGAGCCTAATTCGCATCTTTTCCAAGCCACCAGAAGGCGGGACAGCGCTCCCGCCTTCTGGTGTGTTTTTTGCTTGTACTGCTCCTGTTTATATGCTATAGTTCAGATAGAAAGGAGCGTAGCATGTCCCCTCTCTACAACGGCCTCTTTGAGCCGCACCGCTGGCGAGATACCATTTGGGCCATCACCAGCATCTTTGAGAGCGGCAGGCCGGAAGGCGACCCAGCCGCTTACCAAAACTACGATGCTGGGATTATCAGTTATGGCAAGCATCAGGCCACCCTGGCCTCGGGCACGTTGGCGCAGGTCTTAGAAGCCTATTACGCCCGCAGCCAGAGCGAGGTTAGTCGAGCCTTGCAAGAAGGCTACGCGGCGCGCGTGCGCGCCAAAGAACAGACCTTGCGCCATGATAGCCATTTCCGCGAACTGCTCATTCAGGCTGCAACCGAACCGGCCATGGTGGAAGCCCAAGACATCGTCTTCGATCAGCAGTTTTACCGGACGGCGATTGACCGGGCGCAGCAGTGCAATCTCTCTTCTCCCTTAGCGCTGGCGGTCGTCTATGACATTACCATTCAGGGCGGCTGGGTGCAAGTGTTAGAGCGCCTAAGCAAGCGATTGGGGGCAAACGTTGTTGGTCAGAACGGCATCACCGAGGAACAATGGATTGCCGTTTTCCTTGAGGAGCGCGAAGCCTGGTTGAACGAGATCGCCCAAGCAGCTGAAGCCCGTGGCGACCGCGTCGGCGGGGCTGCCTTGCGCAATTCCACCTACCGACCGCGCGAATTGCGGGCGCTGGCGCAAGCCGGAAATTACGCCCTCGAAGGCCCCTTCCGGGTGCGAGGCATCCAACTCCCCGGGATCCCGCCTGTACAAGCCGTGCCCGATTTGGCCTTAGTGGAGATGCAGGCCTCGATAGACCTATTCAGCGTTCCTCCCGGCAGCCTGTTTACCGTTACTTGGCAAGTACGCAACAGCGGCAACGTCCCCTGGAACAGAGATTTTTCGTTGGTCAATTTTTCAAATACCCCGACAAGGTTTTTTCAACGTCACACTTACCATCTTGATGAAATTGTCAATGTCCTACCGGTGATGCCCGGCGCGAACGTATCTCTCACCGTTCGTTTGCGCGCCGCGCGCAGGGGACGCCGTCATCGCAGCGAGTGGCGTCTAGAAGACGACCACGGCAAGCCTTTTGGCCCGATCTTGGTATGTGAATACACGCTTGCCCTCGGCCCGGTGCCGATGTGAGTTTTTCCTAACTTGAACTCCGAGACGATTTAGAGAGGTTTGGTATCTCACCTTGCCCTGAACTGGTAGGTCGAGCTTGTCGAGCCCCTGTGGAAAGGTTCGTGGACGGTCTCCGCATCCCCTGAGGGCAGGCAGTTACGTTTTCTCCGCGAACTCTGCGTTCTCGGCGGTACGTTTGGTTACGGCTGGAAGTCGCGTTATGAGACTCTACACAGCGGTTTGGTAAAACAAAAAAACGCCCTTTTAGGCGCTTTCTGTGCCCCCAAGCGGACTCGAACCGCTGTTTGGGCCTTGAGAGGGCCCCGTCCTGGGCCGCTAGACGATGGGGGCGGCTCGTTTTTAGCGGGCTGATTTTATCACAGTTCTAGAAATCGTCAACAAGAAACACGGTCAGTTCACCCGGCCCATGGACGCCGATGGTGAGGGTCATCTCGATGTCGGCGGTGCGGCTGGGGCCGGTGACGATGACCCCCGCCGCGGCGGCGCGCACTTCGGGCCGCGCCAGCGCCTCGGCCAGGGTGGGGACGATCTGCGAGGCCTGCAGAATCACGGCATGAACCGGCGGCAGGAGCGAGGCGGCCAGGGCGTTGGCGTGCTCGCTGGTCAGGACGAGCGAGCCGCTCTCGGCGATGGCGCACAGGGCGCCGGTCACGCCGACCGGCAGCGAGGGGTCGGGGCGCAAGACGGCGGCCTCGCCGAGGAAGGCGGCCGCCAGGTCGTCGCTCAAGGCCTGGGCGGCGCCCCTCTCGGCGAGAAAGGCCTGCAAACGGGCGGGCAGGTCGGTCGCGGAGAGACGCTCCACTGCGCCGCCCAGGGCGGTCAGTTCGCGGCAGAAGCGTTCGATGAGGTCAGCCGGGGGCAGCGCGGCAGGCAGGGGAGGCGATTGAATTTCTTCGGGGCGGGTATGTTCCGATTCGACAGTCTGGAAAGGCTGTCCTCCCTCGACAGACTGGGGAGGCTGGTTTGTGGTTTCGACAGCCCGGAAAGGCTGTCCTACGGTTTGTTCGAGATGTTTCCAGCGCGCTCGGAAGGGGCGAACGGCCAGGCGCGGGAAGTCCTTGCTGTAGCCCCAGCCGGTCCAGGCCGGCAGACGCAGGTAGGCGCGGCGGGGGGAGAGGAGGCGGCTGAGGAGGCCGCCCAGACTCTGGAAAACGGCGAACAGGCGCGGGGTCGAGGCGGCGAGACGGAAGGCGCGCAGCCCCACTTTGACCGGGGCGGGCAGGCCGCGTCCCTCCCGGCCGGGCTGCGGCGTCTGGCCGGCGCGGACGCGCAGCAGCATCCCCGGCAGGTCAAGGTCCACCGGGCAGGCTTCGCGGCAGGCCCCGCACAGCGAGGAGGCTTGCGCCAGGTAGTCGAACTGCGGGTCCACCAGCGCGCTCGAGATGACCGAGCCGATCGGGCCGGGGTAAATGCTGCCGTAGGCATGGCCGCCCGTCTCGCGGAAGACCGGGCAGGCGTTCAGGCAGGCGCCGCAGCGGATGCAGTACAGACTCTCGGCCAGCGGCGAGGCGCGCAGGGCCGAGCGGCCGTTGTCGAGCAGGATCAGGTGACGGGTCTGGCCGGGGAGCGGGGCGTGAATCAGACTGGTGTAGACGCTCAGTTTCTGGCCGGTGGCCGAGCGCGGCAGGAGCGAGAGGAAAAGCGCCAGGTCGTCCAGGGTCGGGACGAGGCGCTCGATGCCCATCAGGGCGATGTGCAGCGGCGGCAGGGTGGTGACCATACGCCCGTTGCCCTCGTTGGTGACGAGGCACAGCGTGCCGCTCTCGACGACGCCGAAGTTGACGCCCGAGACGCCCACCTGGGCGGTCAGGAAGACTTCGCGCAGCAGGCGGCGGGCGGCGTTGGTGAGAGTGGGGATGTCTTCGGTGTAGGGCAGGCCGAGTTTTTGCTCGAAGAGACGGCCCACGTCGCCGCGGCGCAGGTGCACGGCCGGGGTGATGATGTGGCTGGGACGTTCGCCGCGCAGTTGGACGATGTACTCGCCCAGGTCGGTCTCCACCACGCGGTGACCGGCAGCCTCCAAGGCGTGATTCAGGTCAACTTCCTCGGAGAGCATGGATTTGGATTTGGCGATCAAGGCTGGAGAGGTCGGCGCCCCCTCGGCGACAATTTCCAGGAAGATGCGCACGGCCTCCTCGGCGTTGGCGGCGCGGTGGACGCGGATACCGTTGGCTTCGACGCGTTCGATAAAGCGCGTCAGGGAATCGTCCAGGTGGGCGATGACCTCGGCCTTGACGGCGTGGGCGCGGGCGCGACGTTCCTGGTGGTCGGGGAGGGCAGCAAAGGCCGCCATCCGCCCGGCTTTGCGGCGCGTCGCGTTGGCGTCTAGCGCGGCTTGCAGATTGGCATCATCCAGCGAGCGGCGAATTCGCTCTCGAAAAGAATCTACGTTCATCTCTGTTTATCTCTGTTTATCTCTGGTTATCTCTGGTTCAAGACTTCCGCAAGATGCACCACCCGCTGGGGTTTGCCCTGCCGCATCAGCCCGCCCTGGATGTGCATGAGACAGCCCGTGTCGGCAACGACCAGGGTGGGGGCTTCGGTCTTCTCGAGGTTGGCGATCTTGCGCTTGAGAAACTCGGCCGAGAGTTCGGGATGTTCGACCGAGAAGACGCCGCCGAAGCCGCAGCAATCCTCGCGCTCGGGCAGTTCGACGATTTCGGCCTGGCGGACGGCGGCCAGCAGGGCGCGCGGCTGACGGTCCACGCCCAGGCCGCGCAGCAGGTGGCAGGAGGGGTGATAGGTCAGGCGTCCGGGCCAGCGCGCCCCCAGGTCGGTCACGCCGCGCACGTCCATCAGGTACTCGCTGAACTCGTGGACGCGGGCTGCCAGGGCCTCGGCCCGCGCCCGCCAGGGCGGGTCGTCGCGGAAGAGTTCGGCGTAGCCGTGGCGAATCATGTGGGCGCACGAGCCGGAAGGGACGATGATCTCGCCGCGGGTCGGCTCAAAGATTTCGATCAGGCGGCGGGCTAAGGGCCGCGCCTCGGCGCGCAGGCCGGCGTTGAAGGCCGGCTGCCCGCAGCAGGTCTGACCGGCGGGAAACTCGACCCGCACGCCGGCGCGGTTCAGGACGCTCACCATCGCCTCGCCGATGTGGGGAAAGAAGGAGTCAATCAGGCAAGTGATGAAAAGTTGAACGGTTTCGGGCATGGTTTCTCCGCTGAAATTGTACTTCACAAACCTACAAATTTCGACCCGCAGAAGCGCTTTTTTTGGTATCATTGCTTCTTTGGAGAACTCAAAATGACTTATTTCCTGACCAAAACCCCCAACCACTTTGACCTGCCGCGCCGAATCCAGCGGCTCGGTGAACTCGCTTACAACCTGTGGTGGACCTGGAACCCCTATGCTCAGCGTTTGTTTAACCGCATAGACAACGAACTCTGGGAACGGCTTAATCACAACCCGCTGGTTTTTCTGCGCAAGGTGGGACGCAGTGAAATCAACGCCGCGACGCAAAATCCCTACTATCTCGAACTCTACGACCGGGTCTTTGCCGACTTCGACAAGTACATGAAGGCCAGCGATACCTGGTGCTCCCGAACGTACAAGAATCGCTGTAAAGGGGGAGTGGCCTATTTTTCGATGGAATTCGGTTTGCATGAAACCCTGCCCATCTATTCTGGCGGGCTGGGCGTGCTGGCCGGCGATCACCTGAAGGAAGCCTCTGACCTCGGCTTGCCGCTGGTGGGTGTGGGCTTGATGTATGCCGAAGGTTATTTCTCCCAGCGCATTTCGGAGGACGGCTGGCAGGAGGCCATCAATCAGCCGCTCAACTTCGACGACCTGCCCGTCCTGCCGGTGCTGGACGGGGAAGGCAATCTGGTCAAAATCACGGTCAATTTCCCTGACCGGTCGGTCAACGCCTGCATCTGGGAATTGCGCGTCGGGCGCGTCCCACTCTATCTGCTGGATACCGACCTGGACGAAAACGCCCCCAACGACCGCAAACTGACCGCCCGCCTGTACTGGAGCGACATTGACCTGCGCATCGCTCAGGAAGTGCTGCTGGGCGTCGGCGGGGTGCGCGCCCTGCGGAAACTCGACTATACCCCCTCCGTCTGGCACATGAACGAGGGCCACGCGGCGTTCCTGACCCTGGAACGGGCGCGCGAACTCGTGGCCGAGGGCATGCCCTTCGAGAAGGCCATCGAAAAAATCAAAGGCGATAACGTCTTCACCACCCACACGCCCGTCCCGGCGGGGAATGATGAATTTCCGCTCTGGCTGATAGACAAAAATCTCTCCAACTACTGGACTGAACTTGGCATCAGCCGCGACCAGTTCATTGACCTGGCGCGCAGTCAACAGGCGTGGGGCGAGACCTTCAGCATGCCCATCCTGGCCCTGCGCCTTTCGGATGGCCGCAACGCTGTCTCTGAACTGCACGGACGCGTCAGCCGCCGCATGTGGCAGTTCCTGTGGCCGCACGTGGACGAGGATGATGTGCCGATTACCTACATTACCAATGGCGTCCACACCTCCACGTGGCTGGCGCGCCGCATGAGCCTTCTCTTCGACAAATATCTAGGCGAAGACTGGCTGGAGCGCCTCGACGACCCGCTCACCTGGAGCAAGGTCGAGCAAATTCCGGACGAGGAATTGTGGGCGGTGCGCATGCATCTGAAGCGCAAACTGGCCTTTTATGCCCTCGAGCGCACACGTCAACGCTGGATGAAGGGCGGCTACCATCCCGTTCAGGCCATCGCTTCGGGCGCGATGCTCGACCCGTATGTGCTGACCATCGGCTTTGCCCGCCGCTTTGCCACCTACAAGCGCGCCAATCTGGTCTTTAGCGACCTGGAACGCCTGCTGGCGATCATCAATCAGCCCAACTATCCGGTGCAAATCATCTTTGCGGGCAAGGCGCATCCTGCCGATGAACCGGGGAAAATGTTGATTCAGGAAGTGTATCGCATCATCAAGCGCGCCGAAAACGGTGGGCGGCTGGTGTTCCTGGAAGACTACGACATCAACTTGGCGCGTTACCTCGTCCAGGGTGTAGACGTGTGGATGAATAACCCGCGCCGCCCCAACGAGGCCTCCGGGACCTCGGGTATGAAGGCCGCCATGAACGGCGTGCTCAATTTCTCGGTGCTGGACGGCTGGTGGCGCGAAGCCTACAACGGCCGCAACGGCTGGGCCATCGGCGAGGACGCAGACCTGGACGCCAGTATTCAGGATGAGGCCGACGCGTCGAGTTTGTACGATGTCCTGGAGAAGGAAATTATCCCGCTCTATTACAATGGCCGCAACGCCGACAATATTCCCCTCGGCTGGGTGGCGCGCATCAAAGAGTCTTTGCGCACGCTGACGCCGCAATTCAGCACCCGCCGTATGGTCAAGGAATACGTAGAGCGCTTGTATCTTCCAGCAAACAAGTAACTGTACTTGGAAACTATCTAAAAAGCAAACGTAGCGGCGAGAGGTCCTCTCGCCCTACTTTTTAGAGAGCGTTTGGATTTACCAAAGATGAACAGAGACAAACAAAGAGTTTTGGGCTTCCTGGTTATAAGAAAATTGCTGTTCACCAGACAAATCTTATCTCTGTTAATCGCCGGTTGAATTTTTGAAAACGCTCCTTTTCAGGCTTATTCTTGGAGGCTAAATGCTGGATGTCTTTCTCTCCCCTGCCGCGTGGCTGGCTGCGTTAGGCATTTTTGCCCTGCGCGTTGGCGATATGACCCTCGATACCCTGCGCCTGCTGTTCGTGGTGCGCGGCAAGAAGTGGGTAGCCTGGGTGCTGGGCTTCGTCCAGTCGGTTATCTTCGTCATTGCCATCACGTCCGTCCTGCAAAATCTGGACAATCCGTTGAACGTCATCGGTTACGCCGCCGGTTTTGCCACCGGCAACGTGGTCGGGATGCTCATCGAGGAGCGGCTTGCCATCGGACACGTCAAACTGAGTATCGTCAGTTCGGGGCGCGGCCCGGCGCTGGCGCAGACGCTGCGCGAGTCTGGCTTTGCTGTGACTGAAATCCCGGCGCGCGGCAAGGACGGCACGGTCAGCATGTTGAGCGTCTCAGTCAAACGCAAGGATGTTTCGCGGGTCGAGACGATTGTACGCGAGGTGGATACAGAAGCCTTCGTCATCGCCGAGGATGTGCGTCCCCTGCGGCGCGGCTTCTGGAGGGCGTAATCTCAGCGCTTCAAACCGGAGGCAAAAAAAGGACGGGCTGAGCAAGCCCGTCCTTTTGCACTTGATCTCTCGTTTTTTAGAACGTGAACTCGCCGTTCTTATAGACCACTTCCCCGTCCACAAGAATTTCAGCATCTTCTTTCATGCCGCAAATCATATCCCAGTGAATGATGCTGCGGTTCTTCGAGCCGGTTTCCGGGTAGCCGGCGCCCAGCGCCATGTGGAAGGAACCGCCGATTTTCTCATCGAACAGGATGTTATGGGAGAAGCGGTCAATCTCATAATTGGTGCCGATGGCAAATTCACCCACGTAACGCGCCCCGGGGTCCGATTCGAGCATTTCGAGCAGCATGGCCTGATTTTTGTCTGCCCGGGCGCTGGTCACCTTGCCGTTGACGAAGGTCAATTCCACGCCTTCTACCATCACGCCGTTGTAAATAGCCGGATAACTGAAGCGCACCCAACCGTTGGCCGAATCCTCCACCGGGCCGGTGTAGATTTCGCCATCGGGCATGTTGTTCAGCCCCGCGCCGTTCAGAAACTTACGGCCCTTGATGGAGAGTGATAAATCCACATTCGGCCCGCGCAGGACAACCTGGTCGTGCCCCTCGATGCGCTGGATAATCTTTCGCTGGGTGGCTTCTACCTGTTTCCAGTAGGCCACGGGGTCTTCCTGGTCGGCGTGACAGGCGCGATAAACGAAATCTTCGAAGGCGCTCAAACTTTGCTCGGCTTCGATGGCATAGCCTTCGGTCGGAAAGAGAGTCGTCACCCACTTGAAGGAGCGGTCGGCGCCGCGCCGCATCTGGGCCTCGAGGATGGGCGCCAGCGCCTGCTGACGGCGTTTCTGCCGGGCCGGGGCTACATGAGAGAGGGCGCGGGGATTGGTGGACGAGTGAATCCGAATGCGGCTCTCGAACTGTTCGTAGGCTAGTTTCTTGAAGAGCGGCGTGACATCCAGTTGCTCATCTGTTGCTACCCGGAAAAGAATTTCATCCTGGTCGGGGAGTTCGAGCAGCAGATATGGCTCTCCGCCGCGTTCCAGGATGGTGGTGTACAAAGCGCGCACCAGCGGCGCGGCGGCAGTGGTCGCCTCGATGGCTACCCGATCGCCGGCCTGGATTTGCGCCGAATGATCCACAATGATTTTTGCTAAGCGTTCGATGCGTATGTCGGCCATATCTTCTCCTCGCCAAAACTTTGTGAAAATTATATCATTAGAACGTAAAAAATTCTCCACGATGCCTGGAAAGAACATCTGCCTGGGATATTGGCATTATAATCAATCCAATGTCCGTGCTGACCGCCAAACACATCCTCCTTGCCGTCACCGGCTCGATTGCCGCCTACAAAGCCGCCGACCTGGCCTCCAAACTGACCCAGGCCGGGGCGCAGGTGGATGTTCTGCTCACGCCGGGCGCGGAAAAATTCGTCACTCCGCTGACGTTTCAGTCGCTCACCGGGCGCAAAGCCTACACCGACGCCGACCTGTGGGGGGGGCAGGCGCACGTGCTCCATGTCGGCCTCGGCCACAGCGCCGACCTGTTGGTCATTGCCCCCGCTACTGCCAACACGATTGCCAAACTGGCGCACGGTGTTGCCGACAACCTGGTTGCCATCACCGCTCTGGCTGCCCGCTGCCCCATTTTAGTCGCTCCGGCCATGGACGTGGGCATGTACGAACACCCCGCGACGCAGGAAAATGTCCGCATCCTGATGGAACGCGGCGTCTATTTTGCCGGGCCGGCGGAGGGACGCATGGCGTCCGGTCTGGTCGGACGCGGCCGCTTTACCGAACCTGCGGAACTGTTCGGCCATATCCGACTTTTGCTCGGCAGGAGTGGTAAACTGGCCGGGCGGAAAGTGGTCGTCACTGCCGGAGGGACGCAGGAACCGCTCGACCCGGTGCGCGTCCTCACAAACAAATCCTCCGGCAAACAGGGGTATGCTCTGGCCCAGGCCGCCCTCGATGCGGGCGCGACCGTTGTGCTGATCAGCGCGCCGACGGCTCTGACTCCCCCTGTGGGCGCGCGTCTCGTCCCCGTCCAGACGGCGGAGGAGATGAAGGAGGCCGTCCTGGCAGAGGCGGCGGGCGCGGACGCGCTCGTCATGGCGGCGGCGGTCGCCGATTTTCGCCCCAAAACGGTCGCCGCCGATAAACTCAAAAAACGAGACGGGATTCCGCAAATCGAACTCGAAGCCGCGCCCGACGTCCTTTTGGCGGTGGCAGGCCTCGGGTCCGGGAGGCCGCGGGCGGTAATCGGTTTCGCTGCCGAAAGCCGCGACCTGCTCGAGAACGCCGTCGCCAAGTTGAAGTCAAAGAACCTGGATATGATAGCCGCCAACGATGTCTTGGCGCCCGACGCCGGGTTTGGTGTGGATACCAACCGCATTACCCTGCTCTTCGCCGACGGGCGTCAGGAGGCGCTGCCGCTGATGGGCAAGGAGCAGGCGGCGGAAGTCATCATCGAACAATTAGCGGTACTGTTGAGTGAAAAATGACCAAAGTCCTTGTCATCTCTGATATTCACGCCAACCTGGTGGCGCTGGAAGCGGTGCTGGCAGATGCCGGCCAGGTGGATGAAGTCTGGTGCCTGGGTGACGTGGTGGGCTACGGCCCGCGCCCGAACGAGTGCATCGAGCGCATCGCTGGGCTGCCGCGCCTGACCTCGATGATGGGCAACCACGATTATGCGGCCATCAGCGATATGCCGCTCGATACATTCAACCCAGACGCCCGGCGAGCGCTGGTCTGGCAGCGGGAGGCGCTCACGGAGGCCAGCCGGGAATTCCTGCGCGCACAATCCATCATGCCGGTGGAGCGCGGCGAGATGACGCTGGTGCATGGCAGTCCGCGCGATTCGATTTGGGAATACATCATGAATACGCTGGTGGCGCGGCTGAACCTGGACTATTTCGTGACCCGCTGGTGCGCGGTGGGCCACTCTCACTTTCAGGCCATTTTCCAGTACAACGCCATGGAGGATGACCTGACCATCGAGGTGCCGAGCCCGGGCACGCCCTACAAACTCGACGAGCGTGCCATCCTCAACCCCGGCTCGGTGGGACAGCCGCGCGACCGCGACCCGCGCGCTGCCTATGCCATCTTCTGGCCGGAGGAGAAAATCTGGGAGACACGCCGGGTGGCGTATGATATCGAAAAGGTTCAGGAACAGATTCGCAAGGCCGGGCTTCCTGACCGCCACGCGGAGAGATTGGCAGGGGGATGGTGACGGGCGTTGAATTCTAAATCCAGGCCGAGATGGAACTTTTCTCTCCTCTCAGGCGTTAATGGGGCAAACGGTTTGAGAGGAGAAGAAGCCATGAAAAAGAAAGTTGTCTTCCTGCTTGTCATCTTGTCGCTTGTCCTGGCCGCCTGTGGCGCAACAGTAGCGCCAACGATGTCCATTATGCCTGAACAACCGCGCGCCTTCGAAGAAGGCGTTGAGGTCAGCGACTCCTATCCATACAAGGCGCCTCCGATGCCGGCCGCGGTCACTTATGACCCGCTCAAGGTGGACACCGGCGCGGCGGCGGCCGTGCAGGAGCGCATGGTCATCACGAACACCGACCTGACCATCGTCGTCCCTGACCCGAAGGCCAAGATGGAGGAGATTGCCGCGCTGGCCGAGTCGCTGGGCGGGTTTGTCGTCTCGATGAACATGTACCAGACCTCCCTGTACGACGGCGGCACTGCCCCGGAGGGCTACATTTCAATCCGCGTCCCGGCTGACAAACTGGACTCGGCGCTGGGCCAGATCAAGGCGGATGTGGTCGAGGTGCGCAGCGAGACCCACTTCGGGCAGGATGTCACCGCCGAATACGTGGACCTCAGGTCCCGGTTGACGGCGCTGGAGGCGGCCCGCGACCAGTTGCAGACCATCATGGATGCCGCCACCAAGACCGAAGACGTACTCAACGTTTTCAATCAGTTGCAATACTACAACGAGCAAATCGAGATTGTCAAAGGGCAGATGAAGTACTATGAGGAGTCCTCGACGTATTCGCTCATCAACGTCAGCCTGATTGCACAGGAAACGCTCAGGCCGCTCGAAATTGGCCCCTGGACGCCCAAAGGCGCCGCCCAGGATGCGTACAAAGCCCTTGTCAATTTCCTGCGCGGCTTCGTCGAGTTCATCATCTGGCTGTTTGTCCTGGTTTTGCCCGTCATCATCGTAACCTTTGGCCCGATTGCTTTGGTTGTCTGGCTTCTTGTCCGGGGAGTGCGCCGGAGCAAAGCGAAGAAACAGGCGAAGCAGTAAAACAGTTGCCGGTTATCAGTCATCCCTAAACGGTGAGCCGCGAAAAGGTCTGGCGGTTTGGAAGGACTGCCAGACCTTTTGGTTTATAATTTCGGGGATGGAAAAACTCGTCCGTGCGGCCCAGCAATTGTTCGGCATCCACCTGACCGGCCGTCAGGTGGTGGCGCTGTTGACCTATGAACGCGAACTGATGGCCTGGAACGAAAAATTCAACCTGACGGCCATCCGCGATGAGGAAGGAATCCGAATCAAACATTTCCTCGACTCGTTTTCGTGCGTGCTGGCCTGGAAAGGCTCTCCTCCCGCTTCGCTGGTGGATGTGGGAACGGGAGCGGGCTTCCCCGGCATTCCGCTCAAGATTCTCTATCCGCCGATGAAGTTGACTCTAGTGGAATCGGTGGGCAAAAAGGTCAACTTCTGCCGCCACATCATCGAGACCCTGAAACTGGAATCCGTTGAGGTCATCCATGCCCGCGCCGAGGAGGTGGGGCAGATGCCCGCCCATCGCGAGGCGTATGACTGGGCGGTGGCGCGGGCGGTTGCCAACCTGCCCATTCTGGCGGAGTATCTGCTGCCTTTGGTGCGCCTGGGCGGCGCCATGCTGGCGCAGAAGGGCGTTTCCGGCCCAGCAGAGGCGCACAAAGCCGAGCGGGCGATAAAAATCCTGGGAGGCAATTTGCGGCAACTGATTCCGGTCAACCTGCCGGGCGTTGTTGAGGACCGTTATCTGGTCATTGCCGATAAGGTCGCCGCCACGCCGAAGAACTATCCCCGCCGCCCCGGCGAGCCGACCAAGAAGCCGCTGGCAGGTTAGATGTCAGGGGGCGAAGGCCGGTCTCGATGTGGAAATGGGCATGCGGAATCGCAAAACTGGTCATTGACACATTCTCCTATCCATGATACAGTTGGGTCGTTAGGATACCAGAAGTTCGCTTTGGCAGTGCAAACTACATCGGCTCATGGGATCAAAACCATGAGCCATTTGTTTACCGGTTCTGGCGAAGTATACGGGTCCTCCAAAATTTTTTTGCCATAAGGAGGCAAACAATGTCAGAACGTATCAACGGTACAGTCAAGTGGTTCAATGGAAGCAAAGGCTTTGGCTTCATCAGCCGCGAAAGCGGGCCGGATGTTTTCGTCCACTATTCTGCCGTGCAGGGTGAAGGCTTCAAGAACCTCGAAGAAGGCCAGCGGGTCGAATTTTCGGTCACGCAGGGGGCCAAAGGTCTGCAAGCCAGCGACGTTGTCGTGGTCAAGTAGATTTTTCCACACGTTCAGAAAAATCCCCGGGATGCTCATCTCGGGGATTTTTTCTTTGGGACGTTTGTGATATTTATGTTTGAGAGCCGCCGCTCTGTTCGCGATAACGGCGGCGCAGGTCATCCAGCGGAATCAGCCGGTTGCCTTCCTGCACGTACCAGTGTTCCCAGCCGTTGCAAGGGGCGCCGTTCATGTAATGGCTGCCTACCCTGTGGATACTGCCCTCGAAGCCGTCAGCGGCGCGCAGGTGTCCGTCTGGTTTGATAATGGCGGAACGGGCGGGGTCTTTGGCGAAAAATAATGTCTGACCGGGGAGCAGCAGCCCGTTTTCGAGCAGGGCGGCGAATTCCACGCGGGGCAGGCGCTGTTTGCTGCTGCGCACGTCGAAGGCGGCCGGGTCGAACGGTTCGGGCTGGACGGCGGCGATACGCTCCCGCGCGGCGCGGACATATTTTTCCTCGCGTTCGATTCCAATCCAGTGGCGGTGCAGGCGTTTGGCGACCACGCCGGTTGTGCCGCTGCCGAAGAACGGGTCCAGCACCACGCCGCCGGGATTTGTAGAGGCCAACAGGACGCGGTATAACAGCGCTTCGGGTTTCTGCGTGGAGTGGAGTTTCTCCCCGTCCGCGCCCCGCGTCCGTTCCGCGCCGGTCGCCAGCGGGATAAGCCACCAGTCGGAGCGCATCTGCTTGTCGTCATTCAGCCCCTTCATGGCGTGGTGGTTGAAGGTGTACTTTGCCCCCCGGCCTGTGCTGGCCCAGATGAGCGTCTCGTGGGCGTTGGTGAAGCGCACGCCGCGGAAGTTGGGCATGGGGTTGGTTTTGATCCAGATGACATCATTCAAAATCCAGAAACCCAAATCCTGCATGATTGCGCCGACGCGGAAAATGTTGTGGTACGAACCGATGACCCAAATCGCGCCGGTCGGTTTCAGGACGCGTTTGCAGGCGGCCAGCCAGCGGCGGGTGAAATCGTCGTAGGCGGCGAAGGAGTCGAACTTGTCCCAAGCGTCATCCACGGCGTCCACTTTCGTCATGTTTGGGCGGTGGAGGTCGTTTTGCAGTTGCAGGTTGTAGGGCGGGTCGGCAAAGATAAGGTCAACGGATTTCTCGGGCAGAGAGCCGAGAATCTCGATGCAGTCGCCCTGGAGGATTTGGTCGAGGGGCAGGTTCATGCAACAGACTCCAGTATTGATTATAGCCGAAGGGACCATCCCTGCCTGTTGACGTTATGTTCGCGCCAGTTTCATTTTTTCCGGCGCCTTGCCCCATGTCCTGCCGCCGAGCGTCTGGCTGCCTGGCAGTTGACTGAACAGCGAAGCGCGTACAAAATTGAAGAGCCTTTCTCCCCAGATTCGAACGCGACAGGCTACTGGTTCCTTCCGCTTTCCAGAATAACCGCTTCGATTTGGGATTGCAGGTCAGTTTTGGGCGCTGGGGAGGGCGACATCCAGGCGAGAAACTCGACGTTCCCTTTGGGGCCGAGAATGGGACTGCGCATCAGGCCGTGCACGGCAAAGCCCTCGGCCTGGGCAAAGGTCAGCACCTCGCTCAGCACGGCACGGTGGACGTTTGGATCGCGAATGACGCCCTTATGCCGTGCCGCCTCCCGGCGCCCGGCTTCAAATTGGGGTTTGATGAGGACAATCACATCGCCTCTCGCTCCGTCTTTTTTGCCCTCGCCGGAGGGGGAGAGGAGAAGTGATGGGTCAAACCAGCCCTTAATGGTCGGCAGCAAAATCTTGAGCGAGATGAACGAGGCATCCATGCTGACAAAACTGACCGGCTCCGGCAGTCGTTCCACGAAGCGGGCGTTGGTCTCTTCCATAACAACCACGCGCGGGTCGGAGCGCAGTTTCCAGTGGAGAAGGCCTTTGCCCACATCAATGGCATAGACTTTTGCAGCGCCGTGCTGGAGCAGGCAGTCGGTGAAGCCGCCGGTCGAAGCGCCTACGTCGGCGCAGATGCGCCCCGCCGTCTCAACCTGGAAATGGGCCAGCGCCGCCTCCAGTTTTTCGCCGCCGCGCGAGACAAAACGCGGACCGGCCTCGAGGTCCAGCCGCGCCGATGCCTCGACCGGCGCGGAGGGCTTGTACTCCACCTCGCCGTTCACGCGCACTTCCCCGGCCATCACAAGGGCCTGGGCTTTGGCGCGGCTTTCGGCCAGTCCACGTTCCACCAGCAGGACATCCAGGCGAACTTTTGACATGCCCCAATTCTACCTTCAACCGACCCACCTTCCAACCTGTTAGAGCGCAAAACCGCCGACCTTGAACAGTCGGCGGTTGGTGTCGGGGCGGGCGGAGTTGAACCGCCGACCTCTGCGTCCCGAACGCAGCGCTCTAACCGGACTGAGCCACGCCCCGAGCGGGTCTCATTCTCGCAAGACAAGCAAGGCCGGATTATACCCGCCGCCCCCCGATTTGACAAGCCGATTGCGGTATAATCCCTGCGCTTCAAACACTACGGACACGAAGGAAAACAAACGTCCTTCGTGTTCCTTTGTGTGACTTCATGTGCCCTTTGTGTTAAAGGATTTTTCTCATGAGCGAACCCGAACCCATCTCTGCGCCCGAACCCGTCAAGCAGATCATCGGCACCGTCCAGATGGCCGACATTGACGAGGCGATGCGCGCCGCCTACCTCGACTACGCCATGTCGGTCATCGTCGCCCGCGCCCTGCCCGACGCCCGCGACGGCCTCAAACCCGTCCACCGCCGCATCCTCTACGCCATGGAAGACATGGGCATCCGCTCCAACTCGCCCTACAAGAAATCGGCCCGCATCGTCGGCGAGGTGCTCGGCAAGTACCACCCGCACGGCGACGCGGCAGTCTACGAGTCCATGGCGCGCATGGCGCAGGACTTCTCCATGCGCTACCTGCTCGTGGACGGCCAGGGCAACTTCGGCTCGGTGGACGGCGACGCCCCGGCAGCCATGCGTTACACCGAAGCCCGCCTGCACAAGATGGCCGAGGAAATGCTCGCCGACCTGGACAAAGACACGGTGGACTTCACCGACAACTTCGACGGCTCGCTCAAGGAGCCGACCGTCCTGCCCGCCCGCCTGCCCAACCTGCTCCTCAACGGCTCCTCCGGCATCGCCGTCGGCATGGCGACCAACATCCCGCCCCACAACCTGCGAGAAATTGCCGCCGCCGTCATCTACCTCATCAACAACTACGATTCGATTGACGAAATTCCGGTCGAATTCCTGATGAAATTCGTCCCCGGGCCGGATTTCCCCACCGGCGGCATCATCGTCGGGACGGAGGGCATCGAAGCCGCCTACGGGTCCGGCAAGGGGCGCATCGTCCTGCGCGGCAAGGCGCACATCGAGGAAATGTCCGGCAACCGTCACCGCATCGTCATCACCGAGATTCCCTATCAGGTCAACAAAGCCGCCCTCATCGAGCGCATCGCCGACCTGGTGCGCGAGGAGAAACTCGACGCCATCTCCGACCTGCGCGACGAATCGGACCGGCGCGGTATGAGCATCGTCATCGAACTCAAGCGCGGCGCCCAGCCCCGCAAGGTGCTCAACCAACTCTACAAGTACACCCCGCTGCAAACCACCTTCGGCGTCCAGATGCTCGCCCTGGTGGACGGCGAGCCGCGCCTCCTGCCGCTCAAGAAGGCGCTGCAGATTTTCATCGAACACCGGCAAACAGTCCTGACCCGCCGCTCGCAGTTCGAACTGGAAAAGGCCAAAGCCCGCGCCCACATCCTCGAAGGGCTGCGCATCGCCCTCGACAACCTGGACGCCGTCATCCAGACCATCCGCGAGAGTCCCGACGCCGAGGCCGCCAAAGAGCGCCTGATGAAGCGCTTCAAACTCTCCGAACTCCAGGCGCAGGCCATCCTCGACATGCAATTGCGTCGCCTGGCGGCCCTCGAACGCCAGAAAATCGAGGACGAATACAAGCAGGTCACGGCGCAAATTGCCCACCTGGAAGACCTGCTCGCCCACCCCAAGAAAATCCTGGCGCTCATTCAAGACGATCTGCGCGAACTGGCCGAAAAGTACGGCGACGAGCGCCGCACGCACATCGCCGCCGAGGCGGTCGAAAATTTGAGCGAAGCCGACCTCGTGCCGGATGAGGCCGTCCTCATCAGCCTGACCAGCCGCGGCTACGTCAAACGCGTCGCAGCGGCCTCCTTCCGCGCCCAGGGACGCGGGGCGAAGGGCGTCACCGGCCACGCCACGAAAGAAGAAGACGAGGTGCTGACGCTCATCCCGGCCCGTTCGCTCGACACGATGCTCTTCTTCTCCGACCGCGGCAAGGTCTATTCCGAGAAGGTCTATCAAATCCCCGACGCCGACCGGGCGGCGAAAGGCATCCCGCTGGTCAACGTCCTCGCGCTGGAGCCGGGTGAGGTGGTCACCGCGGCCGTCGCCGTGCCGGATTTCGAGGCAGCAGAATACATCACCCTGGCGACCCGCAGCGGACGCGTCAAGCGCATGGCCTTGAGCGAACTGGCCGCCGTGCGGCCCTCCGGCATCATTGCCATCAGCCTCGAGGAGGGTGACGAACTCGGCTGGGCGCGCCTGACGCGCGGGGACGATGAAATCATCCTGGTCACCGAGCAGGGGCAGGCGCTGCGCTTTGCCGAGGACGAAGTCCGCCCGATGGGGCGCGCCGCCGCGGGCGTGACCGGCATCCGCCTGGCCGCGGGCGACAAAGTCGCCAGCATGGAGGTCATCGAAAAGGGCGGCTACCTCGTGCTGGTCACCGAGCGGGGCTTCGGCAAGCGGACGCCGCTGACGGAGTACCCGGCCAAGGGTCGGGCGACGGGCGGCGTGCAGACGATGGCCAAGGACGCGGCGGGGAAGGTCGGCCTCATCAGCGCGGCGCGCGTCGTCCAAGAAAGTGATGACCTGACGCTCATCTCGGCCAACGGCCTGGTGCTGCGCATGAAAGTGAAGGACGTCAAAATCATGGGGCGCGCCACGCGCGGCATCCAATTGATGGAAGTGCGCCAGGGCGACCGGGTGGCCTCGATTGCGCGGCTGGCGGCCGCCGAATTGAAGAAGGTCGGCGCAGCGGTGAACGGCGAACCGCTCCCGTCGCCGGGGGCGCAGTTGGAACTGGGAATTAAGTAAAATTCGTGGGTCGGACAGACAGTCCGGCCCATATTTTTGGGCGCCAAGGATCGCCTGTTGCCCGACATCATCGCCCCATACTGGTGGCAGGCTGACCTGGCGTGTCACGCTGCTACCTGGCCGCCCATGGGCCGCGCTTGCAGGAATTTGATAGAACGCGATCTCTTGCCCAATCGTTTAAATTTAGGTAAAATCTATTCAAATTCAAACATACCTGTCCGGCGTAGCACGGCATTCATGCCGTAACCAAACCAGCCTGTCATTGTAAGGGCGGTGAAACAATCTCCAGGGTTGTCAGGGGATTGCGTCGTTGCGTTCGCAATGACAGCATGATATAGAATCTTCGCGGTTGCGATAGATTCTCAAGAGGAATACTAGAGAGACCTCCGCCCGCCAGGTATGTTTTTGTTAGCATCATACCTGGAGGCTGGAAGATGAAATCCTTTGCGCTTCGTTTTGTCGCTGCTCTTGTTCTGGTTTCCCTGCTACTTGGCGGACAGGGTGTGCATCCTGCTCATGCAGCCACCTTCACCATCAACACCACCGCAGACACTGTAGACGCCAATCCTGGCAATGGCGTTTGCGCCGACAGCAGCGGAAACTGCTCGCTGCGGGCAGCCATTATGGAAGCCAACGCGCTGGCTGGCGCCGATACGGTGACGCTCCCCGCTGGCATTTACTCGCTGACCCTGCCCGGCTCAGACAACGCCAGCGCCGTCGGCGACCTGGACATCACCGAAGCCCTGACCCTCAACGGTGCAGGGGCTGCTTCGACCACCATTCAGCAATCCGCTACGGGTGAACGGGTTATTCACATTGTTTTCAATATCAATGTCAGCCTCAACGGTGTGTTCATAACGGGCGGCAGTGGCGTCAATCCTGGCGGCGGGATTTACAACGTTGGCACGCTCAACCTGAACAACAGCGCCATCTCGACCAACACCACCACCAATAATGGCGGCGGTATTTACAACGCTGGCGGCTCGGTTACGCTCAACAACGTCAACATCACCACCAACAGCGCTACCGCATCGGGCTTTGGCATCGGCTTGGGCGGCGGCATCTACAACGACAACGGCGCGCTGGTCATTACCAACAGCGATATTCGGCTCAACGGCGCGGCGCGGCGCGGCGGCGGGATTGCCTCGGCGGGCAGCAACGCCACGCTGTCCATCAACAACAGCGTATTCGTATCCAATTATGCCTCTGGCAACAGTTCCTTCGACGGCGGCGGCGGGATTCATACCAACCATAGCATGATTGTACAAAACTCCACCTTCCGCACCAACCGCTACACAGGCGATGCGCACGGCGGCGGCGCCATCCTTGCCACGGGCGGGAATCTGACAATTAACGACAGCCTGTTTGAAGCAAATGAAGCCGGCGGAAACGGCGGCGGGGCGATTGCGCTCGCGCTAGACCTCGGCTCGCCTTCTGCGCAGATAGCGCGCTCCACCTTTCGCGGCAACCTGACGCTGGGCGACTTCGGCGATGGCGGCGCCATCAATGCCAACGGACCGCTGGATGTGTGGGAAAGCACCTTTGAGAACAACCGCGCCAATGGGAACGACTCCTTTGGCTCCGGCAGCGGCGGCGGCATCATCATCATCAACAATCCGCTCTATCTGGAAAACGTGACCATGAGCGGCAACCGCGCCAACGGCGACGGCGGGGCAGTGTATTACCGCGCCGACATCTCCGCGCTGCTTACCAATGTCACCATTGCTTCCAACCTTGCCGATGCAGACGGAAACGCCACCGGCAGCGGCGGCGGCATCTTCAGTACCGGTGACGGCACCGGCGGAGCGGTGGAACTGCGCTTACAAAACTCCATCCTCTCCGGCAACACCGGCGGCGATTGCAGCGGCTTCATCACCTCGACCGTAGGCTACAATCTGATTCAAAACCCCGGCCCTTTGTGCGTCCTGGGCGGCGTGACCACCGGCAACCTGATTGGTTCCAACCCCAACCTCGGTCCGCTGGCAAATAACGGCGGACCCACCCAAACCCGCGCCCTGTTGAGCGGTTCGCCTGCCATTGACGCCGCCGACCCCGGCGCCTCCTGCGCCGTCACCGACCAGCGCGGTGTTGCCCGCTTCGACGGCAACTACGACAGCGTTGTGCGCTGCGATATGGGCGCCTATGAGTTTAACCAACCCGCGCCGCCGCCTGCCACAACATCTTCCCTTCCCAAAACCGGCTTCCCGATGGGACGGGCGACACCGCTGCCGCCGCAGCCCGCCGAAAAAGCCTACGCCTCCTACTCGGACCTGACGCTGGAGATTCCGTCCCTGGGCGTCAACGCCCCCATCGTCGGTGTGCTGAAATCAGATGATTCATGGGATGTCTCCTGGCTGGGGAACTCGGTCGGCTGGCTGGAGGGCAGCGCCTTCCCCACCTGGCAAGGCAACACCGTGCTGACCGGTCACGTCTGGAACGCGGATAACACCCCCGGCGTCTTCAACCAAATCAAGACGCTGAAATACGGCGACCGCTTCTATATCCACGCCTACGGTCAGACCTACGTCTATGAAGTGCGCGAGAACGTCCAACTGTGGGGTTTGAGCCGCGTGGACAAGGTCTTCCAGCACAAAGAACTGGACTGGGTCACGCTGCTCACCTGCGAAGGCTACAACCCATTGACTGGGGACTACCTCTTCCGCCGTATGGTGCGCGCCGTGCTGGTGGAGGTCAAGTAGGGCGTGGCGCAAATCGGAGATTTGCGCAG
Source organism: Anaerolineales bacterium (assembly GCA_034436335.1). Taxonomy (GTDB): domain Bacteria; phylum Chloroflexota; class Anaerolineae; order Anaerolineales; family Villigracilaceae; genus UBA877. The sequence goes on along the minus strand of DAOTVO010000018.1, from coordinate 16,169 downwards.
CAAGTCAGAGACTTGCTCTACGTGGCGCGTCGTGCTGGTGGCGGTGATGGAAGGCAAGCAAACCGTCCCGACAGCGCCTACAACCCGTGCTGAATGGCAATCACCGCCGCCTGGGTTCTATCGGCTGCGCCCAATTTTTCCAAAATGGCGCTGACGTGGTTGCGCACCGTGCCTTCGGAGAGAAAAAGCGCGGCGGCAATTTCGGCGTTGGTCATGCCTTTGGCAAGCAGGCGCAAGACGTCCAGTTCTCGCTCGGTGAGTTTTTGCGCCAGCAGCGAGGCAGGCTGAGTCTGTTGCCCCGTCACCTGCCGGAGCAACTTGCCTGCCACAGCCGGGTCCAGGAAGGATTTGCCTGTCACCGTGCCGCGAATGGCTTCGATAATCTTCTGGCGCGGCGTGTCCTTGAGCAGGTAGCCGCTTGCCCCGGCGCGGATGGCGTCGAAGAGCCATTCGTCATCGTCGTAGGTGGTCAGGACGAGGACTTGGATGTGGGGGAAGCGTCTGCGGAGTTCGCGCGTGGCTTCGATGCCGTTCATGCCCGGCATTTTCAAGTCCATCAGCACCAGGTCGGGTTGATGCTGAGCGGCGAGTTCCAGCGCCTCGGCGCCATCTTGCGCGCAGCCAACCACTTGAAAGTCTTTTTCCAGTTTCAGCAGCAGTTCCAACCCATCGCGGATGACTGCCTGGTCGTCACAGATGAGGATTTTCATGAGACGCCTCAAATCTCTAAACTGACTCTTGTTCCCTTGCCTCGGCGACTCTCAACCCGCAGCACGCCGCCCAAGAGTTCGGCGCGCTCGCGCATCCCCATCAGCCCAAAGTGACCGCCCTCTGACGCGGCGCGCGGCTCGAAGCCCGCGCCGTCATCTTCTACGATGAGTTTCATCCGTTCCTCCTGAAACAGGCGGACGGTCAGTTTCTTTGCCCGCGCATGGCGGACGACGTTCTCGATGGCTTCCTGAGCGGCGCGGTAGAGGGTCTGTTCCACGTCTGGGGGGAGGGGAGGCAGGGGGTCTTGCAGCGCCAGTTCGAGGTCGAGCGAGAGGCGGGCGGCGGCGGATTCGGCGAGTTTGCGGAGGGCGAGTCGCAGCCCCAGGTCTTCCAAATCCGAGGAGCGCAGGGCGCGCAGGGCGCGGCGGGTCTCCTCTGCCCCGGCGCGGGCGGATTCGAGCGAGGTCTCCAGCAGGGCGCGCGCTTTTTGGAGGTCGAGGTCAAAGTAAGCGGCGGCGGTCTCCAGCGAAACGGCGAGGGCGGTGAGGGAGTGTGCCAGGGTGTCGTGCAGTTCGCGGGCGAGGCGGTTGCGTTCGCGGTTGATTGCCAGTTGTTCCTGCGCGGCGGCGTAGTGCGCCAGGCGCAGGTTGGCGGCGCGCAGACGGGTGACCAGCAGACTGATGAAGAACCCAACGGCGATGAAACTGACGGTGCGGACGAGAATGATGAACGCGAAAATCAGCAGGTTGGAAAGCTTGAAGGGGTGCAGTAGCAGGAGGGTCAGTTCGAGCGCGGCGATGCCGAAGGCAAACAGGATGACGTCAAGCAGGCGGTATTCCCATGCCGTCAGCGCCAGCGCCACGAACAAGACCGGGATTTGCCGCAGCGCCATCCCCTCGGCGTTTGCCAGCGCGCCGCCGGGGAAACGCGGCACGAGCACCGTGTTGATAACGAGCGGCGCGGCAGCAATGAGCAAGAGCATGAGCGGGTAATAGAGGCGCGGGAGTTTTGCTTTCACCCCCTCCCAATGAGCAAGCGCCAGAAAGAGCAGGGCAGCCAGCCCGTTGGCGGCATAGTAGAGATAGACCGGCAGCAGCGGGGGGCGCGGCGGGGAGGAATTCGGCAAAAGCGGCAGGGTGGGGAGAGGCGGGAACGGGCGCCCGCCCAGCAGACGCTGTACCTCGGGCAGGTACAGGACAAAGTCCACCAGCGCCATGCTCGCTAAAAAGCCGAGCCAAATCCAGGCGGCGGCGCGCAAAATGCGGCTGGAGTCTTCGGGGGCTTGCATGGTCGAATCTTATCACGAAAGGTTTTTTCAGAAGCGTGAGCGTTGTCATGGTATTGCGAAACCATCCATGACTGCTGTCATGGGTGATTTCACAAAGTCGTGATGGCAGGCACTTTGGAGGTTGGGCGGGAGAAAGTACACTTTCAGCAGATATGAGGACAACCGTCTTTTCTGCGCAATCCCATTCTTCCCTGCTCGACAAAAAGATTTTTGCGGGCATTCGCGTTGGCGCTCTCATCGTCGCCGCTATCATGCTCGCATCGTTCGCGCTGCACATATACAAGATTGACTCCATCGGCTACGCCAACGAGTATTACACCGCGGCCGTGAAGAGCATGTTGCAATCATGGAGCAACTTCTTCTTTGCCGCTGCCGAACCGGGCGGCTCGGTGACGGTGGATAAGCCGCCGCTCGGCCTGTGGGTGGAAGCGGCTTTTGCCTTCGCGCTGGGCGTGCAGGGCTGGGTGGTGTCGCTGCCGAATATGCTGGCGGGCATCTTCAGTGTGCCGCTGCTTTATTCCCTCGTCCGAAAGCACGCGGGCGAAGCAGCGGGGTTGGTCGCTGCGCTCGTCCTGACCATCACGCCGGTCTTCCTTGCCACCAACCGCAACAACACCATGGACGGGATGCTGGTCTTCACTCTTCTTCTGGCAGCCTGGGCGTTCATCAAAGCGGTCGAAACCGGCAAAGCGCGCTGGCTGATGCTGGGCGCGTTCATCGTCGGGCTGGGCTTCAACATCAAAATGCTGCAAGCCTTTTTGCCGCTGCCCGCCTTCTACGCACTGTATTTCTTCGGCTCGAAAGAAGGCTGGCTCAAAAAGATTCTCAACCTCGGCATCGCCGCCGTTCTGCTTACTGCTGTCTCGCTTTCATGGGCAATCGTCGTGGATTTGGTCCCCGCCGAGAATCGTCCCTACATCGGATCGAGCGGCGACAATACCGTGATGGGATTAATTTTTGGACATAACGGAATTGCGCGTCTCAAAGGCGGAGGAAACCCGCCTCCATCTGGACCTGATGCTGGTCAGCCTCCCAAGCCGGGGATTCCGCCTCAGCAGAATCCCGCTCAACCCCAGCCGCAGGGACAGTTCCAGGGTCCGCCGCCTGAAGCATTGCAAGCCTGCGCCGGACAGACGCCAGGCGCATCCTGTTCGTTCACCGCGCCGAACGGGAACGCAATCAACGGTCAATGCGTCACGCCGCCGAACATGGCAGAACTCGCCTGCACCCCGGCGGGAATGATTCCACCTGACGGCGGCGCGCGCTTCAGCAATGAGACCGGTTCGCCCGGCGTTTTCCGCTTCTTCCTTTCGCCGCTTTCCAAGCAGATGTCGTGGCTGCTGCCCTTCGCGCTCATCAGTGTGCTGCTTGCCATCTTTGGCTCACGCATTCAATTACCGGTTGAGTCTGGTGTTCACAAAGCGCTCATCCTGTGGGGCGGCTGGCTGCTCACCTGCATGGTCTTCTTCAGCATGGTCTCCGGCATCTTCCACGCCTATTACGCCATCATGCTGGCTCCGCCGCTGGGGGCGATGGTTGGGATTGGCTTCGGTCAGTTGTATCGCTGGGGCAAAAACTCGAAATGGGCCGTGAGCGGCTTGATTGTCGCGATTCTGATCACGCTCGGTTTTCAACTCTTCGCCGCTTCGCAATACAACGAGTTCTCGGCGTGGATGCTAGGAGCGGGACTCCTGCTTGGGTGCGGAATCCTGCTCAGGTCCGTTTCGAGGCGGGCGGCGTATGTCGTCATCTTGGGCGCGGCGCTCGTCATCCCTGCCTACTGGAGCGTGATGACCGTCACTTCTGCCGCGAACAACAACCTGCCGACCGCCTATGAAGGGCGCAAGCGGGACGAGCCGGGCGCGTTCCCTCCTCTCCCCGCACAGCCTCCGTCTGGGGACGACCCGTTGCTCGCTTTTCTGCAAGATAACACGCAGGATGTAGAGTACCTGCTGGCAGTCCCCTCGGCGCAGCAGGGGGCGCCCTATGTCATCGCAACGGGGCGCCCGGTGCTTTACATGGGCGGCTTCGGCGGGCATGACGAAGTTGTGACGGTTGACGACTTGCAAGACATGGTTGCCAACGGCGAACTGCGCTATGTTCTCTATGGCGGACAGGGCAGCCGCCAGGAAATCGCAAACTGGCTGGCTTCGTCCTGTTCAGTCGTCAAGGGTATCGCTATCCCCCAAAACGGACCGGCAGGACCGCAGGGTCCCGCTGAGCCGCAAGGGATGAAGTTGTACGAGTGCAGATGAAAAGGAGACAAATCTCATGAACACACTCAAACGTATTTCCCTTCTCTTTGTCGTTCTCATGCTCGCTTCGCTGGCTTGTGGTTTGCCCGCCGCGCAAGCGACTCAACCGTCAGCGGCGGGGGTCGCGCCTGTCGAGACTCAGCCCAACGAAGCCGCGAGCCCGCTCCCGGTCCAGGAAGAAGCGGGCAAAGCCGTCCTGCTCTTCACCATCGGCATGCACATCGAACCGATGGGCGAAACCGCGCAGGGATTCGGCGGAGGCAAAGGTGGCGATTATCACCAGCCGCAATTCTTCGACAGGCAGGTGCAGGACATTCTGACCGTCACGCAAATTGTCGAAGCGCACGGCGGACGCATGACCATCCAGGCGCAGTCGCCGTTCACGACGGTTGCCATTGAGTCGGGCAATACCATCCTCGCCGACCTCGCCGCGCGCGGTCACGAAATCGCCCTGCACTTTCACGAAGACGCGCATCTTGGAAAAAATTCCGCGTCGCTTTCCGTCCAGCAGTGGTGCGATGTGATGAAGCAGGAGATCGCGCTCATCACGCAGGCGAGCGGCGTAAGCGACATCCGTTATTGGAGCGGCGGGAATCTTTACCCCAATACTTATGAAGCCGCCGAATGCGCGGGCTTGGACGTGAACAGCGATTGGAAGAATCCGAACACGCAATCCACCGATATGTCTCTGACCGGCATCAACCCCTGGCGACCCGCAGGCGGCACGGACGGGCGCGACTTTACGCTCTTTACGCAGCACGACCCGAACGGCGCGGTGGTCTTCCTGCCCGAAGGGCAATACGACAAAACCGATTTTGCATCCATGCGCCGCAGTGACAACGCGGGCGGCGACGAAGCCTACTTTGAATATCTCAAAGAGAGTCTCTACGCCTCGCTTGCAGCCGCGCAGCCCGGCAAGGTGAACGTCTTTCACTTCACCGTTCACCCCGGCGAATTTCGCGGCGACCCAGCGCATCCGTTTGAGGTCATCGAGAAATTTTTGACCGAGGTGGTTGATCCGCTGGCGGCGAGCGGTCAAGTGCAATGGGCGACGTTCTCGCAGATGGCAGATGTGTTTGCGGCGTGGGAGGCGGCGAATCCAGGGGCAGCGCCGAAGTGAGCGTGGATAGGCACACAGGTAGACAAGTACACAGGTAAAGAAGGATGTTGACATGAAACGGCTCTTCCTCGCTCTGACTTTGTTCGCCTCTTTGACATTTGCCTGCGCCCCAGCCTCGCTTCAGACTCCGCCGGCAGTTGCTCCCGTTACCGAAGCCTCCCCCACGCCTGTTCCCCCCTCTCCCACCGGGAGAGGGGCTGGGGGTGAGGGCGCCTACATCTCCTTCATCATCAACGTCCACGACTGGACTCACCCCGACGAAAGCGCCGCGATTCTGCTCAAACTGGTGGACCTCTTCGAGAAATACGGCGTGCGCGGCGACTTCTACTTCACCGCCGAAATCACCCGCGAACTGGCGGAGAAGCATCCCGAAGTCATCGAACGCCTCAAGAACTCAGACATGACCATCAGTTACCACGTCCGCCCGCCGCATCCGCTGTACGCCGGCTTCGATGAGCGCCTGAAAGGGCTGGATGACGCCGCGCTCTACCAGACCCTGCTGGATTACGAGACCTACGCGCTGAACCTTGAAACGGGCGACCTCGACCGTTCGCGCCCCGGCGGCTACACCTACGTCGCCCAGGTCTTCGGGCGCAAGCCGGTCGCCGCCCCCGCGCCAAGCAATGACCGGCGCATCAAAGACGCGGCGCAAAGAGTCTATGCCTCGCTCGGCGCGCAGATGACCCTGTTGTATCACGAAGAAGGCACGAAACTCGAACAGCCCTTCGAACATGTCAACGGATTGCTCGTGCGCCCCAGCGATTTCAGCGTGACGCGCGTAACGAGCGTGGACGGCTCCGATAACTTCTGGTGGAATTACATGTCCGCGCCCGATGCGGACATGTACAATCCGACGAAGATGCTGCAAAATCAACTCGCCGAGTGGCAAAGGCAAACTGGAAGTTTGCCCTACAGCCGCGCGCCGTTCATCACCGCCCTCATCCACGAGAACAACTTCTACCGCCGCGGCGCGGAAGGCTGGACTTCGATTTACTTTGCCATGCAGGGCGGCAAAAAAGGCGAGCCGCTCTCCCCGCCCTGGAATCTGAACGCCCCCGACCCCTCCACGCTGCGCCCGGTGGATGAGCAAGCCGCCATCTGGCAGGCATACGAGGAACTGGTCGCTTACGCTGCCGCCAATTTGAACGTGGTCACTTCGGAAGATATTTTGGAATTGGCAAAGTAAATTACGAAGAACGTCCCGAAGGTGGAAGCCCCTTCGGGACGTTTGAGACGCTTAGATTTCGATTTTTGCGCCCAGCAGTTTCATGAACTGCGCGAGCCAGGCCGGGTGAGCCGGCCAGGCCGGGGCCGAGACCAGGTTGCCCTCGCTGACGGCCTGGTCAACCGGAATGTCGGCATATTTCCCGCCGCTGCTGGTGACATCCGGCCCGACCGCCGGGTAGGCGCTGCAGGTGCGCCCTTGCAGCACGCCTGCCGCCGCCAGCACCTGCGCCCCATGACAAATGGCCGCCACCGGCTTGTTGGTCTCAAAGAAGTGGCGGGTGATTTCCAGCACGCGCGGATTCAGGCGGATGTATTCGGGCGCCCGCCCGCCGGGGATGACCAGGCCGGCATATTCGGCTTCGTTGATTTCGCTGAAGGTCTTGTTCAGTTTGAAGTTGTGACCGCGCTTTTCGCTGTAGGTTTGGTCACCCTCGAAATCGTGGACGGCGGTGCGCACCACGTCGCCGGCGGTTTTATCGGGGCAGGCCGCCTCCACCGTGTAGCCTACGGCAGCGAGAGCCTGAAACGGCACCATCACCTCGTAGTCCTCAACGTAATCGCCAACCAGAAATAAGATTTTTTTGGACATGGGGGGTTCCTCCTTTGAGAAATGTGGAAAATGAACCAGGCCGCCCGGCGGGGCTTTTGGTATTACCAATATCATACAGCCAAAGCAAATTTTTGTCAAGAATGGCCGATGTTTGGCTTGTTAAGGGGTGATTAATGCCATCTTGACAAAATCTGGTAATACCAGCATAATCAGAGTATGACCGTTTTACGCCCTTCCCAGCAGCCCGTTTATCTCTCCGTTGTAGATTACATTGCCAATTTAATCAGGCAAGGCGCGCTTCAGCCCGGCGACCCGCTGATGTCGGAGCGCGCCCTGTGCGAGCAATTCGGTATCAGCCGCACCTCGGTGCGCAAGGCGCTGGCGATTCTCTCCGGCATGGGGCTGGTGGAAGTGACCCCGCGCAGCGGCGCGCGCGTGGCGCAGGCCAGTTCGCAGGCTGCCATCGCTTCGCTCAGTCAGATGATTGCCCGCAACCGCTATCAGGCCGTCCACCTCTACGAAGTCCGCCGCCTGATTGAAGTGCAGGCCGCCCGCCTGGCCGCCATGCGCCGCGAGGCAGCCGATGTCGTCAAACTGCGCGAGCAGCACCACATCATCCAGAACAGCCTGCAAAACCCGTCCGTCCTGCACCGCGCCGATATGCGCCTGCACGTTGGCATTGCCGAAAGCACTAAAAACCCCTTCTTCGGCGAACTGATGAACGTCCTGATTGCCGCCTACATGGAAATCTTCAATGTCGTCTGGTCGCCCTGGGGCAATCCGCAAGAAGAACAGGCTTTGTTCTCGCGTTACTTCCAGCAGCACGGACTGATTGTCGAAGCGATTGCTGAGCAAGACCCCGAAGCCGCCGCCGCTTACATGACCCAGCACATTGACGATTCGCGCAAGCAATACGAGCGCATGTTGGCGGCGCGGGCGAAAGCAGGGTGAGCGTTTCAGTCATCAGTCGTCAGTCATCAGTTACCATTCACCATTTCCTATGACCCTCCCCTCCTTCCTCGATGAATTACGCCGCTCCGTCCAGGGCGAAGTCCGCACGGATGACATCAGCCGCATCCTGTACAGTTGCGACGCCAGCATTTACCAGGTCATGCCCTATGGCGTGCTGATTCCCCGCTCGGTAGAAGACATCCAAATCGCCGTCCAACTGGCGGCGAAGTACCGCATTCCCCTCCTGCCGCGCGGCGGCGGGACGAGCATGGCCGGGCAGACCGTCAACGAAGCCCTGGTGATAGATACCACCCCCCACCTGAACCGCATCCTCGAAGTCAACCCCGAAGAGAAGTGGGTGCGCGCTGAGCCGGGCGTGGTCTTGTCCTCGCTCAACGCCCATCTCAAACCCTATGGCCTGAAATACGGCCCCGACCCGGCCAGCGGCACGCGCGCCGTCTTGGGCGGCATCGTCGGCAACAACTCCTCCGGTTCGCACTCGATTCTCTACGGCATGACCGCCGACCACATCCTGGCGGTCAAGGTCATCCTGGCGGATGGCTCGCTGGCCGAGTTTTCGCCCAAAAGCGAAGCCGAACTGGAACAGATTCAAAAAGGGAACGGCTTCGAGGCCGAAATTTACCGCCAAATGCTGGCCCTCGTCCGCGACCCGCGCAACCTGGAAATCATCCGCCAAAGCACGCCCCGGCACTGGCGGCGCTGCGGCGGCTACAACCTCGACCGTCTGACGGATGGACAGGGCTTCTCCTTCCGCTGGCCGCACGACCCGCGCTTCAACCTCGCCAAACTCATCTGCGGCTCCGAAGGCACGCTCGGCTTCGTCACCGAGGTCAAACTCAACCTGGTGCCAACGCCCAAGATGACCGCCCTCGCCATCGTCCACTTTGACGAACTGCGCGCCTCGCTCGATTCCGTCCCGGCCATGCTGGAGGTCGAACCGAGCGCGGTGGAAATGTGGGACGCGCACAGCATCGCCTTGGTGGAAAATGCCCCCGTCTTCGCCGAAATGCAGCGCGCCTTCCTTCGCGGCAAGCCCAATAACGTCATGATGGTAGAATTCTACGGCGAAAGCCTGCCCGAACTCGAAGCCAAACTCGAACGCCTCACCCGCCACCTGCAAACCCGCCGCGTGCCGTTCACCGAGATTGTCAACCTGACCGACCCGGCCGCCATCGAAAACGTCTGGAAGGTGCGCACGGCGGGCTTCGGCATCCTGATGGGCATGCGCGGCGACGTGAAACCGCTCGCCATCGTGGATGACGCCGCCGTGCCGCCCGCCCACCTGGCCGATTACATCACTCAACTCGAAGAGTACTGTCAGCGCGACCTCGACCACGAAATTTCGTACTTCGCCCACGCCAGCGCCGGCTGTCTGCACGTCCACAACCTGCTCAATGCCAAACTGGCCGCCGATGTGGCCAAATTCCCCCAAATCGTCGCGTTCTCCGGCGACTTGCTCAAAAAATACGGCGGCGTTCTCTCCAGCGAACACGGTGATGGCCGCCTGCGCAGCTGGCTCAACCCGCACTTCTTCGGCGAGGAGATGTACGGCCTGTTCAAGCAGGTCAAGCGCATCTTCGACCCGCAAAACATCTTTAACCCCGGGGACATCGTGGATGGGCCGCCCATGACCGAACACCTGCGCTACGGCCCCTCCTACCACACCATTCAAATCACGCCTGCGCTCGATTTCGGCCCCGAAGGCTACGACCGCGCTGTGGAGATGTGCAACGGCACGGCCCTGTGCCGCGCCCTGACCGGCACGATGTGTCCCACCTACAAAGCCAGCCGCGATGAGCAACTCAGCACGCGCGGACGCGCCAACGCCCTGCGCGCCGCCATTTCGGGCAAAATTGCCTTCGATTCGCCCGGCGTCTATGAAACCCTCGACCTGTGCGTCAGTTGCAAAGCCTGCAAAAGCGAGTGTCCCTCCTCGGTGGACATGGCGAAACTCAAAGCCGAGTATCTCCATCAGTACTACAAAACCCATTTCATGTCGCTGCGCTCGCGCTTCTTTTCGTACTTTGGCGACCTGAGCCGCCTTGCCGCCGGCTGGAGGGCGCCGCTCTCGAATTTCGTTTTGAAATTGGGATTCGCGCGCGCGCTGATGAATCGCCTCCTGAAGTTGGCTCCCGCGCGGCCGCTCCCCGCCTTTGCCCGCCGCCCCTTCGACGACGTTTACCGCCGCCGAAAGCGCTCCCTCACCCCAAAGGGAACACTCCCTTCCCTTACGGGGGAAGGGCTGGGGATGAAGGGCAGGTCCGTCGTCCTCCTCGTGGACGTGACCCGCAACTACAACCGCCCCGAAGTTGCCGAGGCCGCCCTCCACGTCCTGGAAGCCTGCGGGTTTGACGTCATCGTCCCGCCGGTGCATGACTTCGGACGCCCGGCCTTCTCCAAAGGCAACCTGGACGTGGCGCGCCGCAAAGCCCAAAAAGCCCTGAGCGTCCTCGCCCCGTATGCCGCGCAAAACATCTCCATCGTGGGGCTGGAGCCGAGCGATATTTCCATGCTCATCGAAGACAACGCCTCGCTCCTGCCGGGCGATGAGCGCGTCGGGCTGGTCGCCGCCCAGGCGCTGACCTTTGAAGAATTCCTGTGGCGCGAAATGCAGGCCGGAAACCTGGCAGGCAAGTTCAAGCCCCAAAGCGGCAAAATCCTGCTGCATGGGCATTGCCACCAAAAAGCGCTCATTGGCACGAAATACAGCGAAGAACTGCTGGCCTTTCTCGGCTACGAGGTGGAAGAAGCCGGTTCGGGCTGCTGCGGCATGGCCGGTTCTTTCGGCTACGAAGCCGAGCATTACGAACTCTCGCTGAAAATGGGCGAACTGACCCTGCTGCCCGCCGTCCGCGCCCAAAGTGAAGACACCCTGATTGTGGCCGCCGGGGTCAGTTGCAGCGAACAAATCGCGCACGGCGCGCAGCGTCAACCCCTCCACCCGGCGCAGGTTTTGTATCGGGCGTTGCATCGGTAAGGTGAATCATGGATGCTTCTGCCGCTAAACGAAATATTCTGCTCCTGACCCTGGTTGTCTCCCTCCTGCCCGCCTGCCGGCCCGCGCCGGTCATCGTTACCCCGCCTACCGCCTCTTCAACCGACGACTATCTGACGAACGACTATCAGACTAATGACAAATGGTCTCTCTGGACGAATGGCACGCAATTGCGCGGGGCGAACATCTGGCAGCGCATCCGCATCCCCGACCTGGATGGCGACCTGCTCGGCGAGGACTACATCGGTCCCCCCTACGCCCAATCCGATTTCGACCGGCTGGCGGCGGCAGGGGCCAACTACGTCAACCTCTCCATCCCCGGCTTGTTCAGCGAGCGCCCGCCCTACGTCCTGGATGAAGGCGCGCAGGCCAACCTTGACGCGCTGCTGGAAATGGCCGGCCGCGCCGGGCTGTTTGCCGTCATCTCCTTCCGCACCGGGCCGGGGCGCAGCGACTTCACCTTCTACCGCGACGGCGCCGGGGACTGGTTCGACCCTTCCCTTTTGATTGAAACGGTCTGGACGGAGCAGGCCGCGCAGGACGCCTGGGTTGAGATGTGGCGCACTACCGCCGAACGCTATCGCGGGCATCCGATTGTTGTCGGCTATGACCTGATGGTGGAGCCAAACGCCGATGAAGTGATGCTCGACCTCTACGACCCGGCGGCGTTCTACCCGCGCTACGCCGGCACGCTCTACGACTGAAATCAGTTCTACCCGCGCCTGGTGGCCGCCATCCGCAGCGTGGACGGCGAAACCCCCATCCTGGTCAACCCGATGGGCTGGGGCAGCGTCCCCTGGCTGCCGTACCTCGAACCGGTGCAGGCCGAACGGATTGTCTATGCCGTCCATCAGTACGGCCCCTTCCTCTACACCCATCAGCAGCCCGGCGAGAACAAACCCTACCCCGGCGCGTTCGACATCACCTGGGATGAAGTCCCCGACCGCTTTGACCGCGCCTGGCTGGAAGCCTACCTCGCCCCGCTGGAGCAGTTCCAGCAGCGGACGGGCGCGCCGGTGGCGGTGAACGAGTTTGGGGTGGTGCGCTGGGCGCCCGGCGCGGCGGACTTCCTGCGCGATGAAATCGCCTGGTTCGAGGCGCACGGCATCAACCACGCCCTGTGGGTCTGGGAGCCGGCCTACGAACCCTGGTTCACCTGGGGCGACCGGGCGATGTACTACCCCTTCGGCCCCGACCCGCAGAACTTCACTGAAGTGGACAACGACCTGTGGCGCGCAGTGCAGGAATCGTGGGTGCGCAACAGCCTCCGCCCGCCGCGCGCGACCGGAAACTTGCCGCCTGCGCAACCATCGCCCTCGCCGTCCCCCACCGTCCCGCCGCCTCCCGCCTGACCGAACTGACTGCCGATTTCCTCTACCCTACCGTGTAGAGTCTGTTTCTTGGCTGGCTCCTCTCCTGGCTGTTTCGGCGCGGTTTTGCTGGCAATAGTTCTAGTTGGCGATGGAGTCTTGCCTGCCTGCCTACCCGTAAGAACGCAAAACGTTACCCCCCTACGCCGAACGCCATAAGAATCTGTGATGAAAAGCATCTCGAACACCGAGATGGAAAAGAAAGACATACCATCGCCAAACGCGAGGTGGAATGTCATCGGTCTTTTTGCTCTTCCTTTCAGCGGATACGACCCCTGGGGCTCATTTGAGAAATGCGGAGAGATTGCAAATGTTGAGGCAATATGTAACAAAATTTAGAAGGGTGAGTGCGATTAGAGCAACAACGGAACTTATGACATCGCCTTTGCACGGCTTTTTCTTCGCTGCGGTTAATCGCGCGCCTTCTCTCCCCTGATATAATCTCTTCTATGCCTCGCCTTCGCCGATTCTTGCGCATTCTCGACCTCCTGCTGGGCCTGCTCCTGCTCTCGGCGCTTTTTTCCACCAGCGGCCAGGCTCCTGCCACTGAGTATTATGAGCGTGCCCGCGTCTACCTTCGCGCTGTTGAATTCGATTACTTCGACTGGACGCTGGAGGCCATCGGCGTCAAACTCGGCCAGGCCGCGCTGGATACGCCCGCTTATTTTGACGAGTCGGCGCGCCATCAGATTGTCGGCGACTATCTGCAGCTTGTGGACGCCATCCTGCGCGCCGAGTCCTCGCTCGAACTTATCTACACTGACCCGTCCATTTCGAACCCTGAAGTTGCCTCTGTCGGTCCCCGCGCCGAACTCGACAGGTTGTATGCCCGCCAAAAACAACTTGCCCCCATCGCCGAAGCGGTCCTTGCCGAACAGATTTCTGCCCTTCTGGCCGACCTCGACCTGACCGCTCTAGGCCAGCCTCTCTCGCCTGTCGCGTTTCATATCAGCCCGCTGCCCTACCACCTCGTCATTTCGCCGCGCGACAAAATCCAGCAGGAGGCCTCCATTTCGCTCCTCCCCGATCTGACCGTTGACCGGCAAGTCGCCATCGAAGAGAAGGTCGCCGCCGGGATGGACGTCTCGGCGCTGGTGGTGCCGGTGGGCGGCATCGGCACCTACCCCAGCATGGTCATGCGCACCACCTCCCTGCAATGGCTGGCCGAGGTCATCTCCCACGAGTGGATTCACAACTGGCTCAGCCTGCGTCCGCTGGGCGTCAATTACGATACCACGTCCGAACTGCGCACGATGAACGAGACGACCGCCTCCATTGCCGCAGCGGACGAATTGTACGGGGATTCGCCCGCTTTTCGGGATGGAGTGGCCAAGTTGGACAAGCGCTATTTCACTGAAATCAAGAGTACGACCCCGATTTGGCGCACCCAACCCAAAGTGTATGTTCCCAAGTGGAAGGGGCGTGGTCGTCGTCCCACCCGCTTGCGTTTGCGGTATGCCAGCCAACGTCCCATGCGAGTCAAAGACGTGGTGAGAAATATTCCCAAACAAGACTGGGTTCAAGCCATCATCAAGGAAGGCAGGAAAGGACCCATTGCTTGTGAATTTGCCTTCCTGCGCGTGACCGAGTCGCGCGGCAACCTGCCCGCAGGCGAGCTGTGGCTGATCATCCGCCGCAATCTGGATGATCCTTCGGTGATCAAATACTACTTCAGCAATGCTCCTGCCAACACGCCTCTGAGCGAGTTCGTTCGCATCAGCGGTATGCGTTGGCCGATTGAAACCATCTTCGAAGAAGCCAAAGGCGAAGTCGGAATGGATCATTACGAAATGCGCAGCTGGTTGGGATGGCATCATCATATGCTCCTGGTTTCTCTCGCTCATCACTTCCTGGTTCGTTTGAGAATCCAATTTCAGGAACAGGCGCCTGCGCTCACGATTTATCAAGTCCGTCTTTTGCTTGCCGCCGTTCTGCCAGCGCCTGTCTTTGACATTCAGGCCGCTTTGGGACGAGTGCGGTATTACCAGAAACGCAATTTTGTCGCTTATCGCTCTCATCGCAAGGCGAAATTAGCTCAATTGGTTGCTCTCGCTCCCAACCTTGCGCTGTAATACTAATGCAGCCGGAGATTACAAAACAGAAAATCAGAAGAAACAACCTGCGCATCTTTTTCATCTGCGATTCAACCTGGATATATCTTCCCATCATAACAAGACTCGCTTACGGAATGAGCAGCCAGGTCGCATCCACCGTATTTTCGGGCAACGGCAGGTAAATAGTGGAGCCGTCATCGGTGCTCAGGAGGCCAAATGACAGGGGCGCCTCGGTTCTCCGATAAAGCAACCACTTCCCATCGGGGGAGACCTCGTAGGTAATCCCTTCGCCTTGATAGATGGTCTTCACATTTCCGTCCAAGTCTATTGTCCCGATAATTTGGCTTTCCAATATTCCTCCTGGTTTATCCCATATAAACCTGCCGTCGTCCAACCAACCAAGAGAATATCTAAAAGGGAGCTTACTAATCAAATTGGTGATTGCACCAAAGCAAGCGCTGATTTCACCAGTTAGTAAAGTCTCCAGTGGACATATTGTAATCTTGTCAAAATACTTTTCTCCAGAATCATCCTCGCTTGTCCAAGCGTAGGCGATATTGCCACTATCCGAAGACCATCCCAAAAAATAAGGCAGTGGGTGCTCATCAAAGAGACAAAGAATGGATGGCCGCTCCTCCACTTCCAAGCTGGAGAATGATAAAAAGAGAGAACTCTGAGAACTGCAGTATTTCGGATAAAATAAAATTCCCTCCTCCAGAAGGATAAAGTCCCAAGCGTCGTTACCCAACACCTCACCAGAGATGGTTATCCAGTTGCCTTCCATAGTACGAAAAACAATCTTTTCAGTTGGATAGAAACCAAAAAGAATAATCGTATAGTGACCTGTGACGATGATATTGCATTGAACGGTCTGATATGGCTGGCATTCCACCATTTCAGTTCGTTGTTCATTCAAATTGATCATTAACGCCTTTTCACTTCCATCGCCATGGACATCTCTGGCAATGATTATTAATTCCCCCGACTCAGTGTAAACACTTTTCAAGGAATACAATTGCAATGGGCATTTATTACAGGATAGTAATTGATATGGTTGATTGTCCACTGGTGATTTTACCCATAAGTCATAATCCAAATCATTATTATTTATGATTTCCAAAGTCGTATACGTGACTGCTAAACCAGCTGGAAGAGATATATTATTATATTGAAGATCGATTTCTTGCGTTGTAATAGTAACCCCTTCTCCAATTCCAGGTGAAACTTGGATGGGAAGAATCGTTGTAGGGGTAGAAATCCATTGAATGGTCTTTCGCGGCGTCGCAGTCTGAATGTAGGTAATGGCATAACCGGGCGTTGTTGTGTTGGCAGGAGAAGAAACATCTCCAGAACAACCCACGGATAATATTAGCAGGCAAAGAACGATGAAAATGGCCGCTCGATACATCTTCTCGTGACTGAAATTTCTTCCCATAGGTTTATCACCTTTCAACAGGCATATACCTTCCCCGAATGGACGGATTCGATCGGTTGTATTTGGGGATTCTCCGCGTTTGACTCACGTTGGGCTTGGAAATGATTGCCTGGTAGTAGGGAATGCTATCTGCCGGAGTTTTGCCTTCAGGAGGCACATTATTCCAGGCATTCAGGAAATCATTCCACCGCA
>DAOTVO010000017.1:0-8906 GCA_034436335.1 Anaerolineales bacterium | reverse complement strand
CGCAGATTGGAGGGATGAGGTGGTTGTAGCCACAGATTGCGCAGATTGGATGGATGAGGGGGTTGTAGCCACAGATTATACAGATTGGAGAGATGAGGGGGCGATGAACGCGCCCGATTTAGGCGGGAGGTAGATTTCCAACGTTTCGCCCTGCAAGTTGACTTTGTTCCCGTTCAGATGGTCTGCGCCGGAGCGCAGGCCGGGGGCATGCAGGCTGAGAAGGCGCGCGGCGTCGGACAGGTTGAGCGCCGTCAAGACGGTTTCCTCGGCGTTCTGCCGCACAAAGGCATACGTGCCTGTCTCGGCGTCCAGATGGATCAGACGGCGTGCGCCCGTCCACAGAACGGGATGGGCAGCGCGTAGTTGATTGAGGCGGCGGTAGTATTCCTGCAGGTTGGCGTCGGCGGTTTCCCAGTTCATCGGCAGGCGGCATTCTTCAAAGACGCTGTGCCCGCCCTGAAGCATAGGACGCTCCTGTGAGAGGCCGGTCTCCGTCCCGGCATAGACAATGGGCGGCCCGGAGAGGGTGTATTGCACCAGCGCCGCCAGCCGAAGTTTGGCCTTGTCATTGCCTGCCAGGAAGAGAAAGCGTTCTTCATCGTGATTGTCGAGAAACGATGGGCGAATGTGTTCGGTCGGGAAGTAGGCTTCGTGGGCGGCGAGGAAGGCCTCGAAATCGGTCAGGCTCATGTTTCCTGTGCCAAAGGTCTCGCGCAGGGCGCGGGCGAGGTGAAAGTCGAGCGTCCCGTCTAGGATACCGGTGTAGGAGCGCAGCAGGTCGGCGTGATGGACAACTTCGCCGAAAATCCAGCAGTCGGGCTTTACTTCTCGGCAGGCGCGGCGGAAATCCACCCAGAAATCGTGGGAGGGGCCGTAGGCGAAGTCGAGACGGTAGCCGTCGAAGCCTTGACGCAGCCAATGACGGGCCACTTCGAGCAGGTAGGCGCGGGCTTCGGGATGGCGCAGGTTGATTTTGGGCAACTCGCGCACCTGAAAGTAGCACTCGTAATCGTCCGGCCAATGCTTCCAGATGTACCAGTTGTGGTAAGGGCTTTGGGGGGTTTGCCGAGCATCGCGAAAGGTGAAGTGGTCTTTCGACCAGTGGTTGGCGACGAAATCGAGGATCAGGCGCATCCCGCGCGCGTGGGCTTTCTCGATAAGTTCCTGCAAGTCGGCGTTCGTGCCCAGACGCGGCTCAACGGTGTAGTAATCGCTGGCGTTGTAGCCGTGATGGCTGGTGGTCTTGAAGAAGGGGTTGAGCCAGATGGCGTTGAAGCCGAGCGAGTGGATGTAATCGAGTTTATCAATGATGCCGCGCAACGTGCCGCCGAAGAAGTCGTTCAGATCTTTGGCTTTTCTCCAGGAGCGGCCATCGCCGGGATGGAAGCGGTCGGGGAAGATTTGATAGAGGCGCGCTTCCGCTGCCCAGGCCGGGGGCGGGTCGTTGTCAATCCAGAGGGCGAAAGGAGGAGCGAGCGGGCCGGACCCGGCGTCGGCTTCGACCCAGGTATCCTCGTCAGCGCGGTGGGCTTGCAGACGGTAGCGCAGGAGCGTATCGGCAGGCATGGCGGGCAGGGCGACCTGCCAGACGCGCACATAGTTCCACAGGAGCGGCGACCATTCGACCGCCACCGGCTCGAGGTCGAGAACCGAGGCGTGACCGGGGATGGGGTCGCTCCCGTCGGTGGTGTAGAGACAGCGGGCGGCGTCGCAAAGCATATCCGAGGAGGTGGTCAGGAAAAGGGTCAACGGTTGCCCGGGCCGGGGGTCGAGGGGAAGGCGTCGGTAGCGATGATGCACGCCTTGTGTTTGCCGATGTTCTTGTTCGAGACGTTGTTCGCGGTCTATCAGGTTGCCGAAGATGTTGTCCATTTATGTTCCGATAGAATGCCCAAGGGCATAATATGCCCGACAGGGGCGCTGTCGGGCACTGTGGTCGGGGAGACGGCGGAAGCGTTAGCCCTTGACGCCGCCGAGGGTCAGGCCGCCTTCCAGGTAGCGCTGGAGGTAGAGGAAGATGATGAGGATGGGGATGATAATCATCACGGCGCCGGCGGCAAAATATCCCCAGGGGATGTTCATGTCGTTGGCGAGTTTGTAGAGCGCTACCATGGCAGTCGTTTTGGCGGGGGTAGGGACGAGGACGGAGGCGAGGACGTATTCGCCCCAGCCGCCCATGAAGGCAAAGAGGGCGGTGACGGCGATGGCTGGACGGGCAAGCGGCAGGGCAATGAGCAGGAAGGATTGTACCGGGCCGCAGCCGTCAATCATGGCGGCCTCTTCGAGGTCAATCGGGATGGTGTCGAAGTAACCCTTGAGGTTCATGGTGGTGAAGATGAGCGTGCCGACGGTGTAGGCGATGATGAGGCCCCAGATTTTGTTGTAGCCGCCGATGGCGGTCAGGAGTTGGGCGACCGGCACGAGGGAAAGAACGCCGGGGAAGGACTGGATGGCGAGGAATAGCACCAGGCCCCATTCGCGGCCATAGAACTTCATGCGCGAGAAGGCGAAGGCGGCCGAGGTGGCGATGAGCAGGCAGGAGATGGTGGTCAGGCCGGCGACGGTCAGACTGTTGGTGACCCAGCGCAGGAAGGGCTGCTCGAAGAGCATAACGCGGTAATTGTCGAACGACCACTCGATTGGCACGAACATGCCGGCGAGGTTGAAGGTGAGCAGGCGTCCGCCGCTGCGTCCGGAAGCCAGGATGACAAACCAGACCGGGTAGATGGCAAAGATGGTGGCCAGGATGGCTACGATGACCTGAAAGATGCGCGCGCCGAGTTTGGTTTTGCGGTTCATTCGTAGGCTCCTTTCGTGATGCGGGAAATACGCAGACTGTAGAGTGTGGCTCCAAACAGGAAGATGAACATGATGACGGCAAAGGCTCCCATGCGGGCGTAGGCCGAACTCTGGAAGACTTGTTTATAGGCGAAAATCATCACCAGTTCGGTTGCGCCCGGAACGCCCGCGCCGCGCGTTGGCCCGCCTCCTGTGATAGCCCAAACCGTGCCAAACATTTGGAAAGTGGTGATGGAACTCAGTACGATGACAGGGATGACCGCCGGCCGCAGGAGCGGCAGGGTGATGTTGAAGAGCCGCTGCCACCAGGACGCCCCGTCCACTTCGGCGGCTTCGTACAGTTCGGCGGGGATGGATTGCAGCGCGCCGAGGATGGTTACCATGAAGAAGGGGTAGGAGTACCAGACGTTGGTCAGTACGATGGCGACCCAGGCCCACTTCGGGTCCTGGAGCCAGGTTTTTCCGGCTGTTCCGAGTACGGTCAAAACTTGATTAATCAGGCCTTGTTCCTGGAAGAAGAATTTCCATACCAGGGACATCATGATGGCAACGGTCGAAGCAGCCCAGGGGACGATGAGAATGACGCGGAAGAATGCCCGTCCCGGCAAATCAGGGACGTTGAGCAGCAACGCCAGCGACAGACCCACAATAAAGAAAAGCGGGATGCAGAGCAAAACGTAGAGGAATGATCGAAAGGTGACTACAAAGAAGTCCCCCGAATTGGCAATTTCGTTGGCGGCCAAGTCGAAGCGCAGAAGATACCCCAGCCCAATGGCCAAAAGGAGGCCTCCCAGCGTTACCACCCATGTCGGGACGGGGCGCTCAAGACGTTTTCCAAAGGCTTTGTTTAGTTGACCGGCGACAATCAGCGGAATGAAACAGAGGAGAATTTTTCCAAAACTGATCAAGGCCGGTGGAGTGAAGAATTTTCCGAGCAGGTCGGCGTAGTTGGCAAAAAGCGGGTCCTGAATCCGGAACGGTTCGGCCAGCCCGGTGGGGCGATTTTTCTCAAAAACTTTCCAGCAGGTTGGCTCCAGGATGCGGGTGAGCGTGATGGAACAATCCGGGTTTGGATGATAGCGGTTACGGTTGGTAAAAGAAATGTAGGTGTTAAAAAGAATCGGATAAATGTTGAAAATAAAAATGCCAATCAGAGTAGGGCCAATAAAAGCCAGGACAGTCAGAGTCTTCCGCCATCCTTTCCATTGTGCCATAGGAGCCTCCTTTGCCGGATAAAGAGATGGGAGGGCAAACGCCCTCCCATCTGGACGAACCAAATTTATTTCATGCCAGCGATGGCGGTCTCGATGGCAGCCTGCGCAGCGGCAAGCGCCTCGGCAGGAGTCTGGCTGCCGTTCCAGATGGCGCTGGTGGCGTCACCAACGGGACCCCACTGAGCGTTTGCGAACGGAGTGTTGGCCATCGGGATACCGAGGTTGGCGTTCTTGCCGAAGCCGGCGATGGTGGCGAGGGCCTGGACTTCGGGATCGTTCAGCGCCTGGGTGTTGGCGGTGATGGTCTTGTTCTTCAGCGTGACGTACTTCTGCATCTCATACGAGGTGTACCACTTCATCACATCCAGGGCGATTTCGGCGTGACCGCGGTCAACTGCGTTCTTGGTCAGCATGACGGTCTTGATGCCGACGAACGGGCGGCCCATGGGAACGAAGCCATAGTCCACGCCGGCGTTTTCGAGGTCAGCAATGGCCCACGGGCCGGTCCACCAGGCGGCAACCTTGCCCTCGATGAGGGCGGTCTTGCAGAGTTCGTGGCTCATTTCCTGCATCAGGAAGGGCTTGATGCTGACGAGCCACTCGCCGGCGGCAATCGCCTCAGGGGTGTTTAGATAAACTTTGCCCTGGTCGTCCACGTAGGAGGGAACGCCGAAGCCGAAATACAGCGGGGCGACATGATACGCATCGCCGCCCGGGAAGCCCTGGTTGCAGAACAGCGGGATGCCCTTGGCTTCATAGAACGCCTGGGCCTTGGCCAGCAGGTCCTGGAAGTTCAGCGGGTCGCTCGGGAAGTCGGCCTCGGTAGCGACGGCTTTATTGTAAACCAGGGTGATGTTTTCCTGCGATTCGGGGAGACCCCAAATCATGCCCTGCCAGACAACACCGGCAACCGCAGCAGGCTCGTAGGTGCTTTCGAGGAGAGCCATATCCACGCCGTAGTCATTCAGAGCGACGATATTGCCGTTCAGCGCGTTGACGCCAATCTGGTCGTTAGCCCAGGCGATGATGTCGGGGCCTTCGCCAGCCGGGATAGCCACAGCCAGAGCCGCGCTAACATCTTCCGGCTTGCTGAGGTCAATCGTCACGCCGGGGTGATTGTACATGTATTCGGTGAAGACATCGGTGATGGCCTTCAGGTAATCACCAGACCATTGGTGCCAGATGGTGATGGTTACCGGTTCAGCAGCGGGGGGCTCGGTGGCCGGGGGTTCGGTCGCCGGGGGTTGGGGGGCGGGAGTCTCGGTGGTCTTGCCGCCGCAGGCGGTCAGCAGCATGGATGCAAGAACAAGCATGCTAACCAGAACAAAAATCGTGCGTTTCATTATCTTCTCTCCTTAAGGATTTGAAATAGAGTGAGATGCGGAGCGCTTATCGGGCAAGCGCCTTCGAAGGGAAAAGGTTATGCCGTAATTTCCAGACTCTTTGGCTGAGTCATCTGGGGGAACCTCACCTCCTTTCGGTCTGCGATTTGGTGGAGCGCAATGGTTAAAGCCTGTATGACTGCACCGATGCTGGAGGAGCGCCGTCCAAGCATGGCAGTGGTAATGCGTACCACCCGCGCGGCAGCCGGGAGACTGCGGCGCTGCACGGCCTGCCGCATGGGTTCAAGAAGAATATCGCCTGTTTGCGCTACTCCACCACCTATTATAACAAGAGCCGGGTTGAAAAGGTTGACCATGCCGGCAATTGCGATGCCAATGTGCGTCCCTGCCCGCGTAAGAATTTGCTGAGCAACCAGGTCGCCTCGCCGGGCGGCGGTTGCAACGTCGCGGGCAGTGATGCTCTCTGTGGGCTGTATCGAGGCCAGTTGGGTTCGCTGTTTATTGCGTACAGCCTCCTGTGCTTGTAAAGCGATGGCGCGTCCCCCGGCAAAGGCTTCCAGACAGCCATGGTTGCCGCAGGTGCACAACGGGCCGTTTTCATCTATGGTAAGGTGCCCAATTTCTCCGGCTGCGCCGGTGACGCCGCGATAAATTTTACCGTCTAGCAGCAATCCTGCGCCAATGCCGGTGCCGACCTTAATGTAGGCCAGATTGCGCTCGCCTCGGCCTGCCCCGGCTGCCCACTCGCCAAGCACACCGAGTTCTGCATCGTTATTGATGGAAACCGGAACGCCCCAAAGCGCCTCCAGATTTTTGCGGATTGGGAAATTGTCCCAGCCCGGCATGATAGGCGGAGCAACAACCATGCCTGCCTCGGCTGCAATCGGCCCTGGGACTCCCATGCCGATGGCAACAATGTCGCTTATGCTCAGCCCGGCTTTTGCAAGCAATTCCCGCACCAGACGATCCGCTTCTGCGATGCCGGCCTTTGGCCCGGCCTGGATATCGAAATCGGCTTCGATTTCTTCGAGAATGTGCGCCGACATATTGGCGAGAAGGAGGTTGATATGGGTGGCGCCAAAATCAATTCCGATGACATATCCCATCGAGGGATTGATTTCCAGCACAACCGGCGGCCGGCCGGCTGGGGAAATAATATGCTCTGCCTCACGGATGATGCCTGTTTCCAACAGGTCGTTGACGATGGTCGTGACCGCCGCGCGCGTAAGGCCAAGACGACGGGCAATTTCGACGCGCGAAATTCCTCCCGCTGTGAACCGAATCAGGTCCAATACAGCAAATTTGTTAATGTGTTTTACATTTGGAAGGGAGATTGACCAGTTTTGGACGCTCAAGGCTGTTTTCCGGCCGAAAAACGGATTTATTTTACGGCGTAACGCTTATATCATATAACAATTTGTAATTGTTTGTCAAGTAATTTAACAAAATATCAATCTTAAAAATTCTGAGGGTGGCCGAAGTGATGACCTTTGATACGAAAGAGAATAAGAAATCGAGATGCTCTCTTGCAAACACGCAGGGCCTCGTGTCACTGCGAGGCGGCGCAGCCGTCGAAGCAGTTTCCAGAACCGACGATGAGATTGCCTGTCCTGGCGTCAGGCTGGGGCTTCGCCGTTTTTGGCGGCTCGCGATGACGGGCGAATCTTGTATTTCCTGAACTCTGCAACAAAACAAAATCAAAAACAGCATTGTTTCAAGAAATTTTTAAAAACAAAATGACCGCCAAATTTGACGGCCATTCTGTTTTTTTACTGGTCAACCCGGCTTTGCGCGAGTGTCTTTGACGCTAGCGTACAAACGCTTTACGTCCGGCGTAGATGGCCGCATCGTCTAATTCGCGCTCGATGCGCATCAACTGGTTGTATTTCTCGACACGCTCGCCTCGGCAGGGCGCGCCGGTCTTGAGATGACCGGTGGACATGGCAACCGTCAGGTCAGCGATGAAACTGTCCACCGTCTCGCCGGAGCGGTGGGAGACCATCGCTCCCCAGCCGGCTTTGCGCGCCATTTCGATGGCGGCGATTGTTTCAGTCAACGTGCCAATCTGATTGAGTTTAATCAGCACGGCATTGGCGGCGTTTTCTTGGATGCCGCGGGCAATCCGCTCTACATTGGTGACAAACAGGTCGTCGCCGACCAGTTCGATTTTATCGCCCAGCGTTTGGTTGAGTAGTTTCCAGCCATCCCAGTCATCCTCGGCCAGGCCGTCTTCCAGTACTACGATAGGGTATTTTTCGACCCACGATTTCCAGATTTCCACTAATTCGGCGGATGTAATTTTGCGGCCTTCGGTGCGCAGGTTGTAAAGGCCATCCTCATAAATACCGCTGGTGGCCGGGTCGAGCGCCAGGGCCACATCGTCGCCGGGTTTGTAGCCGGCTTTTTCGATGGCTTTCAGGATGAGTTCCACAGCATCTGAGTTTTTCTTGAGCGCCGGGGCAAAGCCGCCTTCGTCGCCCACGCCGGTCGAGTAGCCGCCGTCTTTGAGAACGCCTTTCAGGGCATGATAGACCTCGCTGCCCCAGCGCAGCGCCTCCTGGAAGTTCGGCGCGCCGACGGGGGCAATCATAAATTCCTGGAAGTCAGTGCCCTGCCAGTTGGCATGCACGCCGCCGTTGAGAATGTTGAACATTGGCACGGGCAGAAGACGGGCGTTTACGCCGCCAAGGTAACGGTAGAGCGACATGCCGGCTGAGTTGGCCGCCGCGCGCGCCACGGCCAGACTGACGCCCAGGATGGCATTGGCGCCAAACTTCGACTTGTTCGGGGTCCCATCCAGCGCCAGCATTTCCGCGTCTATGGCGGCCTGGTCGAAGGCGTCCATGCCGAAGAGGGCATCCGCAATCTCTTCGTTGACTGCCGCAACGGCCTTCAGCACGCCTTTTCCGTTGTAGCGGGATTTGTCGCCGTCGCGCAGTTCGAGCGCTTCGTGGATGCCGGTCGAGGCCCCGGACGGGACGGCGGCGCGGCCCCAGGAACCGTCGGCCAACACCACTTCCACCTCGACGGTCGGGTTGCCGCGCGAGTCGAGGATTTCTTGCCCGCTGATGAGTTCAATAGTTGTGTCCATACATTTACTCCATTCTGAATTTCGGACGTTTGTCCGTTGATTTACCAAGCCGCAAGTATATCGCAAGTTTGAAGTGCTGACAGGATTTTTGGCAAATTGGCAGCAAGGATAGCCGGTCATCTCTCGGCGTCTTTGTTCCCCGTCATCATGCGGATGGCCCGCAGCCAGGAGTCGCCTTCTTTGCCAAGTGGCTCTTTGGCAAAGCGGTAATCGTTCTTGCGAATCAGTTCGGCCAGTTCGGCGCGCAGGCTCTCCATTTTTCCCCGCTGGAGGTTAATGAGGAATTCGGCGGAGGCCTCCTCGCCGTCCTCAATGAAGCGCAAGGCCACCACGTAACGCCGATGATCTCGCACAATCGAAATCGTGGCGTAGCCGTGAAATCGGGTTGTTCCGGACTTGGGCGCGCCGCGCACAATCTCCTTTTGGTCTTTATAGGGCTGACCGTGGTACGGGATCAGC
>DAOTVO010000016.1:0-115920 GCA_034436335.1 Anaerolineales bacterium | reverse complement strand
GCGGCGACGCCGAGCAACACATTATACAAATCATCCGTCGTGCAAACATAGCCCTCCGCTTCCAACGGCAGGTGCTCTTTCAGCACTTGGCGGGCTTCATTCAGGACTTTCTGATCGCTGAGTTTCGGTGTAACATGGGACATGGGCTTGCTCTCCTTGGATTGTTGGTTGACGCTAACAATCATACAAGGTTAGAGCAAGCCCGCCAAATCCTCAATTGGGCGACGCGCTCAAGGCAAATTTGGATCTACTGAAACTTTATAAAAATATCAATTCTTGTTTGCATCGGAGGAGACATGAAAAAGTTTTTTACCAAGCAATGGTCTTTCTTTTGGGCTGGCGTCGGGTTTGGCGTGGCGCAAATCATTTACATGATTGCGGGTTACGCTAAATCTGCCGCGGAGGGAAAAGGTCTTGTTAGCACGCCCATCACTGTTACGACCAACCTGGGCGGCATGTTCCGCGCGATTGAAGTCTTCTGGTGGGGCGGCAAAACTTTTGGACTCGAAAATGGTCTGTATGGCAGCGCTTTCAAGGTAGATACTTGGGGTCCCATTCTTGGGATAATTTTGGGTGGTTTGTTGGTCGCCCTGGCGGAAAAAGAATCGCGCTCCTGGGCAAAGTACAGCCCCAAAATGCTGCTGCTTTCTTTGTTTGGCGGCGCCGTGTTTAGTTACGGAACTCGCCTCGCGGATGGCTGCACGCTCAATCATTTGCTGGGCGGAATTCCGTTGATGAGCATTAAAGCCACAGTGGTATCGGCGTTTATGGCAATTGGCGGTCTGACAGCGTTTTGGGCGATGTCCAAAACCGGTTTGGGGAAATTCTTCAAGCATCAGGAAACCAAGTCTTACGTCAAGATGGCGCAAGAGAAGAAGTTATTGGCGGACGGCTTTACTTTTGACGCCAATTATAATCCCTGGACCGACCCCTGGCGCTGGGTTGGGATAGTCTTTCTGGTAATGTTCATCATCCCGGCGGTGTATTATTTCTTCAGCCCCGAGTCGAAGCACAGCATCCCAAACAGCGGCGCAGTCTTTATGTGGTTGAGCCTGGCTGCGGGCGTCATTGGCGGTTTTGCAATGGGCAAATCGGGCTTCGGAACGGAATGCGCCCTCGTCTCGGTTGAAGCGGCGCAGATGTTCAAAAAAGATGAAGACCGCTGGGCAAAATTAGGAATCCCCGCTATTACCCGCACCCTGATGAAAGGCTTGCTCCCGCTTCAGGGACTGCTTGCTTCCATTGTACTGACCGGCGTATTCGCGGTAGGCGCCTGGGTCTTATTCAATGTTCCGCTGGGTTTTCAGTCTCCTGTCAAAAACCAGTTATCCTGGATTTCTCTTCTCGGCGGCTTCTTTTTAGGGTTTGGCGCCGTGGCGCTGGTAGGCTGCGAAATCCGTTCCTACATGCGGCTGGGGTTGGGCTACACCAATACGCTGATTGGCTTCATCGGATTTGCGCTGGGCTACCTGCCCTTTACCTTGTTCTACGACTTTCATAAAGCCCTGCTCGAAAACACCGTCTTTGTTGAGACGTACACTTGGGGGCAGTTGCTCTTCCCTGAAAATATTGGCGCACAGCAAATCTTTGCCGTCCTGTGGACTCTGGCTCTGGCGGGTTTGCTGGTTTGGGCAATTCGGGCTGGCGCGCGCAACTTGAATCGCAAGCCTGCGCAGATTCTCAATCAATCCACTGAAGAGTTGGAAGTTACGCTCAAAGGTTTGCCAGAGGCGGGCGCGGCAGATTAATCGCCGCCCAAAATGCAAAGCGCAGGGGAGAGAACGCCCTTCCTGCGTTTTGTGCGTTCAGACTTCCGAGACTTCGGAAGTCTGTTTTTTTACCCCTTGCGCGGGGTTCCCATCAACGCGCGCAGCGACTCTGCCTGGGCGGCGCGCTCCAGCGTCAGCGTCAGGGCGTCGCCAGCCTGCAACTGCGTCCCACCGCGCGGCACAGAGACCCGTCCGCCGCGCCGCAGGCTGGCAATCACGCAGGACGAATTTCTGGAGTCATACTTTCTCCTTGAGTAAATTTGACAGCCCGGCCTCGGTCGCCAGACGCGGGACAATCTCTTCCCAGCCGACGGCCATGATGTGCAGACCGTGGACTCCCTGCCCGCGGAAACGCTTGATTTTTTCAACCAGTTCCAGCGCGATGGCAAAACCTTCCTCGGCGGCGTTCCCGGCGGCCTCGGCTTTTTCCATGCGCCGCAGGAGAGGTTCAGGAATGAAGACGCCCGGCACTTCGTCGTTCATGTATTTTGCCATCTTGAACGTCTTGAGCGGGGCTATCCCGATGAGAATGAAAACTTTGTCCAACACGCCGCGCTTCGCCAGTTCGTTGAGCCAGATTTCCAGCCGGTCGGCGTCGAAGACGAGGTTGGTCTGGAAGAACTGCGCCCCGGCGTTGACCTTTTTCTGCTCACGCAGGGCTTGAAAACGGACGTCCGAGGCGAAGGGCGAAGCCGCCGCGCCGAGAAAATATTTGGGTGGGAATTTCATCTCGCGCCCGTCCAGATATCTGCCCTCGTCACGCATTCGGCGCAAAATCCAGAGCATTTGCACCGAGTCGAGGTCAATGATATCCATGCGGCCGCGCGGCGCGGGGCTGAGTTTCATGCTGTCGCCGGAGATGCAGAGGAGGTTGCGCACGCCCAGAGCGGCCGCGCCGAGCACCTCGGCTTGCAGGCCGACGCGCGTCCGGTCGCGGGCGGCAATCTGCATCACCGGTTCGACCCCGTGCTGGATGGCCAGCGCCGAGCAGGCCCAGGAGGACATGCGCGGCGTGGCAGAGGGGCTGTCGGTGAAATTGACCGCCGCGGCATACGGCCTGACCATCTCCACGTTCGAGCAAAGTTTGTTCGTTGAAACTGTCAGCGGCGGGGCAACCTCGCAGGTGACGACGAACTCCCCAGCCTTCAGTCGCTGCTCCAGGCCCGAGACCGGCTCGCTGTATTTTGGGGGGTGGTAGGCGGCATCGCCCTGCCACCATTCCGGCTGGCGGACGGGGCGGAAAATCGAGTCCCAGGTCTGAGCGCGGACAGCAGGCTTCCGGTCCAGCAGGCCGCGGATCACCTTGCCCGCGCCCAGTTTCTTGACCTGCGCGGCCACGTCACCCCAGGTCTCTGTCCCGACCTTGTCCCAATCCAGCGGGGGCAGGACTTCCAGCAGCATTTCTTCGCGGCCCATTTTGAAGGCGCGCGCGTAGATGGCGTACCAGATGCAAGGGCGGGTCTCGTCCACGTAACAACGTTCGGGGGTCGAGCCGCCGCAAGGGCCGTTGCGCGCCCCTTTTGGGCATTCCATTGGGCAGATGAAGGCCGTCTCCTGAAGCAGGCAGTTGCCGCACATGCGGCAGCCAAAGAGCGGGCCTTTAATGGCTCTTTCGATGGCAGTCAACATGCGGCGGCTAAAGGGTTCACGCTTGAAGGGGGAAAACGGTGGCTGCCAGCGACGGCCAGGCGTGAAGAGGGGCATAGGGACTCCTTTTCACAATTTTACAGCCGCGCTGTGTCCGGCGAACATGCGCAATGTCATTCCTGTAGTGGATAAAATTCCCTTTCGCCAAAGCGTTATAATTGAAGCCATGCGAAAATTGGCTCTGACTTTGCTGATTTTGTTTCTGCCGGCGGTTGTGCTGGCGGCCTTTATCCCTGTCCGCGCCGCGCCGGACCTTTCGACTGCTTCCGAACTCATCGCGGCGGTCAACGCCCTGCGCGCGCAAAACGGACTGCCCGCTTACAATCCGCATCCCATCCTGATGCAGATTGCCCAAACGCACGCCGAGTATCTGGCCTCCATCGGCTCGGCCAGCACGCATCTGGACGGTCTGGGGCGGCGGCCCTTTCAGCGCGCGCTGGACGCCGGGTACCCGGTAGCCGGAGATTTGAGTTTGGGAGGCTTTTTCTCGGAAAATATCGTCTCCGGCAGCGGGCTGGACGCCGCCGGAGCCGTACAAATCTGGATGGGCGACGCGCCGCACCAGAATACGATGCTTTCGGCGAACCTGCGAGACGTCGGCGCGGGAGTAGCCGTGGTCGGGAATGTGTACTACTATGTGCTGGATGCAGGTCTCTCCACCGGTGGGACGCCCGCTCCCTACACGCCGCGTCCACCCGCCGCGCCGCAAGCCACCGGCACATTCGCTACCGGCACGCCCAACCCGGACGGCTCGATTACCTACATCGTCCAGCCAGGAGATACTCTGCTGGCAATTGCGATTGCGCATGACATTTATCTCAATGAATTGTACGCTCTAAACGGCCTGTCGGAGAAATCGGTCATCTACCCCGGACAGACGCTGATTATCCGCCCGGCTTACACGGCCACGCCGACCCAGCCGACCAGCACGCCCACCCCGCGGCCTTCATCGACTCCCTGGCCGACTTCGACATGGACAGCCATCGTCACCCCGTTGACGCCAACGCCCGCCGGGGAAACTGCTGCACTGCCATCTGCTTCGGCAGGCGGGGCGGTGATTGCCATCATTGTCACGGCACTGCTGGCCGCAGGAGCGATTACGATGATGGGCAGAAAAAAGTCTTGAGCACCGGCACCTGGACACTGCGCGGTACGTCGGTTGACTGGATTTACGATACCTACCCCTACGCCGATTACGCCGGCACGGTTGACAGCACATGGGCTCGCACCGTCCCACTTTTTTGATTTTCCGCCAGACGATACAGTAAAATATAGCCGTGGAACTTTCTGAACACCTCCAGGGCATCCTGGCCACCCTGCCTGCCAAACCCGGCTGTTACCTGATGAAGAACGCCGAGGGGAAAATCATCTACGTCGGCAAAGCCATCAGCCTGAAGAATCGCGTCCGCTCGTATTTTCACGCCGATGCCAGTCACGACAACAAGACCCGTCGTCTGGTGCGCGAAATCGCCGACATCGAGTGGATTGTGGTCGGCTCGGAACTCGAGGCGCTCATCCTCGAGATGAATCTTATTAAGAAACATCGCCCAAAGTACAACATCCGGCTGAAAGACGACAAGCGGTACCCATACATCAAAATCCACTGGCAGGAAGATTTTCCGCACGTAACGGTGACGCGCTTGATGCAGGAAGATGGGGCGCGTTATTTTGGTCCCTACACTTCTGCCTGGGCAGTCCACCAGACGTTGGATGTATTACGGCGCGTCTTCCCCTATCTGACCTGTGACCGGGAGATTAGCGGCCAGGACCTGCGTGCATGTCTCTACTATGACATCAAGCTCTGTTTAGGCCCCTGCGTTGGAGCGGTCAACCGCGAGCAATACCGCCAGATGATTGCCGACCTGCAGTCTTTTCTCGATGGACATTCCGAACCCGTCCTGGCGCGCGTGCAGGCCGAAATGGAGAAAGCGGCCGAGGAACTCAATTTCGAGCGCGCCGCCGCCTTGCGCGATAAAATCAAAGCCCTGCAATCCATTGTCGAAAGGCAAAAAGTTGTCTTTCCGGCCGATTACAAAGACTCAGATGTCCTGGCTCTGGCCCGCGCAGACGGCGAAGCCTGCGTGCAGGTTTTCTTTATTCGCGGCGGCAAACTCATCGGACGCGAATACTTCGTTCTCGAAGGCGCAGAGGATGCGGCCGATTCCGAGGTGATCACGCAGTTCATTCAGCAATTCTATGCCGAAGCGGCCAATATCCCGCAACAGATCATGCTGCCAGAGGAGATTGAAGAGGCCAAAATTATCCAGGAATGGATGCGCTCACGGCGCGGCGGAGAGAAAGTAAAAATCTTCGTCCCCAAAGAAGGCCAGCCACAGGAACTTGTGCAGATGGCCGCCGAAAATGCCGCAGAGACTCTCGCCGCCTTGCGCGCTCGCTGGCAGGCCGACACACATCGGCAGGAGCAGGCGCTGGCCGAACTCCAGGCCGCGCTCGAATTGGCAAGCCCGCCCAATCGTATCGAATGTTACGATATTTCCCATACCCAAGGGGTGGCTACCGTAGGCAGTATGGTGGTCTTCTCTCAAGGAGTGCCGGATAAAAAATCTTATCGGCGCTTCAATATCGAATCAGTTTCCGGCGCGCCGGATGATTTCGCGTCAATGGAAGAGGTGCTGACGCGCCGTTTCCGCCGCTGGCAGGCGGCCCAATCGGCGGAGGCCGGCCCAGGGTCGAAGCCGGACGAATCGTTCTCCGTCCTCCCCGACTTATTAATTGTGGACGGCGGCAAAGGGCAATTGTCGCGCGCAATGAACGTGCTGGAAAAATTCGGCCTGACAGAAAGAGTGCCGGTAGTAGGTCTGGCAAAACAAGAAGAAGAAATCTTCTTCCCCCACAGAGCCAATTCCCTGCGCCTGCCGCGTCACTCCCAAGGACTGTATCTCATTCAGCGCATCCGCGACGAAGCCCACCGCTTTGCCATTACCGCCCATCGAGTGCAGCGCTCGAAACAGGGCATGGCCTCGGTCCTCGATTCTATCCCCGGCATCGGGCCTTCCAAACGCCGAGCACTCTTGAAACATTTCGGCTCTGTAGATAAGATTCGAGAAGCGCCACTGGAAGCGCTCACCGCCGTGCCGGGAATTTCGGCAGCGCTGGCAAAAAACATCAAAGCAAGCCTGGATTGAGTGTATTACTCCAAAGGAAAGCCGTGAAACGAATCTGGATTATCGACGATGACGAAGAAATGGTGCGAGCCGTGCAGTTGATGCTCCGGCTGCTCGATTTCGAGACGCAATACTTCCTCGCCGCGCGCCCCGCTGCCAAAGCCCTGCTGGCAGGTCAACGCCCCGACCTGATTATTCTGGACATCAACATGCCGGAAGTAACAGGACTGGACTTTCTTGAGTTCCTGCGCCTTCGCAAGGAATTCAAAAACCTGCCGGTAGTCATGCTTTCGACCGAATCGGCTGATGTCTTGATAGACCGGGCTTTGGCAATGGGGGCCGATTCGTATGTCACCAAGCCGGTGGCAGTCGACGAACTGGAAGAGGCTCTACTCAAAGCCTTTCGCGCCCATGGCGTGGCAATGTGATACTTTTGGGCAAAATGGATGCCTGCCCAACCGGTGAACAAAACCTCCTGACTTGCGAGGCAAGATGGCAAAAAATACAAAACCCAAACTAACCCAAACACAGCGCAGGATTCGTCTGTATCAAATTATTTTTGTGACCGTTTCGATTATCGTCCTGCTTTCGATGATATTATCGCTGGTCATCAATTGAGCGCCTTTTCTCCGCCGACCATAGGGAAACGACAAAGAAAAGAGTTATAATCGGCGGGCGCTCGCCCTGGAGCGATGCGCGAGAACCATTGCTACTTGAAGGACTGTTATGCTCGAAAAACTTGCCGGAATTGAAGAACGTTACGAACAAATCAACCGCGAACTGATGGAAGTGGGCGGCGACTATGAACGCGCCGCCGAGTTAAACAAAGAGCGCACCGAACTGGAACCGGTGGTGGAGACGGCGCGTCAGTACCGCCAGGCACTGAAACGGCTCGAGGACGCCCGCCGCCTGCTCGAAACCGAACAGGATGACGGAATGCGCTCTTTGGCCGAATTGGAAATCGCCGAAGTCGAACCCCAAATTGGCGAACTCGAGTCCACCCTCAAATCCATGCTGGTTCCAAAAGACCCGCGTGACGAAAAAAACGTTTACATGGAAATCCGCGCCGGGGCGGGCGGCGACGAGGCGGCCCTCTTTGCTGCCGACCTGTTCCGCATGTACACCCGCTATGCCGAGCGCCAGGGCTGGAAGTATGAAATCGTGTCCTCCAGCGACATCGGTATTGGCGGTTTCAAAGAGGTCATCTTCGAAATCCGCGGCCGCGGAGCCTACTCAAAACTCAAGTACGAGTCTGGCGTGCACCGCGTTCAGCGCGTACCGGCTACCGAAGCCTCCGGCCGTATTCATACTTCGACGGCCACAGTGGCAGTTCTGGCCGAGGTAGACGACGTAGATATCGAAATTCCCGAATCCGATATCGAAATCGAAGTCTTTCGCTCCTCCGGCGCGGGCGGTCAGAACGTTCAAAAGAACTCAACGGCCGTGCGTCTCTATCACAAGCCGACCGGTATGATCGTCACCTGTCAGGACGAGCGCTCTCAATTGCAGAACAAAATGCGCGCCCTGTCCATCCTGCGAGCTCGGCTCTACGAAATAGAAGAAGAAAAACGGCGCGCCAGCATCGAATCTGACCGCCGCTCCCAGGTCGGAACAGGAGAACGCTCGGAAAAAATTCGCACTTATAACTATCCACAAAACCGCGTTACCGACCACCGCATCGGCCACTCCATCTTCAATTTGCCGTCCGTCATGGACGGGAACATAGATGAATTTATCACAGAACTGGCCACCCGTGACGAAGCGGAACGACTGGCATCCTCCGGCTTCGAGGATGATGAAGAATAAAATCCGTCTCGACGCCGCTCTGGAACAAATTGCCATCCGGTTGCGAACCTGCAGCGAAACCCCCGAACTGGATGCTCAACTTCTGCTGGCGCACATCCTGAACCGGCCGCGTTCCTGGCTGGCCGCCCATCCCGAAACGCTCCTCGACCCCGAACCTGTTGCCGCGTTGAAGCGGCTGGCGCGGCGTCTGCAGGCGGGAGAGCCGCTCCCTTACCTGCTCGGCGAGTGGGAATTTTTCGGCCTGCCATTCTATGTGACTCCCGACGTGCTCATCCCGCGCCCAGAAACAGAACTACTGGTTGAGCGGGCCATCTTCTGGTTGAATAGAAAGGAGAGCGCGGCAGAAGTTCTAGACATTGGAACCGGTTCAGGCTGCATTGCCGTTGCGCTAGCAGTCAACGTGCCGCAAGTCAGGGTCACAGCCAGCGATATTTCTTCCGCAGCCCTGAGCATAGCACACCGCAATGCAGAGCGTCACCGAGTAGCCGACCGCGTCACTTTTATCCAAGCAGACCTATTCCCCCCTTCCCTGTCTCCCCGTTCCTGCTCCCTAATTACGGCCAACCTGCCCTACATCCCCACCACCACCCTGCGCGGATTACCCATCTTCGGCCGCGAACCCACCCTGGCCCTGGATGGCGGAGCGGACGGGCTAGCACTCATCCGCCGTTTGCTGGAAAAAGCCCCTTCTGTGCTGGCCCCTGGCGGAAGAATTTTGCTAGAAATCGAGGCCTCGCAAGGGGAAAAAGCGATTTCACTGGCAAAGGATGTCTTCGAGCAAGCAGACATTCGGCTACACAAAGACCTGGCGGGTCTTGACCGGCTTGTTGAAATTCAGGCCTGATGGTAGAACCGAAAATCTGCGCCCGAGTTCGGTTCTGGCAAGGCAAATAACCTCTGCCAGTGCCCCCACTGTCGAAAAAATCAAAAAATTTCTAATACACATCTAACACAAATTTCATTTGATTTTTATCTCATTGTATATAATAGCATTTGCATTCTCCTCTTGCTAAACCGCCAGTGGTTCGGGACAACCACTGGCGGTTTAGGTTAAAGGGGCCAAGTAGGCAAAATATCAATTTCCAGATCGTCGGTGTATCCAAGCACATATCGAAAATAACCGGCCGCAGCAATCATGGCAGCGTTGTCGGTGCAGTATTTGAGCGGTGGGATGTGCACAATAAACTCGCGTTGGGCAAGAAATGCATCTCGCAAAGGTTTATTGGCCGAAACACCGCCGCCAACGATGATGTTTTTTACCCCATATTCTCGCGCGGCGCGCATTGTCTTCTCGAACAGAACCTCCACCACAGACGCCTGGAAACTGGCAGCCAGGTCTGCAACAGGCAAAGGAACGTTCTGAGTCTCAAACCGCTTGACCTCCTTCAGAACAGCAGTTTTAAGTCCGCTGAAGGAAAAATCGTATGTCTCTTCCAACCAGGCGCGCGGGAATTTAAAGGCTGCCGGGTTGCCTTCTTCTGCGCTCTTTTGGATAGAAGGGCCTCCAGGATAAGACAGGCCAAGCAAGCGCGCCACTTTGTCGAAAGCCTCGCCGGCGGCATCATCGAGAGTGGCGCCAAGGCGCTTGTAGGTCAAGTGGGACTCCATGAAATTGATTTCCGTATGGCCGCCGGAAACCAGCAAAGCAACAAGCGGGAACTGAGGTTCTGGGGGAGGAAGTTCATCGGCAGCATGCAGCCAGGCAGAGTAAATGTGGCCTTCAAGATGGTTCACGCCGACGAGGGGAAGACCTGCCCCAAAGGCCAACCCTTTGGCTGCGTTCAGTCCCACTACCAGCGAGCCGGCCAGGCCCGGTCCGCGCGTCACGGCAACCGCATGGATATCCTCGATGGTCAGGTGGGCTTTAACAAGCGTCTCCTCAACCACCGGTACAATGGACAAGATATGCTGGCGAGAAGCCACTTCAGGGTACACGCCGCCATAACGGGCATGCACATCCATCTGCGAGGCTACAGTAGAGGCCAGGAGCACGCGGCCATTTTCTAGAACGGCGCAAGCGGTTTCATCGCAAGAAGTTTCAATAGCAAGAATGCGGGCAGGGGGAAAGTCTGTCATCAGAACGATTATAGCGTCATCTGTCTAAGCGTCAACAGTAGCGCCTCTAAAAAATCGTTTCCTGAGGGAGATAGAGAGCAGCCAAAACAAAAAGCCCTCCACACTGGGAGGGCCTTGCTGTGACCGACCGGGTACTCGAAACCCGAACCAACTGATTAAGAGTCAGCTGCTCTACCGATTGAGCTAGTCGGCCATAGCGGGCGAAATTATACTCCAAAGAAGCATTATGTCAACTGTCCGCGGCAAATTGCATCGAAAGAAAAATAGCGGCCTGCGCCACTATTTTCAAACAGTCTGCCTGTTCAGGCAGTTTTCATTTTACGCTCGATATGCGCCAGAACGCGCGCCGAGAAAATCGTCATAACCAGATATAGCGCACCCACCAAAAGCCAGACCTCGATAGGGTTGAAGTGAGCAGCCATGAACTCGCGCCCGCGGCGGGTCAGGTCAACAACTGCAACGGCGCTGACAAGAGACGAATCCTTGAGCAATGCAATGAACTCATTGCCCATCGGCGGCAAGATGACGCGAATCGCCTGCGGAATAATGACGAAGCGCAACGCCTGCGTGCGGGACATGCCCAGGCTGAGCGCCGCCTCCATTTGGCCTTTGGGGATGCTCTGAATGCCGGCACGGTAAATTTCACTCATGTATGCCCCGTAGCAAAAGACCAGCCCCAAGATGGACATGGCAATCGGGTTAGCCTGATAAGAAGGCCAGATGGTCTTTTGCAAAATGGTCGGGAAGGCAAAGTACCACCACAGGAGTTGCACCAGCAGAGGGATACCGCGCACGATTTCCACGTACAGCGTACTAATGCCAGAGACAATCTTTGATTTGGCGAGACGCCCCAGGCCGCCAAAGAGACCGACCACCAGCGTCAACAAGTACGCCGCCACCGTGACAAGGATGGTGACACGGATGCCCCCCCGCATGAAGACCATCATCGTCGGGAAGGGGTCGGGGGCAAAGGCAAAGAGTTTTTCCATCTCCGCCCCACAGTGCTCTACGGTGGAGTCGTTGGCGCAAAGCGGGTCGGGCGTCATCTCAGAAGGGAAGGTCTTGATGGCCCAGGCTTTGAATTGTTCCTGCTTTTCTGGCGGAAGACTCGCCCCTAATTTGATGACGTTCTCCTCCGAAGGATAGAAAGCAAAAATGAACAGGGAAATTGCAACGATGGAAGCCAGCCAGAACGAGATGCGCCAACGGATTTCGGCGCGGCGCTGTTCGCGGGCGTGAGAGACCAGAAACGATTCTTTTTCTTCGGCCACAGACACCTCTCAAATTGCGAATGCGAGGCGCCTGACAATCAGACGCCTCGCGCATTTTATAAGGGCAGACTTACTGACCGCCCGTCAGCCACTTGGTCGTCAGTTCTTCAATCAAGCCCTGCGACTTGACCGCCGCCAGACCGGCATTGATTTTATTGAGCAATTCCGTATTGGTCTTGCAGACAGCAATACCGTAATACTCATCGGTGAAGACCTCACCAACAGTCTTTAACTTGTCCGGGTTCTGCCCGATATATCCAAGGGCCAGCGGGTTGTCGGCAATCACGGCATCAATCTGACCATTGAGCAGGTCCTGGAAAGCCAGGCCAATGTCGTCATAATTCTTGACCGTCGCGCCGGCAATCTTCTGGGCCTCGATGTCGCCCGTGGTGCCGAGTTGGACGCCGACCGTCTTGCCAGCCAGGTCAGCCTTGCTGTTGATGTCAGTGTTAGACATCTGCACCGTCACCACCTGCCCGGCGGCAAAATAGGGGTCAGAGAAGTTGAAGGACTGCTTGCGATCCTCCGTGATGGTCATGGCGGAGACGGAAATGTCATACTGGCACTGCGCCATGCCGGCCAGCAGGGAATCCCAGGGGACATTGACAATCTCGATTTCGAGATTCTGGTTCTCGGCGATGGCCTTAATCAGGTCTACATCAAAGCCGATGATTTCCTGCGTGGTCTCATCCACATACTCAAAAGGCGGCCAGGTGGCGTCCATGGCCACAGTGATCTTCGTCTTTTGGGCAGGACCGCAGGCCGGCAGCAACAGGCTGGCCAGGATGAGAGCGGTCAGAACAAACCAAAGCGAGCGTTTCATTGTCTTCCTCCTGAATGGGATAGTGGGGTTTGGCAAAGCAGCGCATGAACGCGCCACAAGTTTATTATAGCGAGGCGGTGGAGGATGTCAAGCAAATGGAGAAACCAAAATCCCCCGGATTTTCCGGGGGAGTGTGCGCTGGGGGGGACTTGAACCCCCACGCCTTGCGGCACATGGCCCTCAACCATGCCTGTCTGCCAATTCCAGCACCAGCGCGTGAGCAGGCGTATTATAATCAGGATGCTTTGCTTGTCAAGCAATCCCTACCCAAGGAGAAGAGAATGACCCGCATTGTCGTTGACGCCATGGGGAGCGACGAGTACCCTGTCCCGGACGTAACCGGCGCAGTAGCCGCCGCCCGCCTATACGGCGTGGAAATCATCCTGGTCGGTGATGAAGCCAAAATCAAACCCGTGCTGGAGGCGCAGAATCCCGGCAGTTTGCCCATCCGCGTCGTTCACGCCCCAGAAATGCTAACGATGGAAGACAAGGGCATGGCGCTCGTTCTGAAAGCGCGCCGCCCCAACGCACAGAACTCAATGGCCGTCGGCATTGACCTGGTCAAGAACGGCGAAGCGGATGCCTTCGTCACCGCCGGCAACACCGGCGCAGCCGCCGTCACCGCCTACTTCCGCCTCGGCACCCTGCCCGGCGTGGACCGCCCCGGCCTGGCCCCCGTCTTCCCCACCGCAACCGGCTCATGCGTGGTCATTGACGTGGGCGCCAACCCCGACTGCAAACCGGAAAACCTGCTCCAATTTGCCATCATGGGCAGCATCTACGCGCAAAAAGTGCGCGGGGTTCAAAACCCGATCGTCGGTCTGCTTGCCAACGGCGAGGAGGCCGGCAAGGGCAACGAACTGGTCAAGCACACCTACCCCCTGCTGGCCGAGTCGGGGTTAAACTTCTACGGCAACATCGAGGGCAAGGAATTGCTGGGCGGCAAGGTGGACGTGGCCGTCACCGACGGCTTCACGGGCAATATCCTGCTCAAGTCATCTGAGGCGGTCGCCAAACTGCTGATGGACAAAATCAAAGAGGCCATTTTAAGCGGCGGCCTGCTTGCCAAACTGGGCGGCGCACTCATCAAACCCTCGCTCAAGAGTATCAAGCAGATGATGGACCCCAGCGAACACGGCGCGGCGCCCCTGCTGGGCGTCAATGGACTGGTCTTCATCGGTCATGGCCGCTCGGACGCCCTCGCCATCCAGAACGCCGTCCGCGTGGCGAAGAACGCCGTCGAGGCCGATGTGCTGACCTCCATCCGTGACGCGATTGCCAAGTCTTTGCAAGGCAAATAAAGATGATTATCTTTGCAGATTCTGTGGGCAGGAAAAATCCGCCGAATCTGTGGCAAAAGGACAACGAGGAAGCATGAAAATCGTCACTAACACCAAACTGATCAAACGTAACTCAGCCATCGCCAAATACAGCAGTATTGCCGCCTTCATCATCCTGATTGTGGGCTTTTTCATCACGGTTAAATTTCCGCAATACCTGGGCTACGCCTTCGGCAGTCTGTTGATCGGCTTTCTGCTCTCACAATTTGGAATCTACTACGCCAACCGCTGGGGACGCTCGCCACGCCCGGACGAAATCATCAACAAAAGCATGAAAGGGCTGGGGCGCGAATACACGGTCTATCACTTCGTTACCCCTGCTTCCCACCTGCTCATCGGGCCCGCGGGCGTGTGGACTCTCCTGCCCTACTACCAGGGCGGGACGATTGTCTATGATGGCAAGCGCTGGCGCTCGAAGGGCGGCGGATTCGTGCGCTCGTACCTGCGGCTGTTCGGTCAGGAAAGCCTCGGCCGCCCGGACCTGGAGGCGCAGGCCGAGGTTCAGGTCACGGAGCGCTACCTTCAGCGGATTCTGCCCGAAGGGACGCCGATTCCGCCCGTGCGCGCCGCCCTGCTCTTCACCGACCCGCGCGTCGAACTCCATGCCGAAGCATCTCCCCTGCCCGCCATGACGCCCAAAGACTTGAAAGACTTCCTGAAAGCGCAGGCAAAAGAAAATCCTCTTCCCTCCACCTTGCTGGACGCCCTCCGCACAGCCCTGCCCCAGCCGGAGAAAGATGAGAAAGAATGATTTTACCCGTAGGTCGGATTGATAATCCGACCTATACATTTATGGTAAACTCACTTCATGACTTCCATCGTTGCCCTTGATATCGAAACCACCGGTCTCGACCCGAAAACGGACGCCATCATCGAAATCGGCGCGGTGCGCTTCAGCGGCCGCCGCATCGAAGGGGAATTTTCTACCCTCGTCAACCCCAACCGCCACATTCCCGAATTCATCACCGGGCTGACCGGCATTGACGACTCGATGGTGCGCCAGGCTCCGCGCATCCGCGAAGTGCTGGAGGAATTGACCGCCTTCATCGGCGACTCGCCCATCCTCGGTCACAATCTAAAATTCGACCTCTCTTTCTTCGAGAAATACCGCCTTTTCGAACTCAACGAGCGAATAGACACCTACGAAATGGCCGCCGTGCTGATGCCCACGGCCAGCCGCTACAACCTCAGCGCGCTCGGACGTCAACTCGGCATTCCGCTCCCCGCTACCCACCGCGCCCTCGACGACGCCCGCGTCACCGCGGCCGCCTACCAGCATTTGCAGGCCATGGCCGGCGAACTGCCGCTCGAACTGCTCGCAGAAATCGTCCGCCACAGCGAACAGGTGGAGTGGGACGGCGCCTGGCCCTTTCGGCAGGCGCTGCGGGCGCGCTCCCGCGAAAACGTCAAATCCCGCCCGGCGCGCGGCGAGCAGGCTTCGGGTCCGCTCTTCGAAGCAGGAAAGGAAAGCAGCCGCCGCCAGGGGCCGGCCATCCAGGTCCCGGACGAACCCCTCCTCATCGATCCGGAGGAAGCCGCATCCGTCCTCGAATACAGCGGCCCGTTCTCGCGATATTTCGAGGCCTACGAACACCGCCCCGAACAGGTGGAAATGCTGCGGGCGGTCGCCAATGCCCTTTCCACCGGCCAGCACCTGATGGTCGAGGCCGGGACGGGCGTGGGCAAATCGTTCGCCTACCTCGTCCCCGCCGCGCTGTTTGCCCTGCAGAACAACACCCGCGTGCTGGTCTCAACCAACACCATCAACCTGCAAGACCAACTCATTAAAAAGGACATCCCCGACCTGTGTGCCGCCCTTGGCTTCGACCTGCGCGCGGCAGTGCTGAAAGGCCGCTCGAACTACCTCTGCCCGCGCCGCCTCGACCTGATGCGCCGCCGAGGCCCGGCCACTGCCGATGAAATGCGCGTCCTGGCCAAAGTGCTGGTCTGGCTCCAGGAAAACCGCAGTGGCGACCGGACCGAAATCAATCTGACCGGCCCCTCCGAACGGGAGGTGTGGCTGCATCTCTCCGCCGAGGACGACGCCTGCACCAGCGAGGTCTGTCTGGAACGGGAAGGCGGCGCGTGTCCGTTCTTCCGCGCCAAGCAGGCGGCGCTCAACGCCCATATTTTGGTCGTCAACCACGCCCTGCTGTTGACCGACGTTGCCTCCGGCAGCCGCGTGTTGCCGGAGTATCAGCACGTCATCATTGACGAAGGCCACCACCTAGAGGCCGCCGCCACCAACGCGCTCAGTTTCCGCCTGACGCAGTGGGACGTGGAGCGCCTGATTCGCGAGGCGGGCGGCTCCACTTCCGGCATCTTCGGCCAACTGCTCGCCGAAACGCGCAACGCCATTCGCCCGTCCGATTTTGCCCTGCTGAATCAGAAAGTGGAGCGCGCCACCGACCTGACCTGGCGCTTGCAGGAGCAGGCGCGTCTCTTCTTCGACGCCCTGGCCGAATTCATCGCCTACCAGCATGAAGGCCAGCCGCCGAGCAGTTACGCCTGGCAGGAGCGCATCCTGCCCGCCACCCGCACCCAGCCCGGCTGGGACAGTGTAGAGACCGCCTGGTCTGCCGCCAGCGAGACGCTTTCTCTGCTGGTCAAACTGGTCGGTGAACTGCAAAAAGGGGCAGCCGACCTCTACGCCGACGGTGTGGAGACGCTGGAGGACGTCATCAGCAATCTCGGCAACCTCTTCCGCCGCCTGACCGAAACCGAGAGCATGATTGGCTCGATGATTTTCGACCCGGCAGAGGATTACGTGTATTGGGTGGAAGTCAACCCCAACGGCAACCGCCTGGCGCTCAACGCCGCGCCGGTCAGCGTGGGGCCGCTGGTGGAAAAATATCTCTGGCACGAAAAGCGCTCGGTCATCCTGACCTCCGCCACGCTTACCGCCCACGGCGAATTCAACTATATGCGCAACGCCCTTTCAGCCGACGAGGCCGACGAACTGGCGCTCGGCTCGCCATTCGATTACCGAAACGCTGCTCTGCTCTATATCCCAAGCGATATTGACGAACCCCACACACCGCGCTATCAGCAGCAGGTCGAAGAGACCCTCATCCGTCTGTGCCGGGCAAGCGGTGGCCGGACCCTGGTGCTGTTTACGTCCTACGCGCAGTTGAAGCGCACCGCTCGCGCCATCACCGCGCCCCTCGCCCAGCACGACATCATCGTCTACGAACAGGGCGAGGGCGCATCGGCCAACGCGCTGCTCGATTCGTTCAAGACCACCGACCGCGCCGTCCTGCTGGGGACGCGCTCCTTCTGGGAGGGCGTGGACGTGCCGGGGGAGGCCCTTTCGGTGCTGGTCATCGTCAAACTGCCCTTTGCCGTTCCCACCGACCCCCTGGTAGCAGCGCGCTCCGAGACCTTTGAGGACCCGTTCAACGAATATCACCTGCCCGAGGCCATCCTGCGCTTCCGGCAAGGATTTGGCCGTCTCATCCGCACCGCCGCTGACCGGGGTGTGGTTGCCATCCTCGACCGGCGTGTGCTGACGAAATCCTATGGGCGGGCGTTCATTGAATCCCTCCCCGATTGCACGCGCCGCATCGGCCCGCTGGCCGAGTTGCCCAAGGCCGCGGCGAAGTGGCTGGGAATGTGATCCGCAAAGAACTAATCTGCAAATGATCCAGATTGACAAATAAACAACAACTCTCAAAAGGATTGATGAGCATCCGTCACTCTATTTTCGTCCGCACAATTGCCATCCCGCAAGACCATGGCTCATGGGTGTTCCTCCTCAGCCCGCTGGTCATTGGTCTCTTTGCGGGAGGATGCTTCACGCCGGCAAGTTTGTTCCTGGTCATTGCGTCGCTGGCCGCTTTCATGAGCCGCCAGCCGGTGACAGTGGCCGTCAAAGCCTACAGCGGGCGGCGTCCGCGCAGCGACCTGCCGGCGGCGCGCTTTTGGATTACCGTCTATGGCGTCATTGCCCTGGCTGCGCTGACCGGGCTGGTCCTGCAAGGCTTCTGGGACATCCTCTTCCTCGCCGTTCCCGGCCTGCCGGTCTTCGCCTGGCATCTCTACCTAGTCAGCCGCCGCACCGAGCGCAGACAGGCCGGGGTTGAGATTTTGGCAACCGGCGTCCTTTCGCTGGCCGCTCCAGCCGCCTACTGGATTGGGCGCGGGGAATACGACCCGCTCGGCTGGGCGCTCTGGCTGTTGACCTGGCTGCAATCGGCAGCCTCCATTGTCCACGCATACATGCGCCTCGAACAGCGCGTCCTACCCGAGGTCCCCCCCCGCGCCGAACGCTGGAAAATGGGACGGCGCGCCCTGTTGTACACATCATTCA
This sequence comes from Anaerolineales bacterium, assembly GCA_034436335.1. GTDB lineage: Bacteria > Chloroflexota > Anaerolineae > Anaerolineales > Villigracilaceae > UBA877. The sequence continues at coordinate 97,754 of DAOTVO010000016.1, read as the reverse complement.
ACGTGGTCATTTCGGCCATCGGGGGCGTTCTCGGATGGATTCCCGCTTGGAGCGCAGTTCCATTTCTTCTACAATGGGGAGAGACGCTTTGGGGCATCATGCATCCGGCAGTAGGCATCAAACCGACCCGCATCGGTCTGCGCCAATTGCTGGTCAGTGTGCTGTTTACCATCCTTTTCATTCTTGTTTGGAGGCTGTGATGGACGAACTGAAATGGGAACGGATTGCGGATATACAGGGACGTCTGGATGCCGAACTGATTGAGAGTTATCTCGAAGCGCATGGCATTGACGTTGAGTTGATTCAGGAGGCGCTGGGCCGCTCGGTCTATCCGGTCACGATTGACGGGCTGGGACGGGTGCAGGTGTTCGTGCCACAAGAGAAGGCCGAAGAGGCGCGGGAATTGCTCGAAGGCCTTGACGATGTCAGTTTTCTGGAAGAAGAAGAATGAAAGAGTCTGTCCTCTTGATAACTTCCTACGGCATGGGCAACGGCCCCGAAGAATTACGATTGAAGTTGATGGGGAAATATCTTGAGCTCCTGCTCATGCAGGAAACGCTTCCGGCTGCTATCTGTTTCTACACAGAGGGGGTCAAACTGGCCGTGGAAGGCTCCCCCCTGCTGGAAAAACTGCACGCCCTCGAAGCGAAGGGGGTGCGGCTGATACTCTGCTCAACCTGCCTGGACTACTTCGGCCTGGCAGAGAAAGCGAAGGCCGGCATCGTCGGCGGGATGGGAGACATTCTCGAAGCGCAACGGCGCGCCGAAAAAGTCATCTCCCTCTGATGCTGAGAAGACTGCAAACACATAAAATAGACTGGCGTCCTCCTCACGCCAGTCCAAAAATCTGCCTTGATTTATTTCTTGTTGAGATGCAGCCAGTAGCCTCCGTACACCAGCAGGCACAACACCAGGTCGGCAAGCAGAATAGGCCAGCCGGCTGCAAAGATATGACCAATTGTTTCGATGCCGCTCGCACTGATGGGATAGTTGAGCAGCCAAAGAACGGCAAAAGTGATGGCAAAAACCGCCGCGAAGACAGTGATGGTCCAGGTTGCCATTTTCTTCAATTTGGTCTTCTTCTCGTCCATAGTCTCCCTTTCCTTGATAGAACTGGGGTCGAAAGTGCAGTCTTTTTTCAAAAACATTCTAGCACGGGGAAAGACCAGAATTAATTGCACTTTTGTTATCTTTGTTATCTTTTGACGACCCTGACCCAAACATTGGCGGCGCGGTATTCGAGGGTCGCCTCCCCACCGGCTGCGGTAAACAACGCCGCGATTTGTTCGCCGTTCAGGAAGTGACTGCGCATCAGGAGCAATTTCTCTCCCAGTGCAATCAACTTGACGGCGAACTTGCGAATGTCCGGCTCAACGACCACAAGAACGCCGCCGGGCGCAAGAACGCGGAACAATTCGCCCGCCGTTTGCGCCTGATTGTGGACATGGTGAAACGCATCCAGCATAAAAACCCGCGCAAAGGTCCCATCGGCAAACGGTAAACGCTCCACAGGCGCATGGACACAGTCCAATCCTTTCGCGCGGGCATATTTCATCATTCCGTCCGAGACATCTGCAACCACCGCGCCGGTGACATAGCTGCGCAACGCGGCGGCCACGCGTCCGGTCCCGCCGCCGGCGTCGAGGAGAAGACCGTCGGCCGGCAAATCCAGAGCGCGCAGGAAGGCGTCATCCAGGTTGAATTGGGCAGCCTCATCATAGAAACGGGCTATTAAATTAAAGTGTTCGTTAGACATTAAGGTCCTACCGTGATGTAATTTTGGATTTGTTCATAGGTGGCCGGCCCAATCCCGGGGACATTTTTAATGTCTTCGATGGATTGGAAAGGCCCATGCTGTAGGCGGTAATCCACAATCGCCTGTGCGGTCGTGGGGCCAATCGAGGGGAGAGCATCGAGTTCCTCGACACTCGCCGTGTTTATATTGATCCGCCCGGCGTTGACGTGACTGCTGACCACCACCCCCGGTACGTCAATCTGCTGGCCGTCCTGGAGCAGGGTGGCGAGATTGATTTCGTCCTGCTCCGCGCCGGGAGCAAATCCGCCCGCGGCGTTGATGGCAGCCTCCACGCGGCTGCCGGCCGGCAGGGAATAGACCCCGGGCATCTGCACCGCGCCGCTGACGTAGACGGTCACGCTGCCGGGTGTCGGCGTGGGGAGCAGGGCCACCGGCTCGCCCCGCGGCGGAGAAGCCGTCAGCCAGAGGATGGCCCCGGCCAGGAGACCGAGCAAAATTCCGTAAGCGATATAGAGAAAACCTTTCACCTTCATCAACACATCAATCCAGCCGCATTATTAACAAGCGGTCATGGGAATTTCCTTGCCAAGCAAACATCCGCGCCATCCGGCTGATGCGCCGGAAATAGGGCGGCATTTCTTCCGCTCCGATTGCCTGGAAACCAAATCTGGCATAAAACGATTCCAGCGCGGCGCGGCACATCAAGTATACCGGACGATGCGGCTCCTGTCGAACGAGCGCCTCGATAATCGCCCGCGCCACTCCTTGCCCACGCGCCCCCTCCCGCACGGCAATCGAAGCTAGTTCCCGCGCCCCGTCGGCATGACGCTTGATTTGCCCACAGCCGAGCAAGTCTCCCGCCGGAGAAACCGCCGTCAGAAAGCGCCGCCAATCCAGCCCAAAAGGATTGATGCGCGCAGACCAAATCAGGGCGCGGATGGCCAGAAAATCCTCCCGCCGCGCCGGACGGACGATGAACTCAGCCAAGCGCGCCTGCCGCAACCAGAATAGTAAACGAAGCCACAAACCAGTGGATGAGCAGGGGATAAACGAACGAGCGCGTCCGCCAGGCCACCCAGCCAAAGGCGAAGCCGCCAAAGATAGTCGAAAGCGTCTCCACCTCCGGCTTGCCGACGTGCGCCAGGGCGAACGGCACTGCCTGCAGCCAGAGCGCCTCGGCACCGAATTTGCGTCCGTAGCCAAAGAGCAGCCAGCCGCGGAAGAAAAACTCCCAGCCAAAGAGGTCCAGCAATGTGCTCCACGGCAAACCGGGAACCTGCCACTCGTAATATTCCTGCATCGCCGGGTCGCCGCGCCCCACCCACCACAGGATGGGCGCAATCAACGCGACCGCCCCCAGCGTGATGACCAGCCCGGCCTTCCAGTCGCCGAGCGTGAAGCCGTAGGCCTTCGGATTCTCCCGAAAGACGACCAGCACAATGAACATTGGGAGAACGAAGTAGAGCAGCGTCCGGTCGAGGGCTTTCATCGAGAGGCCGGTGGAATCCCAGGCGGGGAAGAATTTCGTCCACGGCAGAAGCGGATAGTGGTAGTAATCCAGCATCAGCGCCATCACGCCAACGACCGTCAGGACGGCAATTTTCCAATCCAGATGCAGGCATTCAGCGAAGAGTTTTTTCATGGGCACCTTGTCAATACGGCCAATAGAGCGTATTCCCGTGCGGGCCAAACAGTTGGATCAGTTTATCCCAATCGCGCCAGAGTTCCCAGCCCCAGTTGAGGAATAACAGAAGGACAGCCAGCCCGGCCAGAAGCAGCGCGGCGCGGCCGGACCGTGAGCCTGCCCACCGTTCCCGCAGCGCCGACCGTCCCCCGCTCCAGGCATGCGCCGCCAGCACAGTCAAAAGCGGCACGAGCGCCAGGTGGAAACGGTCCTCGGAGAGAATCAAGACATGCGGCAGGAGATAGGCCACCAGCAGGAGCCAAACGAGAGTCGTCTTCGCCCCGGAGCGCAGGAGCGCCAGGCCGAGCGGCGCCGAGGCGGCGACGGCGATAAACGGCAGGAACATAACCAGCGCAAGCAACAGGAGCAGCAGGGAAGGAAGGTGGCCCAGGAAATCGTTGGCATAGAAATAGATCAGAACACGCTTTTCCAACCCAAAGAAGAAACTCAGCCGGTTCAGCGCCAGCGGCAGGAAGCGCTCCGGCGCAGCGCGGATAAATTCCAGCGCCCGCGTTGTCCCCAGCCGGTCGCGCTCGGCGTCATCGAGAATGGGAATCAGGTCGAAGGACGGGCCAAAGACAAACGAACCGTCGCCCCTGGGGTGATAGCCCAGATACAAATTGTAGCCCAGCGAGGTCTCAATGCCGGTCAACTTGTGATGCAGGAGGGAATTGCGCACCGCCCAGGGAACGACCAGCGCCAGGAAAGCCAGGAAGGTCAGCAGCGCTCCTCGTATGTGAGAAAATGATTTGACAGCCTTTCCGGGCTGTCCTACAGGCCGTCCAGCAAACCACAGCCAGAGAAAAGCCAGCCCGGCGAAGGGCAGAATGATGGAGCGCGTCAGCGCCGCCAGGCCAAGGAAGAGACCGGCAAGCAGAAAGTTGAGCAGCGCAGGCTGCTCCGCCGCCCGCAGGAGGAAGAGGAGCGAGAACAAGATCAGAGTGAAGAAAAGATTTTCGGTTGCCAGGCCGAGAGGATAGACGATAAGCAACGGGTAGCAGGCGACCACCCAGGCGGCAAGGACAGCCGCCCGTTCGCGCCGCCGCGCCACTTCGGGGGAATCGGCGGGCAGGAGGCGGCGCGCCAGGCTCCAGGTCAGCGGGGCGAGCGCCGCGCCGAGCAGGGTTTGTGCCAGGCGAGCGGCAAAGAAACGTCCCGGCCCCGTCCCGGCAATCCAGTACACCAGCGCCAGAAAAGCCGGATAGAGCGGGGCGCGGAAGGAGGTCGGGACGCCGCGCGCGGGATCATAATCCACGCCGGTCAGGTCGAAGGTCACATAGGGTGTCCAGGCTTGCAAATCCTGCCAAGCGTACCAGCGATAGCCGTTGCCGCTCACCAGCGAGCGCGCCAGCATATCATACTGGTACATATCGTCCAGGCCAATGCCCATCTGCCGCAGGGCAATCACCGGCAGGAGGCGCAGCAGGAGCGCCAGCAGAAAAATCCGCCAGGGAAAAGGTATCCGTTTCATCGTCCATCCTCCGCAACCATCTCGGCGACGACCTTGCCGGAGAGCATGACCATCGGCACGCCACCGCCGGGGTGGGTCGTCCCGCCGACGAAGTATAGGCCTTCGACTTCCGGGCAGCGGTTGGCGGGACGTTTGAAGGGCGCCAGGCGGTCGTTAAACGAGACGCCGTAGAGCGCCCCGCGCCGCGCCCCGTTCAGGCGTTCCAGGTCGGGCGGGGCGACGAGATGACGCACGCGCAGGCGGCTGCGCACGTCGAAGCCGCGCCCGGCCAGGCGCTGAAGGACGAGGCCAGCATATTCTTCCCTGCGGCGTTCCCAGTCGAAGCGGCCATCGGCGGCCGGGGCATTGACCAGCACGAACCAGTTCTCACCGCCGGGCGGCGCATGGGTGGGATCGGTCTTGGAAGTGATGGCGACGTAGATGGTGGGGTCATCGGGCGGCTGGCCTTCGGCAAAAATCTGGTGGAACTCGCGCGGGGAATCGGACGAGAAGAAAATGTTGTGATGCGCTAGGCCGGGATGCTCCCCCTCCACGCCAAGCAGGAGGACGAAGCCGGAACAGGAAGGCGGCATCTGCTCCAGATGAGCCAGTCGGCGGCGGAAGCGCGCTTCGGGCGGCAGGAGTCGCTCATAGACGGTCGCCACGTCTAGGTTGGCGAGGACGGTCGGCGCGGTGAGGGTCTCGCCGCTTGCCAGCGTGACGCCGGTGACGCGATAATCGGGGCGGGGAGCTGCCTGCTGGTTTGAGTAATCGTCGGCCCGATTTCCCGCTCCGGCGAGTCTCTTATTCTGGCTACACGAAATAGCGATAACGTCCGCGCCGGTGCGAATCGTCACCCCCACCTCCCCCGCCAGACGCTCCAACGCACGCGCGATCGCATACACCCCGCCGCGCGGATACCAGACGCCCTCGTTTAACTCCACGTGCGCAATCACCGAGAGAACCGCCGAGGCCTGATATGGGCTGGAGCCAACATAGGTGGCAAAGCGTCCTAGCAACTGGCGCAAGCGCGGCGAGCGAACATGAGCACAGATGGCAGAATCCATGCTCTTCAGGGACTGCGCGGCTACCCACAGACCGTCGAGCGGGTCGATCTGCGCCAGCGAGAGGGGCGAAGGCGGCGGCCCGAAGGTAAAGACGGGCGCAGTCAGACGGTTCAGGCGGGCGGCGTAGGCGAGGAAGGAAAGGTAGCCGTCCACGTCGCGCGGCTCGAAGCGGGCAATCTGCTCCAGGGTGCGGGAAAGGTCGCGGGAGAGGTCGAGGCGGAAGCCATCGGGGTAGAAATAGCGCGTCAGCGGCTCAACAGGCCGAAGGTCCAGATACGCCTCGAGACGGCGGCCCAGGGAGGAAAAGAACGCTTCGAAGACCGGGCGCATGGTCACGACCGAAGGGCCGGTATCCCAGCGGAAGCCGCCGTCCGTCCACTCGGACATTTTGCCGCCCACCGCGGCGTTCCGCTCCAGCACCAGGACGCGCCGTCCCGCCTCGGCCAGACGGATGGCGGCGCTCAAGCCGCCGATTCCGGCGCCGATGACGATGACATCAGCGTCCATAGACCCTCCCCTTCCAGCGCGGGCCGCCAGTAAAACGCCACCAGACGGCACGGGCGGCGACGATGGTCATCAGGAGGACAGAGACGGGCAGGAAGAGGGCGTCCAGCGGGCGCTGACGGGTGACGGCGGCGGTCAGGGCGCGGGTGAGGACTCCGAGGGCGATGAGCAGGCCGCCCTGAAGCGGCTCGAAGAAGAGCCAGAGCCAGGGGAAAACGAAAAGCGACCAGTGAAAGAGCGTGGAAAGGAACAGGAAGAACAAACTGTCGCCATGCCCGGAAAGGATGTTCTTGGCAAAGCCGTCGCGCACTTCGGCCCAGTTGCGGTACATGCGGGTCGAAATGAGTCCGGCGCCATCGGCGGCACGCAGACGCAGGCGGGCGCGTTTGACGGCATAGGCGAAGGCCATATCTTCGACGAGAGCGGAGCGGACGGCGGCGTGTCCGCCAATCTGTTGGTAGGCGGCGCGGCGAAAGGCCAGGCATTGCCCCATGGCGGCGGCGAAAACCGTCCAGGGGATGTGATGAACGGCCAGGACGGGCAGGTAGCCGATGATGACAAAGGCCATGAGCGGAACGACCAGGCGTTCGCTCCAGGCGCGCGTTTCCTGGGTCGGCCAGACGGTGAGCAGGTCGGCGCGGGAGCAGCTCATTTCGGCAAGGAGGGCAGAGAGGGCATCGGGCGACCAGCGCACCTCGGCGTCGGTGAAGAGGAGAATCTCACCGCGGGCGGCCTGAGAGAGTTGATGGCAGGCCCAGTTCTTGCCCTTCCAGCCTTCGGGGAGCGGCGCGCCGGGAAGGAGACGCAGGCGCAGGTCTCCGGCGGCGGCCTGCCGGGCGGTCTCCGCCGTGCCGTCGGAGGACTGGTCATCAAGGATGAGCAGTTCAAAGTTCGCGTATGTTTGGGCCAGCCAGGCGCGGACGGTCGCGGCGATGACAGCGGCTTCGTCCCGCGCCGGAATCAGGACCGAGACGAAGGGCTGGTCGCCGTCTGCTGACGGCTGATGGCGGACGCTCAGGCGTGGAAAGGTGAAGGCGTTGAGAATGGCAATCAAGGCGATGAGGACGAGGAAGAGGGTAACGAAGGCGAGGTAAATTTGCATGGGAAATGCGAGATTTTAATCCGCGGAGGGCGCAGATGGACGCAGATAAAAAGCCGTAAGTCAAAGACTTGGGCTATAGATTTCGTTTCAGCCACTGACGCAGGCGCGGCGGCCGGCGCAAGTCGGCGCGGTGAGTCCAGGAGAGCAGCAAGGTTTGAAGAAACAGAACGGCGCCAAATTGTCCGGGCGCGCCGCGCAGGAAGAGATAAAGGGCCGTAGCCAGAATGGCAGCCATGACCGCCCAGCCAGAGACCGATTGAATCAGGAAGGCGAGAGTGAGTGTAGTCAGAATGACGAGCGGGGCCTCCCAGAGGGTCAGTCCGATCCAAATGCCGAGCGAGACCGAAAGCGATTTGCCACCGCGAAAGCGCAAGAACGGCGAGAAGATGGACCCCAGAAGCGGAGCAAGGGAAACCGGTAAGATTTCCCAGCCGCGCCAGCCCCAGACCTGATAGGCCATCCCAACCGGAGCGGCGGCCTTGGAGACGTCCAGCAGGAAAGCCGGCAGGCCGATCTTCCAGCCGGCGGCCTTGAGGGCGTTGGTCGCGCCGGGGTTGCCGTCGCCGACAGTGCGCACGTCCTTCCCGGCCAGGCGCGGCAGCCAGAGCGAGAACGGCAGGGAGCCGCACAGGAACGAAAAAACGATCCAGAAGAGGAGATTAAGCGGCGTCGGGGACATTTGTGCTCCGCAGGAAGGCCCAGAGAAGCATCCCGCCCATGCCGAGGAAGCCAAAAAGCGCCGGGCCGGGCAGTTTCCAGAAGACCAATTGGGCAAAGGTTTGCAGGAACCAGGTCAGGGCGTAGAGGAAGAGTAAAAAGTTAGAAGCGAGAAGGGAGAAGGAAGCAGGGGCAAAGAGGAAAGAAAAGAGGAAAGAAACCAGGAACCAGCCGAGAAAGTTGACCAGCGGAATGCCGAAGTACGCGCCGGGGTGCTCCCACACCCAGAAGCCCCAGGTCACCATCTGCGGGTCGAGGAAGAGGTCCCAGGCGGTAAAAGCCAGGGCGGCGACCAGGGCGCGGGTGAAACGGAGCGACAGTCCCCCCGTCCCGCGACGGACGATGCGCGCTGCCACCGCCCAGGCAGGCGGCAGCATCATCAGCCAGGCAAAGGGGATGAGCAGAGGAACGCCGCCCAGTTGCGGCCGGAGGAGGTCGGTGTAGTGATAGCGGCCAAAAGGGAAACCGGTCTGACTACCAAGAAATTCCACCAGCCAGGCGAGCGGCAGGACGGGAAGAGCGGCCAGCAGGGCGGACCGCCAGCCCGCGCTGCGGCCGAGGACGGTTAATACCGCCGCGGCCTGCATCACGACGCCGAGGTGAATCATGAAATACAGCGCCTTTTCTCCCCCCGCGCGGTGGACCGGCGGCGTAGCAATCAAGGTCAACAACCAGAGAAAGATGGCGGCGATAGGAAGCAGGTCTTCGGAAATCTTTGGTTGCATGAACAAATTATAACAGAGTCACGCAAAGACGGTTTTCGTTGTACAATTGCGGCATGTCTGAGAGCTCTTTTCTGCAAAGATACGGTCCCTGGGCGCTGGTAACAGGCGCAGCGATGGGGCTGGGCGCTGAATTTGCGCGTCAACTGGCCGAGCGCGGGCTGAACTTGGCGCTGCTGGATGTCAATGGGAAGGCGCTCGGTGAGACCGCCGAACATTTGCGCTCCAGTTTTCCGGTGGAAATCCGCACAATTGTCCAGGATTTATCTCAGGCGGATTTTTTTGACAAGGTATTGGCCGAAACAGAGCATCTCGAAATTGGCCTGCTGGTCAGCAACGCCGGAATTTCGGCGCTGGGGTGGTTTCTGGAAATTCCGCTCGAAAAGCATTTGCAGGAATTGGCGATCAACGTTAGCGCCCCCATGACGCTGGCGCATCATTTTGGCCGCCTGATGGCCGCACGCGGACGCGGCGGAATCATCCTGCTTTCTTCGCTTTCCGCCGTGCAGGGGACGGCGCTAGTGGCCAATTACGCCGCCACCAAGGCCTATAACTGGATTCTCGGCGAATCGCTCTGGGAGGAACTGGCAGCGCAAGGCGTGGACGTGCTCGCCTTCCTCCCCGGCTCGACCGACACGCCCGGTTTTCGCGCCGAGCGGCCCCAGGTGACCGGTCTCGTGCCGGTGATGTCGGCGCAAGAAACCATCCGCATTGCCCTGCAGGCGCTGGGAAAAACGCCAAGCCTCATCCCGGGCAAGCGCAATCGTCTCAATATCTTTCTGACTTCCCGATTGTTGCCGCGCAAAGCGGCCATCCGTCTGGTCGGAAGCCAGATGCGGAAAATGTATCGGAAGTAATCGCAGAAAGTCTGTCTATCGGCCTGCCTAGCAGAAATAAAGCCCACCACCAATCGAAGCGACATGCAATCCACAGGTTCATCAAAGAAACCGGAACGCCTCGACCTCCGCGGGCCCGCCGCGCTGGCAGGGCTACTCCTGCTCATCAGCGGACAAATACGGATTGCCAGCGACGTCATGCCGTCCGCGCCGCCAACGAAACTGGCCGTCTGGCTGACCGACAAAATCCACCTCGCCATTCCCACCATTGACAACGTCTTGAACGGCCTGCCCTACTTGGCTGCGGGGGCGCTCCTGCTTTTTTTCTCTCTGCGCAAACTGCGCCTTCTGCCCGCCGAAACACCTCTCCCTGCGGAAATTGCTGCCGATGCGCGGGCCTTACGCGCCCTGTGGCCCTGGCTGGCCGGCTCGCTGGGGCTGTTTGCCATCCTGCTGTGGCAAATCAACCGGCTCGATGATTCTGGCATCATGGTTGCAGAATGGATGATCGCGCCGCTGTTGGCGTTGATTGCGGCAGCCGCCTGGGACCGGCAGCGGGAGGTCAACCTTTCGCCGCGCATTGGGCGCGCCGACTTGCAGTGGATGCTGGGCTTATTCCTGCTCACGCTGGTTATTGGCGTCTATCGTCTGCAAGGATTGCCCGACAGCCTCATGGGCGACGAAGGCTCTTTCTGGACCGCGGCACGCGACATCGCTAAAGGTCAAATCGCGCCGCCGGTCTTCGCCAACGGCGTTTATACCTTCCCCGTGCTGAGTTCCGTCGGCCAGGCCTGGGCGCTGAGACTCTTCGGCGTTGACCTGTGGGGCTGGCGCTTCTCCTCCGTGCTGGCCGGGGCGCTGACGGTCTTTCCACTCTACCTGCTGGCGCGTGACGCCTTCGACCGCAAAGTTGCCGTAGCCGCCAATTTTGCTCTGGCCTTCAGTCCCTACTTCCTGGCCTTTGCCCGCCTTGGCTACAACAACATTCAGGCACTTTTCATCACCACCCTGGCACTCTACTGGCTCTATCTCGGCGCGCGACGCTACAGCATGTTCTACCTTCTGCTGGCGGGTTGTGCAGCCGGATTCGGCTTCTATACCTACTTTGCCGCGCGCACAACCATCGTTATCGCCCTGCTATTCATCGCCGCTCTCTGGCTAACGCGGCGGATGAAATTCCGTCACGCCGTGCTGGCTGGACTGTTGCTGATGCTCGGCCTGGCATTGACCGCCGGGCCACACTTTGCCTACAACCGCATCCACGATCCGAACGGCGCAGTTTTCAAAATCTTCGAGAGCCTCTTCTTCAACACCTTTAACGGGCGGCTCTTTTTCTCAGAAGAAGAACTGACCGAAGTCGCCCCGCTCTTCAAAATCGCCAACAACGAACTCTTCTACCACCCGCGCCTCTATCTCATCCTGCTGGCACGCGGCTTATTGCGCACCTTGCTCGTTTTCCAAAAGCCCTGGCTGATCTCGGAACACTTCATCGCCTCCCCGCTGGCGGGGACAATCGGCGTCATCTTCTACCTCGTGGGCGGCGGGGCAATGTTCAAGCGGCTCAAAGAGCCGCGCGGCCTGCTGATGGGACTCTGGTTCGTGGTTGTCATCTTCAGTTTGAGCATTCTCAACACCGTCCCGCCGCGCCACACCCACATGGTCAACATCATTCCACTCCTGGCGCTGTTCATCGGGATTGGAGCAAACATCCTCACGAACGCCTGCGCGGCCGCCCTCCCCAGACTGGCGCGCAGGAAGAGCAGCCTGCTGGCGCTGTCCATTGCCGTCTTCTCGCTGGGCGGCTTTTACGACTACTTCGTTCGCATGCCCGCCCGTTACGCTCCCCAGCCCGACCAGATTATCTCCTGGGCAAGTTTATACGCCCGCGATGAAAAACTAATCTATTTGTACGAGAACCAGGAAGACGCCGAGCGCATCCACCCCTACATTACGACCGAGTTCCGCCCCGACATCTCCTACGAGTCCATCCCGCTGACGACATTCCTTGCCGATCTGCAAACCTTTGCCGGAGAAGGCAAGACCATTCTTTTCTATCCTCCCCAACTAGCCGAGAAAGTCGAACCTGTGCTGGCCAACCTGTGGGACGAGCGTCTCATCCGGCGCAGATTTTACAACCCGGATGGCATCCCGCTCCTTTCGGCCGGACTGAACACGCCATTCACCTTCGAACGAGACCGGACGGTGGGCCAGGTGCTGACGGAATCGTATCTGCGCCCTCCGCTGTTGGTTTTGTTCGCCGTCCTCCTGATGCTGATGGGGCTGGCGGCCTTCCTGCCCATCGCTTGGACCTCGCGCCTGCCGCGCCCCATCGAGGCAATTGCCCGCTGGATGAACGCGCCGGTCGAAGCCGCCCCACCGGAAGAAGCCGAAGAAGCAGAAGCAGTCGCGCCGCTCCCGACCGCGGCCGCCGAGACGGAACCGCCCGCCGCGCCGCCGGAATGGGCCGCCGCCGTCTTCGAGCCGCTGGTTGAGGGGAGCAAGACGAAGGGTTCATCTATTCAGATACACGCAAAATCTGTCAAAAACCAGAACGGGCGGGATATTTACTTCCACATCCACCTGCCGGCCCTGCGCCTGCGGGAAGACTGGCAGATTCGCATCCCTCCGCTGGCGCTTCCCGCGCCGGCATTGTTGGCGGCCTGCGTCCTGGCAGCCGTTCTGGGACAGATTCTTCTTGCACAACGCAATTATCTCCCTGGCGTTCTTCTCTACGCGCTCGGCGCGGCAGCGCTGATTTTCTGGGCGCGGCGGCATCCGGCCTGGAAAGCTGCACTGCCCAATCAGGTCCGAATTGCACCGAAAGCCGAGATTGCCCTCGCCCTGGCGCTTCTGGCAGTCATCGCCTTCAGTCGCTTCTACGACCTCCATCACCGCGTCTACGGTCTGGAAGCGGACGAAACCAAGTGGACGGCGCAGGCGTGGCTCTCTGTCCTGCTGAAGACGGATGTGGGCGAGTTTGCAACCATGCATTACAAGCCCCTGCCGGTGGATTTCTGGGTGCGCGCCGGCTTCCTGCGCGTTTTCGGGCTGAGTTTCCTTTCGGCGCGCATCGAAAGCGCCACACTTAGCCTGGTTGCGGTGATCTTTCTCTATCTGCTCGTGCGGCGGCTTACGGCCAGCCCTCCCACTGCCCTGTTGGCCTCAACGCTATACGCTTTCTCCTATGTCGAGCTCAACGCGAGCCACCAGGCCCTGCATAACACCACCCTTGAGCCGTGGATGATGGCCGGGCTCTATCTGCTCATCCTGGCGCTGCAAGAAAAGAAACGTTGGCAGTTCCAGGCGGCGGGCGGCGTGCTGGCGCTGGGCATGCTGACCTACGAAACGTTCTACCCGACCGTCGTCACGGCGCTGGTCTTTCTGTTCGGAACGGCCCTCGGCGAGTTGGGAAAGCGGCGCGCCAACCTGCGCCAATGGCTGCCGCGCCTCCTGGTGACGCTGTGGCCGATTGTGGTCGTCTATCTGACCTTCACCCAGCCCTATCTTCAGGCGCGGCATGGCTACCATTTCGGCTGGCTGCAAAAAGCGGCCGCAAACGGCGGAGGTCTCGGCAACGCGCTGGAATTTTTCTTGCGCAATGTCGGCCTGCTCCTTAAGTCCGTGTTCGTCACCGTCACACTGGACGATTCGCTCCTGCGCTGGAACGGCCCTTTCGTCAGCCCGATTCTGCTTCCCTTTGTGGTCATCGGCCTGACCTATAACCTGCTCCACCTGCGCCGTCCCCTGGCGCTCTTCCTGCCGCTCTGGTACCTGTTCAATATCCTGCCGGGGCCAATTCTGCTCGGCTCGGTCTGGCCGCGTGTTTTATACACCTCGCTGGCCCCATTGATGATTTGGGCTGCCCTGGGATTGTGGGTTTCCTTCGCCGCTCTGCGCCCCTGGTTGGACAGAGAAAAAGTCCGCCTGGCAACGCCCGCCTTCGCTGGCGTGCTGGCCGCCATCCTGGTCAGCAATTACATCATTTTCACTCAGCGCATCGGCGACCCGACCGACCGCGTCAAACGCCGCGAACTGGCCGACTTGACAATGAGCGCCGCGGCGCAAAGCGACCTGCTCTTGCTGCCCTACTTCCCCGCCCAAAACGACTCGGTGGAACTGGAAAATCACGTCATCTTCTTCTCGGTCGGCGGGGCCAAAAACGCCGGCCTAGAGGCTGTGACTTTCTACCAACAAGTCCCTTACGACGAACTCCTGCTTGCCCTGTGGCAGAACCGGGACCAGGGAGCCGTCTCCGTCATTTTTGACAAAAGCGCCCTCTCGCTGGCCGAAGAACGACGGCAGGTGATGAACACCGTCCGGGCCTGTTACCCGCAGGCCGAACTCGCCGAAAGCGGCCGCTTCTTCGACGTGTACCGCCTCGAAGCGGCGGGGCTGGAGTCGCCGCGCTGTTACCAGGCGCCGCCGCCGCAACCCGTCTCACCGGCCGCAGGCGCGCAATTCCCCGCCGGAGCAACGCCCGTCTTCGAATGGTCGAATCCGGTTGGCGTGGTCACGGGAGCGCGGCTGACGATCGAGCAAAAATCGCCCAATACCTACTGGATTGAAGCCGAGGAGGTTTTCCTGCAAAACGGCTGGTACTCGGCGTCCGAATTTGCCAGCGGATTCACCGGCAGCGGCTTCCTGCTCGATAATTGGCAGGCCGGGACGGCGGAGTACACGCTCGACATCGAACAGGCTGGGGAATACACCGTCTGGGTGCGCTCGTTCAAGCGGCGCGTGAACGACCAGCAGAACTACCTGGTCGTCAACGGGGAAGTGCGTCCCTTCGCGGGAAACGAGAACGTGCTCAATGAGTGGGTCTGGGAATCGGTCGGGACCTTCGACCTGCCCGCCGGTCCGGCCGCGCTCGCCCTGAGCCGCGTCTACGGCCAGGATGAGCAGTACAGCGTCTTCATTGACGCTATCCTGCTCACCCCCGATCCGAATCAACAGCCGGGAGAAGCAACTCTCTGGAAACCGGCTTTCAGCGCCGACCTGAGCGACAGCGCAACGCGCTTCGCGATGACCGAGCCGCTTGCGGCGGGGCAATATCGCTGGAGTGTGCGAGTCTTTGATGGGGAGAGGCTGATAGACTCGTGGGGTGAACGCGGCATTTCGATGCCTGCAGTCGAGTTTAGCGTTCTGCCTTAAGTTCAACGATGAAAATAAAGCGCCCAACCGAAGTCAAACTCCTCACCGCGTGGAGCCTGTTTCTGGCCGCGTGGAACATCCTGCGCTTCTTTCAAGCGCTCCGCTTTTGGGAAGCGCTGGGCGAGTACGGAAGTTGGGGCGGACCGCTCTATTTGGCCATCAGCGGCGGGGCGTGGGGCGCGCTTGGTGTCTTCGTCGGCGCGGCCTTGTGGCGGCGCCAGCCCTGGGCCTGGGGCGCGGCGCTGGGATTTTTCGCCGCCATCGAGGCCTGGTTCTGGTTCGACCGGCTGGCACTCCAACAGCCGCATGTCAACAATCTGTTCGTCCTGGCAGTGCATCTCATTTACCTGCTATTTTTGACAGCAATTCTATTCTCCCGTCAGGTCAGGAATTTCTACCATGAGCAATGACAACAAAATCGAACATCTGCGCGGTATGCGCGCCCGCGCCCAACAAGGCGGCGGTGCGGAGCGGGTCGAGGCTCAGCACAAAAAAGGCAAACTGACCGCCCGCGAGCGCCTCGACCTACTGCTTGACCGCGGCTCCTTTCACGAAATAGATGCCTTTGTCGTCCCCGCCGGCGACGAGACGGGCAACGGCAACCTCGGCGACGGCGTAATCACCGGCTGGGGCACCATTGAAGGGCGGCTGGTGTATGTCTATGCTCAAGATTTCACCGTCATGGGCGGGAGCCTGGGCGAAGCGCACGCGACCAAGATTTGCAAAGTGCAGGACATGGCTCTGAAGAACGGCGCGCCGCTCATCGGGCTGAACGATTCGGGCGGGGCGCGCATCCAAGAGGGGGTCGTCTCGCTGGTCGGCTATGCCTCCATCTTCCTGCGCAATACGCTCGCTTCAGGCGTCATTCCGCAAATTTCGGCCATCCTCGGCCCCTGCGCCGGGGGGGCGGTCTATTCGCCAGCGCTGACCGATTTCGTCTTCATGGCAAGCGGCACCTCGAACATGTTCGTCACCGGCCCCGAGGTGGTCAGGGCCGCCACCCACGAACAAATCACCGCCGAGGAATTGGGTGGCGCGGCCGTCCACGCCGAAAAATCGGGCGTGTGCCATGTCGCCGCGGCCAGCGAAGCGGACGCGCTGTATCTCATCCGCAAATTGCTCGGCTACCTGCCACAAAACAATATGGAGGAGCCGCCCTTCGTCCCCAGCGACGACGACCCGCTACGACAAGACGAGGAACTCGACCATCTCGTCCCGGACGAGCCGTCTAAACCGTATGATATCAAGGAGGTTATCCGCCACATCGTAGACGGGCGCGAGTTCTACGAGATTCAAGAAAATTACGCTCCCAACATCGTCATCGGCTTTGCCCGTCTCGGCGGCCACTCGGTGGGTATCATCGCCAATCAGCCCGCCGTTCTGGCTGGCGTGTTGGACATCAACGCCAGCGAAAAAGCCGCCCGCTTTGTCCGCACCTGCGACTGCTTCAACATCCCACTGGTGACTTTGGTAGACGTGCCCGGCTTCATGCCCGGCACGGCGCAGGAACACGAGGGCATCATCCGCTCCGGGGCAAAATTGCTCTACGCCTACTGCGAAGCCACCGTTCCCAAGCTGACCGTCATCCTGCGCAAGGCCTACGGCGGGGCGTATATCGTCATGTCCAGCAAAGCCATGCGCGGCGATCTAAACCTGGCCTGGCCGGGAGCGGAAATCGCCGTCATGGGGCCGGCGGGAGCGGTGAACATCATCCACCGCAAGGAACTCGAAAAAGCCGAGGATCCCGAAGCCGAAAAAGCGCGTCTGACCGCCGAATACCGCGAAAAATTTGCCAACCCCTACGTGGCCGCCGGGCGCGGCTATCTGGACGATGTCATCGAGCCGCACGAAACGCGCCCGCGGCTGATAAATGCCATCGAAATGCTGCGCAACAAACGTGATTCGAATCCACCCAAGAAGCATGGGAATATCCCGCTTTGATAAAAAGATGAACGTTTCTCTATTAGTCAACATACTTCGCCGAAATAAAAGATTCTGTGACGTTTATCAAACCAATCTGCGTTTATCTGTGTTCCTCTGTGACCGAAATTAAGTGACCGAATGCTCCCTTTTGGAAAAGGTCAAATCAGTTCTTTGGTAATCCATTCCAGGAAAGGCCAGCAAAGAAAAGCGGCATGTTCAAAAAAATTCTGATTGCCAATCGGGGCGAAATTGCCGTCCGCATCCAGCGCGCCTGTCGCGAACTGGGCATCGAGACGGTTGCCGTCTTCTCGGAAGCCGACCGCCAGGCCATGCACGTCCGCTATGCCGACGAGGCCTACTTCCTCGGCCCCGCGCCGGCACGCGAGTCCTATCTGCGCGGCGACAAAATCATTGCAATCGCCCGCAAATGCGGTGCACAGGCCATTCATCCCGGTTACGGCTTCTTAGCCGAGCGAGCCGACTTCGCCGCCGCCTGTGCCGAGGCCGGCTTAGTCTTCATCGGCCCCAAGCCCTCTTCCATCGCCGCCATGGGCGATAAAGCCGCCGCACGCGCCACAGTCGCCAAGGCCGGAGTCCCCATTGTCCCCGGCACAGAAGGCCAAGGCAATCTGCGAGACGAAGAATTGCTGGCGCTTGCCCCAAAAATCGGCTTTCCCCTGCTTATCAAAGCCACTGCCGGCGGAGGCGGAAAAGGGATGCGTGAAGTCAACAGCCTCGAGGAAATGCCCGACCTGCTGCGCGCCGCACGGCGTGAAGCCGAAGCCTCCTTTGGCGATGGCAACGTCTATCTCGAAAAACTCATCCGAGGCGCCCACCACATCGAATTTCAAATCCTTGCCGATCAATGGGGCAATGTCATCCACCTCGGCGAACGGGAATGCTCCATCCAGCGCCGACATCAGAAACTCATTGAAGAATCGCCCTCGCCTCTTCTGGGGAACGATGAAGCCTTGCGTCGTCGTATGGGTGAGGTAGCCGTCCAGGCCGCCCGCTCGGTAGACTACATCAACGCCGGCACCATCGAATTCCTGGTGGACGCCCAGCGCAACTTTTATTTTCTCGAAATGAACACCCGTCTGCAGGTAGAGCACCCGGTGACAGAAATGGTAACCGGCGTGGACATCGTTGCCGAACAAATCCGCATCGCCGCCGGCCTGCCTCTCAGCCGCCGCCAGGAAGATATCCGCCCGCGCGGCGCGGCCATCGAGTGCCGCATCAACACCGAAGACCCTTACAACAACTTCGCTCCCTCCACCGGTCGCATCACCCTAACGCAACTACCCAGCGGCCCTGGTGTGCGCGTGGATACCGGAGTCCACGTCGGCTACGAAGTGACCCCCTACTACGATCCACTCATCGCCAAATTGATCGTCTGGGGCGAAACGCGCCCCCAGGCCATCGTCCGCCTGCGGCGCGCCCTCGAAGAGTATCGCATCGCCGGCGTGCGCACCAACATCCCCTTCCACCAGAGCATGATGGCCTCCTACCCCTTCCTCAGCGGAGAATACGACACCCGTTTCGTCGAAGAACAATTCCCCAGCATAGACGCCGCCGAAAATCGCGAACTCTACCTCGACATCGCCGCCCTGCTCGCCACGCTAGTCGCCCACCGCGAAACGGAGCGCCGCGCCCAGGTCTATAGCCGTCCGCCGCGCGCCTCGAACTGGAAATGGGCCGTCCGCCCAGAAAGGCCGCCGCGATGAAATACATTGCCGAAATAGACGGTCTCGAATTCCCTGTTGAAATCCTCGATGAACACCGCGTGCGCTTCGGCGAAGAAATCATCGAAGTTGACCTGGCCGAAGTCAGCGGCCAGCCGCTCTACTCCCTGCTGGTCAACGGCGAGTCCTACGAAGCCTACGTTTACCCGGACGAAGACCTGCTGCAAGTCCTCTTGCTGGGGCAATTCTTCTCGGTGCGGGTGATGGACGAACGGGAAAAACGGCTGCGCACCTCCGGCCTGGCCGCGGCCATCTCCGGCGAATTTACCCTCAAAGCGCCGATGCCCGGCCTGATCATCGCCGTGCCGGTCGAAGAGGGCCAACAGGTAGAAAAAGGCCAGATTCTAGTGATTCTCGAATCGATGAAAATGCAAAACGAACTGCGCGCCCCGCGCCCCGGCAAAATCTCTCGCCTGCGCGTCAAGCCTGGTGAAAGCGTGGAACAAAAACAAGCGCTGCTGAATATCGTCTAAGCGGCGACGATTTTTGCCCCCGACCATTTGACTTCGCAAACTTTGCCGCTCTCGCCGAGGAATTTCGGCAAGAGAGCAGCCAGGGCCTCAGCGCGTCCGCTGGTAAAATACTCCACCTCGCCACGTTCCGGACCCGTAGCCTGCCAACCGTTTGCGGCGAGCAGGCGCTGCGCCTGACGCGCCACCGCCGGCGCCGGGTCAATCACCCGCACGGCCGGCCCGGCGATCTCTTCGATGAGCGGGATGACAAACGGATAGTGGGTACAGCCCAGGACAACGGTATCAATGCCCCGTTTGAGCATCGGGCGCAAGGAGTTTTCCAAAATGGCGCGCGTGGCCGCCGAATCTAATGCGCCACGCTCGATTTGCTGTACCAGGCCGGGGCAGGTATCCTGCAAGAGGGTCACGCCGTTGGCAAAGCGTTCTACCACCGAGGCATATAACTCCCCCTGAAAGGTGGCCGGGGTGGCCAAGACGCCCACCACGCCTGTGTGGGTCGTCTCAGCGGCGGGCTTAACCGCCGGTTCCATGCCGACAAAAGGAACTTGCGGGAAAGTTTGACGCAAATCCTTGAGAGCGGCTGCCGAAGCCGTATTACAAGCCACGACGATCACCTTCGCCCCGCGCTCAAGCAAAAACGCAGTAATCGCCTGCGAAAATTCGCGCACTTCATGCATCGGGCGCGGCCCGTAGGGAACGTGTCCCTGGTCGGCAAAATAGAGCACCGGCTGGGCGGGCATCTGGGCGCGAATGGCGCGCAGAACGGAAAGCCCCCCCACTCCAGAGTCGAAAACGCCAAGCGCAGGAAACATCCTTACCTCGTTTTTCCTCCCGCCGCCTCCACAAAAGCGCGGAACAGCCGCCGGGCGTGTTCATAAGCGGTCAGCCATTCGGGATGCCACTGAACGGCCATCCCAAACACATGGCCGCGCAATTCCGCTGCTTCAATCAACCCATCGGGCGCATACCCGACCGGCTTCAAGCCAGGAGCCGACTGCAAAATCCCCTGATGGTGCAGGCTGTTGACTTCGAAGTCCGTCACGCCGAATATTTCGGCCATACGGCTTTCCGGTTCGATTTGGACGCGATGAGCCAGATATTCCCGCTGTGAGCCGGAATCGTAATTGTGTTTCAGCGCCCCGGAACGCTGGTCGGGAATATGGGTATAGAGCGTTCCGCCCAGCGCGACATTGACGACCTGGATTCCTCGACAAATGCCGAGGAAAGGTTTGCCGCGCGCCACCGCCAGGCGAACGAGTTCAATTTCAACGGCATCCCGCGCCGGGTCCACGCCTGAGACATCCGGATGAGATTGACCACCGTATCGCTCGATTGCCACGTCGCCGCCGCCGGTAAACAGAACGCCATCAAGGCGGTCAAATATCGTCTCCAACGCCTCCGCCTGCAGGCCGCTTGGAATCAACAGCGGCGCACCGCCTGCTTCAGCAATGGCGTCAATGTACTTATGCATCAATGCGGCAATCGGGAAATTACTCTTGTTAGTCTGGTTGTATGTGGTCAAACCAATCAAAGGGGTTTTCATAGCCTCCGCCTTAACGGAAAAGGGCGCAGCAACTTCGCTGTCACTGCACCCTTTCGTTACACGAGAATCTCAATTAATCGAACTTCTGCTTGAGATGGGATTTCTTACCCGTCAGCCCGCGCAGGAAATACAACTGCGCCCGGCGGACGCGTGAATGGCGTTCCACCACAACTTTGTCCACGCGGGGAGAATTGAGCAGAAATGTGCGCTCTACGCCAATACCATTCGATGCAATTCGGCGGACGGTGAAATTGGCATTGTTGCCGCCCTTGCGCAAGCGGATGACCGTCCCCTTGAATTCCTGAATACGCTCTCGGTCACCCTCCTTGATGCGGACATGCACGCTGACCTGGTCGCCGGATTTCAGTTCGGGAATCTTAGGGTTCTTCTCTGTATTGAAGTTTTTATTCAAATCTATCATTTTTATCATCCTTACAAAAATCTACCGCCTTGCGGCGCGGGGCGAGATTATAACATGCGTTCCAGATAGAAGCAAGGCCGATTTTCGATTATAATCACGCCGCCAGCCCCCGTAGCTCAATGGACAGAGTAATGGACTTCGAATCCAGTGGCTGCGAGTTCGAGCCTCGCCGGGGGCGCTCTTCGGAGACCGTCAAGCGGTCTCCGTTTTCCTTGCGGTCGCTCAAAAGGCAGTGACAAAAACGCGCAGAATTCGGCTACAATTGGCGCATGGGCTCTTCCCCCAAACACCTCTCCCTGATTCTGCCGATTTTCATCCTGCTGGCAGCCTGTGGACGCATCGTCCTCCCGACCCAAGTCGCGACCAGAGAGATGACCCCCTCGCCGCCTCCGGCCATCCTCTCGCCGACCTCGCCCTTTGCGCCATCCGCCACCTTCACCCCCTCGGGAACGCCAACAGCAAGCGAGCCCCCCACCGCCACCCTGACCGCCTCCCCCACCGAAACGCCCGCCGCGGCGTTCAGCCTGTTGGTCGAGATCTCCGCCTGCAACACCAGCCTCGACCTGACTCACGGCATGGGCGAGGTGACCAACGCCTATCCGCTCTTGAAAAATTACACCTCGACCGACCTGACCAACGTCTGCGCCACGCTGAGCGCCAGCGACGAAGCGCGGGAGCATCCTGATAAGACGGCTTGTGTTCCTGTGCTGCCAGCAAGGAAACAGGTTTTGCTGAAACTGACCGTAGATACCGGCTTCCAGGTGGACACCTCCATCCAAGTAGGTGTAACCAGCCAGGAAGGCCCGGCCGTCAGCGTCACCGCGCCCAGTTGCGCCGCCCTGGGTTGGCCCGGCCGGGCGCCAGAGAAATTGGGGGTCATTGAGCCGATCCCGTAAAAACAGAAACTACCTGCCCAACGAAACAAGGGCGTCGTCTGCACGCGCAAAACGCCAAAGTTATCCGCAAATTACACAGATTTACTTTGCGGATGCGTTCTCGCCGATTTCTTCTCCAATCGGCGCGGCAGCGTCCTTTTTGGGAATTTAGGCAGTTACAAATTTGCGGCCGCTGCAAATGAGCAAAGCAAGCAGTGACCTTCTGGCCAGAAAATGCCGTATAATGGAGAAAATCCTCACATTCTTCGCGCAGGCGTAAAAGAAAGAAATATGTCCGACGAACAATTTGCTCCTATTTCAAGACACAAAATCGCCATCCTGATTGACGGCGATAACGCCCAGGCCAACCTGCTGCCGCAAATGCTGGTGGAAGCCGGAAAATACGGCCTGGTGACCGTGCGCCGCATCTACGGTGACTGGACGACTTCCAACATGAACCAGTGGAAGGACGTCCTCAATTTCCACGCTGTCCAGCCAGTTCAGCAATTCCGCTACACGGTTGGCAAGAACGCCACCGACAGCGCCATGATTATTGACGCCATGGACCTGCTCCACTCTGGAGTGGTGGACGGCTTCTGCCTCGTCTCCAGCGACAGCGACTACACGCGTCTTGCCACACGCATCCGCGAGAGCGGTGTCTTTGTGATGGGCATTGGCGAAAAGAAAACCCCCAAGCCCTTCGTCAACGCCTGCGACGTGTTCGTGTACACCTCCAACCTGGTGGCCGAGCAAAAAGCCCAGCGCGCCGCATCTCAGAAGCGCGGTCAGCCGAAAAAGAAACCCGAATCGGCCGCCCCAACCTCCGCCCCGGAGACTGTTTCGCACCCCGCCCACGAAACAGACAGCGAGAACGACCCGCTGCCGCTCCTGCGTCAGGCCTACGAAATCGCCGAGGGCGAGGACGGCTGGGCGCGCCTGGACCACATGGGCAACGCCCTCTACCAGCTCGACCCCGGCTTCGACCCGCGCACCTACGGTCACCGTCAACTCTCGCGCCTGATGGCCAGTTACAAGGACCTCTTCGAGATGCGTACCCAGGAGATTGACGGCAGTACGTTATTCTACGTAAAAATGAAAGAGTAAAACAAGAGACCGTCACCGAGACGGTCTCTTCGCTCCTATGCTTCTCGACTCTGCCCTTCTCAACCGCATCTTCTCTGCCCGCGCCGCCTTCTTCGACCCGCCACACGAGAGCGCCTTTCGGCTCTTCAACGGCTTCCTGGAAGGCTTTCCGGGCCTGGTCATGGACGTGTACGCCTCCACGCTGGTCATTTTCGACCTGGCCGACCCGCCCCTCGACGCGGAACAGGTCCTTCGCCCCGCGTTGGACCTGGCGCGTGCGCGCCTACCCTGGCTGAAATCCGCCCTGCTGAAGACGCGTCGCTCCCCCCTGCCCGATGAGCGTCGCGGCCGCCTGCTTTTTGGCGAGCGCCTCGACCGGAAAATCCGCGAACATGGCGTCTGGTACGCCCTCGACCTGACCTTGCATCAAGACGCCACCTTCTACCTGGATACACGAAATCTACGAAAATGGGCGCTCGAACATTTGCGCGGCAAAGCGGCGCTCAATACTTTCGCCTACACCGGCAGTCTCGGCGCGGCGGCCCTGGCCGGGGGCGCAGCCCGCGTTGTCCATGTGGACCTCGACCGGCAGTTCCTCAACCTCGCCAAAACCACCTACACTCTAAACGGTTTTCCCATCCGCAAAGCGGATTTCATCGCCGGGGATTTCTTTGCTCAGGTCAGCCGGATGAAACGCGCCGGCGAGCGCTTCGACTGCGTTTTCCTTGACCCGCCTTTCTTTGCCGCCGCTCCCCGCTCCCGCCTCGACCTGAACACCGACAGCGCCCGGCTCATCAACAAGGTGCGGCCGCTCATCAACGACGGCGGCTGGCTGGCGGCGGTCAACAACGCCCTCTATGTAAGCGGGCGAGAGTACCTCGCCGCGCTGGAGGCGCTCTGCGCCGACGGTTACCTGCGCATTGCCGAACTCATCCCCGTCCCGGAAGACTGCGCCGGTTACGCCGAGACGCGCGTTGGCGCGCCGCTCACCGACCCAAGTCCATTCAACCACTCGACCAAGATTGCCATCCTGAAAGTGCACCGCAAAATCAATTAAGATGAGGTAGGTCGGACTGACAGTCCGACCTACCTAGATTTACCGTGTCCGGGGGCAAAAATGCGTTTCGTTCCACCTGCAAGAGAAGTTCCGCCGATTAGACTTTCTCGGCGTAATGACAGGCCACAAAGTGACCCGGGCGGATTTCGCGCCAGAGCGGTTCTTCCTCGGCGCAATTGGCCTGGGCCAGCGGGCAGCGCGGATGAAAACGGCAGCCGGAGGGCGGGTTGATGGCGCTCGGAATTTCGCCCACCGGCATCGGTTCGGTACGCCGATGGAGCGGGTCCGGCACCGGAACGGCCTTGAGCAGGGCGCGGGTATAGGGGTGCGCCGAATGACGGTACACCTCGTCGAGCGGGCCAAGTTCGCACAGTTTCCCCAGGTACATGATGGCAATCCGGTCGCAAACGTATTTCGCCGTGGCCAGGTCGTGAGTGATGAAGAGATACGTCAGGTCGAATTGCTGTTTCAACTGCATCATCAGGTCGAGCAGGAGCGCCCGCACAGAGACATCCGCCATAGCAATCGGCTCGTCGGCGACAATCAATTCGGGATTGGTCACCAGGGCGCGGGCAAGCACGATGCGCTGGCGCTGTCCGCCGGAGATTTGGTGCGGGAAAAGGTCGTAATACGATTCGGGCGGGGTGAGACCGACCGCCTGGAGCATGTTCAGCACGCGGCCGCGCTGTTCGTCCGGCGCGAGACCGGGCAGGTGGATGCTGACCGGGTGCTGGATGGCCTGTCCGATGGTCATGCGCGGGTTGAGCGAGGCGAGCGGGTCCTGGAAGACCAGTTGCATGCGGGCGCGCAGGCGGCGCATTTCCTCCTCGGACAGTTTGCAAATGTCAATGCCGTCGAAGTAGATTTTTCCCGAGGTCGGCTCGTACAGACGCAGAACCAGACGGCCGACGGTGGACTTGCCGGAGCCGCTTTCGCCGGCCAGGCCAAACACTTCGCCTTTCTTAATCTCGAAGCTGACGCCGTCCACGGCCTTGACGGCGGGGACGTGTCCACGGTTGAGAAGCGAGGCGATGAAGCCGCTCTGGAGCGGAAAATGCTTGCGAACCTCTTCGAGGCGCACGAGGACTTCGGAGACTGTCCCCGCGTTTTCTGCGGGCGCGGCCTGCAAACGTTTTTCAGCCATTCTTTGCCCCCTCCTTTCCGGTTGTCGTGTGGTATAGCCAACAGGCGGCAAGATGGTCGTCGCCGACCGGTTCCAATTCGGGCGACTCTTGACGGCAAATCTCCATCGCAAAGGGACAGCGCGGATGGAAACGGCATCCCAGCGGTGGATGAAGCAAATTTGGCGGCAGGCCCTCCATCTTGTAAAGACTTTCTCCGTCCAGTTCGATGTTGGGAACAGAACGGAGCAAGCCCTGCGTGTACGGGTGTTTTGGGGAGGCGAAGATGTCCTTCACGTCCCCAATCTCCACCAGGCGGGCGGCGTACATAACCGCCACGCGGTCGGCCACTTCGGCGACCACGCCGATATTGTGCGTGATGAGCAGAATGGTAAGGCCAAATTCCTGGCGCAGTTCGCGCAGAAGGTCGAGGAATTTCGCCTCCACAATCACATCCAGCGAGGTGGTCGGTTCGTCGGCGATGACCAGTTTGGCACGCAGGGCCAGCGCCAGAGAAATCATCACGCGCTGACGCATGCCGCCCGACATCTGGTGTGGGTACTCCTTGAGCCGCTCGCTGCGGATGCCGAGTTTTTCAGCCAGGACGGCGGCGCGGGCGCGGGCTTCTTCGTCGGTGGTATCCGGCTCGTGGGCGTGAATGGTTTCGGTCAGATGCTCGATGATGCGCTGAACGGGGTTGAGGGAAGTCATCGGGTCCTGGAAGACCATGCCAATCTCGGCCCCGCGCACGGCGCGCATTTCGTCTTCGGTCAATTTCATCAGGTCGCGGCCGTCGAAGAGCAGTTCGCCGCCGGCGATTCGCGCCGGTTTGCGGTGGAGGCGCATCAGCGCCTTGCCGAGCGTTGATTTGCCGCAGCCGGATTCGCCCACCAGGCCGAGAATCTCCTGACGGCGGATGTCGAAGGAAACATCCTCGGCGGCTTTTACAACGCCGGCGCGGGTTACATATTCGACGGTCAAATTACGGACGGACAAAAGGGGTTCTGCAGGCATCAGCGCTCCCGTAATTTTGGATTGTAAATTTCCATGAGGCCCTCCCCCATCATGGTAAAGGCCAGGACAACCAGCATGATGGCGAGGCCGGGATAGGTGATCAGCCACCAGGCCGTTTGGATAAACCGCTGGCCGCGCGCCAGGTCAATGCCCCAATCGGCTATCGTGGGGGGCATGCCCAGGCCCAGGAAGGAGAGACCAGCCCCGGTCAGGATGGCATCGGCGACGTTGACCGAAAAGATGATAGCCACCGAGGGAATCACGTTTGGGTAGATGTAGCGCCACAAAATTTCCCAGCGGCGCGCGCCAATACTGCGGGCCGCCTCGACGTAAACCTCCTCTTTCACGGCCAGGGTTTGTCCGCGCACGACACGGTAATACGTGGGGACATACAGGACGGCAATGGCGATGATGACGTTGTACATGCTCGGCCCAAGGACGGCCGTGATGGCAATGGCCAGGATGAGGCCGGGGAAAGCATACAGGCTGTCCATGAGCAGGCTGAGCAGGCGGTCAAACGAGCCACCGAGGTAGCCTGCCATCAAGCCGAGAGGCAGACCGGCGAGGAGGGAAATAATCGAGGAGGAAAAGCCAACAATGATGGCAATGCGCGTCCCCCAGATGAGGCGGCTGAAAACATCCTGACCGATTTCGTTGGTTCCCATGATAAAACCGCCGGCGGCGGCCGTTTCGCCTGTGATGGAGTCGCCGGCGCGCAGGTTGGGATAATGCGAGGCGAGTTTTTCGAATTCGTGCAAGTCCGCCACCGCGGCCTGGATTTTGCCGGAATCGACCGCATCGAGCAAGTCTTCGAGCGCCGCATAGCGTTCGATGCGCGGCCGCAGACGCAGGCCGTTCCCCTGCGCAATCAATTGATTGTCCAATTCCTGGGCGTGTTCGCGCAAAGCAGTGGCCGTCGGCCCGCCCATGATGACCCCAATGACGGGACGCTCAGCGTCCTCCGGAACGGCCAGGTCTATCAAGGCATGGGCGGAAGATTCAGAGCGAACCAGAAGAACCGGCACAACCGGATATGCTCCAGGGGCGAGGAAACTGGTGCCGACAATCTCGTCCGGGCCATAGGGGGCCAGCAGGCCGGGAAATAAAGCCACAAAGATAAACCCAAGCACCATCACAGCAGAAATGGCGACAAACCACCAGTCTGCTCCATACCACTTGCGCGCTAGAAACAAACGGCGCACGAAGCCAACCCGTTGCAGGTCGCTTTTCCAGGCTTCGGCTTCTTGTTTGATTTCGGTGTTGTTCTCATCTATGGAAGGCATGATCAGTACCTCACCCGCGGGTCTAGCAAGGAATAGATTAAGTCCACAATCAGGCTGATGAGAGCCACCAGCAAGGCGAACATGGCAATGACGCTTTGAACGGCGGTGTAATCGCGCGCGGAAATTCTCTGCACAAGGTAGCCGCCCATGCCCGGCCAGTTGAAAATGGTTTCCGTCAGGACGGCGCCGGCAAGGAGAATAGCCACCTGAAGGCCAATCAGGGTAATGACCGGGATCATGGCATTCTTGAGGGCATGACCATAAACGACAACGCGTTCCCGAATGCCGCGTGCGCGCGCCGCGGCGATGTAGTCGGCCTGCAAGGTTTCAATCACGTTGATGCGCGTCATGCGCACAAATACACCCGACAAAATTAGTCCCAGCGTAATGGTTGGCAAGATCAGGTGCGAGAGAGCGGAGCCAAAGGCCGGCCAGTTGCCGTTGAGGAGCGAATCGATCAGATACATGTTGGTAACCGGCTTGAGCGTGGTGCGAATCACGGGGTCAATCCGGCCTGCCACCGGTAATAACTTCAACTGAATGCCGAAAAGCAATTGCAGCATCAACCCAAACCAGAAGATGGGCAGGGAATAAATGATGACAGAGTAGACGCGCAAAACATAATCTACGGCGGTCTTTCTTTTCGCGGCTGCCAGCGCCCCTCCCAAAATACCGATTCCCAACGCTAAAATAGAGGAGGGAATAATCAATTCAAGGGTCGCCGGAAAGCGCTCGCTCATTTCGTCAATGATGGGGCGATGTCCTCCCACCATGGAATTCCCGAAGTCCAACGTAATCATGTTCTTCAGGAAGATGCCATATTGAACGATGAGCGGTTTGTCCAGCCCCAGTGCCTGGCGCATGTGTTCCGCCTGTTCGACCGTCCCTCGTGGCCCCAGCGCGGAGCGGACCGGGTCGCCAGGCAGAACTCGCATGATAAAGAAAACCAAGGAAGCCAGAATAAAGACCATTGGCAGGGTCAAGCCAATGCGGGTCAAAATATACTTGCGAAGACCCATCGAGCCCCTGACGAAAACATACAGGAGCATGAGCGTCAACGGGACGCCGAGGATGAGCAGGATGAAGAAAATAGGGGACATATTTGATAGGAGGGGGCGGGGAAGACCCCGCCCCCAAGAATCGCAGGCTACGGTGTCTTGGTCAACATGGAGTAGTTGAACTCAAGGTTGGTGGCGATGTTCAGCGTTTCCGGCGCCCCGTAGGCGTCGGAGCCGTGAATGTTCGAGCGATAGGTGATGTGCTCAGACAAGATGATGATGGGAACGGTCACCACCAAATCAGCATAGAGATCCTGAGCCTGGCGATAGAGTTCAATACGGGCTGCGGTATCGGTCTCGATATCGGCCTGGGCCAGCAGTTCAACCAGTTTCTTGGCCTTGTCATTGATCGGTTCGCCGTAGGAACTACCTTCCTGGGCGATGGTCACATTGGTACCCATGCCGCCGTTATAGACGAAGGGATCAAGATAGTTAGACGGGTCAGGATAGTCGTAGAACCAACCTAAGACGCCGGCCTGATAGGAATCGCCACTCGTCAAAGCGGAGACATAGGTGCTCCATTCCTGGGCTTTCAAATCCACCTTGAAGTTGGCTGCCTCCAGTTGCTGCTTGATGAGTTCCATCCAGGCAGCGGTCGCCGCGCCGTAGTGGTCGGGCGGGTACCAGAGTTCGATGGCGCACTTGTTGTTTTCGTCATAGCCAGAAGCGGCCAACAGTTGATTCGCCAACTCAATGTTGGGTGATTGATACATGGCATCGAAGGCATCGGTGGCCCCCAGGAAGCCAGGCGGGTTCATGGAATAGAGCGGCGTGGCCGCACCTTTATAGACCGTGTCCACGATGGCATCGCGGTCAACGACGGCTGCAACGGCTTTGACGACGTTGGGATCGTCCATAGGTGGCATCATGTGATTGAGAATCAGGTAACGGATGCCGCCGCCATCAATGTCACCTACCGTCAGGCCTTCCACGCCACGCAACTGGTCAATCAGTTCGGGGTCGAGGAAACGCCAGGCGATGTCAATTTCGCCGTTCTGAACGGCCAGCGCCAGAGTTTGCGGGTCGGAGAAGTAACGGATGATAATCTGATCCACCTGCGGCTTGCGCTCGCCCTTGTAGTACGGATTGGGATCGAGCACAAGTTGTTCGTTCTGAGTGTACTGGCTGATATACCAGGGGCCGACGCCATAAATAGGGGCTTCGGGGAAGAGCACGCATTCCGTCGTCGGGAACTTGTCTGGATGGGAGGGCAGGTAAGGTGCAGAGGCGAGCAATTGCGGGAAGTAGGCAATCGGCACCTTCAACTTGAAGACGAGCGTGCTGTTATCGGGAGCAGTGATGCTCTCGATATAAGGAATAGCCAGGGCGTCGGCCACATCGTTCGGGCAGGTGGGGCCAATTGTCAGCAGGCGGTTGAGTTGCTGGGCATACATGGGCGCGGTCAACTCCAGACCATCGCCGAATTTGATGCCCGGCTTGAGTTTCAGGGTATAGGTCAGCCCGTCTGCTGAAATTTCGGGCATATCCTGGGCAATGCCGGGGACAAGTTCACTGGCTGAACCGGGCTTCCAGACCAGCAACCCCTCGCCAATGTTCTTGAGCAGTTCCCAGTCATGGGTGGCGTAGGCGTCTGCCGAGTCGAGGCTGGCGATTTGGTCGGTGACGCCGATGATGATGGTCACTTTTTCAGCCGGCTTGGGCTGACAAGCCGAAAGAGTCATCACGGCGACCATCAGTACGGCTAATACGATCTGAAATTTCTGCTTCATACAATCTCCTCCTAGAGAGATTTTTGTGGACTTTCTGGTTTATGGGAATCTTTTCGAAGACGAGGCGTTAGCAAGATAGGATCAGGACAATATGACCACCTCCTTTGTGCGCTTTTACACATTGGTATTATAACACCGTCAAAGACGTTAGTTGTTCAAGAGAAATGCCCGGCCGGCAAGAGAGACCGATACATATCCACAATTTGACGCGCTATCTTTTCCCAGTTGTACTCTTGAGCGCGAGCCGCGGCCGCTACGCCCATCCGCCGACGAAGCGTTTCATCCCCCAAAAGCAAAGACAATTTCTCGCACAATGCCCCGGCGTCCTCGCTGGGAACATGAAAGCCTGTCACCCCGTCCTGCACCAGGAAGGCCAGCCCACCCACCTGCGAGGCAATCACCGGAGTCCCGCAAGCCATGGCCTCCAGCGCTACCATGCCAAATGACTCGTAGTAAGACGGCATGACCAGCACATCGGCGGCGGAGTAGTAATAGGGCAACGTGTCCTGCCCGCGCTTCCCCAAAAACACGACCACTTTTCCCAGCGCAAGGTCATCGCACATTTTTTGTAAGCGCGCCATTTCAGTGGTCATCATCTCCGGGTCGGCGTTTGGATCGCCGCCGATGACCATGAGAAATATCCGGTGGCAACTCTGTTCGCAGCGCAAACAAGCCATCGCCTCGATGAGCGTCCCCAGCCCCTTGAGCGGTTCAATGCGCCCCACGAAGAGCACCACGCGGTCTTCGGACGGAATGCCGACGAATTGACGCGCCTCGTCTTTGGGAATGGGATAAAAATGGCAAGTGTCCACACCCGGCGGGATGACGACTATCTTGTCCGGGTCTGCTTTGTAGAGCCATTCCAACTGGGCGCGCTCTGCCAGGGTGGCGGCCACAATCCGGTCGGCGCGGCGCATGACGCGGCGTTCGCCATCGAGACGGTAAGCCCCCTCCCGTTCCTCCTCGGAGCGGGCGACGCGGTTCTTCATCTCGCCCAGGGTGTGGAACATCTGCAGGATGGGCGTACCAGACCAACGGTCCGAAAGCGCCTCGGCGGCCAGACCGGACATCCAGTAGTGGCTGTGGATGATGTCGTAGCGGATGTTCTTCTCTTCGGCAAAGCGGAGGATGCCTTCGACAAACTCCGTGATGAATCCGGCTAATTCACGTTTCGGCAGCGGGACCTCGGGGCCGGCTTTGACATGAACGACTCGGTTGCCGTAGCCGAGGTCGTGCAAGACGTGCGGCACATGTTCATCCTGCGAGCGGGTGAATACGTCCACATGAATGCCCATGCGGCCGAGGGCGGTCGTCAGGTCGCGCACGTAAACGTTCATGCCGCCGGTGTCTTTGCCGCCGAGGGTCGCCAGGGGGCAGGTGTGGTAAGAAAGCATGGCGATGTTCATCGAAGAAAGTATATCAAAGGTTGTCAAGTTGTAAAAAAGGCTGGTATAATCCCGCCGCTGTAAAATGCCACCATAGCTCAGCCGGTAGAGCAGACGTTTCGTAAACGCCAGGTCAAGGGTTCGAATCCCTTTGGTGGCTCAAAAAATGTCGAAGGTCGAACATTAAAGTCCGACCTTCGACATTTGAAATTTAACCAGCCGTTCACCAGTCAAAAATCTTATCCATCTCCTCTGGAGGAACGTCGAAGACGGCATTGGTCGGCGGGATGGGTTCGCGGGTCATCCATTCGGGCAGGCGGTCATCGGCGGCAGTGAGGCCGGCGCGGCGGTTGAATTCGCGCTCCAATTTCAGCGTTTCCTTGCCCAGGACTTGCAAGATGTCGTCGGGAACTTCCCAGCCGTAGCGGGCCGAGAGGAGGCGGGCAATCGTGCCGCTCGGCGAGGCGGCAAAGCCGAAGCCGGCAAAGATGCAGGCGCCAAGCGTGTCGTAACCAGCCATGGCGATTTGTTTGGTACGCGAAAGTTCTACCTGACCGTTGGGGTCAAGGTGATTGATTTTGTCGCGAATGGTCAGGCCGGCGGTATGGTCGGCGCCCTGGGGAGAGGTGGCGTAGGTGACGCCGGTGCCCTTGATGGCGCGCGGTTCGTAGGCCGCCATAGCCTGGTTCTTGACAACCGGCACCCGTTCGATGCCCAACACTTTGCCGGTCATGGCCGCGCCGTTGCCGAGGATGCGCCCTAGCGGCGTGCCACGGCGGATTTCCTCCACCAGTTCGAGGGCGCGCTTTAGGTCGCCCCAGGCCATCAGACCGGCCTCGGCAGCCACGCCCAGCGCCGCGCCGATGTCAATCGAATCAAGGCCCAAATCGTTGACGGCGTAATTGAGCCGCGCCACGTCATCCAGCGAGGGCATTCCCAAGTTGGAGCCCATCAGGCCGATCGTCTCGTATTCGATGGGAGCGACCAGAACGGTTTGCCCATCTTGATCCACATACACATTCGAGCATTGAATCGTGCAGCCGGGCATGCAGGCATGACTGGCTTTGCCCGCGCCGCCGCGCTGCAGGATGGTTTCACGCAGGAACTCGCCCGACAGGGTCTCGGCGTGTTCGAATTGTCCGGCAGAGAAATTGCGCGTCGGCAGCGAACCAAAGGTCTGACACATCTGCACCATGGCCGCCGTGCCGTAATCGTGATAGGTGTGCGTTTGCGGATGTTCCATCAAGGCTTTGGTAAAAGCCTTTTGGGCTTCTTTGAAGGCTGCCGGGTCAACGATGGGAGGCTTTTGTCCACCGGCGGCGTCAATGACCACCGCCTTCAGGCCTTTGGAGCCCATAACCGCCCCCAGGCCGCCGCGCCCGGCAATGCGGGAGGGGACTTTATCTTTGTCGAGGTTCTGGATTCCGGCGGCGCGCAGTTGCATCTCGCCGCCGGGGCCGATGAGGGCGATGGCGACTTTCTCGCCATAACGCTGCAAAAGTTTTTCGGCAGATTCGTACACGCCCAAACCGGCCAAATCGTCTGCCGGGTCAAAGCGCGCTCCCTGGGTGGAAAGGTGCAGCACCGACCAGCCCGGCTCAGCAGGCCAGTCTTCGATGATGAGCGCCTTGACTCCCAGCAAGGTCAATTGCATGCCGGTTGTGCCGCCGGCATTGGCTTCCTTGACGCCGCCCGTCAGCGGGGACTTGCCGCCGATGGAGATGCGGTCGCAGGAGGAGAGCATGTGACCGACCAGGAGACCGGGGCAAAAGAGGAGTTTGTTTTTCGGCCCCAGGGGTTCACATTCGGGCGGGACTTCGTCGAGCAGGATACGGGCAATCAGTCCGCGCCCGCCGAGGCGTTCCCAAGACGGAGGGACTGGTTCACGGGTAAAGGTGCGGGTGCGCACGTTGACGCGCCAGATTTCCATATTTTCTTCTCCGTTCTAACGTTTAGCCTGTCAACCAAACAACGCTTTCACCGCTTCGCGGAAGACCTGGGTGTGGTAATCTACATCGGCTTCGGTGGTGTCGGCAGCGATGAGGGCCATGTTGTGGAAGGGGGTCATGAGAATGCCGCGGTTGAGCGCCCAGAGGTGCATGAAGCGGTCGAGTTCGCTATCTACGGCGGCGTTGGCCTCGCCGCCGTTGCGCGGCGGAGTGGCGCGGAACCAGTATTCGACGCGAATGCCCAGGCGTTTGACGATCCAGGGCAATTCGAACTCGTCAATCACGCTCTGGACGCCCTGTTCATAGCGGTCGGCCAGTTTTTCGCCGCGTTCATACATCTCCTCGGTGAGGACATGCTCCAGCGTGGCGCGCGTGGCAGCAATGGAGAGGGCGTTGCCAGCCAGGGTACCGCCAATGCCGCCCACGTCGGAGAGGTCGAGTTCGAGTTTGTTCCAGAAGGTCTCGGCAATCTCTTCGGTGAAGCCGTAAACGCCGACCGGCACGCCGCCTGCCAGGGCCTTGCCGCAAGTTAGGAAATCTGGTTGGAGGCCGTAGCGAGCCGTATAGCCGCCCGGGCCGGCGCACATGGTGTGGGTTTCGTCAATGATGAGGTAGGTGCCGGTGCGGCGGGTGATTTCGCGCAGGGCGTCGTGATAGCCGGGATCGGGGTGGATGATGCCGATGTTGGTCATGACCGGTTCGGCCAGCACGCAAGCCACATCGCCGGGAGTCAGCGCCGTTTCGAGGGCAGCGATGTCGTTGAACTCGATGACCTTGGTCGTCTCCACCGGATTGACCGGCATGCCCAGGTTGCCCGGGCGCGGGCCCGGCGTGCCTTCCTCGTCCAGAGCAATAAAGGTTTCATCTACTGAGCCATGATAGCAGTAGTTGTAAACCAGAATCTTCTGTCTGCCGGTGATGTGGCGTGCCATGCGGATGGCGAAACGATTGGCGTCGGTGGCCGTGAGGGTGAACTGCCAGTATTTCAGCCCAAAGCGGCGCTGGAGTTCCTCGCCAACCCAAATGGCATCCTCAATGGGCAGCATGAAGGTCAACCCCTTCTGCGCCTGGCGGAGGATGGCCTCCACAGTAGCATCGGGCGAATGGCCGGTCATCGAGCCGGTATCGCCGAGACAAAAGTCAATGTAGGTATGGCCGTCCACGTCGGTGAAGTGAGCGCCTTTGGCCTCTTGGACAAAGACCGGGAAGGTGCCGGCCCAGCGAATCATCCACAACATGGGCACGCCACCCTGCATGGACCGGCGGGCGCGCTGATAGAGTTCAAAGGAACGGGGATGCTCAGCGTGGAATTTTTGTTCTTCCGAGCGAAGGAGGGATTCGAGACGGGAGCGGTTGAGGGTTTTCATAAAGCACCTGTGATAAAGGATAAAGAGAGGAAGAAGGGAAAGGGGATGCAGAAGGAGGTTAGACAGTCTGCGCCAGGGCCTGGGCGAAGATTTCCAGGGCTTCATTGACCTGCTGTTCGGAAACAATCAGCGGCGGAATCCAGCGGATGACGTTATCGTAGGTGCCGCAGGTGAGCAGGAGCAGGCCGCGCTCTTCGCAAGCGTGAACGATATTTTTGATAAACGCCTTCTCCGCCGGTTTGCCGTTGACGGTGAATTCTGTGCCGATCATCAGCCCCAGGCCGCGCACATCGCCGATGACGGAGTACTGCTCCTGAAGTTTGCGCAGGCCGGTCATCAACTGGACCCCGCGCCGGGCCGCGTTGCCGATCATGTCTTCCTCCCGCATGGCGCGAATGGTGGCCACGCCCGCAGCGCAGGCCAGGGCATTGCCGCCGTAGGTGCCGCCATGCGAACCTACCTGCCACTTCTTCATCAAGTCGAGACGGCTGAAGACGCCCGAAAGCGGCAGGCCCGAGGCGATGCCCTTGGCAACCGTCATGATGTCCGGCACGACGCCGAAGTGTTCCTGGGCAAACCATTTGCCGGTGCGCCCAAACCCCGACTGGACTTCGTCAAAGATGAGCAGGATGCCATGCCGATCGGCCAGTTCGCGCAAGCCCTTCATGAAGGCTGCCGGCGGGTTGACGTAGCCGCCTTCGCCCAAGACCGGCTCGATGAGGATGGCCGCCGTCTCGGCGGGCGAGGTCTGGGAGAGAAGCAGTTCTTCCAGCGCATTCAGACAATAAGCAGTGGTCTCTTCTTCGTTCAGGCCAAGTTTGTAGGCATAGGGATAGGGGGCCACAAATACGCCTGCCGGTAGGGGTTGAAAGCCAGCGCGGTAAATGGTTTTGGAAGTCGTCAAAGCCATCGTCCCGGCCGTGCGGCCATGGAACGAGCCGCTGAAGACGATGATATTCGGCTTGCCGGTAGCCGCCCGCGCCAGTTTGACAGCGCCTTCCAGCGCCTCAGCCCCGGAATTGCTGAAGAAAAAGCCGTCAATCGAAGGATGGACAATCGTGCGCAGTTCGGCGATGAGTTCCATCATTGGCTTGTGGACAACGATATTGGCCTGCGCATGCAGGAAGAGACCGGCCTGTTCGCGGATAGCCGCCACCACCTTGGGGTGACAGTGACCGGTGTTGGTGACGCCAATGCCGCAGGTGAAATCCAGATACTTTCTGCCATCCTCCGCATAAATGTAACAGCCCTCGGCGCGATTGCTCTGGATGGGAAAGATGCGCGTCCAGACGGGCGACATGTGGGGGAAGTTTTCCTCGTAAATGTTGGTCATGGTTACCTCGATGAAGTTGTAGGGCAACTGCAAGCAGTTGCCCTACGGAAAATCAGGCAGGCAGATATTCTGCCGCCCAGCCGATACCTAATTCTTCAAGCGTCTCTTTCTTGGGAATACCGTCGTTCGTCATTCCAGACAGTTTGTAATATTCATCCAGCGCGGCTTCAAACTCCTCCCGTCCTACGGCGAGACCGGCTGTCGGCCCGGTGCCGACGAGGGGCTTGAAGAACTTCTTTGGCAGGGTATCATCCTTGCGGCTGAAGCCCTCGCGAGCGTTGAAGGTGCGCATGAGCAGAATGCGGCGGTGACCCAATTTCATCAATTCATCCAGGCTCACGTCCCAGCCGGTGACGGCGCGCACCATGGCGGCGGTATCTTCGCCATCATACAAGCACCAGGTCGGGCCATAGACGAACTGGCAGAGCGTCAGCGTATCCAGCATGCTGTAGAAGCATTGGCCCAAGAAGCCAAAGCGCACTTTTTCTGGAGTCAGGCTGAAGGGCGGCTGAGGCTTGTCCAAGCCAATTTGCTTGAGGCGGTCGAGGTTGAAATCGCCCACGCCTTCTTCGTAGTAGGGATCGTGCTCGCTGGATTGATGGTCGGCGCCAAAGGGGTTGACGGCGTAAATGAGCGCCAGCGAGCGCTTCGACTGCGGCATGTGCGCCGGGGCTTCCTCGTTCTTGACGATAATCAGGCACTCGTCTGCGCCTCGACCCCAGACCTGGGCCGCCCGCGCCGAACCTTCGGCCAGGATTTGCCCCAGCGGGGTGGATTTGGTGACGATTTGCTTGAGCACCTCGATCATCGCATCGGCGTTGCCAAAACGCAGGTCAATGCCGCCGGTATCCTCTTTGGTGATGATGCCCTTTTCGTAGCACTCCATGGCAAAGGCAATCGTCGCCCCGCAGGAGATGCTGTCCACGCCGTACATGTCGCAGATTTGATGGGCATGAGAAATCGCCGCCAGGTCATCCACCCCGCAGTAAGAGCCGAGGGTGGAAATCGTCTCGTACTCAGCGCCACCGTAGTAGGGGTCGGCGGTAAATTTGCCTTCGGTGATTTCCACCACGCGTTTGCAGCGCACAATGCAGGCATAGCAAGTATCGCGTTCTTTCAGGATCGTCTCGGCCATCCGTTCGCCGCTAATTGCCTCGGCGCCTTCGAATTGCCCTTCGTTGTAGTTACGCGTGGGCAAGGAGCCGATCATGTTCTGGAACATGACGACGCCGGCAGTGCCGTATTTGGCCAGGCCGTCCACATCCGGATTGGAAGTCACTTTAGCCGGCCCGCTTTTGTTGAGCGCCGTCAGGGCGGCTTTATCGGCGATTTCCGGGCGAGCCTTGCCGCGCACGACGATGGCTTTTAAGCGCTTCGAAGCCATGACCAGGCCCATGCCGGTGCGGCCGTTCATGCGGTTGGCCATGTTGATGATGCCGGAGAAACGCACGCCGATTTCGGCGGCCGGACCAATCTGCATCACCTGCGCCTTGTCATCCCCCACTTCCTTCTTGAGAATCTGATCTACCTCGCCAGTCACCTTGCCGAGCAGGTGAGAAGCGTCGTGCAATTCGGCCTTGCCGTCTATGATGGTCAAATAGACCCATTTGGGCGATTGGCCGCGGAAGACGACGCCATCGTAACCGGCGAATTTGAATTCGGCCGGGAAGAAGCCGCCGGCCTGCGAATCGCCGATCGCGCCGCTCATCGGCGATTTGGCGTTGACATTGATGCGGCTCTGACCGGAAATCGGCGCGCCGGTGACGACGCTGGGGAAAACGGTGAGCAGGTTTTCGGGTCCGAGCGGGTCGGCGCCTTTTGGCACCTCGCGCAGGATGTAGGTCATAGCCATAGCCGAGCCGCCCATGTAGGTACGGTAGAAGGATTCGGGCGGGGTTTCGACCGTGATTTCACTGGTCGTCAGGTTAACGTGTAAGATTTTTCCATGATAACCGTAGGGCATATATGCACCTCCTCGCAAAATTCAGTTGTTGTGGAGCACGTAGGCAGACGCGCTCCACACCGAGAAATACTTCAGGCTGCAACGGTCTCTTCTTCCTCTACAATCGGTGATTTACTCCAGGCAAAGGGGCTGCTGGTATCCACCGGTTTGCCATAGGTATCCTTGAACGGCTTGGGCGGGTCGCTCTTTTGAGTCAACAACGAAACGACAATGAGGAAGACCACCGAAATCAGGAAGGCCGGCGTGGAAGCGATGTAAATCGAATCCCACACGACTTCATCAACCATTTCGCCTTCATACGCAACCGGCAGAATGTACGTGTACATCCAGATAAGCGTCAGCGCAATCCAGGAAATGACGCCGCTAAAGAAGGATGCCAGCGCGCCGGTATGATTGGCTTTTTTCCAATAGTAGCCGATGAGGTAGGGCGCTGCCATGCCGACCAAAATGGATGTATTAGCAAGCACTGCCAGTTTGTAAATTGTGGAGGCATAGAGAGCAATCAATAGGCTGAGAATGCCGCTTACCACCAGCGCCCCTCGCGTCAGACGCAATTGCGCCTTGTCCGACAGGTCGGGCTTGAAGACTTTGACGATGTTCTCGGTGAACATGGTCGCTCCGGCAAGCAGTGAAC
The DNA here is from genome assembly GCA_034436335.1 of Anaerolineales bacterium. Taxonomy (GTDB): domain Bacteria; phylum Chloroflexota; class Anaerolineae; order Anaerolineales; family Villigracilaceae; genus UBA877. The sequence goes on along the minus strand of DAOTVO010000016.1, from coordinate 58,811 downwards.
TGTCAGAGGTACTCATCAGCGCCGAGGCCAGCGCTGCGACAAAAATGGCCGCCAAAATGGGAGGCAGGAACTTCATCGCCATCGAGACGAGGATAAACTCGCTCTGCTCGCCGGTCAGTTCGGGGCCAAAGACGCCATAGGCAGTAACGCCAATGAGCGGGGAAAGGACGCCAAAGCCCAAATACAGAGCCGCAGCGACAAAGGTGGATTTGACGGCAACGTCTTCGTTCTTGGCCGCGCAGGTACGCTGCAGGTAATCCTGGGCAGGAATAGCGCCTAATCCCAGGGAGAGCCAGGCAGCAATATAGTAGAACCAGCCATGCATGCCAAAATAGCCATAGTAACCATCTTCGGCAGTCGGCCAAATGGCAAATGTGTTGGTAGTAAATTGCGCACCGGCCAGGTCAAGCATTTTGTCCACACCGCCGACGCCGATGATGATGCCGACCGTAATCATCAACAGGCCAAATGCGGTCAGAAACATTTGCATAAAGTCGAGCGCCGTATCGGCCCACAAGCCGCCCGCCATCGTGTAGATAGTGACAATAGCGGCCACCATAATCATGCCCACCCAAAGCGGCCATCCCAGCAGGGCAGTGACAATCGCCCCTCCAGCCACAATTTGCGCCGCCGTCCAGCCAAAGTAGGTGATGATTTGGGTGATCGTGCCGACCACCGACATGGCCGTCCCGTAGCGCTGTTGGAAGAAATCCATGATGGTGACATATTTAGCGCGTCGGGCAAGCCGAACGATGAACATACCGGCAATGAGCAGACAAAGAGTGGCTCCGAAGGGGTCAAAAACAACGCCCTGGAAGCCGTAGGAATACGCCTCGGAACTGGAACCCATCAGCGTTTCAGCAGCAAACCAGGTGGCCATGATGGAGGGCGCCGCCATCCACAGAGGCAAACGTCGGCCGGCCAGCACGTAATCTGTGCTGGTTTCCACTTTCTTGGAAGCCCAGTAGCCGATGAGCAAACGGATGATGAGGATGACGACAATCCCTCCTATAATCAAGCCCGAATATTCGTATGTTTGAAAGTCCATTGCATTGCTCCTCTCTTTCGGTTTCACCGGGAATTTTGGATTACATCTCCTTAATGCCGTAAGGGAAGCCGTACTCGGCCATTTTTCCCATGAAGGGAATGGGATCGAACGCTTCCGGTCCCAGGACGCCGACTCCCTTCCAGATGCCGTGTTCAAGCAAGTCCCAGCCGATGACAGCGTTGAAGGCAGTCTGCGCCACCACGGCCTGGCAACCAAGGCGCTGCATACACTCCTGGTTATCGGCAACCTGATAAATATAGACCTGCTTCTCCTTGCCATCCTTCTTGCCCTTGACCCAGGTGCCGGCGCAGGTCTTGCCGAACATGCGGTCGCCCAGATGAGCCGGATCAGGCAGACAGGCGGCCACCACATCACGCGGCGCAACCCAGACATCCTTGACTTTGATTGGCTCTTTGTTATCTAGGCCCAGCATGTGAAGAGTTTTGAGAACGCTAATGAACTGGTCACCTAGGGCATACTTGAATGTAACGCGCTTGGCTTTGATCCAACGCGGCACCAGCAAGACTTCCTCGTGCTCAACGTTGATGCATTCCAAGGGGCCGATTCCCTCCGGGAACTCGAAAATCTCCGGTTCAGAGAAGGGGGGAGTAGTGTACCAACCCTTGTCCTTTTCCCAAATGACAGGCGGGTTCAGACACTCTTCGATGGTCGTCCAAATGGAGAAATTGGGAGCAAATTCATAGCCGCGCACTTCCAGATTGGAGCCATCGCGCACGCCAATTTCATCAATCTCGTCGAAGAGATGATCCTGCGCGTAGCGGGCAAAGACATCCGCCATCCCTGGTTCCACACCCAGGCCAAGCAGCGCCAGGATGCCTTTCTCTTCCCATTGCTTAGCGCGCTCGAACTGGTAATCACCCAGTTTGACGCCGCACTGTTCATAAGGTTTTTCAGGATGCGGCTCGGAGAGCGTCATGGCCATATCCATGTAGTTACAACCGACGTTGTAGGCGGCTTCAAAAATGGGGACGTTGAAAGAGGGATCACAGGCATTCATGATGAGGTCAACGCCGTATTTCTTTGCCAGCGCCTCGACCATCTCCTGTTTGCTGGCATCCACCCATTCGATGGGGAAACGCTTTGGGTCGCCCAGTTTTTCCTGGACTTCCTTGAGCCGCTCGCGGTTGTAATCCGAGAGGACAACTTGCTCCACCCAGGGGCGACCTTTCGCAATGACCGCGATGGCTTCGCCGACGCCGCCAACACCAACCAGTAGTACTTTCATTTTTGCATCTCCTTTTTCGTGAATTTGATATCCGGACTGATCCGGAGAATTCTAGAAATAGATTTCCTTGACAATCTTGAGATGCATAAAGGTTTCCGATTCACGGACGCCTTCGACCTTATAGAGCCGTTCGGTCAAAAACTGGAGCAGGTGTTCGCGGTCCCGGCACATGACTTCAGCAACGATGTCATAACGTCCGCTGACCACAATCAGGTAAATCACCTCTTCCAAGGCCGCCACCTTCTCCGCGACTTCCATCAGGCGGTGGCCGTCCGCACGGATACCAATCACAGCCATGGTTGTATATCCCAGCCCAAGCGGATTGGTAATGGCAACGATTTTCAGCAACCCCGCTTCGACCAGGCGATTGTAGCGCAGGCGAATCATGCCCGCCGAAACGCCTTGTTGCTCGGCAATCTGAGCAAAAGAGGTTCGTCCATCCTGGCGCAACGCCTCGATGATTGCCATGTCAACGTTATCGAGAGAAGGGGAATTTGTGCTGATTTCGTTTTCCATGCGGCTATTTTATAATTTTTAGACAAAAAAGTCAATGTTTTTTTGATTTTTCGTTACGACGGTGTTGTCCCCGGAACTCCGGGGACAACACCAATACCTCAAACCAGCCTAATCATCGTACTCTTCGGGGCGCATCTTGCGCACTGCATCGCGGAAGGGATTGACGCCAAAGATATTCTTCAAAGAAATATCCAATGGCTTGCCGTCAATGTCGGTTACGGGCTTGGGTGGATTGATTTTCTGCGTCAGAAGCGAAACAACAATCACCAGCCCAAGGGAGATGAAGAAGGCCGGGAAGGAGCCGATATAAACCGCATCCCAAAAAGCGCAATCTGTATCTCCCGCACAAACCTCGATGGTCGGGGCGCCGCCTGCCAACCCGACGTTATAGGCAATGATCAGGAAAATGACCCAGGCCAGGAAGCCGCCCACATACCCTGCAACGGCTCCGGCTTCGTTGGTCTTCTTCCAGTACATGCCCAGAGCAAAGGGGGCAAACAAACCGACCAGCAACAGCGACCAGGCAACCACGCCTAATTCATAGATGACCGCGGCCGTAATGGCAATAATCAAACCAATCACTCCATCAATGGCCACCATGATTCGCGTCCATTTCACCTCCTCCTTTTCATTCAGACGTTTGCCAAAGAGAGGGAAGAGATTTTGCGTCACCACCGAGGCGCCCGCCAGGAGCGAACTATCCGAAGTGCTCATCAGGGCCGAAGCCAGCGCGGCCATGAAGACGGCTGTCAGAACCGGCGGCATGTAATCCATGGCGGCTTTCACCAGCACGCCGTCCGGGTTAGCCATTTCCGGATTGAGTTTGAACATCATGATGCCGATCAGCGGCGACATGATGCCGAAGAACAGATAGAGCACGCCAGCCATATAGGTGCCCCAAACGGCTGTAGCCTCGTTGCGGCCGGACATCGAGCGCTGGAACAGGTCTTGGGTCGGCACCGAGCCGAAACCAATCGCCATCCAGGCCGCCACCCAGTACATCCAGCCCATGCCGCCGAAGTAGCCCAGGTACCCGGCCTCGCCCTGCATATCAGGCAAGAGCGTAAACGGCTTGGGATTGTAGAGCGTCGCCTGAATGTTGACCATCGCATCCCAGCCGCCAACAGCCTTCATCGTGAACAGGAAAATGAGCAGGATGCCGCCGGCGGTAAAAAACATCTGGATGAAATCGAGCATGGTATCGGCCAGCATACCGCCCAGCATGGTGTAACCGGTCACCCATAACCCGACCAAGATCATGCCACCCCAGACCGGCACAACCGGGAAGAGCGCATGCACAATCGTCCCGGCAGCGACCATTTGTGCGCCCGTCCAGACAAAGTAGGTAAGCAGTTGCAGAATGGAGGCCAGCACGGTCATCCACTTTCCGTAACGGCGTTCAAAGAAGTCTACAACCGTCAGGTAACGGGCACGGCGCATGACGCGGGTGAAGAGGAAGCCCGACAGGAACAGACAGGCTGAGGCGCCAAACGGGTCAAAGACCACGCCCTGGAAGCCATACTGATACGCAGTGGACGAAGCGCCCATCAGCGTTTCGGCGGCAAACCAGGTGGCCATTACCGACGCGCCCACCATGTAAATGGGCAGGCGGCGTCCAGCGACAATGTAGTCGGCCGCATCGGCGACTTTCTTTGACGCCCAATAGCCGACTCCCATGCGCACGGCAAAGAAGCCGACGATGAAAAGTACAATCAGCCAAACGTATTGATAACCAGCGAAATCCATAAAACTGTTCCTCCTTAGAGTTTTAGAGTTTTTTGGCCACTTCGGCCACGGTATCGTACAGGGCGTTCAGGCCCTGATCGATCTCCTCATACGTAATAACCAGCGGAGGCTCAATGCGAATGGTATGCGCGCTGGTCAGAGTCCCGGCCACCAGGACGCCGCGCTTGAACATGCCCGCGGCAACCTGATAACCGATCTCCGGAGTCTGGAAGTGTTGACCGATGAGCAGGCCGCGTCCGGTGACCCCCTTATAGATTTGCGGATATTTCTCCGCCAATGCTTTGACCTTCGGCATAATGTAATTGCCTTTTTCTTCTGCCATCTCCCAGAATTTATCCCGCAGAGTGACGTTGATGGCCGCAATGGCCGCCGAGCAGGCCAGCGCGCCGCCGCCGGTCGTCGTGGTATGAATGAACGGATTGGGATACATCATGCACTGCCAGATTTCCTCCGTAGCGCAGAAGGTGCTAATGGGCATGACCCCGCCGCCCAGCGACTTGGCAACCGCGATGATGTCCGGCTCCACGCCCCAATGCTCCACGCCCCACAGTTTGCCGGTGCGGCCCAAACCGGTCTGGACTTCATCGGCAATGAGCAGCGTGCCATACTTGCGCGTTGCCTCGCGGATGCGCGGCCAGAAATCATCCGGCGGGACAATGCCGCCCGCCTCGCCCTGAATCGGCTCAAAGAGGACGCCCGCCACGCCAATACCGACTTTGTCACAAATATCCAGTTGGCGCTCAACCGCGTCTGCATCCCCAAAGGGGACGTGATAGACCGGCCCGCCGTAAAGCACACCCGGCGGCTGACGGTAATCGGCCTTGCCCATCATCGAAAGCGATCCCATCGTCTTGCCATGGAAGGCTTTGACGCCTACAATGAACGCCGATTTCTTGGTGTACATCTTGGCCAGTTTGATGGCCCCTTCGATGGCCTCCGTCCCGCTGGCGCAGAAGAACGAGTACTTGATGTCGCCTGGGGTAATGTCGGCAATCAGGCGCGCCAGCACGCCGCGCAGCGGGTCAATCAGTTCTTGGCTGGGCATAGGAGTGCGCTTCAGTTGCGCCGCCACCGCCGCCACCACGTCCGGATGACTCCAGCCGTGATTCATCATGCCATACCCGCCAAGGAAGTCGATGAATTTCCGCCCCAGAACATCCTCAAAGACAGCCCCCCGGCCGGTCCACTCGGTCGCCGCCCATTGGCCCGCTTCGGTCACCGACTTGCGATAGTCAAGCCAGCCTTTGTTGAAGTGTTCGGCAAAGTTGTACTTCGATTCCTCGATAATCCACTTGCCGACCTCTTCGGGAACGGTTTCCTGCTTGATAATTTCCAGCCACTTACTGGAATATTCGAGTGCATGTTGCAAATCTTTGGACATGTTTCCTCCGTTTGAAAAGAAATAAAAAACGCCTTTTACAATCCAAAAGCCGCCCCGGCGTTTTATGGACCGTCATCCTGTTCCCCAGAGCGATGTGGCGGACGCCAGTGATAGACATCTTTGACAACAAACGGGACGATGGAAGTCGTCGTCTTGCGCACCCCCGGCAATTTGCCGATGACCTCCGTCGCAAAACGGTACACTTCCTCGGTATCCCGTGCCACTACTTGAATAGAAATATCTAGCTCTCCAATGGAACAGGCCACGTAGGTAACGTTCTCCATTTCGGCTAGACTCTGCGCCAATTCCTGAATTTGCGCCGGCTCTGCTTCCACAAAAACGTCTGCCACCACCGAAAAACCAAATCGGCGCGGATTAACCACTGCGCCGATATGAATCAGCCCATCTTTCACCATCTGTTCAATGCGATAGCGCACTGCCCGCTCAGAAACATTTCCCACACGGCGAGCAACTTCTGCTGCCGGCATCCGTCCGTCTTCAAGGAGCAAGCCGATGATTTTCAGGTCGGTTTTGTCCGGTTCGTACATTTTTTCACGATATATTGATGTTTTCCGACAAAGAGATGTTCTTAATCTAGCGCTTTCCAACAAAAAAAGCAAGTGACATTTGTCATATTTGCCTTTTAAAAAAAATGAGGCCGTCCTGGCAACGGCCTCGATCTATTTCATGTCTCGTGTCTGCAGCAAAGTTCCTGTCTTTGGCCCGGCTAGAACTTACGGCTCCATACTTTTGGCCATCGTTCGATGACCACTTTCTTTTGAGTAAAGAACTCAACCGCATCCATCCCCTGACCGTGCATATCGCCGAAGAAAGACTCTTTCCAGCCGCTGAAGGGGAAGAAAGCCATCGGCGCGGCGACCCCGATGTTGATGCCCACATTGCCGGCCTGCACCTCGTATCGGAACTTGCGCGCTGCCGCGCCGGACGAGGTGAACAAACTGGCCTGGTTGCCATAGGCATGACTGTTCGCCAGCGCGATGGCTTCATCAATCGTATTGACGTGCATGAGCCCTAGCACCGGCCCGAAGACCTCCGTCCGCCACAGGTCGCTGCCCGGCTGGACATCAGCGATAATGGTGGGGCGGACGAACGAGCCGCGTTCGTAGCCCTGGATGACCGTCCCGCGCCCGTCCACGCAAATCTTGGCCCCGCCCTCCGAGCCGCGCGCAATCCACTCCTCGATGCGCGTCTTGCTTGCCGCGCTGATGACCGGTCCCATCTGCACGCCCGGATCGAGGCCGTAACCGACCACCCGGCTCTGCGCGGCATCACAAATCATTTCGGTAAACGTGTTGCGCGCTTCGCCCACCGTCACTGCCAGAGAAACCGCCAAACAACGCTGACCGGCGCAGCCGAAAGCCGAATCGGCGATAATGCGCGTCGCCATTTCCATATCTGCGTCCGGCAGAACGATGACCGGATTCTTCGCCCCGCCCTGTGCCTGAACGCGCTTGCCGTTTTCCGCCGCCCGCCGATAGACGTACTTTGCTACCGGCGTCGAACCCACGAAGGTGATGGCGCGGATGGCCGGATGGCCGAGAATGCCGTCCACCGCCTCTTTTGCCCCATTGACCATGTTAATCACGCCCTCGGGCAGGCCAATCTGCTCAATCAGGTGGAAAATGTACTGCATCGTCATCGGCACTTTTTCAGACGGCTTGACGATATAGGTATTGCCCGCCGCCAGCGCGTAAGGCAGGTACCAGAAGGGAATCATGCCGGGAAAGTTGAAGGGCGCAATCGTGGCGCAAACGCCCACCGGCTGACGAATCATGATTTCGTCAATCCCAGGGGCAATATCTTCAGAAATTTCGCCTTTCATCAACATCGGCATCCCGCACGCCACCTCGACGTTTTCGATGGCGCGCACCATCTCGGCTCTGGCTTCCTCGAAGGTTTTCCCGCACTCGTTGGTGATGAGACGCGAGATTTCGTCAAGGTGCGCCTTGAGCAGGTCGCGCAGTTTGAAGAGATATTGAATGCGCTCCTGGGTCGGGATGGCGCGCCAGGCGGGGAACGCTGCTGCGGCAGCCCGCGCGGCCGCTTCCACGTCCGCCACGCCGCTCAGAGGGGTGCGGGCAAGCGTCTCGCCGGTCGCCGGGTTGACGACATCCACATATTCACTTACCGCCGGTTCGACCCACTCGCCGTTGATGTAGTTCAAGATTTTTTCCATGCCAACAAATCTCCTTTTTTACTTCACCAGCCGGTCGGTCACCTCGAGACCCTTTTCGACCAGCGCCAGGCCCTCATCAAGTTGCTCGCGGGTGATGCACAGCGGCGGGACGACAAAGACGATTGTCCCCATGTCCTTTTTCGCCATGATAAAGGTGAACAAGCCGTTTTCCTTCAGCACCTTGCCCACCTCAGCCATGACGGGCGGGTCGAACGGTTCTTTGGTCTCGCGATTCACCACCACCTCTATCGCCGAAAAAAGTCCAATGTAGCGCACGTCGCCGACCGAGGCATGGCGCGCCTTGATGTCTTCCAGCCGCTCGCCCAGGTATTTCCCCACCGTTGCAGCGTTCTCGATGAGATGGTCTTCCTGATAGACTTCGATTGTGGCCAATGCCGCCGCCAGCGCTAGCGCGTGACCGTTATAGGTGAGACCGGCATAGAGATACTTATCATCGAAGAAACGGGCAATCGGTTCAGAAACGACGACCGCTCCCAGCGGGATGTAGCCGCTGGTGATGCCCTTGGCCGTGGTAATCATATCCGGGACGACGCCCCAGTTATCCACCGCGAACCACTTGCCGGTGCGGCCCCAGCCGCTCATCACCTCGTCCGAGATGAGCAGGATGCCGTACTTGTCGCAGATTTCGCGCACGCGCGGCCAGTAATCCTCCGGCGGGACGATGAGACCGTTCGAGCCGACCACGCCTTCCATGATGATGGCTGCAATTCTGTCCGGCCCTTCATAGTGAATCACTTCTTCCAGGTGGGCAATGCACTCACGATGGCAGGTCTCCTTCTTTTGCCCGAACGGACAGCGATAGCAGAACGGGTCGAGGAAATGCACCACGCCGGGCATGGCCGGTTCAACCGCCAGGCGGCGGTAATCGCCGGTCAGGGCGATCGAACCGTGAGTCGCCCCGTGATAGGAGCGGTAACGCGCCAAGATTTTATGACGACCGGTGTAAAAGCGCGCCAGTTTGATGGCGTTTTCGTTGGCTTCCGCGCCGCCGAGGGCAAAAAAGGTCTTCTTGAGATTGCCGGGCGTCACCTCGGCCAGTTTCTGCCCCAGGCGGGCGCGGACCTCGGTGGTGTTGCCCGGATGGACGAAGCACAGTTTCGCCGCCTGCTCCTGGATAGCGCCCACCACCTTCGGATGCTGGTGTCCGATGTTGGTATTCATCAATTGGGAGGAAAAGTCATAGTAGCGCTTGCCGTCCATATCCCAGAAGAAAATTCCCTCGGCGCGCTCAACCGGGATGGGATTCACCTGCGATTGCACCGACCAAGAGAAGAAGGTGTATTCGCGGCTGAGTTGAACGACTTCTTGGCTGGATAGTTTTTGCATAAGAACTCCTTTTTTTCACTTTCCCACTGCCTTCACCGCCTCGGCATAGACCTCCAGCGTGCGGTCAATATCAGCCTCCGAATGCGAATAGCACAGGAACCACGGTTCGCGCGGATCGTAGTCGGGCATCACGCCACGCTCGATGGCTGCTTCCACCAGGCGCAGGTAACGCTCTTTGTCACTCTCGTTCCAATCGCGCTGACAAGTCACCTTTTCGACGCCGATGGCGAAAGAGAACATGGCCGGATAACCGTTCATCACGACCGGAATTCCGGCCTCGTCGAAGATTTTCTTCAAGCCATCCATCAACCGCCGTCCGCGCTGCGCAATGGTCTGCAGAATCGGCTCCCGCTGGAGGAGGGTCAGGGTCGCCCAAGCCGCCGCAACGCCGGGCTTGTTATTTGTGTACGTTCCCCCTTGCGCCACACCATGCCCGATGATGGACATAATCTCTCGCTTGCCGCCAAATGCTGCAATCGGGTAGCCGTTGCCGAGCGCCTTGGCGTAGGTCGCCAGGTCGGGGCGGATGTTGTAATACTCCTGTGCCCCTCCGTTGGCAATGCGGAAGCCGGTCTTGACCTCGTCAAGGATGAAGAGGCAGCCGTATTCCTCCGTGCGCCGACGAATGAGTTCCAGAAAGCCCGGCAGGGGTTCAATGGCGGCGCAATTGCCCTGGCACGGCTCGGTGATGACCGCGGCAATCTGCTCACCGTAGGATTTCATCATCCGCTCAAATCCCTCGAAGTCGTTGAAAGGCAGGGTAATGATTTTCTCTCCCAAGACACGCGGAATGCCCGACGAAGACGGGATAGGAATCGGACTACGGGCATTTCCGTAAGCCGAAGCCGGAGCATAGGTGGACCAAAGCGTATAATCGTGAAACCCGTGATAATTGCCTTCAAACTTCAAAATCAACTCCCGGCCCGTATAAGCGCGGGCGACGCGGAGAGCATGCATCGTCGCCTCAGTGCCGGAGCAGGCAAAACGCACCATTTCCACCGCCGGACACATGGCCACAATCTTCTCAGCCACCTCAACTTCTAATTCAGTGGTCATCGCCGCCAGAGCGCCGCGGCGGATTTCCTCGGCAACCTTATCGTCCACCTCATCGTAAGCGTGACCGAGAATAATGGGGCCGAAGGCCATGCGGTAGTCAATGTACTCGTTGCCATCCGCATCCCAGAGATGACTGCCTTTTGCCTTCTGCATATACGGCGTTATCCCCTCCCCCCAATAACGGAAGTTCGAGTTGACACCCAGCGGCAACACCTTCTGCGCGCGTTGCTGCAAGGCCTGACTCTTAGAAAAATTTTTGAACATACAGCCTCCTCTCGAAAAAAATAAAGCGCCAAATCAGCCGTTTTCGGCTGTCTCGACCAGTTCCGGCGGGATGTGCCACTGATGGACATCCATCAAAACTTCCGGCACCAGGGTCGTGGTGGTCTTGCGCACGCCAGGGATTTTCGCGATGACCTCGGTCACGAAGCGGTAAATCTCCTCCGCCGTGCGTCCCACCACCTGAATGCTGACATCCCGTTCCCCCATCGAAAAAGCCACATAGCAGACGTTCGGCAATTTGGCCGCCTGCTGGGCAACCGAGAGAATCGAATCGGCTTCGACCTCCAGCCAGACATCCGCATTCGCCATCAAGCCCAAGGCGCGCGGGTTGACCACTGCCGTCACCCGAATCACGCCCTCGGCAATCAGCCGCTCCATGCGATAGCGGATGATGCGCTCACTGACCCCCGGCAGGCGGCGCGCCATCTCGGAGGCCGACATGCGCCCATCTTCCATCAGCAAATTGACGATTTCTGCGTCTATTTTGTCAATTTTTGACATATTTTATTCTTTTTATTTCCGATTTTCACAAATACAGTATAGCGTGACTCTCACCAAGAGTCAACCGATTTCCTCATGGCTGTCAGGCTTTCCCGGAATCAAATTTTTCCCGCTTTCATTCTCTCGCCTGGAGTATAATTTCACCCATGAACAAGACTCCTCTCGTCATCGGCATCGCCGGCGGCTCCGGCTCCGGCAAAACCACCGTCGCCCAGACCATTCTCCAGCGCGTCGGGCCGGAACGCATCGCCTTTCTCCAGCACGACTCGTACTACAAAGATTTGAGCGGGTTGCCCCCCGCCCAGCGCGCCGAAGTCAACTTTGACCACCCTAACTCCCTCGAAACCGAACTGCTCATCCACCACATCCTTCAACTCAAAGAGGGCCAGCCGGTACAAGTCCCCATTTACGACTTTGCCACCCACAGCCGCACCGACCGCACCTACACTGTCGCCCCGCGTCCGGTCATTCTCGTCGAGGGCATTCTCATCTTCGCCGAAAAAGCCCTGCGCGAGATGTTCGACGTCAAGATTTTCGTGGACACCGACTCGGACATCCGTTTCATCCGCCGCCTGGAGCGCGACATCGCCGAGCGCAGCCGGACCGTCGAGTCGGTCATCAAACAATACATGTCCACCGTCCGCCCGATGCACCTGGAATTCGTCGAGCCTTCCAAACGCTATGCCGACGTCATCATTCCAGAGGGCGGCTTCAATATCGCCGCGCTCGACATGGTCGTCGCCCGTATCGAGGCGCTATTGTAGAACAGGCCTTCCAGCCTGCTTAACTTCACCCGAAAGGACTTTCCCATGAAACAATGGAACACCCCGCCCGCCATGCAAATTGACCCCCAGAAAAAATACACCGCCACGATGAAGACCGAAAAGGGAGACATCGTGCTGGAACTCTTCACCGACAAAGCTCCCCGCACGGTCAACAACTTCGTCTTTCTGGCGCGGGAAGGCTTCTACGACGGCGTCATCTTCCACCGCGTCATCGCCGACTTCATGGCCCAGGGCGGCGACCCGACCGGCCGCGGGACCGGCGGCCCCGGCTACCGCTTCGCAGACGAATTCCACCCCGAACTCAAACACGACCGCCCCGGCCGTCTCTCCATGGCCAACGCCGGCCCGAACACCAACGGCTCGCAATTCTTCATCACCCATGTCCCCACCCCCTGGCTGGACGGCAAGCACAGCGTCTTCGGGCAGGTCATCGGCGGCATGGATGTGCTGATGTCCATCCCGCCGCGCGACCCGCAGCGGCCGGAATATCCCGGCGTCAAAATCCTTTCCGTAACCATCCGCGAAGCCTAGTACATGGAGAGGCCGCCCGCACCAAAGACTGCATGGCGTGCAAACCTGGCGCGTGTTCTCGCTCTGCTCTTCGTGGTCGGCATTACTGTGACGGCGTATCTGCTGCGCGACCAGATGGGCAAATTTGCTGCCCTAGGCTACCCCGGCATCTTTCTCATTGTCTTTCTCTCCTATGCCACCGTTCTCGTCCCGGTGCCGGGGCTGGCAATTGTCTTCGCCATGAGCGGCGTGTTCCATCCCCTCGGCGTGGCGCTGGCAGCAGCCCTGGGCGCGGCGGTGGGCGAACTCTCCGGCTACCTGGCCGGTTTCAGCGGGCGCGCCATCATCGAGAACTGGAAGCGCTACGAGAAGATCACCGCCTGGGTGAAGAAGTATGGAGGTCCCGCCATCCTTTTCCTGGCCGCCTTGCCCAATCCGTTCTTCGATGTGGTCGGCGTAGTCGCCGGGGCGTTGAAGATGCCGCTCCACAAATTCTTCCTGTGGGTGCTGCCAGGCCAATTCATCAAGATGCTCTACATCGCCTACGCCGGCTCGCTTTCGATAGACTGGTTGTTCAAATAAGCCGCCTCCTATTTCCTCGCTTCTTGCTTCTCCCTTCTCGCTTCTTACTCATCTCTTCCCCTTGGATCTACCATGACCAATTATTCCAAAATTGACAACTATCTCGACTCCCGCCTCGACGACTCCATCGGCGAACTCTCGCGTTTCGTGGCGCAGCCCTCTGTCGGCGCGCAGAACTGGGGCATGCAGGAGTGCGCCGCCCTGACCGCCGAAATGCTGCACAAGCGCGGCTTCGACGTAGAAATCATCCCCACCGACGGCGCGCCGGTTGTCTTCGCCGAGCGCAAAGGACAGAGCGACAAAACCATCCTGTTCTACAACCATTACGACGTCCAGCCCGCCGAACCGCTCGACCTGTGGGAAACCCCGCCCTTCGAGCCGAGTCTGCGCGATGGCAAACTCTACGGGCGCGGCGTCAGCGACGACAAGGGACATCTCACCGCCCGCCTGTTCGCTATAGACGCCCTGCTTGCCGAACTCGGCGACCTGCCCTGCAGCGTCAAATTTGTGATCGAGGGCGAGGAGGAGACCTCCAGCGTCCACTTGCACGACTTCGTGCGCGCCAACCGCGAGCGTCTCAAAGCCGATGCCTGCATCTGGGAATTTGGCGCGGTGGACCACGAGGAGACCCCCGTCCAGTACCTCGGCCTGCGCGGCATCTGCTACGTGGAATTATCGGTCGAGACCGCCAGCATTGACGTTCACTCCGGGCTGGGCGGCTCGATCTTCCCCAACGCCGCCTGGCGGCTGGTCTGGGCGCTTGCCACACTCAAAGGTCCCGACGAACGCATCCGTCTGCCGGGGCATTACGACAAGGTTCGGCCCCCGTCCGCCCGCGACATCGAACTAATGGCTGCCCTGCCGGAGACCGCCGAAGTCTACAAGGAGCAGTACGGGGTCAAGTCGTTTATCAAGGGGCTAACCGACGGCGTGGACCTGCGCGTGGAGGAGGTCTTCACGCCCACCTGCACCATCTGCGGATTAACCAGCGGCTACCAAGGACCCGGCTCGAAGACCGTTCAACCCGCCTTTGCTTCCGCCAAGGTGGATTTCCGCCTCGTCCCCGACCAGGAGCCGGAGGAGGTTGTCCGCGCCTTGCGCGCCCACCTGGACGCGGAAGGCTTCCCGGACGTTCAGATCACCGTCTTGGGAAGCGAACCACCCGCCCGCACCGACCCCGACGCGCCCTTCGTCAAACTGGTTTGCGACACCGCGATGGAAGTTTATGGCAAGCCGATGAAACTCGTTCCGCTTTCGGGCGGTTCCGGGCCAAACGCCCCCTTCGTCCGCGATCTGGGGCTGCCGGTGGCCACCGCCGGGCTGGGTTATCCCGACTCGCGCGTGCACGCTCCTAACGAGAATATCCGCCTGGATTTGTACCTCAAGCACGCCAAACACATGGCGCGGGTGCTGATGGAATTTGGAAAGTAACAGAGAGGGTTCAGCAGTCTGCGCTTAGCAATGAAAACCTTCGCGAGAGAATAACAATCCCAACTACTGGCCTGACATCAGGGCAGGCAATCTCCTCCTCGGTTCTGGAGACTGCTTCGGCGGCTGCGCCGTCTCGCAGTGACACGAGGCCCTGTATGTTTGCAACAGAGCATTTACTTTTCTATAATCGTGATGCTCTCAATCACATCCCCCAAATAATCGGGATTTGAATTGGGGTCTCGGGGAGTAATGTTGTTAACCACATCCATCCCCTCAATAACTTGTCCAAAGATGGTGTAATCGCTCTCCTGCAAATTCACCGCGCCAAAGGTGATGAAAAACTGACTGCCGTTCGTGTTTGGACCGGCGTTTGCCATCGCCACAACACCTGCTTTGTCGAAAGTCAAATCGTTGCGTTCATTGACGAACTGATAGCCAGGTCCTCCCATGCCGGTGCCGGTGGGGTCGCCGGTTTGGGCCATGAAACCCTCGATGACGCGGTGGAAGGTCACCCCGTCGTAATAACCGTTCCGCGCCAGAAAGACGAAACTATTGACGGTGATGGGCGCTTTCTTCGGATAGAGTTCGATGACGAACTCCCCACCCTTGGCCATCTTGACCGTGGCAAAGTACTGCTTCTTCACGTCAATGAGGAACGGCGGCGCGGACGAATACTGCTTCGTCCCGATCAGCGTCGGAATATCTCCTCCCTGTGTAGGAACAGACGGATTCGGAATGCGCTCCGGAAGCGACGAGACAACAATCCAGACGATAATCGCTGCCGCCAGCGCAAGCAGAACATAGGTCAGGATGCGGCTGAGTAAGCGCTTGCGGGCCTGTTCCCGGCGGCGGGCTTCACGTTTGCTGATACCTTTCTTTGTCATAGGCGCTCCTCACTCGATTTCAAGATGGGACAAGTTTAACACAAGAAGCGCAAATAAGAAGAGGGGAGAATCTCAAGGGACACGAAACCCGAACTGGGGATTGTCATTTTTTATACTTGTTTGTATCATTGAAACAGCCTTATCGAAAGGAGCCGACTATGCAAATCGAAATCGTCCCCATCGTCAAACCGGAAACCATCAACTTCATTCTCGGCCAATCGCACTTCATAAAAACCGTCGAGGATGTACACGAGGCGTTGGTCAATGCCGTCCCGGGCATTAAATTCGGCGTGGCTTTCTGCGAAGCATCTGGCAAGCGTCTGGTGCGCTTCAGCGGCACCGACGAAGCCAGCATCGAACTGGCGCAGAAGAACGCCCTCGCTATCGGCGCAGGACACTCATTCATCGTCTTCCTGGGAGAAGGGTTCTACCCTGTCAATGTGTTGAAAGCCATCCAGGCTGTGCCTGAGGTCTGCCGCATCTTCTGCGCCACAGCCAACCCGACCGAGGTGCTGGTCGCCGTGACCGAGCAGGGACGCGGCATCCTGGGCGTGGTGGACGGTTTCTCCCCCCTGGGAGTCGAGGACGAGGAAGAGATTGCCTGGCGCAAGTCCTTCCTGCGAAAGATCGGCTACAAGTCGTAACCGCGAGAATCCATTCCAAAAAGGAGAATGCAACATCGTTACGCCGCTCGCTGACCGGTTTGGCATCAACTTCTATTTGTATGCCAACCTGTGCACGACAGCCCCCCTGCACTTCCTCGGCCTCCTGGGCCTGGTGATCCTGACCTTCCTGAATGTTCGCAAGAAACAGGAAAGTGCCGGGCCGGAAGTCCAGGCGCCGCCGCCCGAATCCTAGACAGGATAACCCATGACCACCACCCGCACCCCCAGCAAGATCATCCCGCGCGCCTTCCCCGGCATTACACCCGGTGAAGTGGCCGAGTTGATCAACAACAGCCAATTGAAAAATTACCCGCCCAATACCACCCTCTGCCGTGAGAACGAAGTGGAGGATACTTTCTACATCATCCTCGAAGGCGAGGTGGAGGTAACCAAGGTCATCAACAACATCGAGAAGCGGCTGCTAAAAACATTGAGGGCAGGAGACTTTTTTGGAGAAATGGCGCTCATTCACAACGCGCCGCGCGCCGCCACGGTGCGCACGCTGACGCCGCTCATCGCCCTCGAGATCCGCAAGGAGGCCTTCAACCGCGTCCTGCGCAACAGTTCCAGCATCTCCCTGGCCATGGTGCGCGAAATCAGCAGCCGCCTGCGCGAAAATGACGAGATGGCCATTGACGACCTGCGTCTGCGCGCCAGCGAACTGGCCGAGGCGTATCAAAAAATGGCCGAGATGGAAGCCGCGCGGCGGGAGTTTCTCACCAACATCTCCCACCAATTGCGAACGCCGCTCACCGCTGCCAACGGCTACCTGCAAATGCTGCAGAAGGGGCTTATCCCCGAAGAGAAAAAGCAGGAAGTCTTTGACACAATCGCCAGAAACGTTCAACAAATCGCCAACCTGGTTAACGACATTCTGTTCGTGCAAGAGATGGAACTCATCCTCGAACAATTCGAGGCCGTCAACATTGTGGACATTGCACGCCGAATCGCCGCCCGCTATGAAGAAAAAGCGGAGGCTGCGCGCGTCAAACTGCACGTCAAGCCCGACCTGTTCCTGCCGCCGGTGATGGGCGACCCGCAAAACCTGGAACGCGCTCTGACCGCGCTGGTAGACAACGCCATCAAGTTCAGCCCCAATGGCGGCAATGTGGAAATCCGTTTGCGCTGCAAAGGAGAGCAGGTTTTCGTTTCGGTCAAAGACGAAGGAATTGGCATCGAAGCAAGCCAACTATCGCGCATCTTCGACCGCTTCTACCACCTCGACAAGTCCGGCGACGTTCTTTTCGAGGGTCTCGGCATCGGGCTGGCTATTACCAAGCAAGTCATCGAGCAGCATAAAGGTCAATTGACCGTCGAAAGCACACCCGGCAAAGGAAGCACATTCACAATGTGCCTGAACGTCTGGCATGCCCCGCCCGGCAACGAAAAAGCAAGTTCCACTTTGTAGTCAGAAAAAATCCCCCGCAGGTTTTCTGCGGGGGATTTTTTAGGCAAATTCCACGACCAGATGCCCACCTTCATCGTAAAACGAACGCGCCGAGAAAGGCGCGTCGCCGGGACGCCATTGACGAATGCGCGATAAGAGAACGGGCAAATCCTCCACACACGGCAGGGAAGCCGCCGCGTCCCATTCGACCCATTCGAGAGTCCCTTCTTCGGAAGAAGGCATGACTTCCCCGTCATATTCACCCCACAGAATATAGACCGCCACGCCGGGATTGCGGCCCGTATCCACCAGCAGAGTCCCGCACAGGCGTAAATCCGCCCGAATGCCGGCCTCCTCCAGCAATTCGCGCCGCGCCGCGGTGAGAACGTCCTCCCCTTGCTCCACGTGGCCGCCCAGACCGTTGTAGAGATTCGCCCACAGGCGCTTATCCGGCGCGCCGCGCAGGAGCAGGACGCGATCCCCGCGCGTGACGAAAATCAGCACGCGCGGGATAAGCATATAACGTTCGCGGGTAACTCCCTGCTCGAAGACAGGCATGCTTTGTTTACCTGATGCCTGTCTACCGACTCACGATCTTGCGCACTTCCTCGAGTTGCCCGGCCGAACCGAGTTTCTCGTTCTTGTGGGCAATGAATTTAGCGTATTCGGACATGAAGATTTTGCCGGGGTCGCGCAGGTCGAACTTTTCGGGATAGTCACGGAAGAACTCACGGTGAACGCGCGTCCAGACCAGACGGCCATCGGTGTCAATGTTGATTTTGGTCACGCCCAGCATGGCGGCGCGCTTGAACTCATCTTCGTTGACGCCTTTCGCTCCCTTGAGGTTGCCGCCAGCGGCGTTGATGCGCGCCACTTCCTCCTGCGGCACCGAGGAGGAACCGTGCATCACCAGCGGGAAACCGGGCAGACGCTGCTGAATCATTTCCAGCACCTCGAAGTGCAGGCCCTGCGAACCGGAGAACTTGAACGCCCCATGGCTGGTGCCGATGGCGCAGGCCAGCGAGTCGCAGCCGGTCAACTCGACGAACTCTTTTGCCTGGTCGGGGTCGGTCAATTTGGCATTGGATTCGTCCACGCTGACGTGTTCCTCCACGCCGCCCAGTTGACCGAGTTCGGCCTCGACCACAATCCCGCGGGCGTGCGCCGCTTCCACCACGCGGCGGGTGATTTCGACGTTCTTCTCGAAAGGTTCATGGCTGGCGTCAATCATCACGGAAGAATAAAAACCGCTTTCAATGCAGTCGTAGCAGGTCTGCTCATCGCCATGGTCCAGATGGACGGCGAAGATAGCCTCGGGGAAGATTTCGTCGGCGGCGCGGATGAGCGCCTCGAGCATCTTCTTGTGCGTATATGAGCGCGCTCCTTTGGAAATCTGAATGATGAACGGCGCCTGACTGTCCATGTTGCCGCGGAACAGCCCCATCGTCTGCTCCAGATTGTTGATGTTGTACGCGCCGATGGCATACTTGCCGTAGGCAGCCTGGAAAAGTTGCTTGGTGGTGACGATCATAGGGAACTCCTTCTCGTAAGTTCGAAATTCGCAGCGGCAGAGCGCTGTCGAGTTCGGCTTGAATTCCGCCCCATTATACCAACTCCGCGCCAAAAACCTTTTCAAGAATTAGGCATTCTCGGAAATCATCCGCAGATTACGCAGATGACACAGAGTCATTTTTTCAAGAGAAAGGCAAAATTATGATCTGTAGATAAATTTTCGACCGGCGCTCTAACCCAAAAACCGGACTTTTACAACCTTATCCCCCAAATGTCGTAAAACTATTTAGAGACGATACAGTATAATCAACATAACTCTATCCGTGTCCATTTCCAAACTCTGGAGGAACCATGAGCGATTTATTCGAAACCATCAAGGGCGACCGCGACTTCTTGTCGAAGCTCCTTGCCTACGTCCCCGGCTTTAGCGGCTACCTCGAGCGCAGCAACCGCCGCGCCGCCGACAAGATGCTGCGCGACCAGGTGGCCCTCAAGTACGGCGAACTCGCCAAGCGCCTGGGCGAAATGAAAAAAGACATGGTGGAGGCCGGTCAATTCGACCTGCTAGAAGAAATTGACTCTCTGGGCCTGAAACTGACTACATTCGCCGATCGCGTCAAGAACGCTTCCTATGGCTACTCTGGTCTCTTTGATAACGTAAAAATCAACGAAGAAGAGCTGACCAAACTTTACACCTTCGACGCCGCCTTCTTCGAACTCGCCGAACAAATCAATCATGGACTGGACAACGTCGCCGCATCCATCGGCAGCGAAGGGCTCAAAGCCGCCCTGCGCGCCGCCAACGATCTTGCCCTGCAGGCCATCGAGACTTTCGACAAGCGTTCGCAGGTCATCACCGGCTCCGGCGAAAACCAATAACATCACCTGTCAGACAACCGGCGTAAGTGTAGCAACTTGCGCCGGTTTGTGGTTTAATACAGATATGTGGACTGAATATATTACCCCTGCCTCCCTGCAAGAAACCCTGCGGCTCCTGGACGAAAAACGCGAAAAAGCGCGCCTCGTGGCAGGAGCCACCGACTTAATGCTCGAACTCGAGCGCGGCCTCCGCAAAGGCATCGAAACGGTGATTGACGTCACCCGCCTGCCCGGCCTCGACGAAATCACCCTCGATGAAAGTGAAACCCTCCATATCGGCCCGTTGGTGACGCACAACGACGCGGCGGCCTCCAAACTTCTGCGCGAGCGCGCCTTCCCCCTCGTCAGCGCCGCCTGGCAAGTTGGCGCGCCGCAGATTCGCAACCGCGCCACCATCGCCGGCAACCTCGTCACTGCCAGCCCGGCCAACGACACCATCACGCCCCTGATGGCCCTGGGCGCGTGGGTCGAACTGGCCTCCGTGCGCGGCGTGCGCCGCGTCCCTCTGGCCGAATTCTATACCGGCGTCCGCCGCACCGTCCTCCAGCCAGACGAAATGCTGGTAGAGATCGCCTTCCCGGCGCTGACAAAGACCCAGCGCGGCACCTTCCTGAAACTAGGACTGCGCCGCGCCCAGGCCATCTCCGTCGTCAACGCGGCGGTCGTGCTGGACCTGGAAAATGCGTCCGTCAAATCGGCCGTCATCACGCTCGGAGCGGTCGCCCCAACCATCCTCCGCGCTCCCGAAGCAGAAGCGTACCTGGCAGGCCGCGAACTGACCGAGGAAGTCATCGCCCACGCCGGCGAACTGGCTGCCGCGGCCGCCCGCCCGATTGACGACATTCGCGGCTCGGCCGCCTACCGCCGCGCCATGGTGAAGACGCTGGTCATGCGCGCCCTGCGCCAACTGCGCGAGGGTCAGTGGCAGGCTGCAGTCCCGGAAGAACCGATCCTGCTCGCATCCAAAGCCAGGGCCGAGGCGTCTTCGTCCACCACCCACAGCCAGATGTCCGAAATCCGCACCACCATCAACGGCAAACCCTACACCTTCACCAGCGGTCACAACAAATCGCTCCTGCGCCTGCTGCGCGAGGAAGCCGGGCTGACCGGTACGAAGGAAGGCTGCGCCGAAGGCGAGTGCGGAGCCTGCACCGTCTTCCTGGACGGCAAGGCCGTGATGGCCTGTCTCGTGCCCGCGCCGAGAGCCGACGGGGCCGAAATTGTCACCGTGGAAGGGCTGGCGGACCTTACCCTCGCCCACTCTCCCAAAGGAGAGGCAAGTCTTCATCCCATCCAACAGGCCTTCATCACCGAAGGGGCGGTACAGTGTGGTTACTGCACGCCGGGCTTTATCATGTCGGCCGCCAAACTGCTGGAAGAACGCCCGCACCCCACGCGAGACGAAATCACCCAGGCGCTGACCGGCAACCTGTGCCGCTGCACCGGTTACTACAAAATCATCCAGGCGGTGGAAAGCGCCACCCGGCTGACTGCCTCCTGACGAAGCGTCAAAAGGAGATTTACATGGCAAAATACGAAAAGTACCGCCGCAAAACGTCGTCCAAAAAAGAAATGAACCCGTTGTGGCGCGGCATCGGCTGTGTGTTGATGATTGTTGTACCGGCCATCTCTTACGTCATCGCCTACGCTTTCCTTCAGGAGGCCAAGACCCACGGATGGGTGCCTGTAGACCTGTTGGGACATATCAAATTTCCCGATTGGGTCTTCGGCGTCCCATTCCTCAGCGCGCTGGCGCGCTTCTTCGGTTCTTTAAAAGACCCCTGGGCAATGTTAATTTTCTTCTTTACCGTGCTTTTTGTCCTGAGCGGCCTCATCTCGTTCGTCTATTCGGCGCTCTATCAAGTGCTCGGCCCGCCGCGCTATAGCGAACTGGATGCCCCGCCGCCCAGGTGGAGAGGAAAAGAAACCAAACGGTAGAGAGGACGCTATGACACCTTCTGTTGGTCAATCTCTTCCCCGCATTGACGCCTATGACAAAGTCACGGGCAAAGCATTGTATTCCGGCGACCTCGTCCGTCCGCATATGCTGCATATGAAAATTCTCTTTGCCGGCCGGCCGCACGCCCGCGTGGTGAGCATAGACACCTCTGCCGCCGAAGCCCTGCCCGGCGTAGTTGCCATCTATACCGCCAAAGACGTGCCGGTCAACGAATATGGCCTGCAAAAGAAAGACCAGCCGGTCTTATGCGGCCCCGGCTCTGCACCGGCACCTAACGGCGTAGCCGGAGATGTCGTCCGCTTCGAGGGCGACCAGGTGGCCGCCATCGTCGCCGAGACGGAAGCCATCGCTGCCCAAGCGCGCGACCTAATCAAGGTCGAGTACGAAGACCTGCCCGCCGTCTTTGACCCCATCGAAGCCATGCAGCCCCGTGCCCCGCTCGTCCATCCCGAACTGGGCGACTCGAACATCTGCGTCCACTACAAGATTCGCAAAGGAGACATAGATGCCGGCTTCGCTGCGGCGGACGTGATTGTCGAAGATGTTTACAAAACCCCCTGGCAGGAACATGCTTATCTCCAGCCCGAAGCAGGAATCGCCTACCTAGATGAGGATGGCCGCGTCACGGTCGAGTGCGGTGCGCAGTGGACGCACGCCGACCGGGCAGGCATCGCCCACGCCCTCGGTCTGCCCGAAGAGCAGGTGCGCGTTATCTACCCGGCCATCGGCGGCGCCTTTGGCGGCCGCGAAGACCTCTCCGTGCAAATCGTACTGGCGCTAGCCGCCATGAAACTCAAGCGGCCGGTCAAAATCATCTGGTCCCGGCAAGAGTCCATCATCGGTCACGGCAAACGCCACCCCACGGTCATCAAGGCCCGCTGGGGCGCTAGCCGAGAGGGAAAACTGGTAGCCGCCGAGGTGGAAATCATCGGCGATGCCGGCGCCTACATGTACACAACCAACAAGGTCTTGGGCAATTCCACCATCACCTGCACCGGCCCCTACTTCATCCCCAACGTCAAGGTAGACACTTACGGCGTCTACACCAACAACGTCCCCAGCGCAGCCTTTCGCGGTTTCGGCGCGCCACAGGCACTGTGGATGGCCGAACTCCAGATGGACAAACTGGCCGAGAAACTAGGCCTCGATCCGGTCGAATTTCGTCACCGCAACGCCCTTCGGGAGGGTGACACGCTCGGGGTCGGCACGCCGGCTCCGGGTCGGGTAAGCATCGTCGAATGCATCGAAGCGGCGCGAGACCGGTTCAATTGGTCAGAAAAACAGTTGTCGGTCGGCGCTCGTCAATCATCCGTCTCGCGTGGACGCGGTTTCGCCGCCGGCTTCAAAAACGTCGGTTTTTCCTTCGGCTACCAGGAAAATTCCTGGGCGCGAATTGAACTGCACGGTAAGGACGAAATCGAACACGCGGTTCTGTGGCACGCTGCTGCCGAAGTCGGGCAAGGTACGCATACCGTGATGGTGCAGATGGCAGCCGAAGCACTCGGCATTCCACCGCAAAAAATCACCCTGGTCACCTCCGATTCTGCCACCATGGGCAACCCTGGCTCGGTCTCGGCTTCGCGCATGACCTTCATGGCCGGCAACGCCATCCGCGGCGCGGCCGCCGCGGCGCTTGAAAAGTGGAAGGCCGAAGAACGCCCGGCCATCGCCGAGTACACCTATCTGGCCCCCAAGACCCAGCCCTTCGACCCGGAGACTGGCCGCTCGACCCCCAACTTCTCCTACGCCTACGTGGCCCAGGCCGTCGAGGTCGAGGTGGACCTGGAGACCGGTTTCATCAAACTCCTGCGCGTCGTCTCGGCAAATGACGCCGGCAAAGCCATCAACCCCAACTTGGTAACAGGCCAAATCGAGGGCGGTGTGGTACAAGCGCAGGGCTACGCCATGATGGAGGATATGAAAGTACGAGAAGGGCGCATTCTGACCGACCAGTTAAGCACCTACCTCATCCCGACCATTGCAGACATCCCCGAGGCGGTGGAATCGGTCATTTTGGAAGTGGCCGAGCCAAACGGCCCCTTCGGAGCGCGCGGCCTGGGCGAACTGCCCTTCCTACCGTTGGCCCCGGCCATCGCCGCCGCCGTCCACGACGCCACCGGCGTCTGGTTTAACGAATTCCCGCTCACGCCAGAGCGAGTCTTACGCGGCCTGGGAAAAATATAAAGCATGAGTTCGGGATAGACCTGCAGCCTTGGCTGTGCGACCCCCGTCTGCGTTCAATAGGGTTCGTCAGCCTCTACACGCTTTTCTTTCTGTTTGCCTATCTCGCCATTCGCATCTTCGGACGCCTCATTCACGAAGGGGCAGAAAAGAGTCCCTGATATGCCATCCATTCTTCTCGTCCGCGGCGGCGGCGAACAGGCCACTGGCGCCGCCATCCGTCTCCTGCGCGCCGGCCTGCGCGTGGTCGTCACCGAACTGCCTCAGCCCCTGTGCGTGCGGCGCACAGTCTGCTTTGCCGAGGCTGTGTACAGCGGGGAAATCACCGTTGAAGGCTTCACCGCCCGCCGCGTGGACGACGCGACCGACCTGCTGGCCATGCTCACCATCATGGGAAAACAGCAGGTGCCGGTGTTGGTGGACCCGGACTGTGCGGCGGCCAAATTGCTTCACCCGCTGGTCGTCGTAGACGGACGCATGACCAAACAGCCGCCCGAACCCATCGGGTACGTTCCGGCGCTCTACATCGGTCTCGGCCCCGGCTTCGAGGCGGGAGTGAACTGTCAGGCAGTCATCGAGACCCGCCGCGGCCACACGCTAGGACGCGTCTACTGGCAGGGCGGCCCCGAACCCGATACCGGTCTACCCGAAGGCGACCGGCGGCGCGTCCTGCGCGCGCCGGCAAACGGCGTGCTGATTGCCCACAAAAAAATCGGCGACCACT
This sequence comes from Anaerolineales bacterium, assembly GCA_034436335.1. GTDB lineage: Bacteria > Chloroflexota > Anaerolineae > Anaerolineales > Villigracilaceae > UBA877. Next base: position 33,991 of record DAOTVO010000016.1, on the reverse strand, counting down.
GCGAAGAAGGGGAATTGATTGCGGAAGTGAAAAACGGGCAGGAATCAGCAAACAGTGAACAGTATTCGGTGTTCAGTCCGTTCAAGGGCGTTTTACGCGGCCTGATTCACCCCGGCCTGACCGTGACGAAGGGCCTAAAAATCGGCGACGTGGACCGGCGCGACGACCCGCGCATGTGTCAATTAGTCTCCGATAAAGCGCTGGCCGTAGGCGGCGGCGTGCTGGAGGCTGTTCTATCCAAACCGGAAGTGCGCGGCAGGCTGTGGGCGTGAATTTAATCCATGCGCTTCGTTTCCGGCCTCCCGACGCGCTCGCCCTGGTCGGCGCGGGCGGAAAGACAAGCGTTCTCTTCCGCCTGGCCCGCGAAATTACAGCCTCCTCCCCTTCCGCTACAACCCTCCTGACCGCTTCCACCCATCTGGGAACATGGCAGGCCGTCAACGCCGACCGCCATCTCCTGGCAAACAGCATTGCAGACCTCGCTTCGCTGGAAACAGGGCTTCCCCCCGGCGCAACCCTGGTTACTGGGCCTCTTCAGGAGGGCAACCGGCTGGCAGGAGCCGGACAAGATATTTTATATTGGCTACGCGAAAAATCAATTCATGCCAAAGCCCCCCTGCTTGTCGAGGCCGACGGTTCGCGGCAGAAACCGCTCAAGGCCCCAGCAGAGCATGAGCCGCCCATCCCCGATTTCGTCGAAATGGTTGTGGTGATGGCCGGACTGAGCGGCCTTTACAAACCGCTCACGGAACAGCACGTCCATCGGCCAGAGATTTTCGCCCGTTTGAGCGGCCTGGAAGCGGGACAAGCCATCAGCCCGGAGGCGGTCGTACGCGTCCTCTCCCATCCTGCCGGGGGGCTGAAGAATATCCCAGCCGGGGCGCGGCGGGTGATCTTGCTCAATCAAGCAGAGACGCCCGAACTCCAATCCGCCGCCAGAAGAATGGCGCAGGACTTGCTGGAAAGTTACGATGCGGTGGTGGTCGCGTCCCTGCAACCGGCAGAGACGGGCAGCGCCGGCGCGATTCACGCCGTTCACGAGCAGACGGCGGGGATTGTCCTCGCCGCCGGGGAATCCAGCCGCTTTGGGCGGCCCAAGCAACTGCTGGAATGGCGCGGCAAGCCGTTTGTGCGTCACAGCGCCGAGGCGGCGCTGACGGCGGGTCTTTCGCCGGTGGTGGTCGTCACGGGAGCCTGCGCGGAGCAAGTGGAGGCGGCCTTGCAGGGCTTGCCGGTCACCATTTGCCGCAATCCAGACTGGCAGAGCGGGCAAAGCGCCTCCCTGCAATGCGGACTGCGCGCCCTGCCGCCGAAGACGGGCGCGGCCCTCTTCCTGCTCGCCGACCAGCCGCAGGTCACGCCGATCGTGCTGCGGGCGCTGGTGGAACGTCACAGCCGGGACTTAAGCCCCATTCTCGCGCCGCAGGCACAGGGTCGGCGGGCGAATCCGGTTTTGTTCGACCGGCAGACCTTCGCGGCATTGATGGAACTGCGCGGCGACGTGGGCGGGCGGGCCATCTTTTCCAAATTTCCGGTCGCTTATCTGCCCTGGCACGATGAGAGTCTCCTCGTGGATGTGGACCGGGTGGAAGACCTGGAGAAACTGCCGTGAACGAAATTGCCGCCATCGTTCTCGCCGCCGGGGAGTCGCGGCGCATGGGACAACCCAAATTGCTCCTGCCGTGGGGTCAAACCAGCGTGCTGGGGCAGGTCATCGAGACGCTCCGGCAGGCAGGAATCGAGGAGGTGCTGGTGGTCGTCGGGGCCTGGCGCGAGGAAATCGAAAAAGCCGCTTCCGGTTACGGCGTCCGAAGTGTGTTCAACGCCGGGTTTGCACAGGGCGAGATGCTCTCGTCCATCCAGTGCGGCCTGCGCGCCCAACTGCCCGGGACGCGCGCCGCGCTCATTTGTCTCGGCGACCAGCCGCAGGTCCGGGAAGAGACGGTGCGGAATGTGTGCGCGGCGTACCGGCAAAGCGGGGCATCCCTGGTGATTCCCAGTTGTCAAAACCGGCGTGGACATCCCTGGCTGGCGGCGCGTCCGCTGTGGGAGGAACTGCTGGCTCTGCCGCGAGAGGCCACGCCGCGCGCCTTCCTGCAGGCGCACAGCCAGGAGGTGCAATACGTCCCTGCCGATGAGAGCATCCTTCAGGACCTGGATACGCCGGAGGAATATCTCCGCCAGCGCCCGTAACCCTTGCGAAAAGCGGGAGATTATGCTATTTTTGCGCCACGAGGTTCCATGACCGATACACCCCCAAAGACCATTATTGTCGTTGAAGATGAAGCCGACGCGGCCGAGATGTTTGCGGAAATGATGCGCGTCAGCGGCTTTCGGGTGCTGAAAGCCACGAGCAGCGCGCCGGCCATGAGCATGATCGCCAAAGAAAAGCCGGATGCGGTGATTCTGGATATTATGATGCCCGATATTTCAGGCCTGGAGGTCTTGCGCTTCATGCGCCGCGACCCGGACCTGGCACACATTCCGGTCGTGGTGGTTTCGGCCAAGAGCATGCCGGCAGACATCAAAACCGGCATCGACGCCGGGGCGGCCGTCTATTTGACCAAACCGGTTGGTTTCCTCGATTTGAAAGAGGCGGTGGAGAAGGTTATTCATCAATGATGCTGCGTTCTTTCATCGCCCTGGAAATTCCCGCCCCCATTCAACAAACCATCGCCGGGCAGACGGCCGGTCTGCAAAAAGCGCTCCCGCGGCCGCTGGTGCGTTGGGTGGCAGCCCAAAACATCCATCTGACGCTGCAGTTTTTGGGCGACGTTTCGCCTGCCAATCTGGAACTGCTGGCGCAGGCGTTGCGGATAGAAGCGGCCGCCCACCCGGCATTCGAGGTGAGCGTCGGCGGGCTGGGGGCGTTTCCGACCCCGCGCCGGCCGCGCGTGATTTGGGTCGGGATGAACGCCCCGGCGGCGCTGTTTTCCCTGCGCCGCGGCATCCAGACCATCACGGCGCGGCTGGGGTATCCGCCCGAGGAACGCGCCTTTTCGCCGCATTTGACCATCGGGCGGGTCAACCAAAACGCGAGCACGGCCGATTTGCGCCGCATTCAGGCGGCGCTGGAAAAGACGCAGGTGGATACGCTGGGAAGTTTCAGCGTCCAGGCGGTGACTTTATTCAAAAGCGATTTACAGCCCGGCGGTTCAGTTTACACGCGGCTGTACACGCTCCCGTTATCTGCCAATTAGAGAGGTGAAATCTGGATACACGCGAACTGGCTCACGCCATCATTGACGCCCTGGAAGAGAAGAAGGGCGAAGATATTCTTCTGCTGGATGTGCATGAAATCACATCGTTTACGGATTACTTTATCATCTGCAGTGGGACCAGCAGCCGGATGCTGAACGCCTTGAGTGATGCCGTGCTGGAAAAGACCAAGGATGAGTTCAAAAAGAAGAACCGTGTCGAAGGCTCGCCCGAGGCGGGGTGGATGGTCATGGATTACGGTGATGTTGTGGTGCATCTTTTCGACCCGGCGTTGCGCGCTTATTACAAACTCGAAGAGTTGTGGAAAGAGGGGAAGGTCCTTCTGCGGCTTCAGTAGTTGCAGGCAGGAAGGGAATCCTACAAAACTACAAATTGGGCGAGGCTTGCGGCCTCGCCCAATTTTGTATTCCAGTGGATAGAATCCCGCCCGGCTTTTTCAGGCTTTCTCAAAAATCCACTTGTCAACATCCCGCCCCCAGGAGACCAGTTCTTCGGGTTTGAACCAAAGAGCCACTTCTTTTTCGCCGTTCTCGACCGTGTCGGAGGCGTGGGTGAGATTGCGTCCCACTTCGAGGGCGAAATCGTGGCGCAAAGAGCCGGGCGCGGCCTCGGTCGGACGCGTCGCTCCCATCGTCTGGCGAATCGCGGCAACCGCATTGGGGCCTTCCCAAACCATCGCCATAACCGGCGCGGAGGTGATATAGGCGATCAGACCATCATAGAAGGGCTTGCCTTGGTGAATGGCGTAATGCGTTTCGGCCAGTTCCCGGCTTACCTGCATAAATTTTGCAGCCACCAGCCGCAAGCCGCGGCGCTCCAGACGGCTGATGACCTCGCCAATCAGCCCGCGCTGTACGCCATCGGGTTTTACAAGTACAAGCGAACGTTCCATTTTGTTTTTCTCCAGTGCAATGAGGGGTTTTCACCATTCCCCCGGCGTTTGCGCCGCCGGGGGAGGTTGATTAACGAAGCAGTTCTTCGGCCTTGGTGTAGGCGTCCAGGGCATCCTGCAAGCGCCCGGCGCGCATGTAGGCATCGCCTAAAGTCTGCCAGATGATGACATCCACGGGGAAGCGGTAAAGGGCTTCGCGCAGGTCGTGGATGACTTCATCCAGCAAACGGCCCTTTTTGATGAGTTTGCTGTATTCCTTCATGGCGACCCCCAGATTCGCCGCTTCGAGGGCGCGTTGGGCATTCGAAAGGAAGGCGGCGTCTTTATCCTGAAGGGGAAGGGGCGCCAGCGCGCCTGTCGGCTTAGGAAGACGCGGCTCTGCGAAGGAGTTCAGCCCGGCAGAGACATTTTCAACGGTAGAGGGTCGTTCTGGCACAGACTCCGTCTTGCGGCCTTCTTCTGCCGGAACCCATTCGGATGGCGCAACCGGCGCAGGCGAGATGACCGGTTCTTCCTCGGCCTCGGTAAAGGGCAATTCTTCTGCAGACGGAGGAGGCGCGGATTCCGCGGCGGCAGTCGGTTCGCGCATCCAGTCGGGGAGGTGGAGACCAGACGGTTCCGGCGCAGGGGCAGTTTCCCCGCTTTCCAAATCTTTCAGCCAGGAGGGGAATTCCTCGGCAGCGACAGGCGGCGTTTCTTCGACAGCAGGAGCGGCCGGGGTCTCTCCCGAAGGTGTTTCATCCAATTTCTTGAGCCAGGCGGCGATGTCGTCCTCTCCGAGGGTTGCCGCGGGTGCGGCGGATTCAGCCATGAACGCCAGGGATTCATCTGCAAAAGTCAAGGGCTTCTCTTCGAGCGTCTCTTCCGGCGGCGTTTCTACCGGCTCCATCCTAGGGGCTTCGAATTCGGGGGCGGGAATTTCTTCCGGCGCGGTTTCGGACGGCGGAACAACAGCGGCGGCTTCGCCTGCCTGCGCCTCCTGTTGCAGCCAATCCGGCATCTCTTCCGAGCGTTCTTCGGGTTTGGTCAGCAGTTCATCCGGACGTGCGCCCTGCTTGGCCGCCAGACTCTCCAGCCAAGCAAAGGTGTCGTCGCCGATTTCGAGTGGTTTGGCTGCGCCCGCCGCCGGGGCGGGAGGTTCAGCCGGGGGCGCGGCGGCAGGTTCGAGGTCCGCGGGGGGCTGCGCCGGGGCAGGAACAGGCTCCGGCGGAAGGGCAGTTTCAACAGAAAGGGGTTCGGCGGCCGGCTCTGGCGGAGGAGTCTTTTCCTCCATCGTTTCTTTCAGCCAGTCGGGAAGCGCCTCCGAGCGTTCTTCGGGTTTGGTCAATAATTCATCTGGGCGGGCACCCTGCCTGGCGGCCAGACTCTCCAGCCAGGCCATGGTATCATCGCCGATGTCGAGCGGCCTGATTTCGCCCATCTCGGCAGAAGGTTCAGAAGAAACAGCCGGTTCCGCCGCTTCTTCAGGTGCGAAGTCCAAAGATGGAGTTTCCTCGGCTTGCGGCGCAGCAGGCTGTTCGCTCTTGCCAACATCCTTGAGCCAATCGGGAAGCCCTTCGGCCTGCTCTTCGGGTTGAGGGGAGATTTTACCCATCTCGGCGGAAGCGGGCTCTTCAAAGAAATCGTCCGCCCCCTTAATTGCCTCGAGGTTCGCGAATATCTGGTTGAAGTCGCCGGATTCTTCAGCAGGTTCTTCCTGCTCTTCGGCAGAAAGGTCGGCAGGTGCCATTGCTTGGAGCCAGTCGGGCATTTCTCCTTTGGCAATCTCTTTCTCTTCTACGACTTCAGATTCCTCGGGTTCGGTGAATCGTTCAACCGAGGCGGAGACATCCAGCGGCTTCCAGCCGGCCTCGCGCAGGAAGTCGGGGATTTCCTCCACGGGCTCAGCAGACGGTTGTTCGGGCTGAGGCAGGGAAGCCGAAGGCTCACTGGTTTCTTCCTGCAGCCAGGCAAGAGGCGCGGCCTCGCGCTTTTCTTCGTCGAGTTTGATGCCCAGCGAGGCCGCCCAGGCAGGCTGAGACGAGGGGCCGGCCAAAGGCGCCTGCCCCGGCTTGTACTCCAGCCGTTCGAGGCTGACGGCCGCATCGGCCACTTTATCCGATTCAAATACCGACCCGCTGACGAAAGCCGCATAGGGGTCGAGCATTCGCAGCCGATGACGGTACACTTGCATATCTTCAGCGCGGGAGGTGCCGGGCAAGATTTCGACAAGCACGCGCAATGCGTCGAGGCAGTAGGAATATTTCTTCAGTAACTGGGCCGCGACCTCGACCGCTTCTACCTTGTGACCGGCGCGCAAATAGGCACGCGCCAGCATGACCTGTAAATCGGGACGGTTCGGGTCGTCGGCCAGGATGGCGCGGATCTCGGCAATGGCCTGGTTGTAAAGTTCCCCTTGCAAATACATGTTCGCCAGGGCATCGCGGCTGAGGCGAATTTTGGGCGGCTCTACGCCATCCCGACGGCCATACAGACGGCGCAGTTCGGCCTGAATCGCCACATTCGAGGGCTGCATCTGGAAGGCGCGCTCCATGTGCCAGATGGCATCATCCAGTTTGCCTTCATCGTCTCGAATGATGCTCATTCCCACATGGGAGACGAAATCGTCCGGCACGGCGTTCAGGACGCGCTGAAAAATATCCGCCGAATCGGCGTAGCGGCGGCCTTCGAGATACGCCTTGCCAAGCAGGCGATAGGTCTCGACGTGCATCGAGAAGGTTTTCAGGATGTGTTGGCAATGGGCAACGGCCTCATCGAGTTGTCCGCCCTCAATCATGCCCTCGATTTCGCGGTTATATACACGCAAGGATATTTTGGCCATGGCAATCTCCTGCCTCTATTATGCACTAAACCCGTCAATTATGCAATTGTCCGACAAAAAATCGGACATTTTGCCTGATTTCGAGTCACGTTTTGCATCAAATGCTGCGAATTTGGGCGAAGGTCAAAACAAAAACAACGGTTGAATCGTAGGGCAGAAACCCGACCTACGCAGCAAGCAACTTCTCCAACAGCGTCTGTTCCTCCTGCTCGTTCTTCACATCCCCATCCAGCCAGGCATCGCGCAGACGGCGCAGAATCTTGCGGAAGGAGGGGCCCGGCGTCAGGCCGCGCGCCTGGAGCGTGTGACCGCTGACGGTCGGGTGGACGTGCCGCCAGCGGGCGAGATAGTTTTCGAGCGGCAGGCGCTCTTCCGGCGCGGCGGCCAGCCAGACGGCAAAGACCGCCAAGGGCGGGACCTCCTCCAGACGGGCAACAACCGCGCTCGGCCGCGCCTCCTGCAGGGCAGGCAGGTTGGCGCGCAGATCATGCGCCGCCAGCAAGGCAGCGCGCAAACTGATGGCCAGGCGCAGACGGGTACAGACGGCGTGAATCTGCGCCGGGGGCAGGCCGGAAAGCCACAGGAGGTAGCCCAACGCCCGGCGACGCGGCACAGAGCGCAGGTCCGGAAGCGCCCCCCATTCGGCAGGAGGAGGTTGGTCAAGGGCAGAGACGAGCAGCGCCTTGAGCGCATCGTCCCAGGGGAGGGCCGCGTGGATGGCCTTCAGCAAGCCGAGTTCGTCCAGGCGGGCAAGCATGGAGGCGGCTGCCGGTTCGTCCAGGATGAGGTCAATCTCGTGGCCGACGCGCTCCGGCGAGAGACGTTCCAGCAGCGGACGGGCTTCGTCCATCAGTTGCAGGGTGCGCGCCTCGATGCGAAAGCCGAAGCGCTGCTCGAAGCGGACGGCGCGCAACATGCGGGTTGGGTCATCTACGAAGGAGAGCGAGTGCAGGACGCGCACCAGGCCGGCGCGCAGGTCGGCCAGGCCGCCCCAGTAGTCGAGCAATTCGCCGTAGTGACGACCGTCCAGGCGCAGGGCGAGGGTGTTAATGGTGAAGTCGCGGCGGTGCAGGTCGAGTTTGATGGAGCCGCGCTCGACGGTCGGCAGGGCGGTCGGGCGTTCGTAGAATTCGGTGCGGGCGGTGATGAAATCGAGGAATTCGGGCAGCGCCGTCCCGCTGGAGAGGCCGAGTTCGGCGGCCTTGAAGCCGTCGTGCAGGAACCACTTGGCCGTCCCGAAGCGGCTGTGACCGGTGACCCGCCCGCCGTAGCGACGGGCGAGGGCTTTGGCCAGGGCGATAGCGTCGCCTTCCACCACCAGGTCGAAATCCAGGCTGGGGCGCTCGAGCAAGAGGTCGCGCACGAAGCCGCCGACGATGTAAAGGGCGGCGTTCTGTTCAGCAGCGGCGGCAATGACGGCGCGCAGCAGAAGCAAGCGCTCCGGCGGCAGGGCGCGCTCCAGGCTTTCGGCCAGATTTCGGGCGCGGCCGGCAGATGGACGCGGGGCGAGGGTCTTGAGCAGGTCGGTGCGGGTGACGATGCCGACGATGCGCCCGGCCTCGTCCACCACCGGCACCTGGCCCCAACCGGTGTCGGTCATCAGCGCCTGCAAATGTTGAATGGAGTCGCTCGGGCGGACGGAGACCTCGCCGGCCTCCATCAAACTGGCGGCGGTCAGGTTGAGTTTGTGCGCCAGGGCGCGGTCCACAGCGCGGCGGGTGAGCAGACCGACGACGCGCCCCTCCTGCACCACCGGGAAGCCCTCATAGCCGTACTTCTGCATCAGGCGGGCGGCCTCCTGGACGGGCGTCGCCGGGTCGAGCAGGCGCGGCCGACCGGACATGATCTGCGCCACGCTGACCGAGGGACGGATGTAGCGCGGCAAAATCTGCAGGAGTTCGGCCTCCAGCGCGGCGAGCGTTTCGGGACCCGCGGCCCGCTCCGCGGCGCGGACGAGGGCCGCGGCGGCCCGGTCGTGGCCGCCGCCGCCGAAGTGGGCGGCAACCGCCGAGACGTCAATGCCTTCGGAAGTGGAGCGTGCCACCAGGCGCGTCCCCTCGCCGGTGGTCACCAGCACGAACAGAGCATCGGGATCGAGCAGGTCGCGCAGTTTGTGCGTCAGGCTGGAGATTTCTTCCACCAGGCCGCCGGCCTCGGCGGTCGCAATGACCACGCGGTAGCCGTGAATGTGGTGCGTTTTGGCGTTCGCCAAGAGGCGGTCATAGACGGCGCGTTGTTCGAGCGAGAGCGGCGGGTTGAGAAAGCGGCTGACGATGCGCAGGTCGGCGCCGGATTCCAGCAGCCAGGCGGCGGCGCGGGCGTCGCGGGCGCTGGTGCGGACGTAGGTCAGCGAGCCGGTATCCTCGTACACGCCCAGCAAGAGCAGGGTGGCCTGCAGGGCGGTCAGATCGAAGCCGTTTTCGGAGAGTTGTTCGACCAAGAGGGTGGTCGTCGCCCCGATTTCTTCGGCGCGCACTTCCCAATCCGGAGGCAGGCCAGGGCGCAGCGGATGATGGTCGAGGACGCGCACGCGGGTCGCCGCGTTCATGCCCTTGAGGGTGACCAGCGACTGGGTGTCCACCAGGGTCGCCACTTTGACCGTCCCGGTCGGCAGGTCGCGGGCATCCACGAAAGGCAACTCGGCCCCGTAGAGGGTGAGGAAGGAGCGCACGTTGCGGTTGACGCGGCGCGGCAGGACAGGCAGCGCGCCCTCATCGAGCAGCGCCGCCCCCAGCAGCGAGGCGATGGCGTCGAAATCGGCTTGTTCGTGGGTCAGGATGACTCGCACGGGGAAATTGTACCCCAAATTCCTTGCTGGCAACTACAAGCAATCTTGACTGATACAGCAGGGAAAATGTAACAAAAGTTATAGAATTTCTCCTGTTTTCCCTTAACAATATTTTATGAGGCCTGCAAAGAATTCGACTGCGGTCCTTTATGCCGCATGTTAGAAGGCAACCATCCCCAAGCCAGCGTGCTGCACTCGACAAAAAGAACGTAAGGAGATGCCTATGTCAGTCAGACTCAAATCACAATTGTTTCAAAACAAAATCGGTGCAAAACCGATCCAATTTGGGGTACTTTTCCTGCTCTTGGCGTCCATACTCGTCGCCTGCGGCGGACCTAAAAAAGTAGTCAATACACAATACGTTCTAACGACTGCAATCCAGAACGGCATGCCTGTCTTTCTGGGCGTCGGTGATGAGATCAACGGCATAGCCAACCCCACCCTGCACGCCAAACCTGGCGAAACGATCACCATAACGCTCGTCAACGGGGGCGAAGGCAAGCATCAGATCGTTTTCGAAGGCCTTTCTGTCAAGACGGGTGTGGTCGAAAAAAAAGGTGAAAGCACTTCCATAACCTTCACCGTCCCCAACACCCCAACCGTTCTAATTTATCGAGACAGCGATGATGGATTTGCCGCGATTGGCCTGCGAGGCCAGTTAGTAATTGGAGAGCAGCAGACCGCAACAGCAGATACCACTTCAAGTCGCCCCGACCTGTACCAATCAGAACTAGCGCTCTCTGCCCTTCAGAAAGGTGGCTGCGGGGCTTGCCATGTCATCCCGGGCGTACCCGGGGCAGTTGGCACGCTCGGCCCAGACCTAAGCACTGCCGGCAAAATGGCCGCTGAACACATCGCCAGCGCAGACTACACGGGCAACGCCACAACCGTCGAAGAGTACATCGAAGAATCTATCATCAATCCCACCATATTTATCACACCGAAGTGTCCTGCTGGCGCCTGCCAGGCAGGGCTGATGCCGCCCACATTTGGGAATATGTTCAGCGCCGAGGAACTTGCGGCAGTTGTTCGATACTTGGCCTCTTTGCCCGAGGGCGCAATAACCACAATCACCACCCCCGAAGCAGGCATATCTCCGGGCGGAATGTCCAGTCTAACAGACGAAGAATTTTCGTGGGCCAAACAGACCTTCTTCGAGCGCTGCGCCGGCTGTCACGGCACGCTGCGCAAAGGCGCCACCGGCCCGGCCCTGACGCCGGACGTGACCGTCCCGAAAGGCACCACCGCCCTGGCGGCCATCATCTTCAACGGCACAACGCGCGGCATGCCCGACTGGGGCAAGCAGGGCTTCTTCACGCAAGAAGAGACTGAGATCATGGCCAAGTTCCTGCAAGTCGAGCCACCTGCCCCGCCCGAACTCTCCCTGCAGCAGATGCAGGAATCCTGGGAATTGATCACGCCGGTCGAGGAGCGTCCCACCTCACCACAGACTACGCGCGATTGGCAGAACTATTTCATCGTCACGCTGCGGGACGCCGGGCAGGTCGCCATCATTGACGGCGACACGTACGAAATCGTCAATACCGTGGACAGCGGCTACGCCGTCCACATCACGCGCATGTCCGCCACCGGCCGCTATGCCTACGTGATCGGACGCGACGGCCGCCTGGCGCTGATTGACCTGTGGATGGAGACGCCCGAAGTTGTGGCGCGTGTGCAGACCTGTTACGACGCCCGCTCGGTGGAGGTTAGCAAGTACGACGGTGAAGAAGGCGATTACCGCGACAAATACGCCATCACCGGCTGCTACTGGCCGCCGCACTTCGTCATCCTCGACGGGCAGACGCTGGAGCCGATCAAGGTTGTTTCGACCCGTAGTTACACCTATGATACCGGCGAATACCATCCCGAGCCGCGCGTGGCCAGCATCCTGGCCTCCCACTACAAGCCGGAGTGGATCGTCAATGTCAAGGAAACGGGGCAGGTCTGGATCGTCAACTACACCGACCCCCACAACCCGACCATCAAGATGATAGACGCCGAACGCTTCCTGCACGACGGCGGGCTGGATTCCACCCACCGTTTCTTCCTGGTAGCAGCCAACCAGTCCAACAAGATCGCGGTCGTGGACCTGCTGGAAGGCGCCTTGGAAGCGCTGGTTGATGTGGGTAAAGTCCCGCACCCCGGACGCGGGGCGAACTGGATAGACCCGCAATTTGGCCCCGTCTGGACAACTCCCCACCTCGGCGAAGGCTCGCTGGTCTCGATCGGCACTGACCCGGAGGGGCATCCCGCCTCGGCGTGGAAAGCCGTGCGAACGACCCCCTTGCCCGGAGGCGGCAGCCTGTTCCTTAAGACCCATCCCAACAGCAACTGGATCTGGGTGGACATGACGCTCAACCCGGACCCGGTGCTGGCGCGCACCATCTGCGTCATCGCCAAGGCTGATCCAGCCAAAATTTATAAGTGCTGGGAAATCGGCGACTACGGGCGCGCCGTCCACTTCGAGTACAACCGCGACGGGACGGAGGTCTGGGTCAGCCTGTGGGGCGATGCCAGCAAACCTGGCGAAACCGGCGAAATCGTCATTTATGATGATGTCACTCTGGAAGAGAAAGCGCGCATCCCCGACCTGATTACGCCGACCGGGAAATTCAACGTGTTCAATACGCTAAACGATATCTACTAAAACCACTGACCTTCACCACAGGGCAGGTTGACAACCTGCCCTGTTCGATTTTCTCAAGAAGGCTACCCACCCTGCCATAATCGTGTATAATTCGCGCCATGATGCTGAACTCCTCCCCGGCCCCTAGCACCCGCACCCCTGCCAGGTCTGGTTAGGTTCAGTTCGTCATGTAAATCGGCGGCTCCCAGACCTGAGGAGCCGCTTTTGTTTGCCCTCACCCCCATCCCCTCTCCCAGCGGGAGAGGGGCGCAGGGGTGAGGGGAGGATGCGATGGACATCAAAGAATTGACCGAACACATGCACGCCTTCGTCCGCTCGAAGGGCTGGTACGAGGCCGAGAGTCCGCGCCCGCAGACGCCGCGCAACCTGGCCATCTCGCTCTCGCTGGAAGCCGCCGAGGTGCTGGAACACTTCCAGTGGAGCGATGGCCCAAAAAATCAAGACGAACTGGCAGGCGAATTAGCCGATGTAGCGTTATACTTGCTGCAACTGGCCTCGCTCTCCGGGATTGACCTGGAGGAGGCGATTCTGAAGAAACTAGAAACGAATGCACATCGTGCATGGGATTCTTAACACAAAGGACACGAGGGACTCTCAAAGAACACAAAGAGGTTGTTCCTTTGTGCCCTGCGTGCCAACCTTCGCGTCCTTTGTGTTGAAAGGTTTTTTTCTATGAACATTGCAGTTTTCGGCGGCTCTCAACCCAAAGAAGGCGACGCAGCCTACGCGGAAGCCTACGAACTCGGCAGCCTGCTCGCCCGGGCCGGCCACACCGTCCTGACCGGCGGCTACATCGGCACGATGGAGGCCGTCAGCCGCGGAGCGAACGAGGCCGGCGGACACGTCATCGGCGTCACCTGCGCGGAGATCGAACGCTGGCGCCCGGTGAAAGCCAACGGCTGGGTGAAAGAAGAATGGCACAAGGAGACGCTCCTCGAGCGGCTGGAGGCCATCATCACCGGCTGCGACGCCGCCCTCGCCCTGCCCGGCGGCCCCGGCACGCTGACCGAGATCGCCCTGACGTGGAATCTGATGATCATCCGCGCCATCCCGGCTAAACCGCTCATTTTAACGGGAGCAGGCTGGAGGTCCGTTTTCGAGCGCTTTTTCGAGCAGTTTGCCGCCTACACCCCGCCCGCCCAGCGCGAATACCTTTCCTTTGCTCCCGACATCCACTCCGCCGTCCAACGTTTGAACGTTTGAACGTTCCAACGCGCAAACTTAACCCAAGAGGTGCTCATGTCCGAAGAAAAACTCACCCCCCGCTCCGTTGACTTCTCCGAATGGTACAACCAACTCGTCCAGCGCGCCGAACTGGCCGACTACGCCCCGGTGCGCGGCTGCATGGTCGTGCGTCCCTACGGCTGGGCGCTGTGGGAAAACATCCAAGCCGCGCTCGACCGGCGCTTCAAAGAGACCGGTCACGTCAACGCCGCCTTCCCGCTCTTCATCCCGATGTCGTTCCTCGAAAAAGAAAAGGAACACGTGGAAGGCTTCTCGCCCGAACTGGCGGTCGTCACCATCGGCGGCGGCGAGAAACTCGAAGAGCCGCTCGTCGTGCGCCCGACCTCCGAGACCATCATCGGCTACATGTACTCCAAGTGGGTACAGTCCTACCGCGACCTGCCCATCCTCATCAACCAGTGGGCGAATGTCGTCCGCTGGGAACTGCGCACGCGCCTGTTCCTGCGCACGCTCGAATTCTACTGGCAGGAAGGCCACACCGCCCACGCCACCGAGAGCGAAGCCCGCGAAGAAACCCTGCGCATGCTGGATGTCTACACCGATTTCGCCATCAACGACGCCGCCGTGCCGGTCATCAAAGGCGTCAAATCGCAAGCCGAGAAATTCGCTGGGGCGGTCATGTCCACCACCATCGAAGCCATGATGGGAGATACACGCGCCCTGCAGTCGGGCACTTCGCACTTCCTCGGTCAGAACTTCGCCAAGGCCTTCGACATCAAGTTCCTCGATGAGAACAACAGCCTGCAATATGCCTGGACGACCTCTTGGGGACTCTCCACCCGCTTCATCGGCGCGATCATTATGACCCACGGCGACGACCAGGGGCTGATCCTGCCGCCCAAGCTGGCCCCCATCCAGGTCGTCATCGTTCCGATTCTCAAGTCGGACCGCGATTTTGCTCCCGTGATGGAGGCCGTGCGCCGCGCCGAGGCCGAACTCAAGGCCGCCGGGGTGCGCGTCAAAGTGGACGACCGGCGCGAGGTCACGCCGGGCTTCAAGTTCAACGACTGGGAACTGCGCGGTGTGCCCCTGCGCATCGAGATCGGGCCGAAGGATGTCGAGAAGGGCAGTGTCGCCCTCGCCCGCCGCGACAAGCCCGGACGAGAAGGCAAATCCTTCGTTCCGCAGGCCGGCCTGGCCGCGACGGTGACGGACCTGCTGGCCGACATCCAGCAGTCTCTGCTCGAGCGCGCCACCGCCTTCCGCGACAGCCACATCTTCGACCCCAAAGACTACGAGGAACTCAAGCAGGTTGTCCAGAACGGCTGGGCCTACTCGTACTGGTGCGAATCCGCCGAGTGCGAGGCCAAGGTCAAGGAAGACACCAAAGCCACCACTCGCTGCATCCCGCTCGATCAGGAAGAGGGCCAGGGCCGGTGCATCGTCTGCGGCAAAGAGGCCAAGCGCAAGGTCTATTTCGCCAAAGCATATTAACGTTCAAACGTTTGAACGTTAGGAGATAGATTATGAGAGTGAGCCGCTTATTCGGCCAGACCCTGCGCGAGGCCCCCGCCGACGCCTCGACTTCGCTCGGTGCAGGCGCGGAAGTCGTCAGCCACAGTCTGCTCCTGCGCGCCGGTTTCATCCGTCCGGTCGGAAGCGGAACATTTGCCTTTCTCCCCCTCGCCCGCCGCACGCTGAACAAAATTGCGAACATCCTGCGCCAAGAGATGGAGAACCTCGGCGGCCAAGAAATCGCCCTGCCCTTTGTACACCCCGCCGAACTCTGGCAGGCCAGTGGACGCTGGTCTCAAATGGGAGCGGAACTGACCCGCCTGCAGGACCGCCACGGCCGCGATCTGGTCTTGGCAACCGCTTATCAGGAGGTCATCGCCGACCTCGTCCGCCGCGAAGTGCAATCCTACAAACAGTTGCCGCGCCTGCTCTATCACTTCGCCACACTCTGGCGCGATGAGGAGCATCCGCGCGGCGGGCTCCTGCGCACGCGCGAGGTCCCGCTGTTCGCCGCTTACAGCCTGGACGCCGACTGGGACGGCCTCGAACGGCAATACCGCGCCCACGCCCAGGCTTACGTCAACATCTTCCGCCGCTGCGGTCTGGAAGTGACAGCCGTGCAATCCAACGCAGGCGCGGCAGGCGAAAATTTGGCCGATGAGTTCATCTACCTGACTCCCCTCGGCGAAGAGACGCTCCTGCTGTGCGATGCCTGCGGCTACCGCGCCAACCGTCAGGTGGCGCGTTTCCAAAAAACGCCCGCCGCCGCGGAAACATTGAAGCCCATCGAAAAGGTCAAGACCCCGGCCTGCAAGACCATCGCAGATTTGGCGAACTTCCTCGGCGTCCCGAAGTCCAAAACAGCCAAGGCTGTCTTTTTCATGGCAACCATCCCGGAGGGCGAGACCCTGACCGAGAAATTTATCTTCGCCGTCATCCGCGGCGACATGGACCTGAACGAGACCAAACTCGCCAGGGTCCTCGGGGCGCGCGACCTGCGGCCGGCCAGCGAGGAGGAAATCCGGACCATTGGAGCAGAACCCGGCTTTGCTTCGCCCATCGGGCTAAGGAAAGAAGGGAGAAGCAAGAAGGGGTTTGTAATCGTTATTGATGACGCGCTAACGAGCAGCCCCAATCTCGTCGCCGGGGCCAACGAGGCCGATTACCACCTGCTCAACACCAACTACCCGCGCGACTACCAGGCCGATCTGGTGGCCGACATTGCCGCGGCGGAGGCGGGCGCGGCCTGTCCGCAATGCGGGGCGTCTCTGCGCGCCGAGCGCGGCATCGAAGTGGGCGAGATCGCCCAACTCGCGGCGCGCTACGCTGAGGCGCTCGGCAGCACCTTCCTCGACCGCGACGGGCAGCAGAAACCGGTCCTCATGGGTTCCTACGGCATCGGCCTGGGCCGTCTGCTGGCCTGCATCGCCGAAGCCTATCACGACGAACACGGCCTCCTCTGGCCGGTGGCCGTCGCCCCATTCCAGGTGCATCTCGTCCTGCTGCGCGGCAAAGGCGCCCCCCAGGCCGAAGAGACCGCCGAGCGGCTCTACGCCGACCTGCAGGCTGCCGGAGTCGAAGTCCTGTACGACGACCGCGACGAGAGCCCGGGCGTCAAATTCAACGACGCCGACCTGATCGGCTGTCCGGTGCGGCTGACGGTCAGCGAACGCGCCCTTGCCCAAGGCGGCGTGGAAATGAAACTGCGCCGCGAACCGGAAAAAGTCATCGTCCCGCTCGCCGAAGCCATCTCCCGGACAACCTCGGCCATCCACGCCCTGTTGGAAGAAACCTCCTCCGGCCTCACCTCGGTCGAGTACCGCTGACCACTGCCCACGCAACGCTGACGACTGAACACTGATGACTGAACACTGAACCATGCCCGCCATTGACCTCGCCCGTCTCAAACTCCAGGCTGCCCGGCTGGCCGAGAACTTCAGCAACCCGCCGGCCTTCCTGCGCGAACTGCACGAGGTGCTAGAGTACTATACAAATCACACCATGCGCGCTTCGCTGATGGCGCAAAAACTCAGCCTACCCACCTATCACACCCCTGCGCCCGTCTTGCGTCAAATCGAGCGCGAACTGGCTCCCCTGGCCGAACAATTGCCGCTCAAAGGCGTGATTCTCGCCAATGAACTCTGGAAAGACGGTTCGCTCGAAAGCCGTCTGCTGGCGGCGCGGCTGACCGGCATGCTGCCCCCAGCCGAGGCCATGCCCATTCTGGGACGTCTGTCCGATTGGCTGGCGCATTCCACCGACAAAGAAATCCGCCGCGCTCTGCTCACCGACGCGTTCGCCCGCGTGCGCAATGAAAATCCGGAGGCATTTTTCATCCTGCTGGAAGAGTGGCTGAAGTCGCCGCGCAGCGCCTGGCAGGTTTGGGGATTGCAAGCGCTTTTGCCCTTGTTGGAATCGCCGGATTTCGAGAACCTGCCGGCCGTGTTCCGCATCCTCCGCCCGGCTGTGCTGGCCGCCGGCCCGGCCACGCAACTGGACCTGCAGGCCTGCCTCAACGCTCTGGCGAGGCTCTCGGTCACAGAAACGTTCTTCTACCTGCGCGAAATCCTGACAGGCAAACCGCCTGCCCTATTCATACAAACCTTGCGGCGGATGCTTCCGGCTCTTCCCGAAGAACTGCAAGCCAACTTGCGCGAGAGTCTGCGCTCTCTGCCACAATAACCTATGAAGTACCGTCTCGCTCTGGCCTCAAAATATACCGCTGTCATTCTGTTGACCCTGGCCGTCCTTGCCGCCTGTTCACATCCCCCTGCATCCGTACCCATCCCCACATCATCGCCAGCGCTTCCCAGCCAAACGCCGACCTCTCCCCCCACTCCCTCGCCAACCGCCACGCTCTCCCCCACTCTGCATCCGCCGCTGACCATCGTCTTCTACGGCGATAGTTTGCTTGCCATCGGCAGCGCCGGCGACGGATTGAAGCATGTCGGTTTCTCATTCGTGGACAATCTGAAAACCATGCTCGACCCGGCGCATACCCTGGTCACGGCAAATTACGGCGGGCGGACAGCGAAATGGGCTTATGAAAACCTGAAAGACAAAGTGCTTCCCCTGCAACCAGACCTGGTCAGTTTGTGGTGGGGTTTCAACGACCTAGGAGGCTGTCCGGGCAATTTTGACCCCGAGACGAACGCGTTCCTGAAATACAAAACAGAAGCCATCGTCGGCGAACACATCCGCTATATGCGCTTGCTGATTGACGATCTGCTCGAAAAAGATGTCGTTGTCTTCGTCATGACGCCTGTCCCCATCATGGGCGGGCAACTGCCATGGAGTCACCTCGACGAAAATTATCGCGTCGTTTGGGAAGAAAACCGCTGGTGCAATTTTAACCAGGCAATGGAACTTCTTGTCCTGGCCCAAAGAGACATGGTAGCGCAATATCAGTCCAGCGGCAAGAAGGTTTTCCTTGTAGATGTCTGGCAAACCTACCTGGACAATCCCAATACGGATAAAATGTACATGGATGTCATTCATCCAGCCAGCGTCGGCGCGCGGCTGATCGCCGAACGCTGGCTGGAAGTGTTCGAAACGAGTCGGAGGTAATCCATGAGTCTGACCCACCGCGAACGCCTGCAAGCCTGTCTGGCAGACGATGCCGCCCTCGACCGCCCTCCTGTGACCCTCTGGAGGCATTTTCCTGTTGATGACCAGTCTCCCGAAACGCTGGCCGCGGCGACGCTCAACTTCCAGAACACCTACGATTTCGACTTTGTCAAAGTTACGCCCGCCTCGTCCTTTTGCCTGAAGGACTGGGGCGCGGTGGACGTCTGGGAAGGCAACCCCGAAGGAACACGGCGCTACGTCCAGCGAGTTATCGAACATCCTCGGGATTGGGAAACCCTGCCCGTGCTTAACCCACGTAAAGCGCCGTACCTGTCGGCGCATCTGACCTGTCTGCAGATCATCCGCAAGAATCTGCCCGCCGAAACGCCGCTCCTGCAAACCATCTTCAGCCCGCTGGCGCAGGCCAAGAACCTGGTCGGCGGGCCGCGGTTGATTGTGCATCTGCGCCAGTACCCGGAAGCGGTCATGAAGGGGCTGGCCACCATTGCCAAAACCACACGCCGCTTTGTGGAAGCCTGCATGAAAATCGGCATTGACGGCGTCTTCTACGCCGTCCAGCATGCCCAATCCGACCTGCTGACGTTGGACGAGTATCTCAAATTCAGCCTGCCGCTCGATTTAAGCATTCTGGAACCCGCCCGCTCACTGTGGTGCAATGTGTTACACCTTCACGGCGAACATATCTATTTCGACCTGGTAAAAGAATTCGATTTCCCCATTGTCAACTGGCACGACCGGCAGGCTTTCCCTTCCCTGGCCGAAGGAAAAAAGAGATTCAACGGCGTGGTGTGCGGAGGCATTGACCAGGAAAGCCTGGTCTTCGGCAATCGGCTTACCGTCTGGACGCAGGCCGAGGAGGCGATAAAACAAACCGGCGGACGGCATTTTATACTCGGCGCAGGCTGTGTTGTCCCTATCATCGCCCCGCACGGGAATTTTCTCGCCGCGCGCCAGAGCGTGGAGCGGGAGGGATGAGTTTGCGCGTCATTTCCGGTAAGGCCAAAGGACGCAAACTGAAAGACGTCCCCGGCGACACCACCCGCCCGGTGACCGACATGGTCAAACAGGCGCTGTTTAACATCCTCGGCGGGGACGTGCTGGATTCGGTCTGGTGGGACCTCTTCGGCGGGACGGGCGCCATCGGCATCGAGGCACTCAGCCGCGGGGCAGCATTCGTCCGCTTCAGCGAGTTGAACCGCCTGCCCATCGAAACCATCAAAGCCAATCTGCAGACGACCGGCTTCAGCGCCCAGGCAGAAATCCGCCGCGGGGACGCATTCGTCCTGCTCGCCGCCGCGCCCGACCGGCAGTTCGACTACGTATACATCGCCCCACCGCAGTACCAGGAGATGTGGTCGAAGGCGCTCCTGGCGCTAGACGCCAACCCTGGCTGGCTGAGCGAAGGCGCGTGGGTCATCGTGCAGATTCACCCCCGCGAGGAACATGACGTGGAATTGAAGAATCTGGAACGTTTCGAGGAGCGCAAGTACGGCAGCACGCTTCTGCTCTTCTACGAGAAAAAGTAGAGCAATAGGGCGGGATTCTCGTCCCGCCCTATCATCTTCCCCTCCACAAAGGCGGGATTCGAATCCCGCACTGGCCAACTTGCTCTCAATAAATCGGGCCGAAAGCCCGGTCTATTCCTTCTTCAGCGCTTTCACTTCCTGCGGGGTCAAATGCCGCCACTGGCGCGGCTTCAAATTCCCCAGCCGCAGACTTCCCATCCGCACGCGGATAATCTTCACCACCGGCAGGCCGAGCACCTTGCCGGTCTCGCGTATCTGACGTTTATGGCCCTCGCGCAGAATGACTTTCAGCCAGGCGCCCTTGCCCTGTTTGCCCGCCAGAAAAACCTCCGCCGGCCGGGTGTGGAAGCCATCCTCCAGCACCACGCCGCGCCGCCAGGCTTCCAGTTGTTCCACGTCCGGGTGGCGCGCCACCAGCACGCGGTATTCCTTCTCGTGTTCGTAACGCGGATGGGTCAGGCGGTTGGCAAGTTCGCCATCGTTGGTGAGCAGGAGCAAGCCCTCCGAGTCCACGTCCAGGCGGCCAACCGGATAGAGCGTACCGGGGAGCGGAATCAGGTCGCGCACCGCCGGCCGCAGGTCGGGGGCCGAGACGGTGGAGACAACGCCGCGTGGTTTGTAAATCATCACATAGACGAATTCTTCCGGCGCGGCCAGCGGTTTGCCGTCCACAGAAATCTTGTCGCGGGTCGGGTCGGCTTTCGCTCCCAACACAGCCATGCGGCCGTTGACGGTCACCCGCCCGGCCAGGATAAGTTCCTCACAGGCCCGCCGCGAGCCGTAACCGGCGCGGGCGAGAATCTTTTGCAGTCGCTCTTCCATCAGCCCTTCAACATTTCGTCATGATTGCTGACTGCCGCGTTTTCGTTCAAGTCGAGCGGCGGCAGTTCCGAGAGAGAATTCAGCCCAAAGTGGCGCAGGAAATCGGCACTCGTGCCGTAGAGAATCGGACGTCCGGGGCCGTCGGCGCGGCCGACCTCGTGAATCAGCCCCTTGCCGAGCAGAGACTTCATCACCCCATCGCTGTTGACGCCGCGCACCCCTTCCACATAGGGACGGGTGACCGGCTGCTGGTAGGCAATGATGGCCAGCGTTTCGAGAGCGGCGCGGCTCAGGCGGCTGGTGGCCTCCAGCCCCAAGAAGCGCTCGATGAGTTCGGCCAGTTCCGGCGCGGTGGTCAACTGCACGCGCCCATTGTGACGCTGCAAGCGCAGGCCGCGGCGGCTCAGTTCGCCTTCCAATTGCTGAAGCGCCTCCTCCACCGCGGCGATGGACACCTCCAGCGCGGCGGCCAATTGCGCCGGGGCAACCGCTTCGGGGGAGACGAACAACAGCGCCTCGATGGCCGCAGGCAAATCCGGCGTCTGGTTTTCAGATTCACTCATGCTATAATCACTCCGTCATTCACAATTCTCAAAATCTCAATGAGCAAACGCTCTCTGTTCTGGAAAGAAAACCTATGAAAACGAAAAACTTAATTTCCCTGGCCGCGGCGCTGGCCGTCCTGACAGCAATGCTGGCTTGCACGCTCTTCATTGGCGGGCCGCAATACCCGCCAAACACCATTCCGGTCTCCACCGAGGCCGTCGGAGACCTGCAAAAGTCCATCGCCGAGGCCATCGCCGCCGGGGCCGTCACCGGTCAGGTGACCATTGTCATCAACGAGGAGCAATTGACCTCCTTTCTGGCGATGAAACTCCAGCAGCAAACCAACCCGCTCCTGACCGACCCACAGGTGTACCTGCGGGATGGTCAAATCCAAATCTACGGGCGCGCCAAGAAGGGCAATCTGGAGGCCACCGCGCGCATCGTCCTGACCGCCGGCGTGGACGAAAATGGCACGCTGAAAATTGAACTCAGTTCTGCCAGTTTTGGCCCCTTACCCATCCCGGCCGGTCTGCTGGAGGCGCTGACGGCCATCATAGACGAAGCCTTCACCGGCTCGGTCGGCCCCGTCGCCACAGGCATCCGCCTGACGAGCGTCACGGTGGCAGATGGCATCATGACGATTACCGGCCAGATAAAATAGCGCTCGGATTATACCAGTAACCACATGAACAGGACTCCCGCCCGTCTGCCGTCCTCCTCTGCCGTTCACGTCCGGCGCGGGACCGTTGGCCTGCTCTTTGCCCTCCTGCTGACGGCCCTGCTCGCGGCCTGTCTGCCGCCGCAGACGGAGGAACAACCGCCCATCACCGTCACCCTCAGCGCCGACGGGGAAGTCCGGCAACTCACCCTTCCGGGGGGCAGTACAGTTCAAACCGCCCTGGAAGCCGCCGGGGTGACGCTCGGCTCGCTCGACCGCGTCAGCCCGCCGGTTTACGCCGTGCTGGCCGAAGGGACGGAAGTCATTGTCACCCGAGTGCAGGAAGAATACACCACCCGCACCGAGCCGATTCCCTTCCGCAGTTACCTCCTGCCCAACGAGTCCATGCCCGCCGAGGAGAAACGGCTGATTCAGGCCGGGCAGAACGGCGAACAGGAAGTCACTACCCGCATCGTCTATGAAAACGGCGTCAAAGTCAGCGAAGTGGATTTGGAGCCGGTGGTCATCAAGAAGCCGGTGGATGAAATCCTGATGGTCGGCGTGCAAAACCCGTTCACCACCATCTCCATTCCGGGGCGTCTGGTCTACCTGACCGGCGGCAACGCCTGGCTGATGGAAGGCTCCACGGCCAACCGCCGCCCGCTCGTTGCCAGCGGCGACCTGGACGGGCGCATCTTCTCGCTCTCGCCAGACGGCAAGTGGCTGCTCTTCAGCCGCAAATCCACCCGCCCGGCCGAGCAGGAAATCAACACGCTTTGGGTGGTCAACCTGGACGCGGATTCCCCCTCCCCCATCAGTTTGCGCGTGACAAATGTCGTCCACTTTGCCGACTGGCGGCCGGGCGAGGAATACATCATCGCCTACTCGACCGTCGAGCCGCGCGCCACCGCTCCGGGCTGGCAAGCCAACAATGACCTGTATCTGCTTCCCTTCGACCCCAAAAAGGGCGAACCTGGAACGCCCGAAAAGACGCTGGAAACATCCTCCGGCGGCATC
Organism: Anaerolineales bacterium; assembly: GCA_034436335.1. Taxonomy (GTDB): domain Bacteria; phylum Chloroflexota; class Anaerolineae; order Anaerolineales; family Villigracilaceae; genus UBA877. The sequence goes on along the minus strand of DAOTVO010000016.1, from coordinate 10,764 downwards.
TACGGCTGGTGGGGAACAACCTTCGCCTGGTCTCCGGACGGTCAGCGTCTGGCCTACGCCCGCCCCGATTCGATTGGCCTGGTGGACATCGAGAACAAAACCCTGCTTCCCCTGGTGGAAATCACCCCCCTCAACACCTACGCCGACTGGGCCTGGGTTCCCGGCCTGGCCTGGGGAGGAGATTCCCGCTCGCTCTACTTCGTGAACCATGCCCCCCCGCAGGGACTGACCAACGCCGAAGAGTCGCCGCTCTTTGACCTGCAGGCCTTGTCGCTGAACACGGGCGTCAACGTTCCCCTCGCCTCGCAGACGGGAATGTTTGCCTACCCATCCTGCTCGGCGGGAGAGACAGTCAACGGCGAATTCTCTTTCAAGGTCGCCTATCTGCAGGCTATCTTCCCCCAGCAATCGGCCGCCAGCCGTTACCGCCTGACCGTGATGGACCGCGACGGCTCGGACCTGCGGCAGGTCTTTCCTCCGGCCAACCAGCCTGGGCTGGAGCCGCAGACGCCCATTTGGTCGCCGCAGCCGGGCAGCCGCCTGATTGCAGTTTTGTACGAAGGCAACCTGTGGCTGATAGATGCCACTGGCGGACAGTCCCAGCAAGTCACCGGAGACGGCCTCACCAGCCGTCTGGACTGGAAGTAAAATCCCGGAGAGAAACAGAAAGGAACCGCTCCTATTCATCAACCCCATCCCGTTCATCTCTGTTCATCTCCGGTTGAAAATCTGCCAGCCAGAAGCAGAAAGGAATCACTCCTATTCATCAACCCCATCCCATTCATCTCCGTTCATCCCCGGTTGAAAAATCTGCCAGCGAGAAACAGAAAGGAATCACTCCTATTCATCAACCCCATCCCGTTCATCGCTGTTCATCCCCGGTTGAAAATCTGCCAGCGAGAAACAGAAAGGAACCGCTCGTGTTCATCAACCCCATCCCGTTCATCGCTGTTCATCTTTGGTTAAAAAAACAAATCAGGAGACACCACGTATGCACATTCTCGTAACGGGGGCCGCCGGTTTCCTCGGCTCTCATCTCTGCGACCGGCTGATTGCCGAAGGGCATACCGTCATCGGCATGGATAACTTTCTCACCGGCAGCCCGGAAAACATCGCGCATCTTGAGGGCAACTCAAACTTCAGTTTCATCAACCACGACGTCAGCAACTTCATCAGTTTCCACAAGAAGCTAGACGCCGTATTGCACTTTGCCTCCCCTGCCAGCCCCAACCGCAACTCGCCGCGCGGCTACCCCAACCTGCAAATTGAAACCCTCAAGGCCGGCTCGATTGGCACCATAAACACCCTGGGGCTGGCGCGGCTCAACCATGCCCGTTACATGTTCGCCTCCACCTCGGAAGTGTACGGCGACCCGCTCGAACACCCCCAGCCGGAAACCTATTGGGGACATGTGAACCCCATCGGCGAGCGCTCGATGTACGACGAAGCCAAACGTTTCGGCGAAGCCACCGTGATGGCCTACCGCCGCGTCCACAATGTGGATACACGCATCGTACGGATTTTCAACACCTACGGCCCGCGCATGAGCCTGGATGACGGGCGCGTCGTCCCCAACTTCATCCAGCAAGCCCTGCGCGGCGAGCCGCTCACCATCTACGGCGACGGCTCTCAGACGCGCTCCTTCTGTTACGTAGACGACCTTATCGAGGGCATCTATCGCCTGCTAATGTCGGACGAACATCTGCCCGTCAACATCGGAAGCGATACCGAGACCTCCATTCTGGAATTTGCCCACATCATCAACCGTCTGACCGGCAACACGGCAGGCGTGGTCTATCAGCCGGACGCCCTGCTCGGCAATGACCCCCGTCAGCGGCGGCCTGACCTGACGCGGGCGCGCACCCTCCTCGGCTGGGAGCCGAAGACAGACCTGGAAACCGGTCTGCGGCGCACCATCGAATACTTCCGGCAGAAAATGGGATTGGCATGACCGTCCTGCTCACCAACCGCCAGGAGCGGATTCGTTTTTACAAGTTCATGGTGGTCGGCGCTTTCGGCGCAGTGGTGGATTTCGGCGTCATGAACCTGCTGACCCGCCTCGCCGGTCTGCGCCTGACTCTAGCCGGGACGATTTCCTTCGTCTGCGCGGTGCTCAGCAATTTCATCTGGAACCGCTACTGGACTTACCCGGACTCGCGTTCCAAGCCGCTAGAACAGCAGTTGTTGATGTTCTTCCTCGTCAACGCCGCCGGGGTCGCCATCCGCATCCCCATCCTGCACTACCTCGAGCCGCCTCTGCACACAGTTTTCGCGAAAATGGACATTGCTTCGCTCAACCCCGACTTTCTCGCCAAGAACGCTACCCTTGCCATCGCAGTCGGAATCGTCATGCTGTGGAACTTCTTCGTCAACCGCTATTGGACGTATAATGACGTGGACAAGGTGTCTGTATGAACCAGCCTCCAGTGATTGCTGTTTACACCAGCCGCGGCGACGCGGAAGCCTTTCTCGTCTATCCCTATCTCTACAACCGGATGGGCGAATGGGTCGGCTGGGTCACCGCCCGGCGCGAAGTTTATTCGGTGCTGGGAATCTACGTTGGCGAACTGACCACTGAGCCGCGCATCATCCGCAAGCAGAGTACGGCCAGTCTCAAGCCGCGCAAGGCTCCCCCGCCGCGTCCGCCCCGCCTGGCCGTCCCGGCCACCGTTCCGCTCGCGCCGCTGATGGGCGAGTTGCGCCCCGGGACCGTTGACGTGCTGGCCGAAGAACCCTTCCGCCTGCACACCCTGGATGCCGGAGACCTCCGGGAGGAGATAGACTGATGGAACATTTGCATATCCCAAAGCCAATCAGCGCTTCGCGCATTCAACTGGCGCAAATGATGCAGCCGGAACACGCCAACACGCAGGGCAATGTTCACGGCGGCTGGATTATGAAACTGGCCGACGAAGCCGGCGCGCTGGCCGCCACCCGTCACGCCGGTCACCGCACCGTGACGGTGGCGATTGACCGCATGGTTTTTCGTCACCCCATCCACATCGGCGACCTGGTGCTGTTCAACGCCGAGGTGACCTATGCCGGGCGCACATCCATGGAAGTCGAAGTGCGTGTGACGGCAGAGAATCCCATCACCGGCGAACGGTTGGAGACGAACACCGCCTATTTCGTCTATGTCGCCATTGACGAACATGGCCGCCCGACCCAGATTCCCCCCCTCCTGCCCGAAACGCCGGAAGAAGAAGAGCGCCTGCGCGCCGCCGAAGAACGTCAAAAGCGCCGCCTGGAACAGAAACAAGAAGCACAATAGCGTAGAGAGGCCGCCATGAGCGAAGACCTGCCCCCCCCTCCCGAAGCCAGCGAGGCCAAAGAGCGGCTCGGACACCCCATCCGCTCGCTCAAGGAATTGCTCGATTACGTCTCCGGCAAAACGGCAACGTCCCTGCCAGCGGAAGAAGCCGGACTGGCGGAAGCCCTGCCCTTCCCCTTCATGGCGATTGTCGGGCAAACGGAAATGAAACTGGCGCTGCTGCTCGGCCTCATCAACCCGGCCGTGGGCGGAATCCTGCTCATCGGGCCGCGCGGCACGGCCAAAACGACCGCCGTCCGCTCGCTGCTGCATCTCCTGCCCAAGGTGGAACGCAGTCTGTGCTATTACGGCTGTCTGCCGGAGGACATCGAGGCCGGCGGGCTGGATGCCGTCTGCCCGGACTGCGCCCGTAAGTACGGCGAGGGCCAACCGCTGACCGCTCCCGACCAGGTGCGGCTGGTAGAACTACCACTCAACGCCCGGCTGGAGGATGTGGTCGGCAGCATTGACGAGCGCGCCGCGGTGAGCAGCGCACGCTTACGCATCCGCCGCGGCATTCTGGCGCAGGCCGACCGCAATCTGCTCTACATTGACGAAATCAACCTCCTGGCCGACGACATCGTGGATGCCATCCTAGACGCCGCAGCGCAGGGCAGTTACACCGTGCGGCGCGGCCCGGTCTCGGCCACCTACCGCTCGCGGTTTGTGCTAATTGGTTCAATGAATCCGGAGGAAGGCAAACTGCGCCCGCAGATTCTCGACCGCTTCGGTCTGCGCGTGATTGTGCGCGGCCTGGAGAAAGCCGAAGAGCGGCTGGAGGCCTATCGGCGGGTGCAGTCGTACATCTCTAACCCGCGCGGGATGACGGCGCTCTACAGCGAAGAAACCGCTGCCGCGGCGCAGGAAATCCAGGCGGCGCGCGACCGTCTGCGCCGCGTCGAACTCCCCGACCGGCTGGCAAAACCGGCCATTCAACTGGTGCAGAAGATGGGCATAGACAGTCTGCGCGCTGAAATCACGTGGTTCGAGGCGGCGCGCGCTTACGCGGCCGCGGATGGCAGGCTGGAGGTCCAAACCGCCGACCTGCGCGCAGTCGCCCCCATGGCGCTGCGTCTGCGGCGCAGTCAGTTTATGACAGAATATTTTGGCATGCAGGCCAGCGAGGAAGAAGAGATGGCAAAACTGCTCGCATCTCTCGGCAAGCGGCCCGGCCAACGCAAGCGAGAACGCTAATGCTTCCGCAAGCGCTGATGACCCCATTCCAGAGCGGCTCCTTTCCCCAGCGTTTGATGCTCGTCAGCGTAGGGGTAGCCGTACACGGCTCGCTAAGACCGCAGGAACGTGCCCCCCTCTTATCCTGAGCGGGGAAGATGTTGCCACGCTGGGAGAGCGGTGGGAATACAAAAATAGCAAAAACATTTATGGTATAATCTCGCCCGCATTGACTGGTCCCACCCGCGGCTCACCCTGCCGGTGCGGAGACCTGCTCAAAATCTACAGAAAGGAATAGCAAACGTCATGCCGCTCGATAAGGAAGTAAAAACGAAGGTCATCGCGGACTATCATCGTCACGAGACCGACACCGGCTCGCCGGAAGTGCAGGTAGCCATCCTCACCAGCCGCATCCTGCAACTGACCGAACACCTGCGGTCGCACAAGCACGATGAGTCCAGCCGCCGCGGCCTGCTCAAACTGGTCGGCCAGCGGCGCAGGCTCCTGGCCTACCTGCGCAAGCACGACTACCAGCGCTACCTGGTGCTGACCGAGCAGTTGAAACTGCGCCGCAAATAGAACGAGGTTCGCCCGAGTAGATGGGCATCGGCCCATCTACTCTTTTTATCAACCCGCCGCTTCAGGTATTGAATAGTGCCGACAACAGCCAACGGGCATGTTGTCCACGCTCTTCAGTCCCTGAATGAATGGCGGGAAATGCAGGGCGGGATGGAATCCCGCCAAACTTAGGAGCAACTTATGAAACCCGAAATCAAACGCTACACCACCACTGTGGGCAGCCGTGAAGTTACCATTGAAACCGGTAAACTGGCCGCCCAGGCCGGAGGCGCCGTCACCGTGCGCGCCGGCGATACCGTCATCTTCGCCGCCGCCACGATGGGCGGCGTGCGCGAAGGCATAGACTTCTTTCCCCTCAGCGTGGAGTACGAAGAACGTCTCTACGCCACCGGCAAAATTCCCGGTTCCTTCTTCCGCCGCGAAGGCCGCCCCTCCACCGAAGCCATCCTCACCGCCCGTCTCACCGACCGCCCCATCCGCCCCCTCTTCCCCAAGGGCATGCGCAACGAGGTGCAGGTCATCATGTACTCGCTCTCGGCAGACGGCGAAAACCCGATTGACATGCTCGGCATCACCGCTGCCTCGGCCGCGCTGATGATTTCCGACATCCCGTGGGATGGCCCAGTTGCCGCTGTGCGCGTCGGCCGCCTGAACGGCCAATTCGTCATCAACCCCACCTTCGAGCAGATAGACGCCTCGGACCTCGACCTGCGCCTCGCCGGCACGCGCGACGCCATCCTGATGGTCGAGTGCGGGGCGAAGGAAGTTCCCGAAGACGTGATGGTGGCGGCGCTAGAATACGGCCACCAGGCTCTCCAGCCGCTGATTGACCTGCAGGAAAAGATGCGCGCCGAAATCGGCAAGCCCAAGCGCGAAGTCGTCATTTCCCTGCCCAACGAAAGCATCCGGCAAAAAGTGTACGAGCAGGTCGGCGGCGCAATGCACGAACTGCTCAACAAACCGCTGAGCAAAGAGGAATTCTACAGCGGTATGGATGCTTTGCGTGAACAAGCAACCGCCGCGCTCATCCCCACCGATGACGTGGTGGTAGAGGAACCCGCTGCAGCCGGGGCCCCCGACTTGCAGGCCATCAAAGATGCCTTTTCTGAGACCGAAAAGCGCATCGTTCGCGAACGCATCTTGAATCTGGGCAAACGCCCCGACGGGCGCGGCCCCAAGGACATCCGCCCCATCTGGTGCGAGGTGGACGTCACCCCGCGCACGCACGGCTCCGGCCTGTTCACGCGCGGCGAAACACAGGTCCTGACCCTCGCCACGCTCGGCACGCTTTCTGAAGCCCAGGAACTGGACAGCCTGACGCCGATTGACACAAAGCGCTACATGCACCACTACAACTTCCCCCCCTTCTCCACGGGCGAGGTCAAACCCCTGCGCGGGCAGAGCCGGCGCGAGGTCGGGCATGGAGCGCTGGCCGAGCGCGCCCTAGAACCGGTCATCCCCCCCGAATCCGAATTCCCATACGCCCTGCGTCTGGTCTCTGAGGTCATGTCTTCCAACGGCTCGACCTCGATGGCTTCCGTCTGCGGCTCGACCCTGGCGCTGATGGACGCCGGCGTGCCGATTAAAGCGCCGGTGGCGGGCGTCGCCATGGGATTGGTCAAAGAGGGCGATAAATACGTCGTGCTGACCGACATCCAGGGCGCAGAAGACCATCTCGGCGACATGGACTTCAAGGTCGCGGGAACGGCGGCGGGAATCACCGCCCTGCAAATGGACATCAAAATCTCCGGCTTGAGCAAGGAGATCATGGCCGAGGCGCTCGAACAGGCCCGGCAGGCGCGGCTGTTTATCCTGAACAAAATGCTGGAAGTCATCCCCGCGCCGCGGCCGGACCTGAAGCCGCACGCGCCGCGCATCACCACGGTCAAGATTCCGGTGGACAAGATTGGCGCCATCATCGGCCCCGGCGGCAAGAACATCCGCGCCCTGCAAGAAGAGACCGGCACAAAGATTGACATCGAGGAAGATGGCACAGTGTACATCGCCGCCACCGACGGCCTCGGCGCGCAACTGGCGCGCGAGCGCATCGAGGGCATCACCGAGTCGCCCCAGATTGGGCGCATCTACACCGGCAAAGTCGTGCGCGTGGCCGATTTCGGCGCGTTCGTCGAGATTCTGCCCGGCGTGGATGGCATGGTGCATATCTCCCAACTGGACAGTGAACGCGTCCAGAAGGTGGAGGATGTCTGTAATCTCGGCGATGAACTGACCGTCATGGTCACGGGCATCGACCCGGCGGGCAAAGTCCGCCTGAGCCGCACAGCCGTCCTGGAAGGCTGGAGTGTGGAGGAAGCCCAGGAACGCGACAGCCGCAAGAGCGGCGGCAAACCTTCGGGCGGCGGACGCCGTCCGAGCGGCGGTGACCGGCGCGGAGGTCGAGACAATGACCGGCGCGGCGGCAGCGGTGGCTACCGCAGATAGAATTCGCCTGTAAGTCGGCGGTCCATCCGACCTGCAAAGCCCAGGCCTTGCGAGACGTTCTCTTTCGCAGGGCCTTTTTATCTGTAGAACTTATAGACTTGTTCTACTCCGTCTAGTTCTTCAATGTACAAACGCTTCTTCGAGACCTTCGCAGCCTTCCCCCGCCAATTCTGGCTGGTGGCCTTTGGCGTCCTGATTAGTTCGGCAGGGTCGAGCCTCATCTGGCCCTTCCAGTTGATTTACATCAGCGGCAAACTGAACGCCCCGCTGACGAGCGCCGCTACGCTCATCAGCATCAGTTCATTGGTCGGCATGCTGGTTTCGTTTTTGGGCGGTTCGCTGGCCGACCGATTTGGTCGCAAGGTCATCATGGTGCTGGCGCAGGCCTCGCACGGAGTAGCCTATCTGCTGATGAACTGCGCCGAAAATTACCTCGCCTTTCTGCTCCCGATGACCATCATGGGCGCGGCGATGCCCTTCTACGCCATCGGCTCGGACGCGATGATGGCCGATCTGATTCCACCCGAACGGCGGACAACTGCCTATTCCATCCTGCGCATGACCAACAACGCCGGCATTGCCATCGGGCCGACCCTCGGCGGGCTGATTGTCGCCCGTTCCTACGCGCTAGCCTTCTATGGCGCGGCGGCGGCCATGTTTCTCTACGGCCTGCTCCTGCTCTTGGTGGCACGCGAGACACTGAAACGTGAACCGCCGGAAGGCGGCAAAGAGAGTTTCCTCCAAACACTTCTCGGCTACCGGCGAGTCTTTGGCGACGGGCGTTTCATGACCTTTGTCGCCACGGTGACGTTTGGCATGATTGCCCCGCTGATGATGTGGGTCTTCCTCGCCATTTACACCAAGACGAATTACGGGCTGAGCGAAGCGCGTTACGCCTGGCTGCCCACCACCAACGCCCTGATGTGCGTGTTCGTGCAGTATTTCGTCACCTTGTTCACCCGCCGCCGCCCACCGGCGCAGATGATTGCCCTGGGGATGTTCGTCTATGCCCTGGGGGTAGGCAGCGTGGCGCTGATGAGCAGTTTTTGGGGATTTTGGGTCAGCATGGTCATCCTGACCTTCGGCGAATTGATTCTCATCCCCACCGGCACCGCTTACGCCGCCGGACGCGCTTCCGAAGACCTGCGCGGCCGCTACATGTCCATCTACTGGCTGACCTGGGGACTGGCGCGCGCCGCCGCGCCGCTCGTCGGCGGATTCCTGAACGATACCATCGGCCCGAAAGCCATCTGGTACGGCGGCCTGACCTTTGGGCTGATGAGCGCTTTTGTGCTGTTCCTGCTGGCAAAACGGGAAGCAGGGATGCCCATATCGGGCAATTCTCCTGAATAAAAATCTGGTTTTCCGCCCTGTTGCAATCGAAAGCGGTTGTCTAACAATAAAATTCCTCATTGTAGAAAACATTGCTTGCATTTATACTTACACGCAAATAGCGAATCAACAATTTAACACAGCGAGGTGGTGATGGACCCGCAGGCCGAATACAGATTTCAGTACCCATTTGGGGAAGTATGTTGTGAGAACGAAATCGAGGTCCTCCAGGAACACTATTCAGAATTTTTCTACGACAAAAGCCACTTCAACGAAGATGCGATAGACCCGGAAGTCTATCTCATTGTTGGCCGACGAGGGTCAGGCAAGACTTCTTTGACCAAGTATTTCGGTTTCCAAAACCGCATCAAAAACGCTCACAATATTGACGTGGATGAGCCGGTCATCTATGAAAGCATTATCAACCGCATTGCCCACCGAGATTACATCTCCCCCGACCTGGCCGTCAACGATGTTCGTAAAATCTGGGAATATCTCATCTGGTCGTTGATATTTCACGAATACCGCGAGCAAGACCCTCTGTTGGAAAATGCGGGTTTCTTCACCGGCAAAAAGGGGAAGTTTTCGATATTTGTGAGCGAATTATTGAGACATGTCCTGAGCAAATACCTCGATGAAAGCGGTGTGGTGGCCGAAGCGCTCTCTGAGGTATTGTCGGACCCGCTCTTCACCAGAGCCAAAGAGCGCGTACTCGATTTCACCCGCAAAGAGCCGGTTATCATTGCCATTGACACTTTCGAGCGTTACGACCGAAACAATGATGCCATGATGGCCGTCACTGCGGCGCTTATCCAGTGCGCCAGTCAGTTCAATATTGCCTATGCGCGCGAAGGAATTCACGTCAAAGCCTTCGTCTCGGCAGAGATTTTTCCCTACATCGCCGAAGACAATATCCCCAACACCACAAAATTCATCCGTGACCCACTCTACATGCTTTGGCGGCCCAAAGACCTGATTCGTCTCATCTCATGGCGTTTCTACAAGTCCCTTACCAACTCCGGCTATTCCCTCCCCTTTCAGGATATTAACTGGGACAACTTTGACGAAGTGCGCGCCAAGATGTGGACGCCCTTCTTCGGCGATAGTGTCCGCAACCTAAAAGGCCGGCCGGAACAAAGCCTGCCCTACGTCCTGCGACATACCCAAATGCGGCCGCGCCAATTGGTCATTCTCTGCAACCAAATCGCCCGCGTAGCCATAAAAAGCGGGAAATTCCCGAAATTCAGCGAAATCAACATCGCCCATGCTGTTAGCGAGTGCGAAACCCTGCTTGCCAAAGAAGTGTTAAATTCCTACGACCTGATTTACCCCGGCGCGCCAGAAATCGTCCAGGCGCTGGCTGGCGCTCAGGCCATCTTCCCCGGCAACTATCTCGACCAGGTAGCCAAAAAGACAGCCCGTGATTGGAAAGAGGGGAATTACTCCGCCGGCGCTTTCCGACGGCTCGTCACCGAACTGGGCATCGTGGGACGCGTGCGCAAAAAAGACGAAAAAACAGGCATTGTCGAGGCAGACTTTGAATACACAATGAGCGAACCGCTCATCCTGAGCGACACCGACGAGTGCGTTATTCACCCCATGTTCTACAGAAAATTGCATGTCCAAACCAATCCGTTTTTTATTATCTATCCCTTCCCCGACCATGAAGACTATCGTGAAATTCACGCCAAACATGTCCCCCAGCACAGTTTGAGTCCATCCCGACCGAGCAGGAAGAATCGCTGATTGCCAAACAGGCGATACAAGAAACAAGGCGGGATAGAACCCCGCCCTGCTGCTTTTGCCGAGAAACAAGGCGGGATAGAACCCCGCCCTGCTGCTTTTGCCGAGAAAACAAGGCGGGATAGAACCCCGCCCTGCTGCTTTTGCCAAGAAAACAAGGCGGGATAGAATCCCGCCCTGCTGCT
>DAOTVO010000015.1:0-3119 GCA_034436335.1 Anaerolineales bacterium | reverse complement strand
TTCCAGGCTGCCGGGGACGAGTTGGTCGTCGAGCGAGATGGGCAGCATGATGAGTTGTTTGTCGTTGAGCGGTTTGTATTTTGCCATGAGCGTGTCTCCACCTAAGATAACCCCGTTTCTTTAAGGTGGATTCGCTGCTTTTTCGACAGTTTCAACGGTTGGCAAAACATCCTTTTCTACGGTTTCGGCATCAACAGGTTGAGTCTGCCGGGCTGGATGGTGTAGAGGAAATCGCGGCCTTCGCGGGTGAAAATTTCACCGTCCACGTGGCCGGGGCTGGGCTGTTCGAGGTGGATTTCGAGGCGGGAGGCCGTCTCTTCGTGAACTTCGGGGGCTTCGACAAAGTTGCCTTCGCCGGGTTTTAACGCCCGCGGCAGAAGGGCAAACATCCGCCGCCGGGAGGGGACAAAACTATACACAAAGGTCAATTTGCCATCGAAGGGGTTGGCGTGCGGGGTCATGTAGAAACCGCCGGTGCGAGGATTGTTGCCCACCGTCAGCACCGAGAGCGGACCGTCATATTGACCGCCATCCCAGACGACTTTGGCGGTCCAGGTTGGCCGGTCGAGGACGCCGCGCACGGCCGCGACCAGATAGCGCACGATGCCGCTAATCCAGGTGATGCGCTGTTGGATAAGCGTCACATACGGTTCGAGGCAGATGGCCGAGTTGTTGACGAAGTACAAGTCGTTGACGCGGCAGAGGTCCAGGCGGCGGGTGTGACCGGCAGCGATGACGCGCGCCGCGGCTTCCAGGTCGAGGGGCAGGCCGAGGTTGCAGACCAGGTCGTTGGCCGTGCCAAGCGGGATGACGCCCACCGGGCCGAGTTCGGCCTGCTCGGAGGCGGCGGCACGGGCCAGGCCGTTCACCACTTCGCCAATCGTCCCGTCTCCGCCTGCGGCAATAATCGGAGAGAAGCCCTCGCGGGCGGCTTGTTCGGCCAGTTCGATGATGTGACGAGGCCGTTCGGAGATTGCCAGGCGAAAATCCACCCCGGCGGCTTTGAGGGCGGCTTCGGCCTGCGGCCAGCGGGCCTGCGCCTTCCAGCGGTTCGAGTAGGGGTTGAGAATTACTTTGGCGATCATGGCTTGATTCTACCATTACCTGGCAAGGCGGGATTTGGAATTCCGTCAAGCAGGCGGGATAGATTAGGCGGGATAGAACCCGCCTTATGGTTCAGGCGGGATAGAATCCCGCCCTACGGGTTGGCGGGATAGATTAGGCGGGATAGAAGCCCGCCCTACAGGTTGGCGGGATAGATTAGGCGGGATAGAACCCGCCTTATGGTTCTGCAGCCGAGCGGCCAGGATTCAGGCAGGGTGATGGCGGGCGGTTGGGTGTCCACGTTCGACATGCTGTGATTATACTCTCGCTGTCAGGCGTTTCCAGGCAAAACGCGCTCCTCAGGCTGCCACTCCCTTGGCTTGCGCTGCGGCGCGGATGCGGTGGGAAGGATGAATGAGGAATTTGGAATGATGAATGAGAATTGCGGCGCGGCGGTGAAGGTTGGCAGGGGCGTGCGCGTGGGCAGGGGCGTGGGGGTGACGCCCGGGGCGGGGATGAGGATGCGGGCGATTTCGCGGCTTTCGCTGCCGGCAAGGTCGCGGGCAGAGACAATGACGCCATACTCCCCCATCACGATATGATGCCTGCCAGACCCATGCAAATCTCCTTGGTGATGAGTTCGGTTGCTTCAGGGTAATCTGAATGTCCAATCATATTCTCCATAACCCTTCCAAGGCACATCACTAGGTCCAGGTTCAGAGTCTGCAAAGTAGGCAATGTCATGCACAACAGAGTCTTCCCTTACTGTGTATTTAGGGGCATGTTGTTCTTCCAGCCGAATCGAAGTTCGAATGGTTTTGAATTCTAGTATCATCCCTACTCGCACTTTGTCATCGGGTAAACTAACTATTCCCGTCGATACAAAATCTGGCTCCCCATATTTATCAATTACTTGCTGCAATGTAATTTTGGAAGATGTTCTAAAGGTAACACCTGTTACAATGTTCCCTTCGTCATCGAGACCAACACCACCCCATGAACACATAAAACCTTGTTTACCGCCTGGGGTATAGTCAAAGAATGTGCAAGAAAACAAATTTTGGTTGAATATCTCTTCGGCTTCGCTTTTGGTCGTGACGCCCGGCATAATGCCATAAAAGCAGGGAGGACCACAAGGGTTTTCGGATAGAAAACCGCCATCGCCACTCACTGAATTGCAGCTCGAGACCAAAACGACAATAATCAATACTCCAACCGCCCTATAGATGTTCCTCATTTTTCCCCTCCAGCCACTCTTTTCATTAACTCTTCAATGAACTTTCCTCGTTTCTTGTCCAGGAAATTGTCATATTGAAACCGCTTGAAACGCTTTTTCGGAAAATTCTCATTGATGTAACTTTTCGCCTCCTCCGGATACAAATAAGCAGCCACCGATTCCGCAAAATCTTCGCGCTGGTCAAAATTGCCATCTGCTCCCTTAGGCGGTACATCTCCCCACACGTAACCTGCATGATTGCAGCCAGGTTGTGTCGGATCACAAGTGCCTAACCAGTAGCCTATTATTCCTTTTAGGCTGAAACTTCCTCCTGTCTTTTGCTTCAATTCCCTCGACAGGCTCCATTCATGATTGGCATCCCATGCATGAGCAAGCTCGTGTACTACCCTCCATTCGCTCCAACCAGAGCCGGTGTTATAGATGACCTGGTGCTTATCTCCTAAGCCTCCATACTGCATGTTATTATCCTTCAGAATAGAAACACCACCAAGTTCGTTCCTAAAAACATCGTTTCCGCCCATTGTCATAGCAAGTTTGCTTGCCCCGTTGATAATCGTTTGTGTCTCTGCGGAATCAAATTTTGGATCCAGAGTAATGCCCAAATCCTGTAATGTCGCTTGAGCAGGCGTGACGTATTCCCCCCGCTCGCCTTGACGGAATTCTTCATACGCCTTCTGCCGGTAATACTCGGCGTAGCGCGCCTGCCGCGCCTGGTAGGCGGTGGTTTGCTTGTATTGCTCAAGCCGCTCGGCTTCGGTCAGGTCCGCCGTTTCGGGGTCGGGGTAGAGCGGGGGGCGGGAAGCGTTGGCTTGCTGCTGACGTTTGAGCCACGGGCTCT
>DAOTVO010000014.1:0-40825 GCA_034436335.1 Anaerolineales bacterium | reverse complement strand
CGGTCAGAATCAATAAATGCCCGTAAGGGCATTAAGACATTTCGTCAACGGCGGCGAAAATCTGCTCCAGCGTCAGTCAGAATCAATAAATGCCCGTAAGGGCATTAAGACTCTGCAACATTTCTACATAAAATTGCCATTTTATAGATGTGTCAGAATCAATAAATGCCCGTAAGGGCATTAAGACAAAAAAGAGAGGGGTGGGGCTTTTGCCCCCCCCCTCTCTAGTCAGAATCAATAAATGCCCGTAAGGGCATTAAGACCCATCTGGAAAGATCGTGACGGTGTCACCGTCCTCGAGTCAGAATCAATAAATGCCCGTAAGGGCATTAAGACGATTCTTTTGGGGCGGCTTTTAAAGCCGCCTCCCATTGCAAGTCAGAATCAATAAATGCCCGTAAGGGCATTAAGACAAATTTTTGGGTGGCTTTTCCTGCTTCCTGTTTGCTTTCGTCAGAATCAATAAATGCCCGTAAGGGCATTAAGACGCTCGAAGGTCGGGAAGTAAGAGAAGAGAATACGAAAGTCAGAATCAATAAATGCCCGTAAGGGCATTAAGACTCACAAAGGGCCAGGGCCGAGCGAACAGCCTTGATAAGGCGTCAGAATCAATAAATGCCCGTAAGGGCATTAAGACTAAAGGTCTCTGATCCTGCCTCTGCCACAATCAAGGCCGTCAGAATCAATAAATGCCCGTAAGGGCATTAAGACCCCTCTTTTATCTTTCCAGAGATCCTTCCATTTTTTAAGAGTCAGAATCAATAAATGCCCGTAAGGGCATTAAGACGCACCTCAAGCCCCGGAGCGACCTCAGGCGCAAGCATTTGGTCAGAATCAATAAATGCCCGTAAGGGCAAAGGATTTTCGATTTTTGGATTGCCGATTTTCGATTGAAGGCGCAGAACTGTCCGAAGAGTTGCCAATCGTCACGGCGCCTGCTTTTTCGGTTTCCCGGCGGCGGCCGGCGGCCCGGCAATCGCAGCCCGATTACCCGCCGCAGGCGGTTGACGCGCAGGGCCAGCGCGCCGGAGGCGATCGGTTCCAGGCAGGCCGGCGCGGGGACAAGCCAACCCCTTCGGCTGTGAAACGCCGGGATTTCCCCCCTTCGCCACTTCCGCTTCCCCCCTCCCTTGAAGTACAATTCACCCGCCAACCTTCCAACCTTCCAACCTGTCAACATGATAATCTGCACCAACTGCCGCCGTCCCTACCCCGAAACCGGCCTGCCCTGGCGCTGTCCTGTCTGCGGCGGACTGTACGACTTCGACCCCTTCCCGGCCTTCGACCTGGCAGAGGTGGACGAGTCCCAGCCCGGCATCTGGCGCTACCGTCACACCTTCGGCCTGCCTCTCGACGGTTCGACGTGCCGCTCACCGCAGCCTCTGCCGCCCGCCTCCCTCGGCGAGGGGCGCACCTCCCTCGTTCCGGCGCGTCTTTTTGGGCGCAAAGTCTATTTCAAGTGCGAATGCGAGAACCCTACTGGCTCCTTTAAAGACCGCGGGACGACAGTTATCCTCGGCTGGTTGAAAGCGCGCGGGGTCAGCGAAGTGGTGGAGGACTCCTCCGGCAACGCCGGGGCCTCGCTGGCGGCCTACGCGGGCAAATTCGGCGTGCGGGCGCGCATCTTCGTCCCTGCGGCGGCCTCCGGCCCCAAGCGGCGGCAAATCGAAGCCTACGGCGCGGAACTCGTTCCCGTCCCCGGCACGCGGCAGGATGTGGCCGAAGCCGTCCGCCGCGAAGCGGAGCGGGGCGCGGTCTATGCCAGCCATGCCTGGCTGCCGTTCAACCTGCCCGGCTACGCCACCGCTGCCTACGAAATCTGGGAGCAGTTGGGCGGGCGTCTGCCTGGCGCGGTGGTCGTCCCGGCGGGGCAGGGAGGTCTCCTGCTCGGCCTGGCGCGCGGTTTCGAGGCGCTGCGCGTAGCCAATATAACAAAAATAGTCAGAATAACAAAAACGGCTGAGACCACAAAACAGGAAGAGGGCAGAAAGCGGCCATTTTCCCGCCGTCTGCAGCAGGTTGAATCCCCCTTGCCCAAACTCATCGGCGTCCAGGCGCGCGCCTGCGCCCCGCTGTGGGCCATGTTCACCGCCGGTCTGGAGGGCCTGCGCTTTGTGGCCGAAAATCCAACCCTGGCCGAGGGCGTCAAGGTCGCCGCGCCGGTGCGGGCCGAGGCCGTCTTGCAGGCGCTCGCGGCAGGCGGCGGGTCCATGTGCACCGTGGACGAGGACGAGATTCTGCCGGGGCGGGAGGCGCTGGCGCGTCTCGGCTTCGAGGTCGAACCCACTTCTGCCATCGTCTGGAGCGCCCTGCGGCAGACAATTCGCGAGTTGCCCGACCCCATCGTCGTCATGCTCACCGGCGCAGGCTGGAAATACGAACCGGTGATGAACAACGATGAACGTTCTCCCTAAGGCGCGTTGAGGCGTGCAGGCAGATAGGGGGATACCCGTCCCAAGATTCCATCTTGCAGGGCTTGTCTTTTCGGCCGAACTGATGTAGAACCGGAGAGGAACAGCGATGAATGTTAAGTGCGTCGAATCAATTCGCGGCAGGAACAGGGACGCTTTATGAAACCCATTCAATTTTTCGGCAAAAAACTGCTCTCCAACCTCGAGCGGGTCATTGTTGGCAAGCGCGCCGCTGTCGAGTGGATTGTTGTCGGCCTGCTGTGTCAGGGGCACGCCCTCATCGAGGACGTCCCCGGCGTGGGCAAAACCATGCTGGCGCGCAGTCTCGCCAAATCGCTGGGCTGTTCGTTCAACCGCCTGCAGTTCACCCCCGATATGCTCCCCAGCGACGTGACCGGCGTCTCCATCTACAACCAGAACAGCCGCGAGTTCGAATTCCGCCCCGGCCCGATCTTCGCCCAGGTGGTGCTGGTGGACGAAATCAACCGTGCCACGCCCAAAACCCAGGCCGCTCTGCTCGAGGCGATGGAGGAGCGCCAGGTGACGGTGGACGGCGTCCTACATCCCCTGCCGCGTCCGTTCATGGTGCTGGCGACTCAGAACCCCATCGAATATGAAGGCACGTTCCCCCTGCCTGAAGCGCAACTCGACCGGTTTCTTCTGCGCGTCCGCATGGGGTATCCCAGCCCGGCGGACGAGGTCGAGGTGCTCGGCCGCCAGCAGATTCGTCACCCGGTCGAGACGCTGGAAGCGGTCATCACGGTTGAGGAACTGCTGGAGGCCATCGAAGCGGTCAAGCGCATTCACGTCTCCGAGCCGGTCAAGCGCTACGCTGTGGACCTGGTCAACCGGACGCGCCAGCACGGGGACGTGTACCTGGGGGCCAGCCCGCGCGGATCGTTGGGCCTGTTCCGCGTCGGGCAGGCGTTGGCTGCTCTGGAGGGGCGTGAGTTCGTCCTGCCGGATGATGTCAAGAAAGCGGCGGTCCCGGTGCTGGCGCACCGCGTCATCGTTGGCCCGGCGGCGCGCCTGCGCGAGTTGACTGCTGAACGCATTGTGCAGGAAATTCTTGAAACGACGCCCGTCCCCGGCGGAAATTTCTCCCCCACTTAATCCGCCGGCGGTAAACGGCGCGGAACGAAGAAACCCCTTGTCCCGACTGCTCTCCCTCGATCTTTGTTCATCTCCGTTCATCTCTGGTTGTCTCCGTTCATCCCCGTTTATCTCTGGTTATCTCCGTTCATCACTGGTTATCTCCGTTCATCCCCGTTTATCTCTGGTTATCTCCGTTCATCTCTGGTTATCCCCGTTTATCTCCGGTTCCGTTTTCTCTGGTTCGAAAATTCTCTCCGGCAAATGAAATCCTCCTCCGCGTTGCGCTGGTCGCTGGTTGCAATCGTCCTCCTGGGCTGGTTGGTCTGGGCGGCGACGGGCAACGCGGCTTTCATCCGGCTGGCCTACGCGGCGCTGTTTCTGCTTCTCGGCGCGGGGCTGTGGTCGGTGCTGCTGGGGCGCGGCCTTCGGGTTCGGCGTGACGCCCGTCTCCTGCGCGCCGGGGTGGGGGAGGTCTTCGAGGAACGCTTCGAGTTGAGCGTCAATACCTGGCCGGGCTGTCCCTGGTTAGAGGTAGTCAACCTGTCGAGCCTGCCAGGCGCGGCCGGTTCGCGTCTGCTGACCCGCATCGGGCGGCGCGAGAAACGTCTCTACACGGCGCGGACTCTGCTGACGCGGCGCGGGGCCTATCCGCTTGGCCCGACGCTCGTCTCGGCGGGCGACCCCTTTGGTTTGTTCCCGGTCGAGAAGCGCATTCCGGCCGTCGAGACGCTGGTCGTCCTGCCGATGACCTTTCCGATTGCCGAGTTCCCGCCTCCGCTGGGATTGCTGCCGGGCGGCAAAACCATCGGCACGAAGACCGCCGATGTGACCCCGCACGCGGCCGGAATCCGCGAGTATGCCCCCGGCGACCCAATGAAGCGCATTCACTGGCCCAGCACGGCCCGCCGCGGGCGTTTTATGGTCAAAGAGTTCGAGCAGGACCCGCAGGTGGATATCTGGCTCTTTGTGGACGCCCGTCGCGGGGCGCATGTAAGCAAGCCAGAGCCTGCGCCCCCGGCGCTCGATGAGCGGTTCCTGTTGCGCCGCCCAAAGGTGGACTTGCCGTGTGATACATTCGAGTATGCCATAAGCGCCGCGGCTTCGCTGGCCCAGCACTTTCTTTCTCGTCGCCGCGTGCTGGGGCTGGCCTGTTCCACCGCCCGTTTTACCGTCCTGCCGGGCGAACGCGGCGAGCGGCAGATGGGCAAGGTGCTGGAAACACTGGCGCTGCTGCGGCCGGATGGCGATCTTCCCGTCCCGGCGCTGCTCGGCGCGCAGGCGCGTTTTTTGCCGCCGGGGACGGGGGTGATTCTCATCACGCCTTCGGCCGGGCCGGAACTCCTGCCCGCGGCTGAAGACCTGCTGCGCCGCCATCTGCGCCCGGTGTTTGTCCTGCTCAGGGCTGAGACGTTTGGCGGCCCCCCGCAGGAGACCGAGCCGGTCTCTGCCGCGCTGCTGGGGATGAATGTTCCGGTCTGCACGCTGGGCTATGGGGACAATCTGGCGACGCAGTTGTCCCTGCCGGTGGTCTACTTCCAGAGGCTGTATTTGCCCAGGTCGTATCTGGAGATGCGAGCAGTGAGATAGGAAGAGGCGGATTTGTCAAATTACTTTTCCCCGGCGGGGATTTGCCAATGAAATTGTTATGATAATCATACTTTGGGGTAAGTAGTAATCGCTCAATTTTTACTGTATAATGCAAGTACTCAAATTATTTGTGAAGGAGTTCCCTATGCGACGCGGAAGAATTTTCATCTACATCGCCTTGATTCTTGTGGTGATTATTGCCGCTGTTGGCATCTGGTGGTGGCGAAACAACGCCCAGACAGCCGCGCCGGCCCAAGCCCAGCCCACGCCGATGGATCGCACCGTTGAAATTGTGACTGCCGGCCAGAACATCTACCCGGGCGTAGCCATCACAGAAGAGATGCTTAGCACGATTCCCATTCCCGAGTCGCAGTTGGTGGCCGGTGAATTCACCAGCAAGGCCGATGTAGTGGGCAAATACGCCAAACTGTCCATCAGCCAGGGTGTGGTAATCGTTTCCACGATGCTTTCGGATACGCCGGGGAATGTCAACCTGCCGGGTTCCACCTGGGCGCCCCTCGTGCCGCAGGGGTTGACGGCTGTTTCCATCCCTATTACGCGCCTGTCTTCCACCTCCTACGGTATCCGCGGCGGGGATTACGTCAATGTCATTGTCACCTTGTTGATTGTGGATATTGATCCCGCTTATCAATCTCTCCTGCCGAATCAGAGTGCGGGCATCATTGCGGCCAACAGCCGCGCCTTGCTCATCGGCACCGGCGCCGGGCAGGATGCCATCACACAACTGACTCAAGGTGAGATTATCAACCTGACAGCGCAGTCGGTGACGGCGGGTTATGGCGGCCTAATTGGGCGCGTGGATTACGATGAAGATTTGGCTCAGCCCTTCTACGTGGTGCCGAGCGAGGCTCAGCGGCCGCGCCTGGTGACGCAGATGATTATGCAGAATATCCAGGTGTTGCACGTTGGCACTTTCCCTCTGCCCGGCGAAACGATTTCGGACCAGTTGGTGGCGCCTCCTCCCGGCACCACTCCCACCCCTGGGTCGGCTACCGAACAGCAGCAAACCACGGCCGTCGTCCGCCCGGATGTGATTACCCTGATGGTGACCAATCAGGATGCCGTGATGCTCACCTGGCTTGTCTATAGCGGCGCTCAGATAACGCTCACCCTGCGCAATCCGAACGACCAGACCATTGCTCCCACGCCTGAGGCGGCGACGCTGGAATATTTGCTAACGCAATACGATATTCCTGTGCCTGCCAAATTGCCCTATGGGCTTCAGCCGCGCGTCGATAAACTGGTTCCGCCCACCCTCCCGAACGATATAGTCCAGACTACGAAGTGATTTTGATGCGCATGGACGTTAACTTTTTGAACTGACAAGGGAGAACTCTCATGGCAGAAAAGATACGCGTGTTGATTGTGGATGACATCGCGGAGACACGCGAAAATGTACGCAAGTTGTTGCAGTTCGAAGCAGATATCGAGGTGGTAGGCGCCGCCCGAAGCGGGCGGGAGGCCATTCAGTTATCGCAGGAAACCGGTCCGGACGTTATCCTGATGGATGTCAATATGCCGGACATGGATGGCATCGTAGCCACGGAGCAAATCCGCCAGAAGATGCCGTTCGTACAGGTTGTCATCCTGACGGTGCAGAATGATCCCAATTACATGCGCCGGGCGTTGCAAGTGGGGGCGCGCGATTTTCTCACCAAGCCGCCTATGCCCGATGACTTGATGGCGGCCATCCGCCGCGCCGGAAAAGTCGCTTTCGAGGAGCGCGCCAAGAGCGCCCAGGTGTTTGCGCCGATGGCCGGCGTCATGCCGCAGGCTATGGTGGGCGGCCCCGCCGTGAGTGGCAAAATCATTATGGTATACAGCCCAAAAGGCGGCGCCGGTTGCACAACGGTGGCGGTCAATCTGGCGATTGCCTTGCACAACGAAGAAACTCGTGTTGCCCTGGTGGATGCGGATTTGCAGTTCGGCGATGTTGCTATTTTCTTGAACGAACAGGGTAAGAACACTGTCCTCGACCTTGCTACCCGCGCCGACGAACTGGACAACGAAATCATCGAAGAAGTAATGCTCAAGCATTCCGGGTCAGGCATTCATATCTTGGCCTCGCCTTCGCGCCCCGAATACGCTGAAAAAATTGATGCCGAGCAGTTTTCCAGGGTTTTACAGCATTTGCGGCAAATGTACGCCTACATCGTCGTGGATACCTGCTCTTACCTGAACGATGTCACCCTGGCCATTCTGGATACCTGCGACGCGATTGTTCTATTGACCACTCAGGATATTCCCTCGATGAAGAACAATCGCCTGTTCCTCGACTTGCTTACGACCATGAACATTCCCTTGAGCAAGGTTGCTTTTATCATGAATCGTCATGATAAGCGCATCCCGATTACGCCGGAAAAGGTGGCAGAATACCTCAAGCAGGAGATTGTAGCGGCAATCCCGCTCGATGAGAAAACCGTCATCCCGGCGGTCAATCGTGGCATTCCGTTCATGATTGATAATAAAACCCAGCCTGCGGCGCGCGGAATTTATGCATTGGCTGAAGCGCTACGCGTCAAACTTCTCAAGAGTGAAGAAGAGGAAGAAAAAACGCCCAGGCGGTAACCTGATGGTTTCAGGAGGCAGCGATGTCTTTGCTTAAACGTATCGAACAGAACAAACCCACAGGGACATCTTCCGGACCCTCTCAGCCGGCGTCAGGCGATGGCTCCCGCCTGTCTTCCCTGCAAGCGCGGCGGGTGAGCGTTCCGCCTCCTGCTTCACAGCCGGGTTCCTATTATGACCTCAAGAATCGGGTTCAGAACCGTCTGATTGCGGAACTAGACCCCTCGATGGATGTGACCAAAACCGACGAGGTGCGCAAGACCATCCAGGATTTGTTCGAGCAAATCCTGAGCGAGGAGAATATCATCCTGTCTCGTCCTGAACGCGCCCGTCTGTTTGAACAGATTACTGCTGAAATCCTGGGGCTAGGTCCCCTGCAGCCTCTGCTTGAAGATGAGACGGTGACCGAAATCATGGTGAACGGGGCAAAGAATATCTACATCGAGCGCAAAGGTAAGTTGCATCGCGTGCCGGTCACTTTCGAGAGCAATGAACACGTCATGCGCATCATTGACCGTATTGTGGCCCCGCTGGGGCGCCGCATTGATGAATCCAGCCCCTACGTGGATGCCCGTCTGGCGGATGGCTCGCGCGTCAACGCGGTCATCCCTCCGATTGCATTAAACGGGCCGACAATCACCATCCGTAAGTTCTTCAAAATCCCGCTCACCATCGAGCAGTTGATTCAATTTGGCACGTTGACCCCGGAGGCGCTCCAGTTTTTGAAGGCCTGCGTGGAAGCCCGCCTCAATATCGTCATTTCGGGCGGCACCGGCTCCGGTAAGACGACCTTGTTGAACATCCTTTCCAGTTTCATCCCTGCCGATGAGCGCATCATCACCATCGAAAACGCGGCAGAATTGCAACTGCGCCAGGAACATGTGGTGACGCTCGAATCGCGCCCGCCGAACATCGAGGGACGCGGCGAAATCACCATCCGTCAGTTGGTCATCAACGCCCTCCGTATGCGCCCCGACCGGATTATTGTGGGCGAGATTCGCGATGACGCTGCCCTCGACATGCTGCAGGCCATGAACACCGGCCACGACGGCTCCATGACCACGCTCCACTCCAACTCGCCGCGCGATACTCTCATGCGCTTGGAGACCATGACGATGATGGCAGGTATGGAATTGCCGGTGCGCGCTATTCGCGAGCAAGTCTCCTCGGCGATTGACATGATTGTTCACCAGGAGCGTTTGCGCGATGGCTCGCGCAAGGTCGTCAATATCAGTGAAATCAGCGGCATGGAAGGCGATGTGATTACTATGACTGATATCTTCGCCTTCGAGCAAACCGGTTACGAGAACGGCAAGGTGATTGGCCGCCTGCGCCCCACCGGTCTGCGCCCGAAAGCCATGGAGAAAATCGAGGCTGCCGGTATTCACCTGCCTCCCACTGTATTTGGAGTTGGAAGCAAACAGCGCTATTAATCTTTGCGTCTGGACAGGTTGACTATGGCAATCAATTTTGGAACCATCCTGCTGTTCGGCGGCATTCTGGCGCTTGTCCTGCTTATTGTGGGCATCGTCATGTCAATGACCGGCGACAGGTACATGGTAGATGACCGTCTCAATAAATACCTGGAAGAAGAAAAATCGCAGGAAGCCAAAGCGCCCAAGGCTGCCCTGACCGACTGGGTGAACAAACGCGTCGAGAAATCCAGCATCGGAGAAAGAATTGCGCGCAGTTTGGCGCGGGCCGACTTGAAACTCAAGCCCGGCGAATATATTGCCCTCTATGTGATTGCGATTGTAGGCATGGCGTTGATTGCCTTTTTGCTCGGCGGGCGGATTTTGCTTTCGGCCATCATTGGAGGGGTCATTGGCGCTTTTCTGCCGGGAATGTATGTGCGTAGCCAACAAGCCAAACGTTTGCAGAAATTCAACGACCAACTGCCTGATATGCTCAGCCTGATGGTCAATGGACTGAGAGCCGGCTTCTCAACCATGCAGGCGATGGAAGCCGTCAGCAAGGAGTTACCCTCTCCTATTAGCGATGAATTCAGACGTGTGGTTCAGGAAATGCAACTAGGGGTGCCCATGGAAAAAGCACTGGCCAATTTGCTCCGGCGCATTCCCAGCCCAGACTTGGACTTTGTGGTTACGGCTATCAATGTCCAACGCGAAGTGGGCGGCAACCTGGCCGAAATCATGGACATTATCTCCTACACCATCCGGGAACGCATCCGCATTAAAGGCGAGATTCGCGTCCTCACGGCGCAGGTGAGTTATTCGGGCAAGGTGCTCTCCTTTATGCCGGTCGGTCTTGTTGTTATCCTCTACTTCCTGAACCGAGACTACATTCTCGAAATGTTCACCCCACAAAATATCATCTGCGGCTCGATTACCTTTGGCACAGCCTTGCTGTTGATTATTGTGGGCTATGTCGTTATGAACAAGATCGCTCAAATTGAGGTCTAGACAGGAGCGGACAGAATGGGTACTTTTATTGCAATTTTCGTTGTCCTTGCAATTCTGATCGGCCTGATTGTCCTTGTTGTCATGGGCGCTCGGCGCGCCAAAGAGCACGAGATGGACCCGCTGGAATCCCGTTTAGCGGAATTCAGCCAGCGCGGCGAACCCGTCTCCCTCGAAGAAATCGAAATGTCGCAGCCCTTTGTGGACCGCGTCATCCTGCCCATCATCCGCCGCCTGGGAGAAATTTCCTCCCGCTTCACCCCTCAGCATGTCTTGGAGCAGACGCGCAAGAGGCTCGAACTGGCCGGCAACCCCGGCAACATAGACGCGTCCACTTTCATGGTGCTTCACTTTGTTATGGCAGGCGTTTTTGGCGGGCTGTTACTGCTTCTTTCTCTAAATTCCAAAACCTTCACCTTCCCCGTCAAAATGCTGCTCGTGCTCATCTTCACTCTGCTGGGCTATTTCTTCCCCGACCTTTACTTGAAGAGCAAGATTGACCGCCGCCAAAAATCCATTCGCAAAGCCATGCCCGATGCCCTCGACCTGCTGACTATCTGCGTGGAGGCCGGCCTCGGCTTTGACGCCGCCATGTCCAAAGTCAACGAGAAATGGGACAATGAATTAGCGGTCGCCTTTGGACGGGTCATCCGCGAAATTCAACTCGGCAAATTGCGTCGAGACGCCTTGCGCGACATGGCCGAACGTCTCGGCATTTCTGAAATGACCAGTTTCGTAGCCGCAGTCATCCAGTCTGAAATGTTGGGCGTCAGCTTGGCTAAAGTTCTGCGTGTCCAGGCCGACCAGATGCGCATTCAACGCCGTCAACGGGCAGAAGAAGAGGCGCACAAAGCCCCTATCAAAATGATCCTGCCCCTTGGCTTGTTCGTCTTCCCTTCGCTGATGATTGTGCTGCTCACCCCGGCAGGCTTGAAACTCTGGAGATCGCTGGGCAACTTGATTTAAAGTCTGCAAACACAGTGTCCTGGCAATATCGGCTTACCCAATGGCTGTGGAGCAGCCTCGACCTGCTCTTCCCGCCCGTATGCGCCGGTTGTCAACGGGCCGGATATCGCTGGTGTCCTGACTGCCAGAAACGGGTTCAAGAAATTAACGAACCTGTGTGCCAGACCTGCGGCCTGCCTCTTGCCCGGCCGGGGATTTGCCCGAGTTGTCTCCAAACCCCGCCCCCGTACAAAATGATGCGTTCCTGGCTCACCTTTGAAGGCCCGATTCGCCTGGCCCTGCATACACTCAAATATCGCCGGAACATGGGCCTGGGCGATTCGCTGGCGCGTCAGATGGCGTCTTATGCACGCGCTTTGAACTGGCCTATCGAAATCGTTGTCCCCGTTCCCCTAGGACGCAAACGCATGCGCGAGCGCGGCTATAATCAGGTAGGACTGGTTGCCATGCCCCTGGCGGCGCTGAACGGCTGGAAATATGTCCCGCAAGCATTGTCCCGCGTCCGCGAGACCCGTTCTCAGGTCGGGCTTTCGGCTGAAGAACGTCGCGAAAACGTGGCCGAGGCTTTCCGCGCCCGCGCTGCGGAGGTTTCCGGCAAAGTTATCCTGCTCATGGACGATGTCGCCACCACCGGTGCAACCGTTTCGTCCTGCGCCGCTGCCCTAAAGGAAAGCGGAGCGCGGGAAGTCTATGCTCTCACCATTGCCCGCGCCTTGCCCCGTCACGGTTTGAACGTTGTTTGAAAAATTCTATTTCAGGAGGAACCTATGACAGTGAAAGTCGAAATCTTCGCCCGTAACCTGGAACTGGACGACCGCATCAAGGACTACGTTACTAAGAAAGCCTCCAAACTCGACCGCTACCTGCGGGAACTCGAAATCGTTCGTGTTGACCTCGCCATCGTCAAATCGGCGCGCGATGCCAACGACCGCAACGTAGCCCAAATCACTGCCCGCGGCCGCCGCGCCCTCCTGCGCGTTGAAGAACGCGCCGACGACCTCTTCGCCGCCTTCGACCGTGCCATTGACAAAATGCAGCGCCAAGCCGAGCGCTACAAAGGCAAGCGCACCCGCGGCCGCGGCGACGGACGTTCTGCCGCCGAGGTCGTTCCCCTGCCCGAAGAAGGCCGCGAAGAACCCCCCGTCATCGTCCGCCGCAAAACCTTCGACCTTATTCCCATGAACGAAGCCGAGGCGTTGGAACAAATGAAATTGCTTGGCCACGAAAACTTCTTTATCTTCTTCAATGTCGAGACCAACGCCATCAACGTCCTCTATCAGCGGCGTGACGGCACCTACGGCTTGATCGAACCCAAAGTTCACTAATCTGCGAACGAGACGGCCCGGTCAAGAAGCCGGGCCGATTTTTTGTCAACTCCTATGGATACTTTCGAATTCGACGACAACCTTTTCAATGACTCCCCGGCAAGCAGCAAGATTGACTTCGCCGCTGTCGAAAGCGCCGTCACCCAAATCCTGACCGCTGTGGGCGAAGACCCCCAGCGCGAGGGCCTGCTGCGCACTCCCCGGCGCATTGCGCGCATGTACGCCGAACTCCTCTCCGGCTATTACACCGACCCGCAAAGCATCGTCAACGACGCCATTTTCGAAGTCAAGTACGATGAAATGGTGCTGGTGCGCGACATTGAATTCTACAGTTTGTGCGAACATCACATGTTGCCTTTTATCGGTCGAGTTCACGTGGCCTATATCCCCAATGGAAAAGTCTTGGGCATTTCGAAAATCCCGCGCATTGTAGATTTTTATGCCCGTCGCCTTCAGGTTCAGGAGCGCATGACCCGCCAGATCGCCGACTTCTTGCGTGACCAACTTCACCCTCAGGGCGTGGCTGTTGTGGTTGAAGGCCTACACTTATGCATGTCCATGCGCGGCGTGCAGAAACACAACGCCCGCATGACCACCTCGGCCATGCACGGCGCGTTTCGTACCAACCTGGCCACCCGGCAGGAATTTTTGGAAAACATTGCCCGCGGCGCATCGCCCCTTCAGGTGTGACCGCAAACGCGCTTACGGACGGCGAATCTCCACCCCGACCGACTCGGCCTCCTTCGCGGCTTCGGGCTTTTCCACCCGCACCGTCACCGCCCGGACCTGCGGCCGGCTGAGGCAAATTTGGGCAACATCCTCCGCCAGAGCCTCCACCGTGAACCGCCGCGCCCGCTCCACGTGGGCGCGGATTTCTTTTGCCAGCGCCGAATAATCCACGCTGTCCTCCACCCGGTCACTGACCGCGGCGGGGCGCGTATCCGTCTCCACGCTCACGCTGACGAGGACATCCTGCGGAATCTCCCGCTCCCGCTCGCGCACGCCGAGGATGGCACGCACGCGTAAACGCTCGATGAAGATTTTATCCATCCGCTCTCCGCTTCTGACGCCGGTTCAAGAGCCACAGGCTGACGGCCATCACGCCCCAGGCAAGTGCCTGCGCCGTCCGCAAACCGCCGGGCAGGAGAACACTGTCGCCGCGCCAGGCTTCGAGCAAAAGGCGCGCTCCGGCCGAAGCCGCGACGAAGAGCAGAAACAGCCTACCGGGGGGAGTTGCTTTGCCAAACCTGCGCCACAGCCCTCCCAAAATGAGCGCCGCTGCCAGAGTCTCGTAAATTTGCGTTGGGTGGCGTTTTGCCCCCCACAACTCGATTCCCCAGGGCAGGGAGGTGGGCGCACCAAAGGCCTCGCCAGAACTCAAGTGCGCGAGACCGATGAAGACCGCCAGCACGGCCAACGCCGGCGTAAAGGCATCTACAGTCGTCCAGAAGGAAAGCCCCTTGCGCTGACCGTACACCAGCGCGGCAATCAGCGCGGCGGCGAAACCGGCAAACGGGTCGAGCAGACCGGCGTCCAGTGAGAAGAGATTCAGCGGCGCGGCGCGGAAAGCGGCGAAATTCTGCACCGCAAAGGAAAGCCGCGCTGCCAGCGCGCCGCTGACGAGCATCCAAAATACGAGATTGTAGAGTTGCTCCCCGGAAGGGCCGTTTTTGGGCAGGCGGCGCTCGGCCAGGCTGAGGCCGAGATACGCTCCCAGAATCAGGAGCAGGCCGGGGGTCCGCAGAGCGAGTGGGCCGATTTGCAGAATGGGCAGCATCAGGGTCTCTCCTCCAGCAGGGATTCAATCCGGCTGCGCAGACCGGCTTCCGTCAACGGGCCGCCGACGACTACTTCGGCAATCACGCCATCCGCGCCGATGAAAAAGGTGGTCGGCAGAGAAGTGATGGCGTAGCGACGATAGGCCGCGCCCTGGCTGTCGAGCAGGATGGGAAAGGTTAGACTGTTCCCGCTGACGAAGGCCCTCGCGTTGGCAAGCGTATCCTGGTGGGTGGCGTTGACGGCCAGCAGATGAATTTGCCCGGCGTAGTCTTCGTATACGCGCTGCATGGCGGGCATTTCGGCGCGGCAGGGTGGACACCACGAAGCCCAAAAGTTGACGATGACTGGCCGACCGAAAAGGTCGGCCAGATGGACGCTCTGCCCGTCAAGACTTTCCAGGGTGAAATCGGGGGCCAGAAAGCCCTTTTGCGGAGCGGGGATGCGCCCTGCGGTGACCGAGGCGGGGTCGGCGCGGCTGACAATCATCCACGCCAAGCCGAGCAGGAGCAAAACAAAGGGAAAAATACGGCGCAGAAATGGTTGCATAAGTTCCTGTTTTGGTCTAAACTATGGACAGCAGTTTACCACAAACAAGGCCTGACATGACCCCTCCCCCCATCCGCTTCCTTGGCATTGACCCAACCGCCGGCCGCGCTCCCTACACGTGGGCGGCGCTGGATGCAGATGGCCGTCTGCTGGCACTCGAAGGCGGCGGCCTGGACGATCTGCTGGCAGTCGTGGATTCCTGCGACTCGCTCGTGGCGGCCATCAACGCTCCCTCCGGCTTGAACCGGGGACTGGTGCGCCGTCAGATGGTCGAAACCCAGCCTGCTGCCCATTTGCGCGGCGCAGAGATGCGTCTGGCAGAGTACGAACTGCGCCAGCGAGGCATTTCCGTCCCCCCGACCGGCTCCAGACCCCAATCCTGCCCGCCGTGGATGCTGGTGGGTTTCGAAGTCCACAACGCCCTCGCCGAGTGCGGCTTTGCCCTCTTTCCGGCGGACGGCGCGGCGCGTCAGCGGCTGGAGACAAACCCGCACGCGGTGTTCTGCGCCCTGCTAGGGCAGATTCCCCTGCCGAGGCCGACGCTGGAGGGCCGCCTTCAGCGGCAGTTGGCGCTCCACGCCGGGGGGCTGGGCATTGCCGACCCGATGGACTTCTTTGAGGAAGTTACCCGCCACCGCTTACTGCGCGGCTTCCTGCCGATGGAACTGCTCCATACTGCCGAGGAATTGGACGCGCTGGCGGCGGCCTTCACCGCCTGGAGCGTCACCATCCGTCCCGAAGCGCGTCTGTTGGCGGGAGATGCCGGGGAGGGGCAAATTGTCCTGCCGGTGGACGAGTTGAAAGACGCTTACAAATGAGAGCAAAGCGCCTGCGCAAGGGGGAGGATTTTTTCAGTTTTCACACAGGGGGATGGAATCCCGCCTCAAAGGGGATAATCCTGACATTCTCACTCTGCATTAATCTCATTGTGTAAAAATCGCAACGATGATATTTTTTGGAGGTTCCCGATGTTTGCTGGCCGCTCGAAATTTCTGATTGGCGGGTTGCTGGTTTTGGCTGCGGTGGTTTACCTGATCGTCTCTTCGATGAGCGCCAACGCCGAGTATTTCCTCACGGTGGAGGAAGTCCGGGCGCAGGCCGAAAAAATGGTTGGCAAGAATCTCCGCGTCTCCGGCGCGGTGATCGGCGATACCATTCAGTACGATGCTGATACGCTGACCCTGACCTTCGAGGTGGCACATGTGCCGGGAGACAACGCCGAAATTGAGGCCCAGGGCGGGCTGGCCGCTGTCCTGCACGCGGCGGTGATGGACCCGAGCCTGCCGCGCCTGAGGGTGGCCTATACCGGCCCAAAGCCCGACCTGCTCCAGAACGAGGCGCAGGCCATCATGACCGGCCATCTTGGCGAGGACGGCATCTTTTACGCCGATGAACTTCTCCTGAAATGTCCGACCAAATACGAAGAAGCCGTCCCTGAGCAGGTGGAAGGCCGCTAATTCAGCGTCGCGCTGCCCAAAGGCGCGGCCTTCTAGGAATTTATCATGCTTCCTGAATTCGGTTTCGGTATCCTTGTCCTGACCTTTGCTCTTTCCCTCTTTGCCGCCGTCGCCGCGGCTTGGGGATATTTCAACAAATCTGACCGTTGGGTGGAAAGCGGGCGACGCGCCATTCTGTTAACTTTCCCGCTTCTTACCCTGGGGGCAGGAATTTTGATGTATCTGCTAGCCACCAGCAGATTTGAAGTCCAATACGTCTACTCGGTCACCAGCCGGACCATGCCGCTGTATCTCAAAATTACTGCATTGTGGGGCGGACAACCCGGCTCGCTCCTCTTCTGGTCGTGGCTGATGTCGGTTTTTGCCGCCGCGGTTTCTTTGCGCAACTGGGAACGCGACCGCGAATTCCTGCCCTGGGTGGTGGTGGTCACCGCGCTGACGCTGGCCTTCTTCCTTTCTCTGAACGTTTTCTTTGAAAACCCCTTCATCCGCTGGTGGCAGACGCTGGACGGCAAATTCGTCGCCCGCATGTTTGCCCCGACCGGGGCGACGCTTGTCACGCCCGGCGATGGCGAGGGATTGAACCCGCTTCTCCGCCATCCGGGTATGATTATCCACCCGCCGATGCTCTATCTCGGCTTCGTCGCTTTCGTCATCCCCTACGCTTTTGCCATCGCCGCCCTTGTCACCGGTCGCACCGACGACCGTTGGATTCGTATCACCCGTCGCTGGACCCTCGTCGCCTGGCTCTTCCTCTCGCTCGGCCTGGTGCTGGGCATGCGCTGGGCCTACGACGTGCTCGGCTGGGGCGGTTACTGGGGCTGGGACCCGGTCGAAATCGCCGCCCTGATGCCCTGGCTGACTGGCACGCCGTTCTTGCACTCGGTCATGATTGAAGAAAAGCGCGGCATGTTGAAACAATGGAACATGTTCCTCATCATCCTCACCTACGCGCTGGTCATCTTTGGCACATTCCTGACCCGCTCCGGCGTCCTCTCTTCCGTCCACGCCTTTGCCCAGAGCGCCATCGGCCCGATGTTCTTTGTCTTCATCGCTGTCACCTTTATCGCCTCCGCCGCGTTGCTCGTTCACCGCTGGAAGGACCTGGCCGCCGAAACGAAAATGCACTCGCTCCTCTCGCGCGAGGCCATGTTTTTGCTCAACAACCTGCTCTTCCTGGGTGTGCTGATTGTCTGTTTGTGGGGAGTTCTATTCCCGCTCATTTCAGAAATTTTCACCGGTCAAAAAGTAACCGTCGGCCCGCCGTTCTATGAGCGTGCCGTCGGCCCGTTGTTGGGCGCGCTGATGGCGCTGATGGGCATCGCTCCGCTCGCCGCGTGGGGACGTTCCACGCTGCAAACCCTCGGACGGGCGGCCTGGAAACCGGCCATCCCCGCCCTGCTCACTCCCATCTTGCTCTTTGCCTTCGGTGTTCGCCACTGGATTGCCCTGCTCGGTTTCACGCTGATTGCTTTTGTGCTGAGCATCACTCTCTACGAGTATGGGCGCGGCGTCCGCGCTCGCATGAAGTCGCAGGGAGAGGGGCTGATTACGGCCGTTTCCCGCCTTGTTGCCCGCAACCGCCGCCGCTATGGAGGCTACATCATCCATATTGCCATGGTTGTGATGGCAATCGGCATCCTCGGTATTGAGGTCTTCCAGACCACCACGCAGAAGAGCCTGGCAATTGGGGAATCGCTCGACCTGGCCGGTTACACTGTGCGCTATGACTCGCTGGCGCAGTTCCAGCACACCGACGGGCGCTACGTCACCCGCGCCGTGTTGAGCATCTTCAAAGACGGCCAATTCTTGCAGGAACTTTACCCCCGTTACGACCTCTACCCCAACGGCCAGCCAATGACCATCCCCGGCGTGCGCAGCACCCTGGCCGATGACCTGTATATCGTGCTGGTCAACTGGGAGAATGTCTCGGTCTCGCAGGCGCCCTTCAAGGTCTATTACAATCCGCTCATCAACTGGCTGTGGATTGGCAGTCTGATTTTTATCCTTGGTTATCTTGTGGCCGCCTGGCCGCAAAGGGAACTCGAATGAAACGCCGCCTTCTCTCTCTTGCTCTCCTGGCTCTCCTCTTCTTCTCGATTCTGGCGGCTCTGCCCCGTCAGCAGGCTGTTTTTGCCCAGCAGCCCACGCCCTCGGACGATGAAGTCAATGCCATTGCGCAGAAACTTTTCTGCCCGGTGTGCGAAAACACCCCTCTGGATGTCTGCCCAACGGAAGCCTGCCGTCAATGGCGTGAATTGATTCGCCAGATGCTGGCGGAAGGCAAGACAGAGCAGGAAATTCAGCAATACTTTGTCAAGAACTACGGAGCGCGCGTCCTCTCCGAGCCGCCGCGCGAGGGAATCAACTGGCTGGTCTATATCGTCCCGCCGCTGGCCTTCCTCGGCGGGGTGTATCTGCTCTTCCGGGCGTTCCGGACCTGGAAACGGCTGGCAGCCGAATCGGAAACGGAAGCAGGCCTCGGGTCTGGCCCGGCCGCGCCGCCCGAAGACGAGTACGCGGCGCGCTTCGAAGCCGAGTTGAAGAAACGGAAGTGATTCATGCCCGATACCCCCTCCTCCAAAAAAGGCGTTTCCCTGCGGACGCAACTCCTCATCTGGGGCGTCCTGCTCGGCCTGCTGGCGCTGATAGCGGTTGGCCTGATGCGGGCACAAAAGCCGATGCTGGTCATCGGCGCGCAAGTGCCGGATTTCACCCTGCCGCTTTACAAAGGCTATGAGTTCGACGGAAAGCCGGAAGTGAAATTATCCGACCTGCGCGGCAAGGTGGTGGTGGTCAATTTTTGGGCCTCATGGTGCAAGCCCTGCGAAAGCGAGGCCGCTGACCTCGAAGCCGCCTGGCGAATCTACCAGCCGGGCGGGAAGGTGGTCTTCCTGGGTGTGGACTACGTGGACACCGAGCCGGATGCCCGCTCCTACCTGGCGAAGTTCGCCATTTCCTACCCCAATGGCCCGGATATGGAAACCGCCATCTCGCGCATGTTCAATCGCAATCTGGGCGTCCCCGAAACTTATTTCATTGACCGCCAGGGGATTCTGCAATATGTCAAGATTGGCCCCTTTGGCTCGGTGGAAGAAATACAAGCGGTCATCGAGAGGCTTTTGGCCGGAGGATAGGAATGGAAGTCACCGCTATTCTGCTTACTCTGGGCGTCTTTTTGTTGGCGGCGGCGTTTGTGGCTCGACCGCTGATGGGGAACTACCGCTCTTCTATGGTCAATGACCGGGCGCGTTCCCACCTGCTGGCTGAGCGGGAGCGCCTGCTCAACGCTTTGCGCGAGCTGGAGTTCGATTACTCGCTCGGCAAAGTCCCGGCGGAGGAATATCCGCTCCAGCGGGCAGAACTCGTCCGGCAGGGAGCGGAAGTGATGCGCCAATTGGATGAAATCAACGCCTCCCGCCGCGGCGGGCGCAAGCCTCAGGCCGTCCAGCCCGTGACTGACGAGGTTGATGTTATCGAAGAGCACATTGCCCGCCGCCGCGCTGAGCGCGCCGAAAAAGCCGATGGGTTTTGTCCGCACTGCGGCAAGGTGGTGCTGGCCGCCGACCGTTTCTGTTCGCACTGCGGCCAGGCGTTGAAATAACAGTATCATCCGTAGATTATGCAGATGACGCAGATGCGGATTTTCGAGAGAAGGATCGGCGTTTTCGGCGGACAGATTTTCAATCGGCGCCATTATCGTTAGAATTCAATTTTTGCAAGGATACTCATGAAACTTCGCCTCGCTCTTCTCCTTGTTGTGGTCATTATTCTCTCTGCCTGCAACTTCTCTCTGGCGGAGGATGTTACCCCGCCGCCGGGCTACGCCTCACCCACGCCGCTGCCGGATGTCGGTTTGCTCTATCCGGCCAAACCGCCATCCCCGGCGCGCGGAGCGCAAGTCTTCCCCGGCAACTGCGCGCCCTGTCACGGCGAAGAGGGTCTGGGCAACGGCCCGATGGCGGGCAGTTTGCCGGTAGCCGTCCCGGCCATCGGTTTGGCCGAAATTTCCCGGCAGGCCGTCCCCGCCGACTGGTACCGAATCATTTCCATTGGCAATCTCCAGCGCGGCATGCCGCCATTCATCACGCATCCCGCCGCTGAGCGCTGGGATGTGCTGGCTTACACCTTCATGCTCGGCACGACACCGCAGGAAATCGAGCGCGGCGCGACCCTCTACACAACTCATTGCGCTGAATGTCACCAGCCCGGCGGAGTCGGCGCGGCGATTGACTTTGCCAACCAGGAATACATGGCGCAAATGAGTGCCGCCTCCCTTTACCGGGCAATTTCCACCGGCAAAGGCCAAATGCCCGGCTTTGGCGCTCAACTCTCCGAAGATGACTTGTGGGCGCTGACAGCGTACCTGCGGACACTTTCCTTCGACATGTCCCCCCTGCCGACGCCGACGCCGGAACCGACCGCCACCCCCACCGCGGCCTCCGAAGCGGCCGGGACCGGGACGCCGGTCTCGACCCCTGAAGCGCAGCCCACGCTGACGGCTACCGGCGCGACGTTCACAGTGGAGGGCGCGGTGACTTTCCCCGCGGGCGCCTCCGTTCCGGATGACCTGACCGTCAATCTGGTCCTGTACGACCTGGACGCTCATCAGGTCATGAACTCGTTCAGCCAGAACAGCGCCGACGGCTCGTACCGTTTCGAGAACGTTCCGGCAGACCCGGCCTGGCTATATTGGGTGACGGTGGATTATCAGGGCGTGACCTATTATTCTCAATCCGGTTCCTACACAGACGGCCTGGCCTCTGCTTTACTGCCTGTAACGGTGTACGAATCCACCACCGACTGGAAGATGCTGACTCAGGATATCCTGCACATCGCGCTGGATTTCTACACGCCGGGGATGGTACGGGTGGATGAATTGTTCATCTTGAGCAACACCACCGACCAGACGGTGATTCTAGAGACGGATGGAACTTCCATCGCGTTTATCCAGTTGCCCGAGGGCGCTTTCGATATTTCCCTGCGCCCCAACAGCGGCGGCGCGCCGTTCTATCCGGCCGAGCGGGGAGTGGCCCTGCTGCCGGTTGAGACCGGTCAGTACGGCATCATCGCTTCGTTCTCTCTCCCCTATGACCGCCGCCTAAATTTCTCGCAGGAGATTCTCCTACCGGTCACCTCGGTCAGCCTGTTTATGGAAGAAGGCGCAAGTTTCAAGGGCGAGCAATTGACTGACGCCGGCGCGCAGGACTTCAACGGGAAGATGTATCACATCTATCAGGCCACCAACCTGCCGCTTGGGCAATTGGCATTCACCGTTTCCGCTCCTTCCGGCGCGCAGACCTCCTCTCTCGCTCAGAACACAGGCCTGATTATCGGCGTCGGCGCGCTGGGCGTGATGTTCGTCATCCTGGGCGTTGTGCTCTACTTCCGCGACCGGGCGCGTCAGGGCGCGGAAAAAGAAGACGAAGAGGAAGATGAAACGGACAAACCAGAAGAGGATGCGTTTGGCGATGACCCCGACGCTATCACCGATGCCATCATCTCTCTCGATGAGAAGTTCCGCCGCGGCGAAATGACCCGTGAAGTCTACGAGAAGCGCCGCGCCGAATTGAAAGAAAGACTCAAGCGTCTTCTGTGAGGTTTGCACGTCCAGATGACCGCCGTGATTGAAGTCCGCAAACTGGTCAAACTTTTTGGCGCCAAGAAAGTTCTGCGCGGCCTGGATTTTCGCGTTGAGCGAGGCGAATTCGTGGCCCTGCTTGGCCCAAACGGCGCAGGGAAAACCACCTTCCTGCGCATCCTGGCCTCGCTCTCCCGCCCGACGGCTGGCGAAGTGCGTGTGGCGGGTTATCGTCTGCCGTCCGAGGCGGCGGCCGTCCGCGTGCGGCTGGGAGTGGTGACGCATCAACCGCTCCTCTACGCCGACCTGACCGCCGAGGAAAACCTGCGCTTCTACGGCCGGATGTACGAACTGGACGACCTCGACAACCGGATTGACTCCGTCCTTGAACTGGTTGGTCTGCTTCCCCGCCGCCGCGACCTGGTGCGCACGTTCTCGCGCGGCATGCAGCAACGCCTGGCTATCGGACGCGCCATCCTGCACGGCCCAGAGGTGCTTCTTTTTGATGAACCGCACACCGGTCTCGACCAGGACGCCTGCGACATGCTCGACAGCGTCTTGCGCCAGGTAGCCGACCGCGGCCAGACGGTGGTGCTGGCCTCCCACGACCTGGAGCGGGTCGAAACTCTGGCCTCCCGCTTCGATATCCTCTCGCGTGGCGTGATTGTTGACTCGGCAAGGCACAGCAAACTCAAGGGCAATCTCCTCGATTTCTACCGGCAGGCGCTCGCATCCTGACGATGGCGAACAGACCGTTCGATTTTTCCCCAACGTCTTTCCCCCGCCGCCCGCGGCCGGGTTTGGGGCGGTTTTGGCGCGTCATCGAGGCTATTTTTTGGAAAGACCTGACCGCCGAATTGCGCTCGCGTGAACTGCTCTCGGCGATGCTCATCTTTGCCCTGCTGGTCATCTTGATTTTTAACTTTGCCATCGAATTGGCCCCCCATTTGCGGCCGACGGTCACGCCCGGCGTGTTGTGGGTTATCTTCGCCTTTGCCGGTACGCTCGGCCTGAACCGTTCGATGGCGGCGGAAAAAGACCGCGGCTGTCTCGACGGCCTTCTGCTCGCGCCGGTAGACCGCTCGGCCATCTTTTTGGGCAAGATGCTCGGCAACCTGGCTTTCATGCTGATTGTTGAGTCGATTGTCCTGCCGGTGTACAGTTTTCTCTACAACATCAATCTCTTCATCCCCGGCCTTCTCCTGGTCATTCTGCTTGGCTCAGTGGGATATGTGGCCGTTGGGACGCTTCTTGCCAGCATGGCTGTTCAGACCCGCATGCGGGACATGCTTCTGCCGATTTTGCTCTTCCCGGTCATCGTTCCGCTTCTGCTGGCCGCTGTCCGCGCCAGCGGCGCGTTCTTGCAGGGGCTGGAAGCGCCCTACATCCTGCCCTGGCTCAATTTGTTGATTGGCTACGATGTCATCTTCCTTGCCGCAGCCTACATGGTCTTCGATTTTGTCGTCGAGGAATAATCCACGCCTGACTTCTCAGTTCTTACTTCTCACTTTTTACTTTTTGCGGAGTCCTATGTCCTCTCAACCGAAAATGCTTACGTTCCTTATCCTCCTGTCTGTTCTACTCTTTCTCGCCTCGTTGAGCGTCATCTTTATCTATGCCCCGCTCGAAGCGGTAATGAACTATGTCCAAAAGATTTTCTACTTTCACATCGCCACTGCCTGGGTGGGCATGCTCGGTTTTCTGGCCGCGGCCGGAGCGGGTATCCTTTACCTGGTCAAGAAAGACCTGAAATGGGATATCGTTGAAGTCGCGGCGGTGGAAATCAGTCTGGTCTTCTTCCTGATAGCCATTGTTAGCGGTTCCATCTGGGCGCGTCCCACCTGGGGAACGTGGTGGACGTGGGACGCCCGCCTGACGACCGCTGCCATCCTGGAGATGATTTATGTGGCCTACCTGATGCTCCGCCAGGGCATCGAAGACCCGGAGCGGCGCGCCCGCTTTGGAGCCGTCTACACCCTCATCGGCGGCTTGAGCGTGCCGGTGACCTTTCTCTCCATTCGTCTGTGGCAGACCATCCACCCGGCCATCATCGGGGCGCAAAGCAATGCGGCTCAAGGCGGCTTTGGCATGACCCCGCCGATGTTGTTCACCATGTTCTTCAGCCTGATTTCTTTCTCGGTCATCTTTATCACGCTGCTGTGGATTCGCATCCGCATTGGCCGCCTGGCGGCGCAGGTGGAAGAGTTGAGAATGAAAACAAGCGAATAGAGGTTCAAAATGCTTCCTTATAACGTTTCCATCAGTTATATGATCGCCGGTTACGCCGTTATTTTTGTTATCCTGGCGCTTTATATCATCAGTTTGCTGACGCGCTGGAAGGCCCTTCAGCGCGACCTCCAAATCTTGCAAGAGAACGACGAGAAATAGCCCAAACCCCAAGAGTCCGCTATAATCTGAAGCGGACTTTTATTTTCCCCACCATGCGCATTCTCTCCCGACCCGCATTGTTTGTCCTTACCCTTTCCTTGATAATTTCGGCAGGTCTTACCTTGCGCCGGGACGCTTTGGCCGCCGACCCTCCGCCTCCGGGGCCGGACCGTTACGCCGTAGTGGATGAGAATTACACCCGCTACATCTGGTGGCTGGTCCCCTGGTCGGGCAGTCAGGCCGCCTGCCAGGTCGAAATCGAACACGAGGGACTGCCTAGCGGCGCAGAAATCTATGCCGACTGCGGACAGTCCCTGTACGATAAATGGATTGCCACCCAGCCCTGTGCCGCATCCTCCTCGGACTCTCAAAATTGTTCGGGTTACTACCTGCACTTCGTCACGGCCGAGACGGCGACCCGCCCTGCCGCGCATGTGCTTCCTCCGCCGGTGGTATGGGTGAGTTTGGATGGCTGTATTCCCTATGCTTCCTCGCACCGCTGCACCAATCTGCCGACTTTGATTCTGACCGGTGAAGAGCCGCTGGCGGGGTATTCGATTTTGCGTCTGGAAGGCCAGATTGACGGGAAGCCATTTGTCTGCACTCCCGCCTGCCAGGTGGACTTGGCTCCCACGGACGAGGATGGCTTGCAGATAAAGTTCTGGGCGTATTCGAGTTATGGCGACAGCAGTCAGGTTTTCCAAGCGCGCGTGCGCGTCCGGAAAAGTGGCCTGCTGGCAGATAAATCCTGGTATGTGGATGTACTCAGTTCTCAATGGCGCGGCGCACCGATGGCCCCCTGTGCTCTGACCTGGAATCAGTTCCCGCCTGTCGGTGGGCTGACCGGCTGGTTGTCCAGCCCTGATACGCCCGCTGAACTGGCTACGAGCATTCCCTATGAGTATCTGGCGGGGAATTTAATCCGCAGCGGTGCGGTAGATGCCAGCACATGCCCGGATGGCGGTCTGCTGGAAAACGGTTACGCCAGCGCTTGCGGCTTGGAGACTTCCCGTTCTGCTGTCAATGAGTGGCAAAACCGCTTCGATGGGTTGATTTTTGCCGCCGCGCAGCAGGCCGGCATCCCGGCGCAATTGCTCAAGAACATCTTCAGCCGCGAAAGCCAGTTCTGGCCGGGGATCACGCCTCAGCGTCCCGAGGCCGGCCTCGGCCAATTAACCGAAAACGGCGCCGATACTGCCCTGCTCTGGAACCGGCCCTTCTTCGAGCAATTCTGTCCCTCTGTGCTGGAGGAATCCGCTTGCCGCCGGGGCTATGCTCATCTGGAGGAAGAGCAGCGCGCCCGTCTGCGTGCGGCGCTCGTTCAAAGTGTGGATGCCTTTTGCGCCGATTGCCCGCTCGGTATCAACCTGGCAGAGGCAGAATCCAGCATAAAAATCTTCGCCGAGACTTTGTTGGCAAATTGTTCTCAGGCGGGCATGGTGCTCGACCTCAATTATCCCAACCCAAACCCGGCGCCTTCTTACGAGGACCTGTGGCGCTTCACGCTGGTCAATTACAACGCCGGGCCGGGCTGCCTCGGCCTGGCGGTTGACGCCACGGCCAGGTACGGGGAACCGCTGGATTGGGCGCATGTTTCGACCCACTTCACCCCTGTTTGCAGCGGCACCATTGACTACGTCAATGATATAACCGCATCGCCTCCATAGAAAACTGGGCGGGAACTCCTGCATAAATCCAGCGTCTATGGAACAAGAGACCAGTAAAGGAGATACCCATGTTTCGTAAAACACACTTGCTTGCCTGCCTTGCCGTCCTGCTCGCTCTGACGGCGTGCGGCCCGGCCACGGTCACGTTGACCGCCAGCGACAGTGGCGGGCAGATCAAAGTCAAGACCGGCGATTTGATCGTCATCCAATTGGAAGGCAACCCCTCCACCGGCTATGCCTGGGAGACTCGCGATCTGGATGCCGCCATGTTCGAACTGGTTGGCGAACCAGAGTTCAAGAGTGACAGCCCGGACCTGATCGGTGCCGGCGGCACCCTGACCCTGACATTCAAGGCCTTAAAGGCGGGCACTGCCACGCTGAACCTGGTCTATCACCGCCCGTGGGAGACGGACGTCGAACCGCTCGATACTTTTTCGATCACGGTAACGGTCGAGTAGGGGAGGCGGGCTCTCTCCAATCAGGGCAGACGTATGTGTCTGCCCTTTTGTGTTTTCACAAAACCTGCCAACATCCTTTATAATTAGACCAACTCTATCATAAATGGCGGCGCAATGGCAAAGATTGTCAAACCTTCCCCTCTCCCTCTTCCTCCCGAAGACATCCTCCACGATTACCGCATCGCCTACCGCTCACGGCAGGTGTCGCTCGTTGGGCGGCGCGAGGTGCTTTCGGGTAAGGCCAAGTTCGGCATCTTCGGCGACGGCAAGGAGGTGCCGCAGGTGGCCCTGGCCCGCGCCTTCCGCAAGGGCGACTGGCGCTCCGGTTACTACCGCGACCAGACCTGGGTGATGGCGCTCGGCGTCCTGGATGTGCAGGCTTACTTCGCCCAACTCTACGCCCACGCCGACCTGGAGGCCGACCCGGCCACCGCCGGCCGCTCGATGGTCGGCCATTTCGTCTCCCGCTACCTCAACCCCGACGGCTCGTGGAAAGACCAGACCGAGCTCTACAACATCGCCGCGGATGTCTCGCCGACCGCGGCGCAGATGCCGCGCCTGGTGGGGCTGGCCTACGCCTCGGTCTTGTACCGTCACCTGGACGAACTCAAGCCCTTTGCGGCGAAATTCTCGCGTCGCGGCGATGAGGTGGCCTGGGCGACCATCGGCAATGCCTCCACCGCCGAAGGGATGTTCTGGGAAGCCGTCAACGCCATCGGCGTGCTGAAGGCCCCGGCGGTCATCTCTATCTTTGATGACGGCTACGGCATTTCGGTCCCCAACCAGTTCCAGATGGTGAAAGAGAACATCTACACCATTCTGAAAGGCTTCGAGCGGACGCCCTGCCCGGCCGAACAGTGCGACCGCGGCTACGACCTCTACACCGTCCCGGCTTGGGATTACCGCGCCTTGCTCGTGACCTACCAGGCTGCCGCCGAGACGGCGCGCGAGTATCATATCCCGGCCCTCGTCCACGTCACCGAGGTCACCCAGCCGCTCGGTCACTCGACCTCCGGCTCACACGAACGCTACAAGTCGCCCGAACGCCTGGCCTGGGAGGCCGAATGGGATTGCATCAAGAAATTTCGGGAATGGATCACCGAGAATGGGATTGCAGATGAGGCGGCGCTGACGAAATTGGAGGAGGAAGAGAAGCAGTATGTAGAAGAGGCCCGCAAGCGCGCCTGGGAGGCGTACCGCGCCCCCATCGAGGTGGAACGCCGTCAGGCACTGGGGTTTTTAACGGAACTGGCGCGGGAGGTGAATCCGCCCGATGGCCTGGAGCAGGTGCGGGGTCGGCTCGAAGCGGAGGTGGGGCCGACGCGGCGCGAAATCGTCCAGGCTGTCCACGAGGCGCTCGTCCTGACGCGCGGTCAGTCGTCTCCCGCCCGTCAGCAATTGGTCGAGGGGCGCGCCGATTTGGAACGTCAGCAGGAGGACCGTTATCACAGTTTTCTCTACTCGCCGCTCGCCGATTCGGCGCTGCGTGTGCCGGAGGTGAAGCCGGTCTACGCGCCGGACGCGCCGCTGGTGATGGGCTTCGAGGTGGTCAACGCCTGCTTCGACGCGGCGCTGGCGCGTGAGCCGCGCCTGGTGGCTTTCGGCGAGGACGTGGGCAAACTGGGCGACGTGAACCAGGGTTTTCGCGGCCTGCAGGAGAAGTACGGCGCGCTGCGGGTGACCGACACCGGCATCCGCGAGGCGACCATCCTGGGGCAGGCGATTGGGATGGCGATGCGCGGCCTGCGCCCGCTGTGCGAGATTCAGTACCTGGATTACCTGCTCTACGCGCTGCAGTTGATGTCTGACGACCTGGCGACGCTCTTGTGGCGCACGAAGGGCGGGCAGAAGGCGCCGGTCATCGTGCGGACGCGCGGCCACCGCCTGGAGGGGATTTGGCACTCCGGCTCGCCGATGGCGGGCATCATCCACCTGGTGCGCGGGATGCACGTGCTGGTGCCGCGCGATATGACGCGAGCGGCGGGCTTCTACAACACGCTGCTGCAGGCGGAGGAACCGGCCATCGTGGTGGAGGTGCTGAACGGCTACCGCGTGAAGGAGCGCCTGCCGGCCAACATCGGTGAGATGACCGTCCCCCTGGGCG
The DNA here is from genome assembly GCA_034436335.1 of Anaerolineales bacterium. Taxonomy (GTDB): domain Bacteria; phylum Chloroflexota; class Anaerolineae; order Anaerolineales; family Villigracilaceae; genus UBA877. The sequence continues at coordinate 12,452 of DAOTVO010000014.1, read as the reverse complement.
TTCCAGAGGTGGTGCGGCCGGGCACGGACGTGACGGTGGTCACTTACGGGGCGTGCGTGCGGATTGCGCTGGCGGCGGCGGAGAAACTGGCGGCGGTCGGCATCGAGGCCGAGGTGATTGACGTGCAGTCGCTGCTGCCGTTCGACATTCACGGGCGCATCGTCGAGTCGCTGCAGAAGACCGGCCGCGTCCTGTTCGTGGACGAGGACGTGCCGGGCGGGACGACAGCCTATATGCTGCGCGAGGCGCTCGAGGTGCAGGGCGGCTATCAGTGGCTCGATTCCGCTCCGCGCACGCTGCCCGGGGCGGCGCATCGTCCGGCGGCGGGCAACGATGGGGATTACTGGTCGAAGCCCAACGCGGAGGCGATCTTCGATGCGGTGTATGAGATGATGAGAGAGGCGAGACCGGGGGTGTTTTCAGTCATCAGTCATCAGTCATCAGTCATCAGTCATCAGTAATCAGTGAGCAGTGAGCAGTGAGCAGTCATCAGTGTTTGGAAGGAGGTAGAGATGGGTTTGCAACATGCAAAGAGTTTTCGGGATTTGGTAGTGTATCAGAAGAGCCGGCAACTCCAACAGGAAATTCTTGCGCTGACGGCTTCTTTCCCGAAGGAGGAGAAATTTTCGCTCACCGACCAGATTCGCCGCTCTTCGCGCTCGATTGGGGCAAACTTAGCCGAGGCCTGGGCCAAGCGTCGCTATGAGAAGCACTTTATCAGCAAGTTGACCGACGCCGATGGCGAGCAAATGGAGACTCAGCATTGGCTGCAAACAACGCTCGATTGCGGCTACCTCGACCGTCAAAAACACAACGACCTGGCGATGAACTGCATGGAAATCGGCCGAATGCTGGGCGGCATGATAGAGAAAGCCTCCCTCTTTTGTGGCGACTTCTCCTCTTCCATCCGCGAACCTTCCGCCGAATATCTGACCAATCCCGACGACTTTTTCTCACCGACACTGATCACTGATCACTGATAACTGGAGGTACCATGGCAACCAAATTTCTCGTCCCCCGGCTGGGGGAAGGCGTTGATGAAGTGACAATTGTGAAATGGCTCAAACGCGAAGGCGAGCCGGTCAAAGAATTGGAGCCGCTGGTGGAGGTCGAAACCGATAAGGTGGTGACCGAAATTCCCAGCCCGGCCAGCGGCGTGCTGGTGAAAATCGAGATTGCCGAGAACACGCCCGCCCGCGTGGGGGAGGTGATGGCGTGGATCGGGGAATCAGTGGGCAGTGAGCAGTCGTCAGTGGTCGGTGATCGGTCATCAGTGGGCAGTGAGCAGTCGTCAGTCGTCAGTCGTCAGTCGTTAGTCGTCGGCGGTCAGCCATCTGCGGTCGGTGGTCCGCCGTCTGCGGTCAGCGCTCAGATGGGCTTCCTCTCGCCGGTGGTGCGCAAAATCGCCGCCGAGCACGGGGTGGACCTCTCGCAGGTGCGCGGGACGGGGCTAGGAGGGCGGATTACCAAGCAGGATGTCTTGGAGTTTTTGGAGAGGAGAGGAGAGAGCAGTCAGCCGTCTCCAGTCGCTGGTCTGCCGTCTGCGGTCGGCGCTCCGCCGCCTGTCGTCAGCCTTCAGCCGTCTGCCGGGGATCAGTTCGTCCGCCATTCGACGATTCGCAAACAGATTGCCGAGCGGATGGCCGCCAGCAAGCGCATCTCGCCGCACGTACTGACGGTGATGGATGCCGACCTGTCGCGGGTGGTCACCCACCGCGCCGCCCACAAAGCGGAGTTCGCCCGCCAGGGAGTCAACCTGACCTTCACAGCCTATTTCGTGGCCGCCATCGCCGAGGCGCTCAAGGCCAACCCGCTGGTCAATTCCACCTGGACGGACGAGGGGCTGATTCTGCACGGCGAGGTCAACATCGGCATGGCTACTTCGCTTGGCGAGGAGGGGCTGATCGTGCCGGTCATCAAGCAGGCCGACCATCTCTCGCTCCTGGGGATTGCGCGCGCCGTCAACGACCTGGCCGAGCGGGCGCGGACGAAACGCCTGCAGCCGGACGAGGTCAAGGGCGCCACCTTCACCCTGACCAATCACGGCACGGCCGGGTCGCTCTTCGCCATGCCCATCATCAGCCAGCCGCAATGCGGCATCCTCGGCACAGGGGCGATTCAGAAACGCCCGGTGGTGGTCACCGACGCTGAGGGCAACGACTCGATTGCCATCCGCCCGATGGTCTATCTCTCCTTCGTCTTCGACCACCGCATCCTGGACGGGGCCGGGGCGGATGCGTTCCTGGGCAAGGTCAAGGAGGCGCTGGAGGGGTGGAAGTAGTCGCCGCGGCTATTTATTTCCCCAGTGAATTGCCGCTACGCCGAACATGAGACGCCGGAAACCCACCTGGCGGAAGCCGGCCTGCTCCATGCGCTGCGCCAGTTCCTCGGCAAGCAGGAAATTTTCGGTGCTTTCGGGCAAGTAGCGGTAGGCTTGGGACGCGCCGGCCAGCAGCGCGCCGAGCAAGGGGATGACCGCGTGCATGTGCAGCCAGATGAACGGCCAGAGCAAATTGCGGCGCGGACGGGTCGTGTCGAGGATGACGATCCGCCCACCGGGCTTAAGCACGCGAAATTGCTCGGCCAATGCACGCGACAAATCGGAGACGTTACGCATCAAAAAGCCGGACAAGACCGCATCGAAAGTTGCCTCGGAGAAAGGCAGGTTTAGGGCGTCTGCGGCAAGGCAGGGGAAGGGGCCGAAACGCTGCCCGACGCGCATCATCTCCAGGGTGAAGTCGGCGCCGATGAGGCGGGCAGATGGAACCTGACGGGTCACCTCCCGCGCCAGGTCGCCGGTGCCGGTTCCCAGGTCGAGAACCGTAGCGCCGGGCTGTAGGCGTGCTTGCCGGACGGTTAGCCGCCGCCAGCGAATATCCTGTCCGCCGGTCATTAGATGGTTCATGAGCACGTAACGGCGGGCGATGCGGGTAAATATTTCTTGGACAAAGACTTCTTTGTTGTCGGATGGGTTTAGGGTTGTTTTGCGCATAGTGAACCATTCTACGAAGAAAATGGATTTCGGCAATCGCTTGGTATAATTCGGACAACTTTTATCAGGAGTAATTTGCATGGAAACCTATGATGTACTCGTCATCGGCGCCGGACCGGCGGGCTACGTGGCCGCCATCCGCGCCGCCCAACTCGGACAGAAAACCGCCATCGTGGACAAGCAGTGGCTGGGCGGGGTGTGCCTGAACGTGGGCTGCATTCCCTCCAAGGCCCTGCTCAAGAACGCCGAGATTGCCCATACCCTGCGCGAACGCGGTAAGGAGTTTGGCTTCTCGTTCGAGAACCTGACCCTCGACTACGCCGCGGCGGTCAAACGCTCGCGCCAGGTGTCGGACCGGCTGACCAAGGGCGTGGGCTTCTTGATGAAGAAGAACGGCATCGCCGTCCACATGGGGACGGCCAAACTGACCGCCAAAGAGGCGGTTGCGGTGACCGACAAGGACGGCAAGGTCAGCGAGTTGAAGGCCAAGAATATTATTGTTGCTACCGGCGCCAGCGCGGCCGTGCCGGGCGCCTGGAAAGTGGACGGGGAGAAGGTCGTCACCTATTGGGAAGCGATTTTGCAAGAGAAATTGCCCAAGAGTGTGGTCATCATCGGCGCCGGGGCCATCGGCATGGAATTTGCCACCGTCTGGAACGCGTATGGTGTGGAGGTGACGGTGGTGGAGATGCTGCCGCACGTCCTGCCGCTGGAGGACGAGGAGGCCGCCGCCGAGGTCGCCAAAGCGTTCACCAAGCGCGGGGTGAAACTCCTGGTCGGGCACAAGGTCGAGGCGGTCGAGGCGACCGAGACGGGCGTCCGCGTGACCGTTTCGGCGGGCGGCGAGACGAAAGCCCTCGAGGCCGAGCAGGCGCTGGTGGCAGTCGGCTTCCGTCCGAACTCGAAAGGCCTGGGGCTGGAAGAGGTCGGCGTCCAGGTGGACGAGCGCGGCTTCGTCCAGATTGACGAACGCATGGCGACGAACGTGCCGGGCATTTGGGCCATCGGCGACGTGACCGGCAAACTGATGCTGGCGCACGTTGGCTCGGCGATGGGCATCGTCTGCGCCGAGAACATCGCCGGGCACGAGACCGTCAAACTGGACTATGAGATGATGCCGCGCGCCACGTACTGCTCGCCGCAGGTAGCCTCCTTCGGGCTGACCGAGGCGCAAGCCAAAGAACGCGGCTATGCCGTCAAGGTGGGGCGCTTCCCCTTCCAGGCCAACGGCAAGGCGCTTGGCCTGGGCGATTACGGCGGCTGGGTCAAACTGGTGGTGGACGAGAAATACGGCGAGATTCTGGGCGCCACGCTGGTCGGCCCGGAAGTGACCGAACTGCTGCCCGAACTGACCCTGGCGCGCATGATGGAACTGACCCCGGCCGAGATTGCCCGCAACGTCCACGCCCACCCGACGCTCTCGGAGACGCTGATGGAAGCGGCCCACGCCGCCGAGGGCAGCGCGATCCACATCTAGTGTCTGCCGGTTGATGCTTGCCTCCGGCCTGCTGGCCCTGCTTGGCTTCCACTCCAAAACAACCCCCGGCATTGTGAGAAATGCCGGGGGCTGCGCGTCTCAGGCCTTGACCATCGTCAGCAACATCTTGAACTTCTTCACTGCCCGGACGGCGTGCGGTTCATTGGCGGGCAGGATGATGGCCTCTCCGGCTTTCAGCAGGAACGGTTTGCCGGAGATTTTGATTTCCGCTTCTCCGTCCAACACATGGACGAGGGCATCGAACGGGGCAGTGTGCTCGCTCAACTCCTGGCCCTCATCGAAAGCGAACAAGGTTACGTTTCCGCCCTCGGACTTGGTCACCTGGCGGGAGACAATCGCACCGCTCTGGTAATCGGCCAGAGCGGCCATTGGGAGAATTGTGGCTGTGGGGGCTGTGGACATCCCTGTTTTCCTGTTGTATCACTTAATCTCGAATTGATAACCGGCTAATTGATGGGTAAAGCGCGTCGTGGCCGTGACGACCAGGACAACATCATCGCCGCTTTGGTTGCTGATTGTAATTTCTGCGCTTTGCTCCGCGCTGAGCGGGATGATTTCCACGCTCGTCTTGTTGCCGCTATGCCGGATGAGCGCCAGCCGGAAGGTCTGTGGCAGGATGTTCCGAATGCGGGCAAAACCGGCTGCTGACCAGCCGCCGTCGCCGTTTTCGAAATCCTCGAAATAGTTGATTTGCGGGATGGCGATGTCATCCACCATCAGGCCCTGTTCCACAACTGCCGCGTCGGTGACGTAATCGAAGCGCAGCCAGACCTTCTGACCGGCGAACCGTGACAGATCAACGGTCTCCTGCACCCAGCCGCTGGACTTGCCGGTGTAGCCCCAGCCGTAGGCGCTGCCGGTGGGGTCATCGGCTACGCCGGAGGGGGTGGTGAGAATTTCCCAAGTTTTCCCGTCAGTGGAGGCAGAGAGATAGACGTAATCATAATTATTTTCCAGGTCGAACCACGTCCAGTACTGGAAGGTTATCGGGCCAGAGACGGCGCTCAAGTCGAAGGCGCGTATCAGGCTGGTGTTCGACTCGTTGGCCTTGTTCGACCAGAAAGCGTAGTCGCCGCTGTGGGGGTCGGCAGACAGGAGCGGGGTCGCGGTGGCGCCGCTGAAGCGGATGGTGTAATCGCCATGGCAGGTGATGCGGATGTAATCTACGCCGTACTGGTTGACGGTGCGCGTAGCCGGAACTTGCGGACAGGTGGAAACAATTTCGGTATCGTACGCGCGTGGCGAATCAGGGTAGATGTGGTAGAAGTAGCGCCCATCGGCGACATTTTTGTCGTGGATGTAGTTGGCAAGCACCCAGTCGAGGAAGAAGTCATCGGCCGTGATGGGCTGTCTGGTGAGCGGGTCGGTGAGGCCGAGTTGCTCCAGGGTGCTATCCACGCTGTCCAGTTCGTTATCGGGGTTGTGGATGAGCGCCTGGGTGGCTTCATCCCCGAAGCGGCCCAGGAAATAGGCAACAAAAAGAAAGTTCGCGCCATAATGGGCGTCGTTTTCGCCGCTGTCGTTCCAGTCGGTGAGGGGAATGTCGGGGTCGCTGGTGTAAAACCAGTCGAAGCCGCCGGGGTCGTAACCGTTGAGGAAAGTGGCCAGTTCAGAAAAGCCTTCATCGAGGAAGGAACTTTCATTGGCGTCCTGATACCAGTGAATCATGTGCTGGAATTCGTGGGCCAACGTGCTGTAGGTGTATTCATCGCCGAGGTCTTGCGACGAGTCGATGTAGAAGGCTTCGATGCCGTTGGCATGTTCGACGATGAGCGGGTTATACTCGTCAATGCTCACATAGTAACCGGCGACAAAAGAGCCCAAATTCCTGGCGTAGATAATGTAAATGTGCGGGTCGTTGTCCACGCCGGGCGTCCACTCGGAACCGAAGAAGGAGCGGTTGGTGGGATAGATTTTTTCTTCAAAGGTGTCAATCAGCGCCCTGGCTTCCTGCCGGTCGAAGCGGACTCCGTTCTCGACCCAGAAGTAAACGTGCGGGGTCAGGTACTCCAGCGTGGCGATAATGCGAGAGTAGGAGCCGTCGTCGCTGTTGGAGAGCCAGAATTTTCTTTGAGAGCCAATGGTATAGGGAACGGCTGGTGGGTCGAGCGTCTCTGGGACGTTGCAGATTTTATTGAATCGGCAGGCCAGGTCCGCCAGGTCCCGCACCGGGATGAGCGTGTTTTGCAGGGTGAGCAGGGTTTCTGCATCTGCTTCCCCCATAGGTTGACGGGTTATCTGGAAGGGAGTGGAGGTTTGTTTATAAGGCGCAGGGATGATGGCGGTTGGCAAGGCGGGCTGAATCTGCTTAAGCAGATACCATAGTCCACCGACCAGCACAATTAGAAAGCAGCAAAGAATGAGAAAAATAATCAGGATGATTGGCAGGGCAGAAGAGTTCTTTGTCATGGTTTCTCCGTTGCCGAGATGTATCCTTCTTGTGGAAGGCCAGCGGGTAATTCACACTATTTTACTATGAATTTGTAACTGCCTGCCCAATGAGGCTGGGAGGGTTAATCGCAGCAAAAGACGCTCACTTTATCCGCAGATTGCGCAGATTTCCCCTGTGGGGACGATGTCGCCGATTTTCTCCCCATCTGCGTCCTCTGCGACCTCTGCGCATGATTTCTGAGACCAGGGTAGGCAGTTACATGAATTCTTTATTTATTCGGAGAAAGTGACGCCCGCGTTCCGAGCGCGCCTCTTGCGCCGCTATGTTTAGTGCGCTATAATAACTTGCCGGTCGAAAACGACCGGAAAAAGTTTGTCAGTCGAGGAAGTTGAAAGATGCCTGTTTATACGTACCGCTGCGCGAACTGTGGAATTCAGTTCGATAAATCTCAATCCTTCAATGACCAGCCGCTCGTCCGCTGTCCGGAATGCGGCAAGCCTCAGTTGAAGAAAGTCTATCAGCCTGTTGGGATTGTCTTCAAAGGCTCTGGTTTCTATGCCACCGACCATCACTCCCCTTCGGGCCAGACTTCGCGTAAGAATGACAAAAACACCGGCTCAGACGCGGCCGAAACAACCCCTAAAGATTAATCCACCGATTTTTTCTCTGGCCGGGACGCATCTTATCAGTGCGTCTCGGTTATTTTTTTAAGTGCCCGCGGCGCTTCGGTGTCGTACCCTTTGGCGCGCGTCAGGTGGCAGGCGAACAATTGCGCCGGGACGATGCTTGCCAGCGGCGTCAGCCATTCGGGCAGGCCGCCCAGCAGGGGAATGGCGGACTGGGCCAATTCCAGGGCTTGAGGGGCGTCCGAAATGACTACCAGTTCGGCTTCGTGGACTTGCCGTAATCGAGCAAGTATCTCCAGCATAGAGTCGAATACTGCTCCCCCGGCCGCCACAGCCAGCACGGGGAACCCGCCGCCGACCATGGCAATTGGCCCGTGCTGAAAGTCGGCGGAGGAGTATGGCTCGGCGATGATATAGGTCAATTCTTTGAGTTTCAACGCCCATTCGAAGGCAGTGGCGTAGTTATAGCCCCGTCCAAGCACTACACATTGCTGCATGTAACGATAACGCTGAACCATGTGTGCGATTTCCGCATCCTGTGCGAGCGCCTCTTCTACGAAGCCGGGCAACCGACCGAGTTCATCCCACATAATTTCATCGTTTCGCAGGGCTGCGGAAAGCATCGCCAGCGCCAAAAGTTCGGCGGTATAGGTTTTGGTCGCTGCGATGGCTTTTTCCTCCCCGGCCTGGATGTCCAGCACCAGGTCGGCGGTCTGGGCGAGCAACGAATGGGGAGCGTTGGTGATTGCCAGCGTCAGGCATCCCTGGCGACGTCCATTCTCCAGCACCGAGACAATATCCGGCGACTGCCCCGATTGCGAAATCCCAATCACCAGCGCCCCTTCCAGGCGCGGAGGCTGACGGTAGTATGTAAAGAGGGATGGGGTGGCCAGCGCGACCGGCAGACTGTTCTGCGCGCCGAAGAGATAATTCGCATAGCGGCCGGCGTTATCCGAGGTGCCCCGCGCGGCGAGAAAGACGTAGCGAACCTCGCTCCTGCGGATGGCTGCGGCGATTTCCTCTACCCGCTGGCGTTGCGCCAGCAATCCGCGCAGGCGGATGGGTTGTTCGAAGATTTCATCGTGGAGAGTCATGGCCTGATTTTACACCGAAAGATCCGTTTTCCCCGCCGCCTCGATGGCTGAGGTGAGACTTGTGTTGAATATGGTGGCAAGAAATCTACGCATCGTGGGCCTGACGAAGTACAATTGACCTGTTTCTGATTCAAGCGCTTTCTGCATGAACCATTCAACTTTGTCTATTCTTTTCGCTTTGCGGAGGCAAAAATGGAATATCGCACTTTGGGTTTGACCGACTTGAAAGTCTCGGCGCTCTGTCTCGGCACGATGCAGTTTGGCTGGACGGCGGATGAGCCAGCCTCCAAACGCATCCTTTCAGCGGCGTATGAGGCCGGAATCAACTTCTTCGATACCGCCGATATTTACTCGCGCTGGGCCGAAGACAATCCGGGCGGCGTCGCCGAGCGGATTCTCGGCGCGTGGCATCGGGAAGCCAACATCCCGCGCGACAAAATCATTCTTGCCACTAAAGTGCGCGGCAATATGGGTGGCGGCGCGGAGGATGAGGGCCTCTCGCGGGCGCACATCATGAAGTCGGTGGAAAACTCCCTGCGCCGCCTGCAGACCGATTACATTGACCTTTACCAGGCCCACTGGCCAGACGAAAATACGCCCATCGAAGAAACCCTCGGCGCTTTCGATGACCTGGTCAGGCAGGGCAAGGTGCGCTACATCGGCGCATCGAATTATGCCGCCTGGCAGTTGATGCAGGCACTGTGGACCTCCGACCGCAACGGTCTGGCGCGCTTCGATTCGCTCCAGCCGCACTATAACCTCGTCCACCGCGACGAATTCGAGCGCGAATTGGCCGCCGTTTGTCGGACTTATCACATCGGCGTTATCCCCTACAGTCCGCTGGCGGGCGGCTTCCTGACCGGTAAATACCGCCGCAATCTGCTCCCTGCTTCGGTGCGGGCAGGCAGCGCGCGGCGCTATTTTACCGAGCGCAATTGGGCGCTTCTTGATGAAATGGACAAAATGGCGAAGGAGAAGAACGCCGACGTCGCCCAAATTGCCCTCGCCTGGCTGTTGACCGACCCGCTCATCACCAGCCCCATCATCGGAGCGAACAGCCTCGACCAGTTGAACGACAATCTTGGCGCGGTGGAAATTCGCCTGACGCCTGCCGAGAAAGAACGCCTCGACGCCATCACTGCCTGGGATAAGCGCGACGAGGAGTAAACATTTGGCCGTAGATAGCGCGGAGTGGAGCGGCTGATTCGCGCGGAAAAATCGTAACTGCCTGCGCGTGTATCCGCAGATGTCGTCTATTCTGGCTTTTCTCTGCATCCTCTGCGACATCTGCGGATAATTTCATGACACAGCAAGCCGCAACCCGTAGGTCGGATTGGCAATCCGACTTACAAAATCTTCGCGATTGGCGTAGTTTTCATGCAGTAAACTATAATTTCTTAAAAGGTTTATCCTGACATTTTATGCGTCTCAAAGCCGACCTCATGCTCCTGCTGGTGGCGCTCCTGTGGGGGAGCGCCTTTGCTGTCATGCGTGTTGCCGCCGGACACAACACCGTCTTCCTGCTCAACGGAAGCCGCTTCCTGTTGGGCAGTTTGTTGCTGTTGCCTTTTTCCAAACCGCGCGGCGCTATCCGGCGCGGGAACTTCCTCTACGTTTTTCTGGCCGGTTTTGCCCTCTTTGCCGCCGTCGCCTTTCAGCAGACCGGACTGGCGACCACCACCGCCGGAAACGGCGGCTTCATCACCATCCTCTACGTGGTGATTGTCCCGCTCATCCTGTGGATCGGCTGGCGCCAGCGCCCTTCCCTGCGGGTCGGAGCGGCGGTCCTCCTGGCCGTGACAGGTGGATTCCTGCTCAGCACCGCCGGGACGTACCGCGTCGCCCCCGGTGACCTCATCATCTTCGTCGGCTCGTTCTTCTGGGCGATGCACGTCGTCGTGGTGGACCGCGCGCAGGGAAAAATCGAAGCCCTGCCCTTCGCCGCCGGTCAGTACCTCGTTTGCGGATTGCTCAGCCTCGCTGCTGGCGCGCTGTTCGAGCGTCCCTCCGCCGCCGACTTGCTCTATGTTCTGCCTGCCGTTCTCTATACGGCCGTTTTTTCTATCGCCATCGGTTTTACGCTTCAGGTGATAGCCCAGAAACACACTCCTGCCAATGACACCGCCCTGGTCTTGAGCAGCGAAGCCGTTTTTGCCGCCTTCTTCGGCTGGTTGTTCCTGCACGAGACCTTGCTCCCTATTCAGATGCTGGGCTGTGTTCTGATTATGATTGCCGTCCCCCTCGTGCAACTCGGAAACAGCAAACTCAAACCGGAGGATGTGTAGGGCGGGCTTCTATCCCGCCAACCCGTAGGGCGGGATTCTATCCCGCCTAATTCTATCCCGCCAACCCGTAGGGCGGGATTCTATCCCGCCTAATTCTATCCCGCCTAATTCTATCCCGCCTAATCTATCCCGCCTGCTTGACGGAATTCCAAATCCCGCCTTGCCAGGTAATGGTAGAATCAAGCCATGATCGCCAAAGTAATTCTCAACCCCTACTCGAACCGCTGGAAGGCGCAGACCGCCGCTGCCGAATCTGCCGCGCGCAGCCAGGCATATCAAGACTACCGCGCCGGCGAACGGGACGCCGAAACCATCGCCGCGGATTACTACGCGCGCAAAGCGCTGCAGGACTACCGTCAAGGCGAGCGGGCGGAGGTCGTCACGCCCTCCCAGCCGCTCCCCTGGTGGCAGCAGGCGGGAAATTGGGTGCAGCAAAAGATTGTCCAACCTGTCCAGCAAGCCGTGCCAAAGGTCATGAACTGGGTGGACCAACATCAAACCGAAATTGTCATTGGCATCGGCATCGCCGCGGGGGTAGCGGCGGTCATCTTGAGCGGCGGGACGGCGATTTCCTGTTTCAATGCGATGGATGTAGTCTCCCGTTATCCCAGCGGACGGCAATTTGCCAAGCGCACGGCGCAAAATGCCTGCGATTTTCTATGGTCAGTGTGGCAGGAACAGGGCATCCCAGACTCCCAGATCCCAGACTGACAAAACCGTAAACTCCGCAGCCCAAAACGGTGAGTATAATGCGCCAAAACCCGCGCGGAGAGCAGCCATGAAGCGCCACTCACTCGCTCACTCACTGATCCTCCTTCTTGTCCTCATCCTTCTCTTCCTGCCGCTGAGCGCCGCCCTCGCCGACTACCTCGGACCCGACCGCGTGCGCACCGAAAGTTATGTGGATACCTACGACTGGGGCGTGTGGGCTAAGCCCGACCCAACCGGCAACAGTTGCCATCATGAACCTTGGGGCATAGACTGTGTTGTCTGTACGTGGGAACGCGACCCCGGCTTGCCTTGTGGCGATGCTACCTACTGGTACAAAGTCGGCACGCGCTCCGAAGTTGGGCAGCGCACCGTCACCTACCCCGAAGCCCAAATCAGCGGCGCGCTCCAAAACTGCACTGCCCAAAACGGCTGGTGCGTCACATCTCCCACGCTCGCTCTCCGCGCCAGCGAACCCGTCCCCGGCTACGCCATCACCCTCATCGAAGGCGCGCGCAGCGGCGAACCCTTCGCCTGCCAGGGCGACTCCTGCGCAATCCCCCTCCTCGAAGGCGAAAACAACCTCACCTTCTGGGCGCTCTCGACGTGGGGCGACAGTTCGCGCATGGGCAGCCTGACCGCCAAAGTGGACACCCGTCCGCCGCAGATAGACGGCGCGCTCAGCGGGACGCCGGGCGAAAACGGCTGGTACGTCTCGGAGGTGACCGTTTCCGCTTCTGCCTTGGACCCTCAGCCGGGTTCCGGCCTCCAAGCCTTGACCTACACCCTGGGCGGCGCCTGGCAGCCCTACGCCGCGCCCCTCACCCTGAGCGACGGCGTGCATACGATAACTTTCC